>JAJCYG010000001.1 GCA_029263055.1 Actinomycetes bacterium
TCAACAGAAAAACTTGAAACCGCCCTTGGCTGGAAACCTAAATACTCCAACGCCGATGCCTTAATTCGCTCTTATAAATGGTACATGGAACACAAAAACGAAATTGCGCAAGGAACCGGCGTCACCCACCGAATTGCTTGGGACCAAGGGGTTTTAAAAATCTTTCAACGGTGGTTGTAAAATAGATGATCCTCATTACTGGAGCCAACGGTTTCATAGGAAGTGCACTGGTTACGACCTTTAACCATCAAGGGCGTGAAGACCTTCTTTTGTGCGACCGCAAATCCAAACTCGACCAGCGAAACAATCTCAAACAAGCCAAGTACCAAGAACTCTTTGATGTGGCAGAGCTCTTTAACAAGCTTGAAACTAAAGAGTGGGCAAAAAAGGTTGATTGCATTTTGCATATTGGTGCGTGCGCTGACACCACAGAACTAGACGTCACATTCCTTAATGAAAACAATGTCATCTATTCCAAAAAGCTCTGTGAATGGGCTTTAAAAAACAAAGCACGCTTTATCTATGCTTCTTCAGCAGCTGTTTATGGCGACGGAGAACTCGGTTTTTCAGATAGCGATGACTTAACCCCCAAACTCAAACCACTCAACCCTTATGGCAAATCAAAATGGGAAGTTGACAAGTGGGTGATTGAACAAGGCCTCATCAATCAAGTGGTTGGCCTTCGTTTCTTTAATGTTTTTGGTCCTAACGAATATCATAAGGAAAAAATGGCGAGCGTTATTTACCGCACCTTTCCTGAAACCCAAAAAACAGGCAAAATCAAACTCTTCAAATCCCACAAAGAAGGCATTGAAGATGGCGAACAATTACGCGACTTTATTTATGTCAAAGATGTGATCAAAGCCATTCAATTCTTTATGCAAGATCACAAAGCGAACGGGATTTTTAATATCGGAACAGGCCAAGCTTCAAGCTTTAACCAACTCGGCACCTATTTACTAAAAGCTTTAGGCAAAGAACCTCACATTGAATACTTTGACATGCCTGAAGAGCTCCGGCCTCGCTACCAATACTTCACCCAAGCAGACATTTCTCGCTTAAGGGCAGCTGGCTTCCAAGAACCGTTTCAGTCCTTTGAATCAAGCGTGGCTGACTATGTTCAAAACTACTTAATTCCTGGCAAAAGTCTTTAATTCTTAACCTGAAACCCGTACAATACACAGATGCAAAAGAAAAGTTACGCCACACTCTTTTTCTGTTTTATCTTTGGTCTTTTTTGCATTTTACTCTTCTGTTTATTTAGACCCTTTTTATCAGCCATTGCTTGGGCCACCATTTTAGCCACACTCTCTTATCCCCTTTATTTAAAATTACGAAAACGGCTCAACACAAAATCAGACATGCTTCCAGCGATTCTGATGACCTTTTTAATTTTAATTCTGCTTATTTTACCGGCCACATTTATTGCCGGTACTTTAGCCTCTGAAGTTTTAACTGCATATCGCTACATCGACCAAAACTTATTAGAGGCAGGAAGAACTAAAGAGTGGTTTGATCAAGCCTCTGCATTTGCCGCAAAATATAATGTCGACTTAAAAAGCGCCATTGCAAATAATTTCAAAGCAATTTCAACTTCTGTTGCCACTCAAACAGGTGACATTTTAAAAAGTTTTGCTAAGAACATTATTAAATTTATTCTAACCATCTTTACTCTCTTCTTTTTATTTAAGAATGGGGAATCAATGATCCAAGAATTAAAATGGATCATCCCCTTATCCGACAAACAGAAAGAGACGATTTTTAAACGATTTCAAGAAGTGCTCTATGCCATTATGTACGGCATTTTGCTCACAGCCATTGTTCAAGGGACATTAGGCGGGATTGGCTATTACCTGGCAGACATCCCTTCAGCCGTTCTTTTTGGCGCTTTGATGATGCTTTGCGCTCTGCTTCCAGCAGGTGGAACCTCCCTCATCTGGATCCCCACTTCAATCATTCTAATAACCCAAGGCGACGTGGGTAAAGGGATTTTTATTTTAGCTTGGGGAGCCTTGTTTGTTGGATTGGTCGACAATATCATGAAACCGATTTTCATTAGTGAGCGTTCCAAATTAAGCTTTATTTTGGTATTCTTTGGGATATTAGGTGGTATTAACCTGTTTGGGCTAGTCGGTATTTTTGCAGGCCCCCTCATTATTGCCATATTTTTAGCCTTACTTGAAATTTTCAAATTAGAGCGCAAGACAAAAAAGACCGTAAAAAGGAGCGCATAGAATGAAGACGTTTTTATCTGTTACCACTGCACTATTACTAGGACTTTCCCTCTCTTCATCTGGATTGGCTAAAGAGGATAAAGCGGTTTCAAAAACCTCAACAAAACATAAAAGCGGTCATCAATGGGAAACCAAAGACCTGCTCACACACAAAGCTTATATCAAATCAGAATTTTTAGTTAAAAACGGCCAAGAGCTCGGCTTTGATAAAGAGATGATTAACAAAATTAGAGACATTAAAACAAACTTAAAAAAAGAAGACCTACGCAACAAAGCAGAAATTGATATTGTTCATCTAGAAATGCGCAACGAACTTGAAAAAGGAAAGTCTAACGGAATCAAAGTCCCTTCTTTAATAGATAAAGAATATGAACTGAAAAAGAAGATGGGTAAAGAAGCATACAACTCGTTAACAGAACTCGACAAAATGCTTAACCCAGAACAAAAAGAAAGCGCTCAAGCCCTCTTTAAAAAGAAACACAAAAAGAGCCGCTACAGCAAACGCAACGACCCTCTTTTATACCAATTCTAAAAAAAGTAAACACCGGTACCGGGTACCGGTGTTTACTTTTTGAAGGGGTATTCTGCTCTTACTATGGTGTGGATGCCGCCGCGGACGTAAAAATCAGCTTCGATGCTCATGCTGCGAGGTTTGCAGGCTGCTACGAGATCATCCAAGATTTGGTTGGTTACTTTTTCGTGAAAAGCCCCTTCATTGCGGTAACTCCACATATAGAGTTTAAGTGCTTTTAATTCGAGGCATTTTTTATTCGGCACATACGTAATATAAATCGTGGCAAAATCAGGCTGCCCTGTTTTAGGACACACACATGTAAACTCAGGAATTTCGAAATCAATTTCATAATCTCGATCAGGATGGGCATTAGGAAACGTTTCTAATTTTTTATTTGGTTTGGTAACCATATTAATAACTCCTATTTTAAATACTTTAAAATCCAAAGACCACTGAGGCATTCTACAACCTTAAAACCAGCAGCCTGAAACTCTTGTTCAATTTCTTTAGGCGAACGAAAGAAATGATAAAACTTTTTCACTCCATTCTCAACAATTTCTGTATCTCCTGCCTCTCGTGCTGAGAAATTCCCCAACAACCACTGTTTCAGCACGCGCAACCTGTGGACAACTGCACCTGGTACAGTTTTCCACAGAGGAGATGAAGTTATTTCTGAAGTAAGGGGACGACAATCAACTGTGAGAAAACCATCTGGCTTAAGTAGAGCCATCGCTCCTTTTAGTGCTTTTTGGCGATTCTCTCTTCCTGGAATTTGGCAATAGACTGAGTCAGAAAACCAAACATGATCAAAACATTTATTTTTAAAAGGAAGGCTAACAGCTGAAGCCACAGATAAATGAGCACCCTTAACCGATTGAGTTATTTGAGTCATTTCTAAAGAGAGATCGACTCCAAAAAGTTGAAACCCTTGATCTTTTAGAGCAGCAACTTCTCGTCCTCCTCCAGCTCCAATTAAAAGAATGGATTGATTGATTTGGAAGTAGGCCTGAGTAAACTGAATCTCTTCAGCAGAAAGCCCCTCATTTATATTCTCTCGATAAAAACAAAGGGCTTCAGATTGAACATAACTTTTTTGAATGGCTTTTACAGACACTAAGAAACATTGCGCCTATTTCGCATTTTCATGTTCACCCCTTTTTGGCCTGTCATTCCTCCACAAGTCATCATTGTCACTCGACAACATGTTCGACCAGCTGATTCAAACACTGAAGCTTTATCAATGTTGGGTTTCACGTAACTCTTCTTTTTTTCTTCTTCTTTACTCATGAGCATTCTCCTCCACAGCAATCTGATTTCATTTGACTAAACCCTTTAACAGATTCTGTTACACCTTGCTTCCCTTCTTCATTATTCCGATAGGGATGGGCCATTTTCCCCTGGCTTTTAACAAACTCATTCACCTTCTTACCTACTTTAGCTTGCTCACAACCATGCTCATATTTAGCATCCCAACGCCCTGTCTGTAAATGAGCCACACCATGACAACGACGACAAAAATTTAAAATAGAGCAATCTTTGCACTCAGGCAAATCTCCATAGGTATTAGTCTTTCGAATATGTTCAATTGCTTTTGGTGGATTGTTCCATGCCTCTTTTAAGGAAGCCGCTTTAATATTGTTTAATGGCATCATTAACTGAATACAAGGCAAAATATCTCCATAAGGATTCAAAGCCAAACCGTTTTGAGCCGCCCCACAACTCCCTTTAGCCTGCAACTCTTCTTGAGAAAGATCAGGCAACACATCCCACTCTAAAGGCTCCTTACCAACTAAATAGTCAAACATCTCCTCTTTACTTGGCTCAAATTTTAAAGGATTCCAATTTGCATCATTTTTAGGAGACATGTCTGTTCCAAATTCAAACTCAACCGCTCCAACTTTTTTTCCCAATGTGGTCATCTCTTTAGTCTGATTGATATTTCCTTTTAGCAATGTTGTTTTAAATAAAAAGCGAAGATTACGTTCTTTTAATCGCTTAACTCCTTGCATAATTCGTTCAAATGAACCTTTTTTCTGAGCTAAAAGATCGTGCTTCACAGGGTCGCTATGCAACACGCTAATCTCGATCATATAAGGCCCTAATTCAGCTAATTTGTTAGCATTCTCTTCATCAATCAACGTTCCATTTGTATACAAACAGAGCGCAAATTTTAGTTTTTTAGCATGATTGGCAATCTCCCAAAAATCTTTACGCACAAGAATCTCTCCACCTGTAATGGTGAGAAAAAGAACCCCTAAATCTGCCATTTGATCTAATACAGACTTCCACTCTTTGGTTGTCAATTCTGGACGCGTTTTGGGTTCGTCTAAATGCTGGCAATAACAATGAACACAATCAACGTTACATTTGTAGGTCAACTCAATCATCGCATTTAACGGAATACGGTGCTGATCTGAAAGAAGAGAAATTTCATCAATGTGACTATTTCCAAAAAACGACTCCACTCCATTAGAACAGCCCATTTAGTCTGCCTCCTGACGAATAAGATCTTCTTTGGAGCATTGAGTTAAAAAAAGAGAGGCATCTTCTGATAATTTTTCTTTTGAAGCATCAAACTCAGAATAGAGTTGTTGGACAAGCTGCTCTCCTGTGAGCGGTTTTTCAAGCAAAAGCCACATTCGCATACCCACTGGATTCATCGGATAGACAAGTCCTTGGCGAGAATGAACCAACAAACCTTGATCCACTACAGAACGCCATGCGACTTCTTCATTTCGAGCAAAGGTTTGCTTCAAAATATCCATTCAAATAATTCCATATTTCTGCTGTAGGAAGAAAATCAAATCGATAGCCATTCACAGCCTGCGATAAGGCCTCTACATTATCAAAAAACCGTTCTACAGCAAAGCGGTTTCCAGCAAAAAAGAAAACGTTTTGAACCAACTCCAGAAAGAGCTCTCTAGAAGAAAAAGGGGTCAGTTGATTCTCTTGCCCATGGTAAATTCTAGCCATAAAAGCAATTTCGCCCCCTAAATTCTTGGAAACACGTCCTAATTCACCATAAAAGGGCGTCGCCCAAGCTTTAAAAGAAGACCCAAAAGGTAAAATCGCAATAGACTCGTCTGTTAATATAATTCGACCTGTTTTTTCGGCTAATTTGGATACAGTTGATTTCCCACTCCCGGACTTGCCATAAAAGACACCCGTTTTTCCATCTTTTCCTAGGATAGCTGCCCCATGCAATAAAAATCCGCCCAGATAAACTAAAAGAATACCCACAGCCAATCGTAAAATATCACCTATTCCATAAACATAAGAGACGACAAGCTTAATCTGTTGGGTTGTAGCATCTCCATCTAACCAAACAGCTTTACGCTTCACCTGAAACCGCTCTTGATCCCAACGACACAAAATAGCATCAAATGCCCTTAAGGATCGAACACGTTCAATACAAAACGTCCAGTCTGGGTTTTCTTTAACCACAAACTTGTGCCAATTCTTTGAAATATTCGCCGCAATCGATTTATCCTCTGACTCAATTCCAATATTCAAGCCAGCTATACTTAATGTGACAGATGCCATTTAAGTCGAACGCTCCATGGGTTAAACCACGCTTTAAGATATGCATACACACGATGAATGAAACTCATCAAGTCTAACTCTTCACCATCTCGTTCTCTTTTTATAACCACACCAAGAACATCTTCTTTCTTTAAAATAGCATCCCACTGAATGCCATTGTCTCCGCGTGTATAAAAACGAGCTTGTGAACCCTTTTTTTTGATTCGGCAAACACGATGGGAAACCAAACCCTCTCTATCAGAGAATAAAACCACATGACCCAGTTTGATTTGAGGTTGAACTGAAACAGTCAGAACATCTCCAGAAACAAAGAGAGGAAACATGCTCTCTCCCTGATAATGTATAGGAACATTATTTCCTTTTTGTAGAAGCTCTTTTAGAACTTCTAGAGCGATCGGCTCTTTTTGAGACACAGCCTAACTCCAAATGATAAAACATCGATTTATTTAGTCGCATCTTATGCGATATCACAACGGTAATTTTACCTTTTCTTAACTGAAACAATTCTTTTAAAATTCTCTCTTCACTCTCTTTATCAAGCCCTGAAGTTGCTTCATCTAAAATAAGCAAATCAGGGTTATGCAAATAAGCACGGGCTAATGCTAACTTTTGCTTTTCGCCAAAAGAGAGGTCTCGAAACGACTCCCCTACAAACTTGCCTGTTTTCTGCCAATTAAGTAAATGGTCTAAACCAACAAACTGAAGGGCTTCTGTGATCCTTCTATGGCTATTTCCATTCAAACCATAAAGCAAGTTATCTGACAGCGATGCTTCTAAAAGGTATGGGCTTTGGTACACGATTCCACTCCGATTTCGAAACCAAGCTAAATCAATCTGGTCATGTGCCACTTGATTGTAATGAATACCCCCTTTTTTAGGATCAAAAAAGCCGAGCATCAAATAAGCTAACGTTGTTTTTCCTGAACCATTCGGCCCTGTAATCAGCGTGGGTTTCTCTCCATTAAAACAATATTTTAATCCTTTATAAAGGTCTTTGCTTCGACCGTAACTAAAGGAGATGTCTTTAAGTTCTATTCTTTCTAATTGACTCTGTTTTGGCACAACCCCTTTAACCCTTTTCTCTTCAGGCCAATTTAAAATCTCAACCACTTTTTTAGCTCGTACCTTTTCGTCTAGTAAGTCAACAAGGGCTTCAGCCATTCCTTGAATCGAGTGCATCCAAAGCAAAGTGAGCCCAAAAACTTGAGCCCAAACACCTGGAGATTCAAATACAGAAAAACCCGTTACTTGATAATAACCCCAAAGAACAAGCACCAATAGAAACAAAAATACTCTAAAGGCCCCTTCCTGGCATAGAGCCCATAAATAAGAACTTGCCTGTAACTGATAATAAGTCTCGTTCTCTTTATCCCAAGAAACAGACTCTGCCTGTTCCATTTGAGAAGACTTGATTAAAAACCAGTGAGATAAAAGTTTTTGTAGCTTCTGGTAGATAACCCCTTCTTGATAATCCATTTTAAAATAGAGTTTATTTAATGCCCGCGCTACAAGAACAGATATCAGACCTGCTTGTAAAAGAAGCAGAGAAAAAACCAAAAAAAGCTTAAAACTAAAATAAATTAAAACAACTGAAAATAACACGATCCGAAAAGGATAGCGCAAACAAACCAGAGCAAAAGAACTTATAAATTCAGAAACTTGTTCAGCATCTCTAAAAATACGCTTAATAAATGTGCCGGCATTTTTTGATTTAAAATATTTAAACGATGTAAACAATATTTTGTGAACTAACTTATTTTGAAGTCCTAAGTTCAATCGCAAAGAAAGGGTTGATATAAGGTAATTTTGCCAACCACGAACAACCTCAACAATTAAAAAAAGACTCAACAAAACAGCGATCCATTTCCAAGCAATAGAAAGGACGGTCGTTGACTTCATAAAGAAATCAATAAACTTCCCTCCTATCGCTAAAATGCCTAGGTCAAATAAAGTCACAAAAAGAGTAAGCAAACTAAAAAGCGAATAAATTCGCCAATATTTTGAAAAATGAGGAATGAGGATTTGAAATTGACGTAGCAGTTTCATTTATTTTTCCTTTAAAACCCATCCATGGTTATGATACTTGATTATTTGATAACCTGCTCGTTTAAACTCTTGCTTCAACTCACCTTTATGCTGAAACTGGTAGTGATATCCTGCCCCATCACCACTCTGATTAGCCACAAAATGATCTCCAAATTCATAAACATAAGATCGTTTGATTCTTTTCAAAATGTGATAGACCCAATATTTTATTTGATACAAAATAAAAAAGCTATTTCTTTCTGGCAATCCTCCAAGCACCACAAAAACTTTACCTTGATCATGAAGATAGCTTTTTAGATTTTGTAACGATTTGACTCTCCTTTTTTTTGAAGGAATATAAGAGTATAGACCATCTCCCAAAATAATGGAGTCAAAACACCCTAACTCTTTTGGCAATTTCGAAAAATCGGCTTGAATAAACTCAACATTTAGACCTAATTCATTATTCAGTTGAATAGCTGCTTGAATCATCTTTTGTGAAAAATCAACGCCAACAACTCGCACACCTTGTTTGGCTAGAGCAAAACTTTCTCGCCCCGCACCACAACCCACAACCAAAACCTTTTCATTAGGACGGATAGTTTCAACAAAGTGTTTTTCGTAATCATAAAATCCTAGAGAACAATCCTCTTTATACTCTAAAACAGTCTGTTTCTCCTCATACTCTTGCAATACAAGAGATCGAGCTTTATTAATTTTTTCAATATTTGAATGAGATTCAAATAACGCTTTGTTTTTCTTACTTTTCTTAAAAGCCCACCTATTCATCTTCTCTGAAAGGGTTTGATTCACTTCATTTTTTCTTTGAAGCACCCACCTTCCTGATGACTGAAACAAATCAACAAGACCTGCGGCATTAAACTCTTTTTTTAACTCCTCAGGTCGTTGAAAATAATAAAAATAGTATTGAAAACTTCCATCAGAATTCTTCATCAGCGTATCTCCTGGTTCTTGTAGAGGCGCATCAACCAAACAACGTTTGAGAGCTCGCATTCTGAAAACAAGAGCATTATGGTGCAAAATATTTTTCTTTTTAGCTAACCACCCTTGCAGAATAAAGAACAGTCCCTTTGGCTTTAAAAAAGACGTTATTTGCTGAATTGTTTTAACTCGAAGTTTTTTGGAAGGAATCAAACTATAAAGATTTTCTGAAAAAAGAATAAGATCATATGAATATGCCGGCGGATCCCATTGAGTGATCTCTCCTTGAAAAAAAGAGACCTTAGAGCCAGCCTGGCAAGCAACCTCTTTAGCATGGCCAATCATGCTTTCTGAAACATCAACCCCCACCACATCATGACCCATCTTTTCTAAAGCAAAGCACTCTCTTCCTGTACTACAGCCCACCACCAACACTTTAGAAGGAAGAGAAAGAAGAATTTCCAACATCTCTTTCTCAACAAGGCAAAAACCCTCTTCTGTACCAGCAGAATACTCGTTGACTAAACCAGGGTCATTGTACTCAGTTTTTGATAAGTCTAATAATTGATCTATTGTCTCTTGTTGCCACATACTCTTATTTATTAAAAAAGTTAGATTGCTAATATCAGTATTATTTTTTATTTTTTTCTACAATCAAATTATCTTTTGTGAGTTGTCTTAAAAATTGATCAAAATCATCTGCAGCTTCTTTATCGCTGACGTCAAAGTTTTCTAAAACAAGTGCTTCAATCTCTTCTAAATCTTTAGTTCCGTCTATCTGCTTCCAGATAAATGTTGCCACAGGATTTAAGGGGTAAATCTTACCTGTTCTAGCGTCAACAACAACCCCCTCTTCATCCACCTCTCGCCAAGCCACATCTTGATGATGTTCATACTTCATCGCTCACCTCTTTATTTAAAAAATCCCAAACTCTCTCTTCTGGTAAAGAATAGAGCTGATACGAATCAAATGTCGATATCATAGTATAAAAATTATCCATTAATTGCTGCATAAAATCACGGCTACGGGTCACAATAAAAATATTGCGAATCAAATGCTCTAAGGTTTGAACTGAAGAAAAAGAAGTGACTTTAAAGTCTTTACCTTGAGCTAAAAAAAAGAGAAAAGAAACAGGTAAAGTTAAATTTTGAGTCTCTTGATAAAGCCCTCCAAAAAAAGGAGTGCTTGAAGCCAATGTTTTTCCATTTAAAGGAAAGAGTGCCACCGCTTCATCAGTTAACAAGTGTCGATCTTGTTTCATTTTACAGAGCGTTGTTTTCCCTGTTCCAGAGGGAGCTGAAAAAATAGAGGCTGTTTTTCCCTTTGTGAGGGCCGCGGCATGAAGCAAGGCTCCCCCTTTTTTAACCAATAAGAGAGAATAGAACATTCTCAAAATATCTCCTGCGCCACTCTCTAGTTTCAAAATAAGATGCGCCTCTTCCTTAGTGTGATTGTAGTGAAGTTCCATCCCTGAACCCAAGGCATCAAAACCTTGATCATGCCACTTCAAATCAAACGGCTCTCCTGTCCACTGAGAACCATCAGGAAGATGTTCCAAATAAATTTTTACTTGAGGTGAAGAAGCTGTCACAAACGGGATCCAATAATGTGAAAGACTTTCTTCAATAGTAGATGAGTTGGTAGAAAGCTCTACTGGAATACCTGCAAATTCAAAAAGAAATTGATTCACAACTAACGACATACACACACTCCTATAAAAAACTGATTCTACCATACCTACTGACAAAAATACTTTGCAAAGATACGGTCTAATGATTTAGGAAAATAGTGATTCAAAAAGATTAAAAACTTTCCACCCAATGAATAAACTAAATCTCGTTTCGGTTTTATAGCAACTTGAATGATTTTAGCCGCCATCTGCTCCGAACTTTTCATTTTTTCCCACTTCATCTGCGATTCTTGCTCTCGATACGTATTCTCACTAAAATCGGTTCGGACCCGTGGCGGACAAACCATTGTCAGCTCCATTCCATATTGTTTAACTTCACACCGAAGAGCGGCTCCTAATGCTTCTAAAGCAAACTTTGACGCGCAATAAGCACTATAATTTGGAACTGAAACTCGGCCAATCACAGAAGAGACCAACATGATCTGCGCCTTTGATTTCTTTAGTAGCGGCAAAGCTAATTGAGTCATCCCAACAATAGAGAAAAAGTTGATTTCAAAGACCTTACGCAATGTCTCCATTTTCATTTGCTCAACCGAAGCGTGGTAACCCACCCCCGCATTGTGAATCAGAATATCGAGCTGACCATACCGTTCTTTTACCTGAGAAAGCAACATCGCCATCATTGGTTCCTGAGTCACATCTCCAGAAAAAACAAAATGCCCCTCTCCTTTTAATTCAGAAAAAAGAGACTGCAACTTCTCTTGAGAACGAGCCACAGCAACAACCTTAGCCCCTTTTTCAGCAAAAGCCAAAGCACTTGCTCGCCCAATCCCAGCCGAAGCGCCTGTAATTAAAACCACTTTATTCGTTAATGTTTTCATACACTATGTTTTATTCCTTTATAAGCTAATAGAATCACTCTGTATAGTGGCAACACAAAAAGTAAAAAATTTGGAACTTGAGGATACCTATATTTAAGAAATGCAAATGAAGGGAAATTGATTTTCCATAAAAGCACCCCTTTTCCCAAAAAATGATCTTGAACCAAAATCATTCGCTGATAGCCATGCTTCACCTCAGAATTCAACAGTTGATTTTCCAACCTTTTTGACACTGTCCAACGCCTCAAAATCGCTTTAGAAACAATCCCTGTTTCAATTTGATTAAGATGATTTAAATATAGAGCGACCACACGTGTCCAGCCTTCAGATTCAACCAAGTCAGCAAATTTTCTCCAACTCCATTGAGATGAATAAAAAGCTAATATTCTTTTTCCATCATTAATTGAATTAGAAGAAATAATGCCGTCTTGTAGCAACGCATGCAAAATAATATGAAGCAAATTAAGCTCTGGAGACAAAATAGGCAACGCCTCATCAGAACGTTTTAAAACAACTTCTGACCACACCTTCTCTTGATTAAAAAACCAAAGCTGCTCATGCAAATCAACCCTTAAAGGAAGACTTCCCTTTTTCAAAAATGACAGGGTCTGATCCACAGATTCAAAACCAAGTCCTTGCAACAAAGTAATTGCTTGTTTTAAATCAGCAGGTCGCACTAAAATGTCTACATCAGACATAAACCGTTTTGAAATATCAGGGTAAGCTGTTTCTAAAAGAGAGATCCCTTTTAGAAAACAAAAGGAGAGATTATGCTGCTGAAAAAAATCAGCCACGTCATGGGCCAATTTCAAGTGAACAATATTGCTACACGTTACGGCATCTACTTTCATCTTATGGTTATTGTAACCTGCTTTGGGCTATTTCTCCAGCCTAATGCTACCCAGTCTGAAACATTAACCGACAATAACTACATTGAATACCAAGTCCAATTCCAAGAAACCCTCTACACCCATGCCCAAGATCCCAAAACCATGCAGACAAAAATGCAGGCCCTGCAAAAGAAATACAATGTCATGAGCCCAGAATGGAAATCCTACATGCAGGCCCTCAGCCAGGACCGAGAAAAAATCATGCAAATGAACCAAGAAGTAAAAAAACAACTCGAAGAAAAAGGAATCGGCTACGGCCGCCCACGCCGCTAAATAAATCGATATCGAGTCGTGGCTTGATTCCCGCTTTTTTTCAGTATTTTTTGTTTCACGCCAAACTGTAAATCTCGACTTGCGGTGGCTGTAGAAAGGCTTTTATATAACGCAGTGTAGTCTTTACGCGTGAAGAGTTTTTTGCCTAATTTTTTCTTTGCATTTAAAATGCGTGTCTCTTGTGTTTCTGGCTGAGGCTGGTACTCAACAAAGAATTTTTGACAGGTTTGTAAAATGGTCTCGAGCATAAATTCAAGAAAAGAATTAGAGTTCCCCTCTTTATCTGAAACCTCTAAAGCTTTGTAATACGCTTGTTGCTTTTGCTTGATCACTGATTCAATTGGAATAAATTCAAACATTGAATGAAAATTATAAAGTAAAGTTGTTTGCCATAACCGTCCCATTCGTCCATTTCCATCTGAAAAGGGATGAATAAACTCAAATTCATAGTGAAATATTGAGGACTTAATCAGAGGGTGTGTCTCTTTATCCTCTTTTAAAAATTGAAAAAGGTCATCCATTAACTGGGGAACCCTATTTGCTTTAGGCGCGATATGAACCACACGAGCCCCTTGCATCACACCCACAGAGCTATTCCTAAATTTTCCTGCATCTGGAATTAAATTTTTCATCAATGTCTTATGCGCTTTTAACAGAGAAGCGGTTTGGATAACACGGTATTGAGGGATCATTTCATAAGCTTGAAACGCATTCTGAACTTCTAAGATTTCCTTTTCCGGACCTAAAACACGCTTGTGCTCTAATATTGCTGTAACCTGTTCTTCAGTTAAAGCATTCCCTTCAATGGCTAAACTGGCTTGAACTGTTTTAATCCGATTTTTTCTCATTAGAATGGGTTTAGGAGGGCTCATTTGATGCGCCTCTAATCTGCCAATAATTTGACTGATTTCAACACACAAATTAAGCATTTTTGAACTGATCTCAAAAGGCGGTTTCATATGTAATGATAGTATCATATGATACTATCATCGTCAACTAGTACTGATTGGAACACCACTAGCTAATTCTATTGATAGCTAAAAGCTTAGGCTCTGTGGTCTCTTCGATGACATAGCGGATGCCTTCGCGGCCAAAGCCAGAATCCTTGATGCCACCATAAGGCATGGTGTCGACTCGCCAGGTTGGAACATCGTTAATGATCACGCCTCCCACTTCAAGCTTGTCATAAGCTTGCCAAACATGTTCGTTGTTTTGTGTGAAGACCCCTGCTTGTAAACCGTAATCCGAATCATTAACGTCATCGATTGCTTTTAAAAAATGATTAAAGGGGAATAACATCACTAACGGAGCAAAGACTTCATTTTTACAAACAAGACTGTTTTTCTTTACGTTTGTTAAAATAGTGGGTTCAAAAAAGGGATCTTTTCTTTTGCCACCACACAAGACTTTAGCCCCTTTTGCCACTGCTTCTGCAAGCCACTCTTCTGTTCGATCAATGGCTTCAGGCAAAATCATCGGACCCAAAGTGGTTTTGGCATTTAAGGGGTCTCCTTTTTTAAGCTTTTTGATTTCACTCAACAAATGTTTAAGAAATAGCTTTTCATTTGATTTGTGCACATAAACACGTTGCACTGAAATACAAGTCTGACCTGCATATGAAAAAGCGCCAAAGGCAACACGTTTAGCGGCATAAGCCACATCTGCTTCTTTGTCGACGATCACACCCGCATTGCCACCAAGCTCTAACAACACTTTTTTCTTTCCTGACTTTGCTTTTAAACTCCAACCAACCTTAGCTGAGCCTGTAAAAGAGATCGCTTTAAAACGATCGTCACAAACAAGCAAATCATTTAATGAAGATTCTGGAACTAAAACATTGAATGCCCCCTTAGGCAAATTGGTTTTGGCAATGATCTGAGCCAAATGCAACGTAGACATCGGTGTTTTATGTGGCGGCTTTAACACAACAGTGTTTCCACACGCAATGGCGGGTGCAATTTTATGCACAGCTAAATTTAGCGGGAAATTAAAGGGAGTAATTGCTAACACCGGACCAATAGGAAATCGACGCACCACACCAAATCCATTTTTAGTATTTGGAAAAATATCAAGAGGAAGGATTTCACCATAAATCCGTTTTGCTTCTTCAGCGGCAATCTGAAAGTTTAGAATCGCGCGTCCAACTTCACGCGCCCCTTCAACAACTGGCTTCCCTGCTTCTTTAGCTAGAATTTCAATAAAGGTCTTTTTCTCTTTTTCAATCCCAGCCGCAATCTGCAAACAGATCTCTGCCCGCTCAGCACTTGAAAGCTGTTTCATGACTTCAAATGCTTTTACTGAGCCTTCAATCGCTTGCTCAATTTCCCGCTTACCCGCTTCATAGTAAGCTCCTACACTTTTCCCTGTATAAGGGCTCACCACTTTAAGGATTTTTCGAGTCTGAACAAACCGGCCATTCACAAATAAAGGGTATGTTTTCATCCAAACCTTCCCATTTATAAAATTCTTTTCTACGAATCGCTTCTAGTGTAACATGAGGGCCATTTAAATGTCAGGAAGGAAAACAATTATGAGGTGCATTCAAAAAGGCTTAACCGCTTTTTTTATCGGTCTATTATCTATCCTATTAGTCACACCTTCTTCCCAAGCTATTGACATCCGTGTTTACGACTATCATAAAGCAATCCAACGCATGCTCAACAAAGACCAAAAGGTTGTATTAGGTGTGATTGTAGATAAAGTCTTTACCACTTCAACGGGGGATTGGGTAGAAAGCTGGAGAGCTTCGATTCAACACACTCAAATGGTGGATCTTCAAAACTCGATTCTCAAATATTCAGGTTTTAATGATTATCCTAAGTTTAGCCTAGTTGACCGCGCAGGTATTGAAGGGGTATTAAAAGAACTCAACTTCCAACAAACCGGTTACCTCTCTCCAAAAGACCAACAAAAAATTGGAGACATTTTAGGAATCACGCACATTGTGTTTGAAACCTACAGCCGCTTTCCTGCATCGGCGCCATATTCTTACACCGATCAAGCAGACTTTAGATTGGTTGAGATTAAAACATCCCGCGTGTTAGCCACCGACACGGTTGTCGCCAACATGAAAGAAGATGGCAGCTGGACTCCTTGGGGATTTAAAACTGCTCCAGGTCAATAAACTGGCTTTAAAAAACGATCTAAACTTTCAGGATGCTTAGGCTCTTTCCAGGTTGAGATTTGTTTGACTTTTGTCTTTTTTCGCACTAACTCCCAAATTCCTTTGGTTGAATCACCCGGATAGTCTTTAAACTTTTTCAATTCATAATCTCTTGGATTAATTGACATCGCCGGCCGGTGTTCAAAATCATGACTTGTGAGTTGATGAACAAAACTGTCTTGCACAATCAAATAACGATACCCTTTTTGAGCCAACCCATCCATCACATAAGGATGATGCCTAAAAAACTGGGCGGTAGGCGTATGCTTTTTAAACTGTGGGATTTGGCTCTGCTCTTCCACAAAGGTAAGACGCTGTATCGGCACCACGTCCCCATTAACCAATAAAGTTTGATCCACTGTGGCTTCATAAAAAACAGGGAGTTGCGTCTCTTCATGCACAACCCATGGATCAACCAAATGATCGGTTAATATAATCGATTTTTCTGGAGCTGCTTGTTTAACCCATTGATAAAAAGACTTTTCTTCGCTGCTTTTTTTAGTCCAAGACTTCGCATTCAGACTAAGTGGAATCAAACTTAAGACAAGCAAGAGTGGTGTCAGATAGGTCAAATTTCGATGAACCCATCTTTTGCCGAGCATCTCTTTTAACCCAAGCGCTAAAACCAAACCAAGCACAAAGACAACTGGAAGTGTTAATCGAGGATGCAAATGGTACGAAGAAATTTCAAAAAGATAAATCCCTGAGACCATGGCTATAAATAAAAAAATGCGTGTCTGCCTTAAGGCAAGAAAAAAAGTTGAAACCAAAATCAAACCTGCAGTTGTAGCACGCAGCCACAATGTACCCCACGATTCAGGAAGCAGCTTGGCAAACATCAACTGTGCATAATCCCATAAAAAACGGGGCAGCCACAAAACCATTTGAAGCAAGTTCTGAGGCTGATCAGAGGCTCGATGGATCACAGTGGCACTATACCCATCATTTAAAAAATAAGCATAGTACGGCTGCTTAATAACAGTCCGTGCTAAAAATTCATAACCAATAAACACACATAAAAAGAGAACAAACCCAACAAGTGCTCGCTTTTTTTCTTTACCCAAAACAACCAACAAGAAAGCAAAGATAGGAGCCGAAGGAATGTAAACAGTTCGAGTAAGAGGAAGAAAAGAAAAAGCTAGAGCGGCAAAAATATAGGAGCTCCACTTATTATCTTTAAGCGCCTTCACTCCTAACGTAAGAGCCAAAGCAAAATTAAACAAGCCAATAGGGTCACTCGTGACATAAGGAAAATCAAATTCAACGAGGAGCGGGTGTACCGCTAAAAAAAGCCCAGCTAAAAGACCGACCCAAGCAAACCCCAAACGCTTGAGCAACAGCCACGGGAAAAGACATAAAAAAGCCCCTGAAAGAATCACTAACAATGAAAAATAATGAAGCCCTGGAAAGAAATGAAAAAACTTATAAAAGAGGCCTACTAACGGGATCAACACACCTAAATTCCCACAATTAAGAGAAACAAACTCGCCACTGGTTACAAAATTAATCGGCAATGTTAAGAAGTAATGGTTGTCTCCCCCATCCATGATTCCATGAATTCGAAAATAGAGGTGCTCCCAGTAATGAATCCAGCGCAAACCAAATCCAACAAAAAAGATGCCGACAGCAACCCAAAAAGAATTCTGCTTTAATTCTTTTGTTAACTGATTTCTCCAAATCAAAAAGACAATCAATAAAAGAAGTAGAATCAAAACCAATGCACGCAGTTGATTTTGTCTTAAAATTTTCTCAGCCAAAGGACCTGAAAAAGGATTGGCTTGAGGAGGCAAGTTTTGCGCTAAAAAAAGATCCCCTTCACCCATTGGTTTTCTCTCTTCACCCTCGAGAGCCCATGCTAGTTTTAGCCCAGCAGCAGCCGTCCGGTTTTGATAACGGATTAAAAGAAAGTGCACCCCTTCATTTAAATAGAGCTTTGCTTTTTTAGATTCAAAAACATGAAACCCCCAATTATTAATGACTCGCTTGCCATCAATATAAAGAAGCGCCCCATCATCACTAGCCAACTCCAAAGAATAGGGCCCCGAACGTTCCACTTTTAAAAAGCCTTTTACATTAGCTGAAATAGAAGACGCTTCAAACGGAGTAAACGTTGCATTAAACAATTCTAACTTTGGGATCACATGCGTTGAGGAAGGAGTGCCACTAAACTCTAAATTATTAAAAATATCAATTCGAACGCCCGGCTCTTGACTTAAATAATTTTTGTAACCAAGCTGAAGATCTTTTTCTTGAAGTCGGGCCGCTTGTTGGTTTAAGCCAAACAACGCACCACAACTCAAAAGGATTAAGATTAAAAGGATTTTCTTCACGAGGATGAAGGAGGGTTCTCTTTAGCTTTTTTGCGTTCGCGCTCTTCTTCTTTCCAAGAAAGAATAGTCGCTTTTGCCTTATGTTCTTCTGCTTCTTTAATCATCCCCTTTTTCTGATAAAAAACAGAAAGGTTTGAACGAGACATCAATTCATTGGGATTAATTTCTAAGGCCTTCATTTCAACGTCAATCCCTGCATCCACATCCCCTGCATGCAAGTGAGTCATGGCAAGTGAATGATACGCATCCATATAATTCTTATCTTGTTCAATAAGCTGATTAAACACCTTGATCGCTTCTTCATACTTCTTTGCAAGCGACAAATCTAA
>JAJCYG010000002.1 GCA_029263055.1 Actinomycetes bacterium
TGCATCACTACTTTTTTAGCGGTGCAAGTTCGTTCAGAGCTTCCTGAAACAAACAACTATTTGTCACCCACAAGTGGAATGGCCCAACAGCCTATTTCTGTTCAGCCGTTGATTGAGCAATTGGGTGATGTGGATGGTGTGAGTGTTCCTAAAGGTCCGGGTCGTTCAAGACAGCCAGGCATTTTAGCTCGTTACGGCCCAGCTCTTTTCTTTTTTATTATTGGTCTCTCATTTTTTGGTGTCACAACAGCCACACCTGTTTTTGCTCAAGACAGAAATCCTCCGGCTGCATCTCCTCAACAAGGGGATGCTCCTTCAACTGATACGGTAGCCAATGCACAACTTACTGAAATGGAAAGACTCTTTCAGGAGTTGAAAGGACTTGAGAGACAGCTCGAATATGAGTCTGATGCTTCTGCCAAAAGAACCTTAAGAACAGAAACGATTCCAGCAAAAGAACAAGAAATTATTGCTAAGATCAGATTGATTGGAGGGTTAAGAAATCTTAACTCTTTGGGAAAACTTCTCTCTAAATTAAATTCAACAGCAATAGACTATAACGAACATGAAGCTATTTATGATGTTTTATTAGATGCTTCGCTCAGTGTTCTTCAATATCATCATCAGCAAGGGGCTCAGCATTCCTTAAGAATTGAAGTTGGAGATGAAGGGGTTTTCTTTGAAAGTGAGCGCGTGGCTGTGGGCCAACTTCCTGAATTATTGTTAAGAAATATGATGGAGCGCAATCAACGTTCTTCAAGTGCAGATACCTATGCTGCTTTATTGGGAACAAGAGGGAGTGAAAGAAATCAACAAAAGGTAGAATCTCGTATTGCTGCGCAAGCTTTTGTGTTTTATACACGTGCTGTTGCTGCGGAGATTACTCCTTTGAATGCGACATTATTTGGAAATGCGATTACTAGTGTGGATCGTTTAAATCAATTTATGTATGAAGAAAATGGTCAAATGAAACGGATCTTTCATGCAGGGAGTCGACGCCAGGTGCATGGGGCTGTGCAGGCTCTTGGTTATCTGCCTGTGGATAGTGAAACGTTGCAACTAACAAAACCGTGGTTTGATGCTTTAGATGTGGTTGCGAATCGCCATGGAAATTGGGGGGAGAGGCTTTCAGGTCATCCTTCAGAGTTTACCTATCAAACATTTAGGCGACAAGCCAAAGAGCGATTGCAACGCCGTTTGGCTGAAGAACACTTTGCTTTACCGGAAGAACAAAATGTTGAAAGAACGCGTGAACAACCTGTTGTCAATACGACCGATGTTAGTGAGAGTGTTGCCGAACCTGTTTTCTTTTTAGGAAAAGTGTTTTGGATGATTTTTATTGTGTTGACCTTGGGGGTTGGAGCCATTGGTTTTTTAGTGGTGAGTTATCTGCGTAAGCGAGCGATTAATAACTCTGGTTTTGACACGGCTCGCGGACCTCGTTGGAGAGATCTTTTAGGAGAAGCCCCTTCGGCTGTTGAATCGCCAAAATTAATGCAGCTTATTAACTTTACGCCGAGTCCAAATGTTGCGGAAACTGTGCAGTTAGGACAGTATCGATTAATTCCACAGGGTCAGGGAACACCGATCTTATTTGATCCTAGTAATAATCAATCGATACCAACCAGACAGTTTGGTTCTTTTTTTGTGACGCAGATTCAAGGGCAGCCTGGTCAGCGGGTGATGCGTGCTTTTGATGCCAAGACATTGCAATGGGTTCAGCTTCAAGAGAATGGACCTCTTTTAGTTTTAAGAGAGCCATTGGGTCAAGAGCGAGTTGACCGTGTTTGGAACACACAAACTAATTCTGAAGGAATTCTACTAGGGGGATTGTTTATTCCTTTTCAACAACCTCAAATGGATCCTTTGGGGAATAATTCTTTTCAAGCTTTAGATTTGCAAACCAATCAATGGACCACTCTTCTAGAGACAGGCCAGTTTTTAATTGACCAACGTCCAGGAGCAGGGCGTGAAGGTGTGGTGCAGTATGAGGCATGGGATTGGGAGGCAAATATGATGACCACATTAGGAAAGTTTAGGCACTACTATCTGGTTCGTTTGTTAGGACAAGGGGGGATGGGCCGAGTTGATCGTGCGTGGGATCCTACAAAACAACAGCACGTGGCAATTAAAAGAATGTTATTGGAATCTGCTTTAGATGAAGAGGCTGTTCAACGATTCGAACGTGAAGTTTCAGGATTAGCAGGTTATGCCCATCCAAATATCATTGGTATTCATAAGGCAAATATTGAAGTAGGCCAAATCAATTATTTTGAAATGGATGATGTTGATGGCGTGACCTTAGATGATTTACGTGAAGAATTGTCAGATCCAAATGAAGATCGGTTGGTTGAATTAATTGATATTGGGGTTCAAGCTGGAGAAGGGCTTAAATTTATTCACACTAAAAAAGGACTTCACCGAGATATCAAAACAGAAAATTTATTTATTACTCGAGCAGGAAAAATTTTATTATCTGACTTTGGTCTTGTCAAAATAGATGAGAGATCTCGTTTAACTCAAACAGGAGCAGTAATGGGAACTCCTCAATACATGGCTCCTGAACAGCTCTTGGTGGGATCAACTGGACATGAAGATATGGAATTAGATAGTCGGGTTGATGTTTATGCTATGGGAGTGATGCTTTACATTTTGGCCACCAATACAAAGCCTTTTACTGAAGGGGGCGGTGCCTATGGTGTCTTGTTGCAAAAGCAGAATCAAGACGACCATAACTCTGCTTACAAAAGTCTTTCTGAGTTACGCCCTAATCTGCCTCTTGGATTTGAAGACATTGTCCGCCGAGCCATGGCTTTTAATCGAGAGGATCGATACTCAACTATGGGAGAAATGGTTGTTGATCTACAAGCATTAAAAGAAGATCCAACCAAACGATTTCAAGTTAAAATAACAAAATCAAAAAAACAAAAAGCGACAATAACATTTGTGATAACTCTTATTCTTACGATTGGAAGTCTGTTTGGGATTGCTCAATGGTTGAGTTATGTTGTTAAGGGGGTTAACCCTCGTCCAACAACGAGAAGCCAGCCTAATTTACCAGACTATTTAACTTGGAGTGAGTTAGATGGAATCTCTTCAGTGAACAGCGCCATTGCACAACTAGATATTGAGATTGATGACCCTTCTCGTAATAATGATAATGAGATAGGTCGCAGCTTTTATTATCGGGCTCGATTAAAAATTGAACAAGCACGTCAAGAGAGTAACCCAGAAAGAAGAGAAGCGCTTTATAGTGAAGCGTTAAGTGATTTGAATCGAGCCGAAGCTGATATTTCTGGTTGGAGACAAAATCCTTTGCTCCCTTATTTGCGTGGAGTGATCTATTCTGCAAAAGGAGATTATGAATCTATGGGGCGTGAGTTTCAGCAGTTCAGGCAAAGAACAAGAGCACAGCCTGCTCAAGATGGACCTCTGCGTTTACCTCGACAGCTTTTAGAATCCCTTAAAATTAAAGCTCAAGAACTTCAAAGACGAGTACAGGGATTTCAGGGGATCTCTTTCCGTGGGTTAGAGCGAGATTTTGACAACTTTAGTCCAAATTCTGCACTAGAACAATCTGTATAGTATTATTTATAAGTTGCTTTAAATAAGGTTATTATATATAATATCTAACCTATATGAAATCTCGATCTGTACGACAAGTTATCGCGTTGATCTCTATTTTTACTTTTCTTGTTGGGTTGATGCCTATAGAGAAAGGGATTCAAGAGGTCTGTCTCTCTCCATCCAGTGGTTTTGTTGCTGAAACCACCTCTTTTGCTCCAAAACCAAACTCTAAAAAATGGGCATTGGTAGGTGGGGCTGCGTTGATGGTGGGGCAGTTATTTGGCCCTGCTTTTTTGCCTTCTCAATCTAATCCTGCAGTTGCTTGGGCACAAGATCAATCTCAGAAAGATCAGATAAAGGGGTGGGTGCGTGAAGCCTATGATGATTTAAAGTATATGCGTGAAAATCCTGATGTTTCACATCAAGAAAAAGAAAATCATTTTATTGCCGTTATTCAAAGAATGAAAGCAAGCAATCAAGTTTATTCAATTCGTTATTTACTGGAGCTAACAAATTCAATTGATATTGATTATGGTCAGCATGAACGGCTTTATAGTGCTTTGCTCGATGCTTTAATTTCGATTATTGAATCGAATAAAGATGAGACTATTCCTAACTTGTATGTGAAAAAGTTTTGGCAACCTGATCCTGATGCGCCGATTAAGTATGAAGTTTTTTTTCGTTTTCCTCGTAATGTACGGGTAGGAGATATTCCTGATTTACTTTTTCGTGAAATGCTTCGTCGGATTGAGCTTGAAGCGACTCGAGGACCACAGGGAGAGAATATTAATAATTTTCTTGTGACCCGTTTAGCGGCGCAGTCGTTTCGATTACATGCAATTGCTTCTCGAAAAGGGCTTGTCTCAAATTTTGACCCTGCTTTGGTGGCTCGAGCCGTTGGGAGCACGCAGTCAGTTGTGAGTCGAGCACGAACTCAAGATGGAGAGTATATAAAAAGGCGTTTAGTTTTTGGATTGATTCAATCTTTTCACGATTGGTCACTCGATTCTTCAAACAGAGCTCAAATGCTCCGTTCCTTTTCTCGATTAAAAACCTTTTCACAAGAAGAAAGTTTTTTAAACAGTGCTCATCCAGAAGTATTTATTGAAATAACTAAAACTCGAATCAGTCAGCGATTGATGCTTGCTGAGATTCGATTAAATCCAGAAACAATTGAACCTAAGAAAAAAGAAGAAGAAAAAATAGAGCCGATACAAGAAGTGGAATCGATTCAAGATTATTTTTCTTGGATGTTTGCTGCATTCTTGGCTCTTCTTGCAGGTGGAGGAATTAGCTGGTTGTTGGTTCAAAAAGATAAAAAGAAAAAGCATTCTTTTGCTCGTCCTCTTGGTGGAAAAAAACGTGCCACGCTTCCCCTTGAAATGGGAGAGACCAATCTAAATCCAACGTATAAACCTAAACCTTTTCCTAAATTTCAAGATGAGCAGATTGGTCCTTTTATACTTAAGAGAGTTGTAGGGGAGTCTCCTGAAGGGTTTGTGCGTGAAGCCTATTATAGGCAGGGTCAAGCAGTTAAAAAAATAGGCTTGATTCAAAAGGGGCCCTTATTAATTGAATATCCTATTGGAAGTAGTAGGGGGGAGACTGTTGTTCAAAAACTGGAAGAGGGTTCTTTTGCTAGAAAAGCATATTATCTTTCTTCAAAAGGGGGATTTCAGAGTTCTTTGGTTGCCTTAAAAGGGGATAGAGTGATTTTCTTGCCTGCTGTGGGAACAAGTACTATTGGAGAGGTTAGGGAGGGAAATGGAACGGTTCCAGTCGCGAAGAATATTTATTCTATTTATAAGGTCAATGAAGAATCAGGTCTTTTAAGTCAAACAAACAATTCTATTTTAGATGGCGATCTTTTAATTGATCCTGAACCAGATGCTACTTTGCCTCAAATGGGAAATGGTTTAGGGGCTTCGTATCGCGCTTACTCAACTTCTCTTGACCTTTATTTAAATGTAACTCCATTTATAACGAGCAAAAACAAGGTCTATTGGATTACTGAAAAATTAGGTCAAGGTGGAATGGGGGCTGTCTTTAAAGCTTGGGATTCTCAAGCAAAGCGTTATGTGGCTATTAAGATTGTTTTAGATCCAGATGATAAAGCGCAGTTTCGTTTTAATCTTGAAGCAAAAGCCTCAGCAAGGCTTTCTCATGAAAATGTGGTGCAAGTGTATAGTTATGGGCCGAATCCTCTTTTACATATGGTGATGGAAATGGCTAACGGAAAATCATTAGAAAACTTAAGCCCGGGTGAATTAGATTTAGAGCAAATACTGGAAGTAGGGATTCAAACAGCAAAAGGCTTGAAATATATTCATGCAAATGGATTGTTGCATCGTGATTTGAAGCCAGCCAATCTTATTTGGGTCGAAGAAGATAAAAAGGTAAAGATCGCGGACCTTGGTTTGGTGCGAGAGGTTGGGGCAGAAAGAATGACTTTAACAGGTGAATTGTTAGGAACGCCTGCTTATATGCCGCCTGAACAGGCAATAGGAAAAAAAGAGGGAGAGAGTGCGGATGAATTAGATGTTCGTGCTGACCTTTATTCTTTAGGTGCGATTTTATATGAGTTGACCACAGGAAAGCCTCCTTATTTTGCTCCAAATGCAATGGCGGTTATGCTGATGATTTTAGAGGAGTCGTCTCATTCAGCGAGAGAGCCACTTTCTAAATTAAGAAAAGGGGTTCCGAAAGAATTTGAAGATTTAGTGAATAAGGTAATGGCATATGATCGAGAAAACAGATTTCAAAGTGCTGAAGAAGTTGAAACAGAATTAAAAAAAATAAGGACTAAGTTAAGAAGAAAATTAATTAGTCCACGTGCTAGTTATCAAATTATTCAATTATCAAAAAGACTTTTAATTGCCTCAGCATTTATTGCGGTTGCTTTGGCATTAGCTCCTATTGTGATGTTAGTGCTTGCGAAACGAGAAAGAGAAGCTCTGTCGGCTCAGAATGCTTCAGTTCCTAATGAACCCAAACCAATTGAACCGACCCCATGGGAAGAGTGGAAAGATCTTTCATATCAAAAAGTGCTCATCAAAATAGAAGCAGATCTAACTCAGCTTGAACGATTGAAAAAACCGATTCAATACTATTACCGAGCTTATATTAAGTGGAATCGATCGAAAGAAAACCTTTCTGATATTGAAAAAACTCAATTGTGGCAAGATGGGTTGAGTGATTTAAGAAATGCACTTAGGATTGCTGATCCAGGTGGAAAGCTTTTAAAATTAGAGTGGATCCAATATTATCTTTTAAAAGCAAAAATTGAAGCTGCTTTAGGCAGAACAGATGAGGCAAGAAGTACATTAAATAAGGTTAAAAACCGTTTGGATGATGAAGGACGAAATAATAGAGATTTAGATGCAGAAGGCCTAAAATTAAAAAGAGAACTAGAAGCTCTCTTTAGAACCCTTGATTCAATTAGTTTTATCCAACCACCGGGATCAAATAAAATCTACGTCATTGATCCTACTTTTTTCGAACGTTCAGCTTAGAGAGTTCTTCATAAAAATAAGCACAGCTGAGCATTCCCTTATGATAATTTTCCAGATTTAATTTTTCGTTGGGCGCGTGTGCGTTTTCATCAGGCAACCCAAAGCCAAGTAAGATGGCGGGTTTGTTTAACATTTGTTCCATGGAATTGACAAACGGAATCGATCCCCCTTCACGAATAAAAACAGGATTGCGTCCAAATCCTTTCTTGAGTGCTTTTTTAGCTGACTCAAAAACAGGGTGATCAAAGTGAATGTAAAACGGTTCGCCTCCATGTAAATCTTTTACAGAGACCTTTACTGTTTTGGGAGCAATTTTTTTAACATAGTCTTTAAAGAGTTTAGCTATTTTATTGTGGTCTTGATTGGGAACCAAGCGCATGCTCACTTTGGCTTTAGCAGACTCGGGAATAATAGTTTTAGCCCCTTCACCTGTATAACCACCCACGATTCCATTCACATCAAGAGTGGGGTAAGCCCACATTTTACGCACAAACTCTGCAGGGTTTTCTTCTAAAAATTTTGAGACCTGCACCATCTTTTTATAATCACTCACCTTAATAGGAAGAGAAGAGAGGAGTTTCTTTTCTTTAGCACTGAGTGGTTTGACATCTTTATAAAATCCAGGGATTAATACTTTCCCTTTATCATTTTTAAGTTTAGAAATAATTTGAATGAGCGCGTTGGCTGGGTTGTCGAGTATACCGCCCCATTGACCTGAATGCACATCTTGAAATGGGCCTTTGACTTCAATCTCCATATAACTCAAACCTCGCAAGCCATAACAAATAGAGGGGATCCCTTTTTTGAGCATCGGCGTGTCAGAGATGATCATCCAATCCGCATCAAACTGTTTGCGGTATTTTTTGAGGTAAGGCTCTAAGTTAGGGCTGCCAATTTCTTCTTCACCTTCGACCATAAACTTAACGTTTAATGGAAGTTCTTTATTCACTTTTAGATGGGCTTCAAGTGCTTTTAAGTGAATGTAGACTTGGCCTTTGTCATCAATCACACCGCGGCCAAAAAGTTCATTACCTCTTACGGTCGGTTCAAAAGGAGGGGTTTTCCACTCATCTATAGGGTCTTCAGGTTGCACATCATAATGACCGTAAATTAAGACGGTTGGTTTACTTGGATCAGGGTGTTTCCATTCAGCAAAGAGAACCGGGTGCCCTTTAGTTGGTTGAATTTCTGCTGTATGAAAGCCAATTTTTAGAAATTCTTTTTTTAGAAATTCCGCACAACGCTTGACCTCTTTTTTGCGTTTGCTTTGAGAGCTGACACTAGGAATACGAATACAGGCATTGAGATCTTGGATAAACCGCTTTTGGTTTTTGGTGATATAGGCTGCAACTTGTTTCATGGTTTCTCCTTAGAGTCAGTCTAATGTCGTGCTTGATTTTACACCAATCAGAAGTGGCATGCAAATTGCCATTTAGCTAGGAATGAAATGGTGGATAAAAGCTCTTAAACGTCCGATTGTGATGCAGGGGGCACAACAATTTTAGGCCTGCTTCCAATGGCATTGAAAGCAGGCCTAGAGACACTGAGGTCACCTCTTGCTTGGACCTTTAATCGGAGGAAGCGCGTTGCCTCGATTTTAGGAACCTTGTTTGTGGTGCCGCTCTTACTTGATAATCATGTCCTTAACCCCTTTACCACTAGGGATCATCGGTAACACTTGTTCTTGATAAGGTGTTTGAATATCAAGCAAGTAAGCTGTTTTAGATGCGAGCATTTCTTTTAAAGCAGGGATCACATCTTCTTTTTTTGTGATTTTTTTGGCTGGAACATTAAAGCCCTCAGCTATTTTCACAAAGTCAGGATAGCTTTCACCTTCT
Source organism: Actinomycetes bacterium (assembly GCA_029263055.1). Classification (GTDB taxonomy): domain Bacteria; phylum Auribacterota; class JAJCYG01; order JAJCYG01; family JAJCYG01; genus JAJCYG01. The sequence goes on from JAJCYG010000002.1 coordinate 8,918, forward strand.
TTTTGATCTGGATCACCAATATAAGTGTTTCCACGATTCCCTTTATAAAAACGATCTTCCCATTGCACAACCATACCTAAGTGTTGGTTGTTTAAGATGATTGTTTTAACAGGAATCTTTTCAATATAAGCTGTGGCTAATTCTTGAATATTCATGACAAAACTTCCGTCACCATCAATATCAACCACTTCTAAATCAGGACGGGCCACTTTAGCTCCCATGGCTGAAGGAAAACCAAATCCCATGGATCCTAAACCACCTGATGTGATCCAAGAGCGAGGTTGGTTATATTGATAAAATTGAGCGGCCCACATTTGGTGTTGACCCACTCCAGTAGTGATAATAGCGTTTCCTTCTGTGAGTTTGCTTAATTGATCAATCACATACTGAGGGAGAATCGCGTCATCCGTATCTTTGAAACTGAATGGGTATTTTGCTTGCCATTCATCAATTTGTTTTTGCCATTTAGAATAATCACTTGGCTTCACAATTTTGGTTAATTCATTAAGCACATACTTAATGTCACTCACCACAGGAATATGAACTGATTTGTTTTTATTGATTTCAGAAGCATCAATATCAACGTGAACAATGATTCCATGTTGTGCAAATTCTTCAATTTTACCTGTGACGCGGTCATCAAAACGAACTCCAAAAGCAAGAAGAAGGTCTGCTTGGTCAACAGCATAGTTGGCTGTTACAGAACCATGCATTCCGAGCATCTTCATTGCCAAAGGACTTTTTTCAGGAAAGGAACCAATCCCCATTAATGTTGTGGTCACTGGGATCTTAGTTTTTTCAGCAAATTTGCGAATCTCTTCAGAAGCTTCACCTGAAATAATTCCACCACCGATATATAAAACCGGTTTTTTGGCTTCAGTAATGGCATTAGCAATTTGTTGGATTTGGTTTTTATGCGCGTGCACGTTTGGCTTATAGCTACGCAAAGTCACTTCTTTATAAAATTTTGGAATCGTGGTTTCTTGCTGAATATCTTTTGGAATATCAATCACAACAGGGCCCGGACGACCTGAAGAGGCAACATAAAAAGCTTCTTTAATCACACGTGTTAATTCTTCGATATCTTTGACTAAATAACTGTGTTTTACAATGGGACGGGTGATCCCGATGATATCAGTTTCTTGAAAGGCATTTTTACCAATGTACATGCGTGGCACCTGGCCTACAATAGCGACTAATGGCACAGAATCCATGTAGGCGTCGGCAATCCCAGTAATTAAGTTTGTGGCACCCGGTCCAGAAGTGGCCATACAAACGCCCACTTTTCCACATGCTTTAGCATAACCTTGGGCAGCAAAAACGCCCCCTTGTTCGTGGCGAGGTAAAATCACCCGAATTTTGTCAGTCACTTTTGATAAGGATTGATGAAGCTCCATACTCGCTCCACCAGGATAAGCAAACATTACTTCTACGTTTTCACGGATAAGGCATTCAGCAACAATATCTGCCCCTTTCATTGGTTCGCCGACTTCAAACTCTGACTCAATAGGGGATGGGATATCTAATTCAACTTCTGGGTAATGTTTGCTTTCTTTTGCGTTCACGTTAGTATTCTCCTTGAAAAACAAATAGTATAGCAGATTCGGGATAGAAATCAAGCTAAATCATAATTATGTAAAAAAGCATACTCCATTGTATGCCATAGAGTTGTAGAAGTTGTTTGTGAGTCTGTTTAACGGGCTACAGTGGTCTCAAAACCGACATCAGTTACTTTTTCTGCTAGCTTTTCAGGTTGGACCTTGGAGTTGTCGTACTGAACGCTGGCTGTTCCTTTGTCATAGTTGACTGAAGCAGAGTTGACGCCTGAGACAGATTTGAGTGTTTTCTCTACCTTAGAAGAGCATCCTTCGCAAAACATCCCTTTGACGGTTAATTGGGATGTGGCTTCTTCTGCTAAAGAAGGAGCCGCAAAGATAAAAAACAGGGACAAAAAGGTTAAAACATTTTTTTTCATCGATTTTTCCTTTAATATAGCCTTTATTATAGGACGTTATTTCTTCAAATACAATTCCCAATATAATGAGAGGGTGCTATGGCAAGTGACAATTTTTATATCAAGCAGATGGAAATAGGCCCTATGGAAAATTACGTCTACTTTGTGGGAGACAAGAAGAAACGTGAAATAGCGGTAATTGATCCAGGCTGGGAATCAGAGACGATTTTAAAGGCGGCTGAAGAAGAGGGGATGAAAATAACCCATATTTTAGCCACCCACACACATTTTGATCATGTAAATGCCTTGGAAGAGGTGCTGAAAGCAACCGATGCTAAAGTAGCGGTCCATGCCCAAGAAGCCCCTTTTCTCCCTTTTATTCAAGAAAACCTTTTGTCTGTTAAAGGCTCGGATAAAGTTAAAGTAGGCGATGTGGAAATTGAGTTTTTGCACACACCAGGTCACACGCCAGGTTCGCAATGTTTTTTAACGGAAGGTCGTTTAGTATCGGGAGATACTCTTTTTATTAAATATTGTGGTCGAACTGATTTGCCGGGTGGAAGTAATGAAGAACTCTTTAATAGTTTGCATGATGTGTTAGCAAAACTTCCAAAAGAGACAATTGTTTATCCAGGCCATAACTACACACCTGAAAAATCATCTTCGATTCAAACACAATTAAAAGAAAATCCTTACTTAGCTGCGCAGTCGTTAAATGAATTTATTCAAGCGCATCAAAAAATGGTTTGACACACGTAAGCGAAAGAAATAGACTAGCTCTATTGACACTAATTTGTTTGGACTTTACGTATGTTTTCAGAAATATTTAACATTTAAAGAACCATCGCATCATTTCAGGCGCGGTGGTTTTTTCTTTGTTTGCAAAAGTTCAAATAAAAGAGAGTCTAGGTGAAGTTCAGTGTTGTTTATGTTCATATGTTTAGCTGATGGAGGAATGTTATGGCTAATGGTCGCGTAAAGTGGTTTAGTGATAAAAAAGGTTTTGGGTTTATCTTGAATGAAGAAGGACAAGATGTGTTTGTTCATCATTCAGATATTACCGGAGAAGGATTTAAAACTTTGAGTGAAGGTCAAGAAGTTGATTATGAAGAAATCTCAAGTGACAAAGGATTAAAAGCGACCAACGTAGTCAAACACTAACATCTATGATTTTAAAAATATATAAAAGCTGGGCTGTTCGTCACGAGCATCCTACAAATTATATCCTTCATATGTTTGGTATTCCTTTAGCTGTTGCAGGTGTTGCTTATTGGGTGATGCAGCAATGGCTTTTGGGCACAATCTTATTTGTTTTAGGGTATGCGCTTCAAATTTGGGGACATCGTATTGAAGGGAATGAAGTTGGGGAATGGATTTTAATTAAAAAAATTTTTCATTCTCTTACAAACCGAACATAAGGGGGAAGAAATGGGACGATTACTTTTACTTGGCTTTGTTTTCTTTGGATTTTCTGTAACAGGTTGTGAAACGATCCACACACAAACCGCTCCAGATGATGCTTATAATATTCGTAAACCTGCAAATACAACTCGCGCTGTTCGCCAAGAAGATACAGTGATTATCGAGCGAGTCTATTAGGCTGTCTGAACTTTATTCATGAACATTTGGGCTGCCCTAAAAAGGCCTCATGAATCAGTCTCTCCAAAGTCAAAAGGGGTTTGGGCACGTCTTGTTGCCCAAACCGACTTGTCTTTTTACACTCCTCAAAAAATCAATCTGATTGAAGAAAAAAAACTAGAATCTAAACGGGCTGGCGAATACTTTGTTGTTAAAAATCAAGAGAAGGCTCGTTACTTAAAACTCTCAACCGAAGATTATTTCTTATGGCAAAAAATTGATGGCGAGACATCGTTTAGTGATTTAGTGATGTCTTATTTTAAGCAATTTGGTTCGTTTGCTTTTAACCGTATTCATGGTTTGATTGAGCAGTTGCGGCGGAACCATTTTTTAGACGAAAAACCGGTCCGTGTTTTTTCGCAGTTAACTTACCTCAGTCAGTCTCAATCTTTTTCAGCGAAAGTCTCTTCTCTTTTTCGTTCCTTTCTGCAGAAAGAAGTCCCTTTTTCAAACTTAGATAAATGGGTCTCTTCTTTATATAAAGGGTTTATCTGGATCTTTTTTACACGTATGGCTAAGTGGCTTTATCTTTTAATCAGCTTATTTGGAGTGGGGTGTTTTGTGCAAACGCTTCACTCTGGTGAGTATTCGATTATTAAGATGGAAGGTTCTTATCTTTATGGGATCTTGGTGATGGTGTTGCTTCAAGGTTTTATTATTTTGATTCATGAAGGAGCTCATGCGTTTGCGGCTAAGTCTTATGGGCGTGAAGTGCCACGGGGTGGGTTTATGCTTTATATGGGGATGCCTGCTTTTTTTGTGGATACCACAGACATGTGGCTTGAGAACAAAAAGAAACGGATCGCGGTTTCATGGGCAGGGCCTTACAGCGAGTTGGTTTTAGCAGGTCTTTTTGGTCTGTTTATGATGTTTAGTCCTGAGTCTGCTTTGAATCCAATTCTTTTTAAATGTACTTTTCTTTTTTACTTTGGTGTTTTTTTAAACCTCAATCCTTTATTAGAGCTTGATGGATATTATATGTTGGTGGATCAATTAGAAATACCGATGTTACGGCGTCGTTCGTTTCAATTTGTGCGCAAAGATCTGTGGAAAAAAATAAAAGCAAAAGTTTCTTTTACTGCAAACGAAAAAATCTTTACTGTCTTTGGGCTTTTGGCAGGGGGATACACTCTGTTTGCTATTACAGCGGCGCTTTATTTTTGGCAGACTCGTATTTTTAGTTCTATGACAGAGCTGTGGAGTCAAGGGATGGGTTCTCAGATAGTGGTTGTTCTGTTAGTGCTCGCTTCTTTAGGTCCTATACTTCTTTTTCTTTTCTTTAAAGCGATTAAATTGGTGAAGTGGGGAGCGGATCAAATCACATCAAACCCTGTTTTTAAGAAAGCGCATCAAGGAACACTAGTTGTGTTGGCTGTTTTAGCGGGATTTGTTCTTTTAGCCGTGAATCAGCCGTGGCTTTCGCTTGATTGGGTTCGAGCAGGGGTTGCTTTGACTATTTTTCTCACAATAGCGCATTTTTTATTTTGGTATCGAGAAAAAATATATCCTAAGAGTCCTTGGACAGTCGGTGTCACTCTTTTTGTGATAGGGAGTCTTTTTTTTGTGGTCGCAGAAATCTCTAGTTTGCTAAATCAAGATTTCTCTTCTTTTTGTTTTACCTTTTCAAGCGTGTTGTTTGTTCTGGCAATTATCCATTCATTGGTAGTGCACAAACTGAATTGGGCCACTCTTCTTTTATTAACAGCGAATCGAGTTGCAGCTCATGCTGATCGATTTCCAAATCCCGAAGTCGCTAATTTGATTGCTGGGGTGCTTGTCTTAGCAGCAGGTTTGAGTTTTGTTATTTTGATTCAGTCGCTCACCTATGCTAAGTCAGATTCTGTTATTGAGTCGAGAAAAGGGGACGAAGATCGATTAGAGGCTGCTTTTTTAGGCGTGTTAGAGCACTTCAAACAGTCGATTGACAACACCTTTTGTCTCTTCAAAGCAAAGTCTATTTGGAAAAAGGTTGATAAGTTGTTGGTTCAGCAAAATTTGATTAATGAAAAGGGAAAGGTTGCGTTTGATCCTAATCTTTCTATTTTAGAAAAATCTAAAGTGGCCTCAAAAGTGTTTGAATCTGCTTGGGTTTTAATGCGCCACCATTTAGGCGACAAATGGGCACAGCTCTTTTTAAATAAATTTATGGATAGTTTGGATTGGCAAGAACGAGAGATCTTAGAACAGTACCTCTTTGAAGGTAAAGAGTTGAAGCAAGTTCTTTCACATCAACAAAAAGACGAACACCGTAACTTAGAGGCTATTTTAAACGAGAACTTTTTGTTTGATGGTTTGTCAGAAGAAGAAATATTAAAACTCTCAAAAGTGTTTGAGTTTGAATCTTATAATTCTGATGAGTTGATTATTTCTCAAGGTGAGATGGGGGATAAGTTTTATTTGATCAAAAAAGGTTCGGTTGGAGTGCGTATTAAAAATGCTGAAGGTTTAGAACAGGAAGTGGCTACTCTAAGTGAAGGCGACTTTTTTGGTGAGATTGCTCTTTTAAAAGAAGTGCCTCGCACAGCCACTTGTTGGGCTAAAGAGGGAGTAGAAGTGTGGAGTTTGGATAAGGAGAGTTTTACCCATTATGTGAAAGAGCGGTTTTCAGTTTCGATTTCTGTGGAACGAGCCATTGAGATTTTGCGTTTGCTCAAAGGAATGCCTCTTTTTAAAGAATTTTCGCCCACACAGCTTAGAAAGTTGGCTTCAAGCTTCCAACAGAGGGTTATGACAAAGAATGAAGTGATCATTTCAATAGGAGAGCCAGGGGACGCATTTTTTGTGATTGAAAAAGGAGCGTGTCGCGTTAAAATCAAAGGAAGTAATGGGCAAGAGCAAGAAGTGGCTTCTTTAGGTAAGGGAGAGTATTTTGGTGAGATTGCTTTATTGAGTGATTCGCCACGAACCGCTACAGTAGAAGCTCAAACAGATGGAGAGCTTTTGGTTTTATCCAAAACAGACTTTGATCAAATGTTATTAAGTAGTCTTTCAATGGGAAGCATTGAAAAAGTAAGTTCTCGAAGAAAATTAGATTTAAAGAAAAAGACAAAACTGTCGATTGCGGAAGGATAGGTAGGAAATGGAATGTTGGACATGTGAACGACCTAGTCAAGGAGTCTGTTCGTTTTGCGGTCGAGGGGTTTGTAAGGAACATCATCAAACAATGCCTAATTTAGTGGCTCTTTTTGAAGCAAAAGATCATGTGAAAAAAGGAATTGTGGTTGATAATGCGCTTTTTTGTGGCGAGTGCCAGCCTCGGGAAGAACCGGTTGTGTTAGAGGGATTAGAATAATGAAAAGTATACAACTTCTTATACTCGGTCTTATGATTGGTTTGGCTGGTTGTGCCGGACAAATGCAGAAAGTAAAGCTTTCTAAGCAACAGAATCAAGCTGAACAACGTCAATTAGCATTACTAGAGAATGTTTCGGTTTTAGAACAACAACTGGAACAAAGTCCCGAAGATGTGGAAAAACTGCATCAACTAGCTAAAGTCTATTTACAATTAAAAGAAGCAGATCAATGTTTGGAAGCGTTAGATAAAATCAAAGCGCTCAATGCTGAAAACGAAGAGACACATCATTTTCGTGCCACAGCACATAAGTTTAAAGGTAATGTTGATGAAGCGGCAAAGTATTGGGATAAGGCGCTGAAAGAAAATCCACGATTTGCTAAAGCAAGCTACAATGCCGGTAATTTGTTTTACGAACAAAATGACTTAGACAAATCAAAAAGTTATTGGAAAGAGACGCTTAAGATCGATCCAACGTATCATAAGGCTTCTTATAACCTTGGTGTTTTGAATCATTCTCAGGGGGATTTAAAAGAAGCCAAATCTAATTATGAACAAACCTTAAAACATAACCCCAATCATGCGAATGCTCATCTGAACTTAGGGTTGATAGCCTGTCGTCTAGATGATATTGATTCTGGCGTGCTGTCTTTTCAAGAAGCGATTAATAAAAATCCAGAAAATCATATTGCACATTTGAACTTAGGTTTGGGTAAAGCGCGTCAGGGAAAATTAGATGAAGCGATTGTTTCTCTTGAGAGAGCGGTTGATTTGCATGATCAAGATCCATGGATGTTTTATAACTTAGCAATTGCTTATGACAGTGTCGGTGACACAAAGAAAGCAGTGAAGCTTTTGGAAAAAGCATTGCGTCTCAATCCTGATTTTCAAGAAGCGCGAATGGAATATCGTTCCTTGGTTCGTTCTCTAAAAGGGTCTTAATATGAAGAGAGTTCTTCCTTTACTTATTGTTGCCTTATTTATTTTTTCTGGGTGTGTGCCTTTTAATTTTTTGATTCGCGTGGGTGTGAAGCCTTCTGAAATTAAATATGCTGACACAAAAGATGGGTGGCGTATTGCGCTTTATCATTATCCTGCACGCGGCTTAATCAAAAAGAAAACACCTGTTATTTTATGTCATGGTATGGCGCTTAATCACTTTTTTTGGAATCTGGCTCAAGATGTGAATCTTCCTGGCTTTTTAGCTAAGCGTGGGTATGATGTGTGGACTGTTGATTTGCGGGGTAATGGGCGTAGCAAGCGAGTGAATCGTTTTGGTGATTTTAAGTCTGCGGATGTGGAAGAAAATGAAGATACGGTTCAGCCAAGAAATGTTTGGGGTGTGGATGATTATGCGCAGTATGACATTCCAGCGATCTTAGATGGGGTGACGCAAGAGACGGGTCAGGAGAGTGTGACTTGGGTGGGGCATAGTATGGGCGGGATGGTGATGTATGTCTTTTTGGAAACCGCTAAAGATGTTTCTAAGGTAAAGAACTTTGTCGCAATTGGCTCACCTGTTGTGTTGCCTAATCCTGCTAATGATATTTTAAGAGATATGGAAGGCCTGCAAAAATCAGTAGATGGATTGATTGATATTGGTTTGAAAGGATTGCGCACAACCGCTGTGCTATCGCCTTTAACTTCTGAACTCAATCCATTAGACACGCTTTACTTTAACCGTAAAAATGTAGACTGGGACAACGTACAGCGTTTGTATGCACATAGTTTGGAAAATATTCCTAAAGGTGTTTCGCGGCAAATGCGTGAGTTAATTGAAACAGGAGAGTTTAAGTCTATTGATAAGAAGTTTAACTATGCACAGAATCTCGATAAAATTAAATTACCTATGTTGTTGATTGCCGCAAAAGGGGATGCATTGGGTTCTGAATATGCGGTATTAACGGCTTATAATGGGATTAGTTCAACAGATAAGACCTACCGTATGTTTGGAACAGAAAACAAGTACAAGGTCAATTATGGGCATTGTGACATCATCTTTGGTGAGACAGCACCTCGCGAAGTGTATCCGTATATTGAGCGGTGGTTAACGCGCCACGATTAATTTTTTTTCTTTGACACGGTAGGGTGTCTGTAGTAATTTATTCGAGCTTTTTGCCTCGTACTCTAAAGGGATTTTAGCGTTTATGTTTTTATCAGCATCAAATTATACAACTGAAGAAGTGACTAAGCTAACAGGTCTCGAACGACACCTATTAGTTTATTACAAAAAGCTCAATCTCTTTCCACCTACTGGAATAGAAGCTAAAAAAAATCTCCGGTCTAAATCAAATGGATTGCGCCGAAAATATTCTGCCTTAGATGTGTTAGTGCTTCAAACAGTCGCTGAACTCAAATCTAAAGGCATGCCTTTTCTTCGTATTCGTCGCGTGATTGAATATTTAAAAAAGCATCACAAACTTGAAAAACCTTTCCATGCTGCTTTGGACGGCCGTCACAATGTTTCGATTTTAACTGATGGCGTGAGTGATTTTTACATTTGCTACAACGATCATGATGTGGTGGAGCATCTCCGCGGTGGAGGCCAGTACTTGATGTTAGATGTGAGCGATGTTGCTTATGACCTGCGCGAAAAATTAAAAGCCCTCCAAGTCTACCGCCGCAAACTCGAAGACAAAAAGTTCAAAAAAGTAGGGTAATTACAGATCTCCCCTTTGATTTATCTCTATTGACAGAGGCTAGGAAGATAAGTTAGTATTGTGAAATTGAGACTCAGTCTCAATTAGGTTGATTATGCCAGTATTAGAGGCGCCACAGGCGCAAGCACAGAAAAAAATTGCTTTAGTTGGGAACCCAAATGTGGGGAAGAGTTTGATCTTCAACCATTTGAGTGGCTCTTACGCCACTGTGTCTAATTACCCTGGAACCACGGTTGGAGTGATGCGGGGCAAGTTGAAAGTGCAGGGGGTCCAAGCAGAAGTGGTGGATACTCCGGGAATGTATTCGCTTATTTCAATTACAGAAGAAGAGCGGGTGGCCCGTTCTATTTTAATGGAAGGCAATCTTGATTTGGTTATTCATGTTGCCGATGCTAAAAACTTGGACCGGATGCTGCCGTTTACATTGCAGTTGATTGAAGCTGGTTTTCCTTTAATCCTTTGCTTGAATATGGCCGATGAATTAGAGCAACGTAATCTTTCTATTAATAAAGAAGAACTTCAAAAAGAATTAGGCATTCCTGTTGTCTTGACTGCTGCGGTGACAGGAAAAGGGATCTCTCAATTAAAAGCTGAGATCCAAAAATTCAATCAAGAAGAAAATCAGCGGGAAAAAGATTTTTTTCCAGATGCATTTAAGTCGGTTTTAAAAGAGATTCAATCAAACTTAAAAGGAACTTATCCGATTCAAACCCATGCCATTGCCTCGCTTCTTTTACAGGAGGATATAGAGGCTGTTCGTTGGGTTAAAGAAAATGATAGTGCTTCCTTTCATGCCATTCAAGAAACAATCAATCATGCTAAAACCCTTTATTCGCATTCACTGCAATACGAATTAGCTCTTTCAAGACAAAAAGAGGTGGAGCGGATTGTGAATAACGTTTTTGTCGGAGAATCATCAAAGAGAACTGGCTTTGCTGAAAAATTAAGTCAGTGGATGATGCAACCTTTAACTGGATTGCCTATTTTAGCCGTGGTTCTTTATTTTGGTTTGTATAAGTTTGTCGGTGTTTTTGGGGGTGGGACTCTGGTTGATTTGATTGAAGGGGGTTTGTTCGAAGGATATATCAATCCCTTTTTAGTGAATCTGTTTGAAAAAATTATTCCATGGCAGACGTTTCGTGATTTGTTTACTGGAGAGTATGGGGTTTTAACTTTAGGTGTGCGTTATGCAGTGGCTTTGGTTTTACCTATTGTGGGGGCGTTCTTTTTATTCTTTGCCATGATTGAAGATTCAGGTTACTTGCCTCGTTTAGCGATGTTGGTCGACCGTGTCTTTAAAAAGATTGGTTTAAATGGACGGGCAGTGATTCCGATTGTGTTGGGATTTGGTTGCGACACCATGGCCACGATTGTGACCCGTATTTTAGAAACAAAGCGTGAAAGGGTGATTGCCACCTTGTTGCTCGCCTTAGCCATTCCATGTTCTGCTCAATTAGGTGTGATCTTAGCTGTGTTAGCTCCTTATCCATCTGCTTTGTTGGTATGGGTCGGTGTGATTGCCTTAGAATTTTTGTTCATTGGTTACTTGGCTGCTAAAGCGATGCCAGGGGAAAAACCAAGCTTTTATATGGAATTGCCACCCATGCGGTTTCCAAAAATCAGTAATGTCTTTTTAAAAACCATGTCTCGTATGGAATGGTACTTTAAAGAAGTCTTTCCTTTATTTATTTTTGCTTCAGTCTTGATTTGGGTAGGGCAGGTGACAGGGATTTTTCAATTCTTAGTTCATTCTTTAGAACCTGTGGTGCAAGCTTTAGGTTTGCCTAAAGAAGCTTCTGTTGCCTTTTTATTTGGTTTCTTCCGTCGAGATTATGGGGCTGCAGGCCTGTTTGACCTTAATGATGCAGGGATAATGACAGGGGTTAACCTGCTGGTTGCCTGTGTGACATTAACTTTATTCCTGCCTTGCGTGGCTCAATTCTTAGTGATGAAAAAAGAGCATGGAATGAAGATTACTTTAGGAATCAGCGCATTTGTATTGGTCTTAGCGCTCGGAACCGGGTATGTTTTAAACAAATTATTAGTTGGAATAGGATGGTCTTTTTAAGATGAGATGCACACTCTGTTATAAAGAATTTGATGAAGTCGAAGCACGCAATCATTGTTCAGCCTGTTTTTTAACCTCAGGTTGTAAAATGATCAAGTGCCCAAACTGTGATTATGAAATGCCTGTAGAGTCTGCATGGGCAAAAAAAGTAATTAATTTTTTCAAACGAAAAAAAGGTAAAAAACATGTATCTCACTGACGGTGCTGAAGAAATTTTAGAAACAATGTGGATCTCCTTAGAAGAGAAAGACCAGACGTTTGTGAGCGTGGATTACATTAAAGAGATTGAAAAAGACACTCACTTTGATGAGCTGGTGCAGTTTGTTGCTGAACTGGTTGAAAAAGGGTTAGTTGTTAAAGATGAAGCCAAGCTTACTTTAACTCAGGCCGGCACCATTGAAGGAAAAGATATGGTACGGCGTCACCGCCTTTCAGAGCGTTTGTTTGAAGATGTGCTTCAGATTAAAGGCGAGATGATGAATGAAGCGGCGTGTAAGATGGAGCATATCTTACACAAAGGGATTGATGAAAATATTTGTACGTTATTAGGTCATCCGCAAATTTGTCCGCATGGAAAAAATATTCCAGTGGGGCGTTGTTGTGAAGAGAACCGAAAAAGCAGTCAAAAACTGGTGACCAGTTTGGCCGAATCACCGATTAATCAAGAAGCTAAAATTGCTTATCTCCACACGGATGATCCACAAAAATTACAAAAGCTCATGGCTATGGGTGTGTTGCCAGGTAAAAATGTGAAGGTGCTCAATCATTATCCTTCTTATGTTTTTCAAGTAGGGCACTCTCAATACGCGGTAGACAAATCTATGGCTGAAAAAATATTTGTTAGATTAATCTAAATGCGAAACCTAAAAGCCAAACAAGAAAAATTCAACAGAATCCTCCCTTTTTTACGCAAGCTCTATCCAGACATTCGATGCGAACTCGATTACGAAAATCCTATTCAACTTTTAGCGGCGGTTATTTTATCAGCTCAGTGCACAGATGTGCGGGTCAACATGGTCACCCCGGCATTATTTAAAAAATACAAAACCGCTAAAGATTTTGCCAATGCCAAACCAGCTGAATTAGAAGCCATTATTCGATCGACTGGTTTTTACAAAAATAAAGCTAAAAACATCATCGGCGCATTTCAAAATATTGATCAAAAATATAACGGTGAAGTGCCCAAAGAGATGGATCAGCTTGTGGCATTGTCTGGAGTGGGACGTAAAACAGCCAACGTTGTTTTAGGTGTGGCTTACAGAATCTCGAGTGGAGTAGTAGTTGACACACATGTGAAACGAATCACCAATCGTTTTGGTCTTACTAAAGAACAAGACCCTGTCAAAATAGAACAAGACTTAGTTAAAATTCTCCCCAAAGAAGAATGGATCGATTTCTCTCACCTGATTATCTTTCACGGTCGCCGTATGTGTATGGCCCGTAAACCCAACTGTCCTGAATGCCCTATTCAAAAAGAATGTGATTATTACCAGTCTATTTCTTAGTGCAGATAAATGGAGCGATCGCGTGGAGTTCTTCGGTGGTACGTTCTTTGCCGTGGAGGAATTCGATTTCGGCATTGTCGGGAATATTTTTTGTGTATTGTTTGAAGTATTCTAGCATGTGGTTTTTGTTTGTTTCGTTTAACTCACCTTGAAGAATGATATCTGGTCCTGTGAAGTTGACAGGGTGCAGGAGTGTTTCGTTTTCAGCGACGAGTTTGCTTAATTGTTCGTTTTCTTTTTCGTCGCGTCCCACAATGACTTTTGTTTCTTCATCAATTCTAAAGTGACGGCCATTTCTTAAGAGTTGAAAGTCACGTGTGCCATATGTTTCTTGATGGGCAAACAGATCTTTAACTCGGTCACCAAAGTTTTTGTCGGTTAGCACGCATCCGTTAGAAGGGGTTGGGATTTCTTTAATGCCATAATGTTTGGCTAAAATGTGGAGTTCTTTTCTAGAGCGACCCGCAATTCCGTAAAGTTTTTCTCGGTCCACAATCCCTTCGAGTTCTGGTTTGGTTGCATCGAGAAGTTTGGCTGATAGGGGGCGCAGTAACAAGCCATCTAAATCACTTCCTCTTTCAACTACACCTAATTGGTGCTTGAGTTGTGAATTAGGGCGTTGGCCAACCACTTCACCTGAAACAATAAAAGAAGCACCTACTTCTTTCATAAATTTTTTAGCTTTACTGAACATAAAAATACGGCAATCCACACATGGGTTCATGCTGCTTCCATAACCATGTTTGGGGTTGGCAATCACATCATAGTATTCATCTCCTTTGGAGATGAGGGTGACATTGATTCCTAATTCCCGACCCGCAGCAAACGCATCATCTTTACAGCATCCAAACACACTCTTGAAATTAAGGCCTTCAACTTCAATGCCTTGCTCGAGCATAATTTTAGCTGCTAAAACACTATCTAGTCCGCCTGAGAGAAGTAATACGCATTTTTTATTCATAATAAGCCGGTATCATAAATGAACTTACAGAATATATCAAGAAAAACCCCTCTACCCAAAAACAAAAAGTAAACATCGGTACCCGGTACCGGCGTTTACTTTTTTGATAAAAAGAAGGGGGTTTGACTCACGAGGTGCTGTGAGTTCCCCCTTCTTTAGTTCGAACACTTCGGGAGGTGCTCCGAAGGCCCGATTTAATAACAACGATACGATGATCTGTAGTAGGAGCGACGTGGGTAATATTCCCGGTAGTAGCCTCTACGAACAGGTCGATAGCTTCGTTCGTAATAAACAGGATAGGGCTCGTAATAAACGGTCGTATTATTGTAGCCACCGCTTACTGCGTGGATAATATCAGCCACACCATGCAAGGTTCTGTAATCTGCCTTTGCTTCGGTGCTGCTCCCTAACACTGAGAATCCAATCACTGCGACCATTACTGCTACTGCACTCATTAGTTTTTTCATTTTACTGCCTCCTTTGGTATTCGAACTTGGTTTATCCAAAATTCTTTCTTCATACTGACTCTATAATGAGCAACCGCTATACCACTTTTGTAACTATCTTCAAACAGCTTGATTACAATTTTAGGTGTTTTTTGAGCCTTTAAAACCGCTTTATTTTGTTCCACTTTGTAGCACTTCATTGCTCTACACCGCCTCACATTAAAGTAGACGCTCCTTCTCCATATATATTCCCCAACCCCAAAGTTATCCACAAAAGTAAACAGCGGTACCGGGTACCGGTGTTTACTTTGGGTTTGCTATAGTGGGATTTATGGCGAAATGGATTGAGTTGAAATTAGTGGTGAGTGATGAGATGGAGGAGGCGCTGAAGGCGTTTGCTCAGGAGAAGGAGTGGGCTTTTTTTACTCGGATTTGGCCTGAAAAGCGGGTTTCGGAATTGCTGGTCTACTTTAAAAGAAGGGCTGCGGCCGATAAGGTAAAAAAAGAGCTTCTCTTCTTTATAAAGGAAGCAAAGAGTTGGGGGCTTAAGCCAGGTAAGCCTCATTGGCGAATCAGTCAAAAAGAGGAAAAAGATTGGTTTCGTAAATCACTTGAAGAGTTTGTTCCCAAAAAAATTTCGCGTCATTTTGTGGTAAAACCGACTTGGCAAAAGTATGAAGCACGGCCATGGGAAAAAGTCATTGAGATTGATCCGCAAATGGCGTTTGGAACCGGGCATCATTTTACCACTCGATTTTGTTTGCAAATGTTAGACAAGTGGGGCGGCGACGCGCAATCTGTTTTAGACATGGGATGTGGAACAGGAATCTTATCGATTGGCGCGGCAAAGTTAGGCGCAAGCAAAATTGAAGGTTTTGACAATGACCCTATTGCCATTAAAACAGCAAAGCACAACTCCAAGGTAAATTCAACGCAGCGACAAATTAAATTTCAAACCTTAGACTTAAACAAATACAAAGCCAAAAAAGTTGATTTGGTTTTCGCTAATATTATTAGTGGTGTTTTATTGAAATACCGTCGGAAAGTACTTGCCTCAGTCAAGAAAGAGGGAGTTCTCTTTATAACAGGAATTACTCGAGATGAGAGTCGTTCTTTTATAAAAGAATTTTTAGAAGAAGGATTTCAAGTTATAGACCAAAAAAAGTCAAAACTTTGGTCAGGCTTTGTTGTAAAAAGAAAAAGCGTTCCCAACGATAATTGAGTTCATAGCATAAGTCTACAATCGCATCAGTCAGTTCTTCATATTCTTCCATCTCATCAAAGTTTTTTAGCCAAACAGCATCTATTATAACTCTTTTTCTTTGGTCTGGAGTGAGAGGCCAGTTTTTTGAGACAATTTTTTTCATGCCTAAGCATTCATTTTTAAAATCATTAAAACCAAGGCCAAATAGTTCAATGGTTTCATCGATTTGCTTTAAGATCTGTTTTTGGGTTTTAGGTAGTTTGAACATGAGGAGACTATTTTTTTCTAACGTGAATACCGCATTCGGTTTTTTCAGAACTGTCCCAGCGGCCTGCTCGAGGGTCTTCTCCTGGTTTGACTGCGCGGGTACAAGGCTGACATCCTATTGAAAGAAATCCTTTTGATTTTAAAGGATGAACAGGTAAATCATTTTCTTTGATGTAATGGGCCACATCGTCTTTGTTCCAATCTGCAATCGGATTGAATTTGTAAATACCTGGCATATAATCTTCAACATATTTGATGTCTGCTCGAGTTTTGGCTTGTCCACGGCGAATCCCTGAAAACCACGCATCAACTTTGCTTAAAGCTTCTTCTAAAGGTTTGACTTTATTAATGTAGCAGCACTTTTCTGGATCAGACTGATGGAGTTCTCCATATTTTTCTAAGAACTTTTCGTGTCCCATATCAGCGGTTAAATCAACCACGTTTAGTTTGTATTTTTCTACCATCTGGTCGCGAAAGTCTAAAGTCTCTTTAAAGTGAAAGCCCGTTTCTAAAAAAAAGACTTTAATGCCAGGATGAACTGAATTGGTTAAATGGAGCATGACAGAGGCATCTGCTCCAAAGGAAGAGGTTGTGGCAATATTGGGGGCAAAGCGATCAACTGCCCACTGAATCCGTTCTTGTGGGGACTTGGCTTCTAATTCTTTATTTAAGGTATCTAAATTTAATTTTTCTGAGCTCAAGGTTTTCTCCTAAGATTTTAAATAGAATACCAAAAAGTCTTATTTGTTTCTATAGCCAGATTCTTGCTAGCGCTGAGTGAATTCTAAGATAAAGGCTTTTCTGAAGGGGTGAATAGCCACTAACTGGTGTGTTGTGCTTAAGGCAAAATAGAGTGGTTCATTAATAAAGTTAGCCTTTTTTTCAAAAACAAAATGTGGCCATCGATTGGAGCAGACCCAGATGCGATCATTGTTATTTAAATTTGAAATCCAGTTAAATGTTTCGTTTTCAATGGTCTCTTTATTTTTTAAATATTTTGGATAATCATAATAACCTAATGTTTTTTCAACATCTGAAGGGTGATGTTTAATTTGAAAATGTTTAAAACGTTCTTTTAAATAGTATTCAATAGGAAGTCTAGTGAGCCCTGTGAAAACAATAAGGTCGTTTGGATTTGCTTTTTCTTTTAACAGTTGAGCCATTTTTTGATTTTCACTTCGAGGCGAGCGTTTAAAATAGAAGCCATATAAATTAAAGGTTGAGAGTAGAATAAAAAGAGAAAGAACGACGCTGAATATTTTTTTAGGCATATTGTTTAAACCAACGGCAATTAATAAGCAAAACCCTCCAAAGACAATAAAGTCGTATCGGCCACAAATATAAAGAGGGCGAACAAACGAAATAAAGTAGGGGATAAGCAAGGGAATAAATGTATAACAAAGTAAAAGTATAAGAGGTCGTTTTTTCTTTTTTTCTAATGTTTTAAATTTTTTTAAAGAGGTTGTGGCATAAAAAAGTATAACAATTAGAAGAGCAACAGGAATGAGTCGACCATATTCAATCTTTCCAAACGTTAAAAATTGTCCTCCCATAAAAAATATTTCAAATGTTTTAAGAAAAACGAATTTGATATTGAGTTGGTCTAAAAAATAAGGGATCCAAGAACTAGAGCCTGAAGTGGCTTGTTTAAAGAGTAATGGAATAAAGGGAATGTAAAAAAGAAAAACAATAAAATGAGAGAGCATTATTTTGGGGATCAAATTCCATCGGTTACGATGAAAGATTAAATAAGCATAAGGGACTGGAAGTAAAAAAAGGGCCCAGTTGTGGCAGTAAAGTAAGAGGATTGATGTGAAGGTGTATGCAAAAAAATAGAGTTTAGATGAATTTGATTTTAGGTGTTGAAATAAAAAATGGGCAGAGGCTAAGCTTAAGAACATGAGCAGGGCATAAGCTCGGGCTTGCTGTGAATAAAAAATATGAAGTGCATTAATAGAACCGACAAAAGCAGCTAAAAGGCCTACCCGACGATTGAACCAACTTTTTCCAACAAAATAAAGTAGTGCAACAAAAGCAACTCCAAATAGTAGAGAGAAAACCCTCAGGTAAAAAACGCTCTCTCCAAAAGTTTTCATCCAATAGTGAAGTAGAAAATTATAAAGAGGGGGACTGCCTAAGCCAGGAAGTTCTTGAAAGAATTTTTCTGCAGACCAGCCTGAAATAATTGCAGAGTAAGCTTCGTCCATCCAAAGTTGATCTTTGTCGAGGTAAAAGAGTCTAAGCGCAAAAGCAGTTAGAACAATTATTAAAAGAAGAAAAGAAATCAATGTTGTCTGCTTTAGCGAATTATCTTGAGAATTCATATCCTAGAAATATAGCAAATAAAATAGAAAGTTGTTGACCCCTTTAATTTTCGTTGTTAATTTCGAAAACAGCTTTGCCTTAAGTGTATGTCGTTGTTTTACTTTTTAACCTGCTAACGATTGAGGTTCCAATGAAACGAAGCTGTTTTCCTCGCTGGTCTGTCCTGTTAATCACTCTTCTAACTTTTTCACCCTTGAATATACCGATTCTGTCGCAAAACTATTTAGCTCCGACCCGTTCTGGAGTCAATATTGTTTATGAAAAACTACAAGTAGGGTCTGTTTATTCTGCTTCTGCTTCAGTTGATGAAAATCGACAAAATGGGTATGCAGGTTTTTCTTTAGATCATAATTGGCCACATTTAAACAAAGAACTTACAACCGCTTTATTTGGTGGTAGCTATGGAATAGATGGTGTGATCCTTCACGGTATGCATACCTCTTCATTGAGCTTAGATGCTTTGGCTGAACAGTTGAGTTTAAATGTGAATACAGACTATAAAGTTGTTTCTGAAGAATCAAAATATAAGTTTCCTGTGGCCGTTGGAGAGAAAATAGATTTTCAGATGACAGTTCTTAAGATTGATGATGCAGGGATTGCTACTGTTGAAATTATTGGAAAAAATTCAGCGGATAAAGTTGTTTTAAAGCAGACTGTTAAGCTCGCTGAATCAGGAGGAACGTCTACAGAATTAGAAGCAGCAGTTGCTTCTAAAGAACCGCCTTCGAGTTCTTATCTAAGTGAGGTATATCCTTCTTTAGAACCGTTTAAACGAGAAGCACCACCTGTTTATCTTCAAGGAAAAAATCTTTCTTTTCAGTGGAACAATGACAGGGCAATTGCTGACTTAAGAGCTCTTTTTTCAGACTCAAAATTTAGCGATGTCAAATTAGCTAAAGCCATTACAACTTATGTGGCAGCTAAAATGTTTCCCAGCAATTTGTTTGCGATCTCACGCATTACTGAGATCGATCAAGATATTTCTTTAGAAGGTCCTTTTACCATTGAAGCTGAGGTAGAGAGTTTTGGAAAAGAGGGTAAGCAGCGAGGGAGAAGTTTGACTCGACTTAAGGTTAAAGATAAAGAAGGAGCTCTTTTGTTTCAAGCAGAAATTGGAATGTCTGCTTTTACATATACCCGTGATGAATTAAAAGCATTATCAAGAAGTAGAGATCCTGAAACAAACTTAGCTTCAATCATCCGTGGTAAAAATCAATTTGAACTTGAAATGATTTTTGATGCTATTTTAAAAGCAGATATCTCTGGAGTTGAATTTATTGATGAGTACCATAAAGCGATTGCGGAAGATCCTGGAAAGACTTTAGATGCAGCAAAAGCTCTCTTGGCAGAAAAAGAATTAAAAGTGGCTGTTGTGGGTGTTGGCGGTATTGGTGGAGGTGTGGCTGAAGCATTGGGGCAAATACCAGGAGTTAAGTTGACTGTGATTACTCGCAGTGATGCAGGTGCTACACGACTTCGTGAAAAATTTGCTAATGCTGGGATTACAGAGTACGAAGAAGTTCGTTTGCGACCAGCTGCGACTGTTTTTGAGCCGTTAAAAGAGGTGATTGATAGTCTTTACCTAAGAATTGATGCGTTTCGAAGACTTTCTGAGTCATTACCTACTTTGAAATCAATGATGGAATTGATTCGAGGTAAAGCAAACGAAAGAGAATTAAATACTGAAAGTTATGTAAAAGCTGTTTTTGAAGCCAAAGAAAAAATGGAGGGACTAGATGTACTCTTTATTGGAACTGGAAAAACAGATAACAAAGATACTCTTTTACCGCGTAAATGGGAAACACCTGAAGATATTGTGAAACATTTAAAGGTTTCGGGTGATATCACAAATGTGAATCAACGTTATGTTGAAGCAGCCTTTACTGCGGCGGCTGCAAACCGTGCCAACAAAATATTTGTGGTTGGTTCCGTGCATGGAAAGCATATGGGGAATGCTTTTGTGGCTGCTTATTCTCGGAGTAAAGCTTCCAATGCTCGACTTGCAGAGACTTGGCCTCTAGCTGGTGCGGCTGACCCTGAATCAATGGGAATTTCTCTTGAAGGGGATTATATTTTGAGTCGGATGACTGCAGGAGTGGCTATGGCTGTTTTGCGTGGAACCAAACTCGGCTTTTTTATGACGCCTAAACAGGTGGCTGAAGCTGCGACTTGGTTGATTGCTTATCACCATCATGAAGAGTTAGGATACATGGCAAAGCATCGTAAAAAAGAAGGTGTGATGATTCCAGATACATCAACAGCCGTTGCTTCAGGTGCGCATCAAGTGGCTGTGCCGGGTGATGCAAGTGTGGCGTTGATTAAAGCAAAAACAGCACCCACGAAAAAGTTGACGCCTAAGTCTGCTCCAAAAATTGAAACACAATTAAGTGGTGGATTAAGTGCTGCCGCTTTAGTTGGAGCAGCGATCTAAATTAAAGTGTGGTTTGGGCTGCCCTTAGGGCAGCCAGGCCTGCTTCAATTTTGCGGTCTAATTCTTTTTGATGAGCTTGATAAGCTAACTCTTCCTGACGTGCTTTTTCTGATTCTATTTCTGCTGCTTGATCTAATTCCTCTTGAACGCTGTACCAATCTTCTAGTGTGAATGGCTGCGCTCCATCTTTCCATGCTTCGAGTTCAGGAATAAAAAATTGGGGTGCTTCTTGTTCCAGTTTTAGGAGCAACCAAACAGAAAAAGTGGTTTGCATTTCTTCGAGTTCTTCAACAGTTACTTCTAATTCTTCGATGATTGCTGTTGCAGTGAGTGGCGTTCTTGTTTCAGTTTTTCTGTTTTTGGCTTGAGCTAATTTTATTTTTAATTGAGAGCTATGTTTGGCAATAATCTGCCATGCTGTGATCACTTGCATCATATCTGGATCTTCTTTTTCTTCTCTTAATTTTCGAGCTAATGCACCTACGGCATAACTTTGATCTGCTCCATCTCGAACTAAATCTTCTTCTGTCCAGCCCCAATCCTCTAATACGAGGTGGGCGATATCTTCGCGATTTGAAGGGGGAATAGAAGGGCGAACTTGAAGGGAGTCTGTTAGGGCTCTTTGCTCATCTATTTCAGCAAGCATTTCTTGGGTTATCCATGGGTTATTAAACTCTCCTTCCTTTATAAGGGCCTTTTTATGTAGTTTGATGAATTCTGATGTGGCTGCGAGGTAGTTTTTGCTGTTTTGTTGTTTGTAAGAGGGTAAGTTTATGCTGCTAATAAAGATAATTAAAATAGTTAATAATTTTTGACCCATAACCCACGATTTCCAATTGAGAATGTTTTACAGCAACAACAAATTGATTACTAAACTTTTTTTTTAGAACTGTCAAAACAAAAAAAAATTCTCTTTTAAAAATGATAATTTGCCAGAAATTATTTGACAAAGGTCTGAAATCGGATTATATCTAATCCCTTAGTCCTTGATTAATTGTTTGTGTTTTTGATGTTGACTTAACCATGTACCTAGAAGGGGAGTTCCTATGGAAGCATTGCATCCTTCAGCTGTAAGCCGTTCGTCAGTTTTTTATCGAGTCAGTTCTATTTTATTAGCTTTATTTCTTATCCAGCCTATTCCCAATAAAATATCAAAACAAAATAAAAACTTAGCTCCAAAAACAATTGCAAGCTCTGTCAGCTTTGCTCAACCACAATTAGCCCCTCTCTTACTTTCACAAAATGTTTGGACAGTTGATGAAACCAAGGTGTTAGGCACAATGCTAGATCCAAATCCTGACGGCTCCTTTACATTGCCTCCAAAGCGCCGTGTGATGGGCTTGGCTCGAGATCCAGAGAATAAAGAGGGTCTTTATCAAACTGCTAATGGGAATTGGCATGGACGGCCTACTGATGCGATCCAAGAGCGCATTGTGGATAACTTTAAAGGCGAAATTGCTATGACAGCTAATTTACAAGCAGCGCTCTTTAAGATTGTTAATCAAATAGCTTCTAATCCAAGTCTAACTTCTGAAAATTGGCCAGCTGTTGTTTCTAGTGCTGCTTTTAAAGAAAAGGTACAGCAAGAGACGGCTGTGATTGGCAAAACTTTAGATCAAGTTCTATATATTGTTGAGCAATTAGGAAATCAAATTACTTCAAAAAAACTCAAAGTTAAAAAGCCTGGTGCGTTGCAAACTGCTTATGCTGAGTTGATGCAAATCTTTTTAGGGCCTGATGAAGTGATTGTAGAAGGATTTGCTTCAGGGTTAAATGCTAATGGAGATTGGGCTTCAACAGGTTTTCCTATTTCTATTATTGGAAATGATTTCCATGTGTTGGGATCTGACTTGTATGGCCGAGTGATTGCTGCGGGCCGAAATGTAAAACGTTTTAAAGTAGGCGACATGGCTGTGTTTCAAACCAGTATGCATGATAAAGATGATCCCAATGCGCATGGGGGCCATCCAGGAAAATTAAAAAGTTATCACATTACAGGTTATGAAGATCCAATTGGAACGTTTACAGATTTTTATAAAAACGATGCTATGGCTTTTATGCCGGTGACAGAAGAAGAAGTCAAAAAGAAGGTTCAGGTTTTAGATGGTGGCAAAATTCGAACAGGTGCCACAGTTGAAGAAATGTCGAGTTATGGTTTGGTGCTTCCTACCGTTGAGCATTCTTTAAACCGCTTGGGTGTGGCCAAGAATAGCGTTGTGATTATGGAAGGTGGAAATGGGGGAACCGGTCGTTATGGCATTCAAGCCGCTAAAGCTCGGGGTGCTTATGTGATTGGTGTGGTCTCTTCTGAAGCACGGGGTCAAGAAGTGATGCAACTGGGGGCCGACGCTTATATAAACCGAAGAGATTCTCAGTTGGTTCAAGTGGATGATGCGTTGTGGATGATTGATAAATTTTTGAAAACAGAGACAACCGTTCCTGAAATCGAACATTCAATGGTTCTCGATGAAGAGTTTGATTTAGGAAAATTAAGAGAGAAGTTAGAAAATCTTATTACTTTTTTAAAAACAACCACACTTCAAGAGGCGATTAAAAAAACAAGTTTAATTCTTGAAGGCGTTTCTAAAAAAGAAGCCGGTTTTTATTATACAGAGAACTATAAACGACTAGAAACTTCTATTAATAAATTGCTCTCAATTGAAAAATTGCAACCTGGTTTTGTCTTTCGCTCTGTTCAAGTGTTGAATGCCAATGCAACGCATGAAGATATGAGGAAAGTTAATGAAGACTATGTTGAGTCTGTTAAAAAAGCAGTGAAACAGATTTGGAAAACCAATGGTCTTACACGAAAAAGCTTTTTAGCAGATGCGGTGATCAACTTTATGGGAACTCAAACCTATGGTCGCCATGCCATGTCTGTTCGAGCAGGTGATTTTTTAAATGGAGATGATTTAGGTGGAAGTACAGCTTCGTTTGGTGGGGGATCTGGTTTTAAAGTTCAGTATCCAGGCCAAGAAGGAATCACAAATATCGATACCATGATGAAGCGAATCAGTAAATACCGCCGCCGTGCGGGTATTGATGACCATATTAAAAAAGTGGTTGTGATGGTGGGGGAACGTGATGGAGCAAAAGTTGAAGTAGAAGAAATGGTCAGTTCTCCTGGAAGAAAAGTATTGGTTGTGGTGCGCAGTGAAAAAGATCTTCAAAGGGTTTTGGAGTGGGGTTTGTTAAGAGAAGGAATCGATGGAATTATTAATACCTCTGCACCCAAACAAAAGATTATTGTCGAAGGGGATGTTGAGAGCAAAATAGAACAGCTTCAAGCATTAAGAAAAAGCTCTCTTGTGCGTCAACCAACAGCCATTGTGGTTGAAACTAAAGAAGAGAAAAATAAAATCATTGCTTCTCCTTCTTTTAATAAAGACTTAGATGTTGTTTATTCACGGGATGACGATTATGTGGTGACCAGCCTTGCTGAAATGGATGTTGATGATATTGAGCGGCAAAAAGTAGAAGACCAAAAAGCAGGGATTAAAAGAAACTATGTTTTTCTTGTTCAAAATAAAGGTGAAAAAGGAAAAGTCTTAAATTTTTATATGAAAGTAAACAAGTGGGTTAAGCGGGGGATGTTTCATAAGAAAAGAGACATCTTTTTGGAGCCTTACACGATTCAGGCGAATTTAGATAATCCAATGCCAGAGACTCCAATGCCTCTTTCTTATACACCGACTCAAGCAGAGCTTAAAGCTCAAGGAAAAAAGGAAAGAGCTTATGCCGCGTGGTTAAATAATGATGCGCGTGGTTTAGGGAAAGCTATTTGGCTTCATTGGGGGAAAGGAAGTTCTCCTGATCTTGTTTTTGGGCGTGCAGGTTGGCCTACATCAATGGCATCTCTTATCTATGTTTTAGATCGATTTGGTCAAGTGGCGGTTCGGGGTGATATGTCGAATAAAATGTATGACTTTGATATCCGTCATTTCTGGATGTTTCAAAAAGTGATTTTAACAGCCACTCAAGCGATGATTGGAACTCACTATGCGTCGCCTCGAGAATCTTTAGATGCACATAAGCTAGTTAAAGAAGGAGTGGTTAAGTTGGCCCCTGTGACTGTTTATCCTTGGGAACAAACAGGAAAAGCTCAAGAAGAAATGGTTAAAGGAAAAAATGTGATTTTGATTGGATCGCCTAAAGCAGGGCTTCAATCGTTGAAAGAAGTGCAAGCTGAAAATATCAAACGCTTTTCTGTTGAATTAGGAAGCGAAGATCAAGCAACACGTGAGGCTGCGGCAGCGCAATTGCATTATCAAGCGAGTCTTTTAGCAGATAAAGCGATTGCTGATTACAGTCAAGTGCAAGGTTTGATTGACCTTTTAGCTAAACCAGCCACTTGTGGTGTGTGTGTGGAACCTGAAACGTTTGAGCAGATTAAACAGGCATGGGGCAATCCAAAAGTACACACCATGGAATCGCAAAATGCACGTGAGTTTGAAATTGCTCTACCAGGTGGGATTCACCTAGATATTTTAACTCCACTAGATCGAGAAAAAGATTCTGCTTTGGTGACTCATCTCAACAAACGAGATGAAGGGATTCAACAAGTTGAAATTTTTACAACAGATGTGGCAAAAGTAGTTGAAGTGATTAATGCCAATAAATCTGTCTTGGGTTCAGGAACAAGTACTGAAAAACCTTTTCCTGGAATCACCGGAGAAAATGTGGCGTTTCAATTACTGAAATTAAAATCAGGTGGAAGAGTCTTAATGGAATTTGTTCAGGCAAGTGCAGAGCAGATTGCTCAGTTAGAAAGTGACCAAAGAACTTCTGCTCGTGTTGAGCGTAAAGGTCCTTTCTCAGGGGATTGGTTAACAGGTGTTTTAGCATCTTTGGAATCAAGTATTTAAGGTTGTTTGATTAACTCATAGGAGGTTGTGTGATGTTGCGTTTTGTTTCTGGATTAGTGGCAGTGATGTTTTTTGTGAGCTCAGTTGTGACGGTTGATATGCGTTATGTGGGAGCACCCATTCAGAAACAAGAAATGTTAGCACCGGCCTCTACAGGAGTGGTCTCTTTAGACTCGGTCTTGAATACACTTGCGTCTATTGCTGAAGGAGAAGCGCTTTTGGATGCTTCTTTTGATGCGGCTTTGCAAGCACTTCCTTCATTAGAACTCAATCGTAAAGCTGTTTTTGCCTTGAATGCATTGTTGTTACAGCCAATGCCAGGAGCAAGCGAACAAGAATATGTTGATGCTAAGTCTAAAATCATTGAAGCAATGCTTCAAATTAATGATGGTTTTGCTTTAACAGCTTTAATTACTTTTCGTCATTTGATCCAGAAAAAACAAAATCCAGAATTGCGACCTTTAAGCCCGGGGTATTCTTCAGAGTTAGTTTGGGGTATGGGTAAAAAGACAGGAGCCTTAGTAAAAGAGTTGTTAGATGAGGTTCCTGTTTTAAGTGAAGAGAATGCTAAGTTACTTGCTGCAGGTGCTAAAGAGGCTTGGAGTCAATTGCATTCAGAATCTTATTTACCTCACTGGTCTGAACACGTTTTTCCTGCAAATCATCTTCGGATGCTTCAAAAGTCATATTTAGACCAAGCTCCTTATTTGTTGCGTGATTTAGAAGATGCTGTGGCTCTATCTTTAAAAGTTCAAGGGCGAATTACTTTAGCTAAAATTCAAGCAGAAGGGGAATTTAGTGCTAAAAAAGATAGACTTGATCCCGATGCGCCAATGCGGTTGCACCCTGGTAACCGTTGGGTTGCTTTGCGTCCTAATAATTTGGGGACTTCTTTTTCCGCGGCTGACTTTGTTTGGTTACGTGATAATTTGTTGATTGAGGATTATGATTATCCAAGTCAAAAACGTTTGGCCTTTGATGGAGTGGTGATTCCTAAAGCAATGGATCCAGAAGAAGTCCGCATTGTTTCGCGTATTCTACGTTTAATTGAAGATAAAAATGATGTGGCACGTGGAACCATGAAAATGGGTTACTTGATTGAAGACCCTACTTCTGCGATTGCTACATATGGTTTTGCTAGTGCAGATGAAACTGTGGTGGCGGGTAACTATGGTGTGGCTGACTGGACTGCTTCAACAGGAGGTCGTCCTGCTGCTCAAGAAAAATACAATGCTGCTTTGTGGGCCAGAAAAAGAACCGCAGTTGGTTTTCATGCGGCTAAGAGTGCGCACAATCCGCGTGGGGTTGATGCGATTGAAGCGATCAGTGTGCCGCTCACAGAAAAAGATTCAAAAAGAGAATCACGCCAAGCCCGTCAAGCTGGAATGGATGGAAAATGGTCGGTTCACCCAAATCATATTAAAGGAATTATTCAAGAAGGCTGGCCTTTTCACGAAAGTCGGATGACCCGTAAACCTTTAGGGGATTGGACTGACTTTAAACCCTATGATGAAGCAGAGTTAGAGCGTCGGGCAGCAGAAGGGATTCCTTTAGTTGATCGAGAACCAGCTATTGCTAAAGCGGTTCAACCTCAACGTGCTTCAATTATTATTAATGCTAAAGACTTAGAACAAATCGAGCAAGCCCTTCAATTACCTTTAGATCAAATTACTTTAAATATTTCTGGTTCTGAAAACTTAGATGCTTTAGCAGTATTACTTGAAAAATACAAAACAACAAATAAAAGCCGTTTAGCTTTTCTTTTAGATGCTTCAAGTTTAGATCAAGATGCGTTAGAAAAATTTGGTGCGTCTTGGGATCTATTTGCTGGAAAAGTAGTCTTTAGCGGTTTGACATTAGACAATGTGACAAGCCCTGATCAAATTAGACAAGTCGACGCATTTCTTAAAAGTCGTTTAGAAAAAGATCCCACAATTCGTCCTGAGTTGTTTCAAGTTCAAGCACGTATTACATCTAAAGAAATGATTGACCATTCCTTGCTTGAAGGTCGTGATGTTGATTTTTATGATGATGCGTGGCAAGCAGCAGATGTGCAATGGGCTTCTGCACCTGAAACCTGGACACATAAAACAGCAGATCGTCTGTTTCAAATTTCTCGCGCTAGTGATTATGTGGGAACCTTGGTTTTTGCGGTTCCTGGTTTAGCTAATGACCCGGTTGCTAAAGGTCACTTGCTGTCTGCTGCTAAAGCAGCTGAAGTAGAAGTGGTGGATGCTTCTGTGGTTGAAGGGGACAATTGGTTGTTGATTGCAGAGCAGATGGCTGAAATTGGTTATCGCGGCCAAGAAATCCCTTCTTTAGATCGTTTGGAAGGAGCGCTAAAACAATATTCTCCTTCACCTGCATTGATCAACCGTAGTTTAGATGTGACCTTTCAATATGACATGGCTGATGTGTTTGGTGGATTGGGTGCGATTGCCTATGCGCGTCCTGATGGAGCCACTGAAATTGTCGATGAAGCAACTGCTAAAATCGATCGCGGTGTGGTGGAAGTAGCAGCTGTGGCTGATCTTTTTTCACCGGATCAACGTTCTCAATACTTACGCTTGTTGGCTGTGTTGCATAACACGCGTGTTCCTTTTCCTATTAATGAAGAAGAAATTCAAGTATTAGAAAATGCCAATGTTTCAGATCAATTTGAAGCGCTTAAAGCAAAACTTTCAGCACAAGATCTTCCGGTGATTAAAATTACTGCAGAAGCATTAGGCTCTAATTATGAAGAGCGTTTAGCTGGATTAAAAGCAATCTCTCAATTAGCGGTTCAATCAAAAAGTAAGACAGGTCGTTATCCTTTAGTTTTGGTTGAAGGTTCTGCTGATATTCATTTAGGTCTGATGGCTGATGAACTTGAACCAGAAATAAAATCTCAAGTTGTGGGAATTACTCGTACAGAAAAAGAAGTGTTTGTCTCTTTTACACATGCCACAAGTTATGAAGTGGCTAAAGCAACTGTGTTGTGGTTGAAATCAGAAGAGCAAGGGTATAACAAAAATACAATCCGTATTTTTACTGATCGTGAAGCTTATGTGAATCAACTCTCAAGTGAAAATGCTAGCCAAGTACAATTAGCTGTTGAACAGTTGATCGCTCATGCACGTGACATTCGAAACTCCTTAGAAGGCCAACAAGGAAATATTTATGGTCTTTCGGGTAAAGAGGCTACCTACAAAGATAATGTTCCTTTCTTATCTTCATCCATGCCTGTTCAGGTAGCTGTTTCTGAAAAGATGTTAGGTCAAATAAAAGATAAGCTTGGATTTGCGGGGGCTGCCGAAGATATGTTAGGCCGTCTAGCAGGTGCTTTTGGAGCAGCATTGGATCCTAATAGATTAACTTTACACTCAGAAAAAGATGGCTCGACCCTGGTGATTGTTGCTTCAGAGAAACAAGGAATCCTTGGTTATGATATGCACACCACTGTTTACACCATGGGTGAAGCGATTCTTTCTGAGTTTGATTCAAAACTTCCTGATGGACGTGTGATTGATGTTGGATTAGTTAAAAAGAGAAGTTTAGCTGTGGGTGATAAATTTCAATTAGTCGATAGTCGATTCACTTATCAAGATGGAAATCAAATCTCAACAAAGCCAACTCCTCGAACGATTTCAGATCCTTCCATTCGTGGGTATGCTGGCTTTTCTGAAGACCGTAATTTACATCACCTAAATGAAGAATGGGCAAAAACAAATCTAGGGAGTCGTATTGCACATGGAATGCTGACTTCGAGCTTAGGCTTAGATCGTTTGGGTGCCATTTTAGGCACCTTTTCAAAAGGGTACAGTGTTATCCGTGAAGAGAGTTCATATAAAGCTAAAGTTCCTTTAAATGATGCACTTAGTTTTACAGCTGAAGTGGTGAGCAAAGATTCTGAAGGAAACCTTAAAGTTGTGATTACTGCGTTTAACAAACGGGGTAAACCAGTAAGTGGAAATGTGATTTGGCTCAGTGTGGGTGAAAAAGTAGAACCTTCTGAGTTGGTCCAACAAGTTAAAGCCTTGCAACGAGGCGAACTTAAAGAAGATGCTTCGCGAGAAACCTACATGGCTGAAACATTTGGGAATGTGGGACCTTTTCTCGAACGCCCAGCTCCTCGTTTTTCAGTTGGAGATGAAATGGAATATGCTTGGGTTGTTTCTGAAGAAAAAATCAAAGCTTATGCTTCGTTGTTTGAAGGAAATGAATGGGCCGATCTTTTAATCGGAAAAGCGGTTTCAGCTAAAGCTTCAAGTTCCATGGCGCCTGGTTCCATTTTATTGGGCTCACGTGTGCTTAAAATTGTCCGTCCGATTCCTGTGGGCGACACATTAAAAATTAAAGCCACGATTGTTAACTTGCGCAAATCAAGTAAAGGGGCTGACATTTTAACAGAGCATGTCCAAATTTTTGATTCCAATGGAAACTTTTTGTTACATGCGCAAGTGACCAAACAAGTTCAAAGTGCATATGAAGAAAAGCAACGTGAGACTTCATTGCGTCCAACACCTGTTTCTGAAGAAGAACAAGGATTGCCTTTAACACCGCAAACATTTGATGTTGAAGCCTTGATCAATGGACCGGCTGCAGATCTTTCAGCAAAACCTTGGGTCGCTGAGCGTGGAGAAGGTGTTTCTGAAACCATTGAAGTGACTGGAACAAATATTGTTGAAGAATTGATCAGCCGAATCAATCAATCAGCAACTAAAGATGAAGCCAATCTTGAGTTTGTGACTGGGACCGGTGAGAGAAGTTCTCAATCAGCAGCTCAACTGGCTAAAGATGTGAAAGCTTTTGCTTTGGTCTTGCAAAATAAGTTTGGAGTGCGTAAAGGCGATCGTATTGCCTTGATGTTGGCAAATGGTTATGAATCACGTGTTTCATTATTAGCCTCTATCTATATTGGTGCTGTTGCGGTTCCTTTAGATGTGTTGTATCAAGAATCTGAACTTACTTCTCGATTTGAAGATGCTGAGCCAAGAATTGTGATTGCCGATGTTAAACACAATGAGTTGCTTGAATCTATCTCTCGCAGTGTTGGGGGTGTGGATGATTTAATCTTTGTCGATGAGCGTGACTATTTTAGAACGCCAGATGAAGATGAAAATGCTCCTAACGTAAGTAGTTTTAAAACAGCTCTAGCAACAAAAGTAGCTGCCCAAATTCAACCCGTTAAATTTCGTAAAGATGGGTTGGATGTGGCGATTCTTCAGTACAAATCAGGAGCAGAGCTTGGAAAAGTGCGTGGGATTAAATTAACTCACCGTAATCTTTTAGCTGCTGTGGCTCGAAGAGCAGAAGTGACCTTTGCTGGAACAGAAAAAGCAAAACTGGTTTATGCTAGCCCTGAATATCATTCTTGGGGTTACATCACAGGTGTCTTGCTTCCATTGTGGGCCGGTCAAGGTTCAGTCACCATTGCCGATCAAAAAAGAGAGAGCCAAGTTCCATTTGTTGATCTTTTATTTCAAGAATTAACAGAAGGAACAGGAACTCACTTTTTTGGTGTGCCATCTGTCTTTGCTCGCTTAAGAGACCGAATGGTTAAGGAACAAAAAGTGGCGAGCCCAACTTTTTCAACATTTGTGAGTGCTGCTGCACCTTTAACTGAAGAGTTACGTCTTTCATTTCAAGCTTTAACCCAAGGAAACTTGGTTCAAGCTTATGGCCAAAAAGAAGCAACCGTTCCTGTGCATGCACCGGTTGATCGCCCATTAAAACCTGGAAGTGTGGGGTTGCCGGGTCAAGGAGTCGAGTTAATCTTAGTTGATGCAGAAAATCAAGATGGTTTGTCTCCAATTGGTTTAGGCGAAAAGGTTGGAGAGATTGCTCTGTTAGCTGATCCTGAAGTGGTTGCTTTAGGTGTGTGGAATGATGTGGAAGCAACCCGTGATTTGGCTCAAAAATATCAAGGTCGTTATTACCGCCGAACAGGTGACATTGGTTTTGTGGATGAACAAGGTTATGTTTATATCTTGAGTCGTCTTGATGATGTGATGATAGTGAGTGGAAATAATGTGTATCCAGCTGAAATTGAATCTGTCTTAGAGCAACATTCTGAAGTCGAAGCCTCAATTGTGGTTGGACTTGATGATCCCAAAAAAGGAGAAGTCCCTGTTGCTTATGTTCAATTAAAGAAAGCAGATAGCTTAGACGAAGAAGTTGTGCGTCAATATGTGGCTAAAAAGTTAGCTGGTTATAAAGTCCCTAAAAATGTGGTCTTTGTTTCAGAGCTGCCATGGAAAGTAGCAGGAGCGAAAAAAGATCGAGCAAAAATGCGCGCTGTTCTTAAAGAAACAAGCAACTTTGCTGGTGCTCAAGAAGCTGTTCCAGTAGCTGCAATCGCTCAACCTAAACAAACAATCGAAGAGCTGACAAAAGGGGCTGATGTGAGCTTAGTGGTTGTAACAGGTTTGGTCGATCAAGTTTCTGTTTACTTGGCTAATAAATTTAGTGTGGATGGAAGAATTAAAAATGATTTAATTGATGGCGATCAAAAAGCGGCTGAAGAATATGCGCTTATGATTTCTTATTTAGAGACAGCTATGACTATGTTCTCATTTTTAAACACACGAACAGATTTGACAGAGATAGACAAGCAATTGTCAATCGGTTATTTGGGAGAAGCTTTAAACCGTATTCGCCAACTTCTTTTAGATAAGCCTGAAGCCTATGGTTTGAATGCTAAAGAGGTGTGGGAAGCATTTAATAGTAAGCCTGTTGGAAGATTTTTTGCCGGAGTCAACAGCCATGAATGGTTAGAAGAGGTGGGAGAAGCCTTGCTAAAAAGCAATATCGTTCCAAGTTATCTTTTAGATCCAGAAAATGAAGAAGGAGAAGCTATAGCAGCAGCTCTATCTGAATTTGCTGATGACAAAATTCGTCCTAACGCTGAGCGTATTCACCGTACTGATGAGTTGGTTTCAGAAGATATTATTGGTGGATTGGGTGAGATGGGGGCTTTTGGAATGTCTATACCTGAAGCGTATGGTGGTTTTCAAGAGAACCATGACAACATAGGTATGATTTTAGCCACAATTGAACTTTCTGATGCTTCATTAGGTGCGGCTGGTAGTTTAATCACACGTCCAGAAATTACCTCAAAAGTAATCTTACGCGGTGGAACTGAAGAGCAAAAAGAAACATTGCTCCCAGGAATTGCTGCCGGAGAAAAAATGGTGACTGTTCTCTTTACGGAACCGAACTACGGTTCTGATTTAGCCAATATTAAGATGACCGCTGAGTTGGATGAAGAGACGAATGAATGGGTGCTTAATGGAACAAAAATGTGGGGAACTTTTGCCGGTCGTGCTGATTATGGATTGGTATTGGTTCGAACTAAAAAAGATGAGAGTGGTCAGCTCATCAAAGGGCATGCAGGTCTTTCAACGATTCTCTTTGACAAACCAGCTGTGCGTGATGAATGGACTGACGAAGAACTTCCTGAAGGTGTGAGAAAAGATGGGGAGTCATATAAGTTTACTCAAGAAACAGGTGGAGAATTGGCTTGGAAACAAGACCATACTACCGGTTACCGTGGAATGCATTCCTACACGCTCTTCTTTGATGACTTCCGTGTTCCTGCTGATCGTTTGATTGGTGAAGAAGGGCAAGGATTTTTCTTAGTGGCGAAAGAAGGTTTGGCAGGGGGCCGTGTTCAAACTGCAGCCCGTTCCATTGGTTTGATGCGAGCAGCTTATCGTGAAGCAGTTAACTTTGCCAATGAGCGCAAACTTTTTCCAACAAAGGCAAATCCAGGCCGTGTTGAAGCTGACTTTGGTTTGACTAAAGTCTCTGTGGCTAAAATGGCCATGCTGATTCATGGGGCGCAGCAATATACGTTTCGGGCAGCAAAGTTAGTGACTGAAGGAGATATTGCTCGTGATCAAGGAGATAAACGAGGCGCAAATAAAGGGCGAACCGAAGCTTCTTTAGCTAAGTTGGTTTTCTCTCGTTTTGCTAATGAAGTGACTCGAAAAGCGCAGCAGTTACATGGGGGACTTGGTGTGGCTGAAGAATATCCTGTGGCCCGTTATGCTGTAGATGCTCAAGTGTTAACTATTTTTGAAGGAGCTGAAGAGATTCTTGCCTTACGTATTGTGGCACCTACCTTTCTCAGAGCTCGTTTAAAAACATTGCTACGTGAGCTTGAAGCACGTAAGCAAGCAGAACAAGAAGTAGCCGTTGCCATATAAGATTTAAATTCGCTTTGCTCACATATTCTCGCAAAGGCTTGGAGGGGGAAAGAGTTGTTTTATTTCCTTTGTCTTTGCGAGAAGAGCAAGGCTTA
Source organism: Actinomycetes bacterium (assembly GCA_029263055.1). Classification (GTDB taxonomy): domain Bacteria; phylum Auribacterota; class JAJCYG01; order JAJCYG01; family JAJCYG01; genus JAJCYG01. The sequence goes on from JAJCYG010000002.1 coordinate 42,817, forward strand.
ACCTTAGGAGTAAAGTTATGCGTTGTATTCGATCTCTGTTTTCATTCCTGTTAGTACTCACTTTAATCAATCCCATCCCGATAAAAACAGAAACAAAAGAACTTAGTTTTCTTGCTCCTAAGTCAATTAACTTAGTTGGGGTCGCCTACGCTTCTTTTAAACAGTTGGTTCAACAAAAACTTTCTCCAGATCAAATCCTTGCTGAATTAGAAGATCGATTTAAAAACTATCCTGAGTATGAAGCTTTAGTGCCGGTATTAAAGTATTGGGTTGTGGAGCAACGGGGTTTTGCACTTCCTTCTGACTTAGATGGTCTTGTTTATGACGAAGAGGAATATACCAGAAGATTAGGAGAACCAGGTTTATACCCTTTTTCTCGTTCAAGAAATGCAGAAGGTTTAAGAAGAGGGCTTCAAGTTAGAAAGTATTGGAGTGTGGCCACACCTGAAGGAACAAATGAAATTTTTCATGAAGTGATTGCTAAAAAGGGATCACCTAGTATGGCATTTGATATTCCGACCCAAATTGGGTTGGATCCAGATGAAGGGGATCCTTCTGATGTGGGGAATGCCGGAGTTTCGATGTTTCGTTTGAAAGATTATGAAGATGCTTTTGATGGGATTGATCAAACAGCAGTAAACAGTAATTTCACCATTAATGGAACGGCGATGTATGTGGTGGCTGCATATGAAGCATTAGCGCGTAAGCGGGCTAAAGAGATGTCTCTTGACGATCTAAGAGCCAAAGCAAAAAAAATATTACAAGCAGAAGCTAGACGACATAAAAAAAGGAAACGGACTAAACAAGAAGAAGCCGCATTAGCTAGAGCCGCTACATTTGATTCAATGGAAGAAAGTGAATTGCGCAAAGAAGCTTTAGTTGTGATGAAAAGTGCGATCCGTGGAACGATTCAAAACGATGTTTATAAAGAGTATGTGGCTCGAAATAACTTTGTTTTTCCTTTAAGAGGAACAAATCGTCTCTTTGCTGATTTTATGGAACATGCCCAAAAAGAACTTCCTGTGTTTCGTTTGGTGAGTGTGTGTGGTTACCATATGCGCGAAAAAGAGAGCACGCCTGCCCAAGAAGTGGCTTATGCGATTAATGATGCGTTGCAATATATTGCTATTACCATGGAGCAAAAGAAAGATTTAGATCCAAATGAGTTTGTTTCTCTATTTTCTTTTTTCTTTAATACAAAACTCGCTGGTTTTTTAGAAGGAGAAGATGAAAAAAAGACAAACCTTACCTTATTAACAGAATCTGCAAAAGTTCGAGCAGGGCGTCGCATTTGGGCAAAGCTAATGAAAGAGGGGCTTGGTTTAACAGAGAGTAAAGCACTTAATTTTGCTGTGATGAATTACTCGGGTGGAACCGAAGCAACTAAATCTAAAATGGAATTAACAACAGGGCGTTTGGCTCTACAAAGTCTGGCTTCTTTATTGGGTACTCCTCAGGGAACCAATAGTTATTCTGCGGATGAAGCCATTGATATTCCTGTTCCATTTTACGGAAGAATGTCTCTTTTAACTGACTACATCACTATTTTGGAACGTGGGATCACCGATCAAGTTGATCCTGCAGGTGGTTCTTATTATTTTGAATCATTAACAGATCAAATCGAAGCGGAAATTTGGACGATCTTAAAATCATTTGCTCAAAAGAAAGATTTTCGTGAAGTGCTCACACAGATGCGCAATGATACGAATCGCATTTCCCAAGAAATGGAAAATGCGTTTCAAGCTCCTTCTACAGATCCAAAGCACTTACCTAAAGTGGGACGTAATGTTTCTACTGAAGGAAAAGATCTTTATCCAACCCAAGAAGCTATTGATCTGCCTGCTTCTGAAGCCATTAAAGAGGAAGAAAGAACAGCAGCAAAAGAAGAAAAATATAAGCCGCCAAGATTAAGTGATGAAGAAAGAAGACGGGTAGCACAACTTCCAGAGTCAATCAGAGATCGAATTTATGGCATCAATGAAACGTTAAGGCAGTCTGGCTTAAAACCAGATATTCGAAGGCGTTTAGTTGATTTAAGAACTCATTTGATGACGCGTGATAATGAAATCGTTTTTGGTTACATTGAACGATTAAAAGTTGCTGCTCAATCAGGTGAAACTAATTTAATGGATTTGACTGTTGAAGCAATCGAAGCAGGGTTAACCGTTGGAGAATGGAAAAAAGCATTAACAGAAATATTTGGAGAGTCAGCTACTGGCTTTGATCGCGTTACTTCTGTGGGAGCAGGTCCTTGGCAACCTCAAAATCCAGATGATTTATCAAGAGATCAATCTGTTCCTGTCTACTCTGAAACAATTAAAGAATTTATTTTGGCTCAGGATGGGGTTGAGTCTTCTTTAAAAGAAGGCCTTGAAAAAAACTTTTTTGATGAAACTAATTCTGATTTGGTTCAAGCAGATGCTTTAGAGGCTCCGGGGCAGTATCCTTATACAAGAGGAACATCTGATTCTGAATACAAATTAAATGCAGTTGTTTCCAGACAGTGGACATCTACAGTTCAAGATCCTTTGACGAGTACCTTATTAAGTCGCCCTACTTCTCAATCTGAAAAAGATATTATTGATGCGATACTAACTGGAAAAAAATTAGAGATTAATCTTGATGGTTGGGCTTTAGCTGAAGAGGGGGCTGATGCAAAGTGGGAAATGGCCCTTTTAATTCGTAATGCCCATTCTTTAATTGAAACCATTGTTAGTGAGCTCAAAGAGAAAAGCAATATAGATATTCAGCCTGAAACCCTTTTAGAATCGATTTCTGTGACCGTTAGTATTGGAGATGATGCGTTGACCGAAGTTGCTAAAATCCGCGCATTGCGTCAGCTTTGGGCTCAATGGTTTAGCGAAGCTTATGGACTTTCCCAAGAACACAAAGGTCTTAAACTAAAAATCAATGCTCGAACAGCAGCTTATGTTCTTTCTAAAGAACAGAGTTGGGTGAATGAAGCACGTATTGCCCAGCAAGTGATGTTAGCGGCTTGGGGTGGTGTGGATTCAGTAGAAGCGCTCCCTTTTGACTATTTATTTCGTGATGAAACATTTGATACAAATTGGTCTGATTGGGCCGATCGTATGGCTTGGGATACTGTTAAAGTGGTTGCTCTTGAAGCAGGGGGAAATGGGTTGAGAGATCCATTAGGTGGTTCGTTTTCATTAGAATCTAAAACAAAAGCAGTTGCGGCACAAACAAGAGCGCTTTTAGATGAACTTAGTTCTTATTCTTCGCAATCAGAATTTTTGAATCATACTCGAAAAGCATTGGCACGACAAAAACGTGGAAGAGATTCACAAAAACGGGTTGGAGATATTTTGGATGATCCTCGCTACCCTGATGTGACAGAAGAAGAGCAGTATTATCCTGAGAAGAAAAAACGTTTTAATCGAACACGAGTGACTGATGAAATTGTGCCAGCTATTTCAACGCGTGAATGGGTGCAGCCTAAACAAGAACCTGTCCACGTCTTTTCTTTTCTGGAAGGAGAGACTCCTGCCTGGCAAACCGATTTGATTCGTGAAACCTTAAAAGAGAAAGGTTTTTCTTTTAACGATGAAGATGTGAACCGTTGGGTTGATGCTGTCAAGGAAAGTGTTAAATACGAATTAGGAGTGGGTGAAGAGCGTACACTCTTTGGCCAAGGTGGAAAAAGAAGATTGATTGGAAACTTTCGTATTGCTTTAGGAAAGGTCGGAGGAGATGGTCATGACCGTGGATTAAACCAAGTTGCTGTCTGGTTATCTGATGCAGGGGCTACAGTCGATTATTTAGGATTAAGAGTTGATGTTGAGAATGTGGGGAGATCAGCTATTGATAATGATGTTCGGATTGTTGCTATCAGTTCGGCAACTGCTCTAAGCTATGTGCAACAACTTTGGGATTATTGGGATAATTTTGACGGAAAAGGTGTGCCTCGTTATCCTATTGTTGTGGGTGGAGCCATTCCACCTAAAGAAGCAGCTAAGCTAAGAGCATTAGGTGTGCCTGTTTTTGGTCCTGAAAGTTCACAAGCAGATATTGTGATGGGTATGCAACGCCTCCTTTTTCGCAGTACATTCATGTCTATTTTAAACAGTGTGGCTACTCTGGATAATCGTCCTACTGTACAGACAAAAGTTGAGCCGACATTTCATTCTTCTTTTCAACCCTTGGCTGATCATGAATATCTTTATTGGACTCCTTCTTTATTAAATGAAATTAGCGCCTACTATTTTTCAGATGTGGGACAAAACGAAGAACGATTAAAGAAGATTCAAGAGTTAGCTTTTCGTGGTGGAATCACTTTTCAAGATAAAAAAGATCTCTTTGGTGGCTTTCAACTGGTTTGGCCAAATGGATACCACGTTCTGTTTAGTTACAGCGATACAGGAACCTATCATCCTGCAATGTTGGGGTACTTGGGGGATCTGAATGATCATCTTTCATTAGAACAGATTGATGAAAATCCTGCCAATGTATTGGGTTTGGTTGTTGCTCGAGATATTTCTTTAATTAAAGAACAAATGAAGCAGTTTTTCTTTAACAATCCAGAACGTTTTTTTGCAGAACCTTTGATCGCTGAATTGCCAAAGCGTTTTATAGAAATTAAAACACGTTATTTTGCCCTTTTAAAAGAAGTCACAGCAGCGTTTCAAAATGCAATAGCTCCTTTTAATAAACAGCCCTTAGTTTATCCCGCTGCTTTAGAACGTGCGACCCAGAAAATTCTAGAGAAACCTGATTTTGTAGATGAGCGTCTTTCCTTATTTGAAGAAGCTTTTCAAATGTTAGATGAGCGTTATATGAATTTAAGAGTGCGCGACCGCTGGGATATTGGAAGAACTAAATTACCAGAAACACGCATTTCTCCACGCCAAATGATTTTAAAGAGTGGATTGTTTGATACTGAAAAAATGGTCGAACTTGCTGATAGTAAGAAAGGCCCTGTTAAGCGTGTTGACACAACAGTATTAGATGTGTTTTTAAAGCGACATAAAATTCCTGCTTCTCCAAAAGATATTTCTGATTCACTTGATTCTAAAGATCCAACAAAAGAAAAAGAAAATATAAAACGTCGTACCATTATGCAGCAAAGAGAAGCTGCTCGTCTTTTTATTGCTTATGGTTTAAATGATGATCAAAAAGTGATTGATTCAATTAAATCCATTTTAGGACTTGGCAGAAGAGAGGATTTGATTGGTGGTACAGAAAAGAAATTTAAATTAAAAACTAAAGCAGAAACCATTCAAGTGTTAGTTGCTTTATTTGAAGCAAATAATTTTGATGATGAAACAATCTTTACTGCTTTGACTCGTTTCAAAGGAAGTGAAGGGGATCGAGATGACTCTGTCTTAGTGGTTGCCTTTGAAAAAGGGTTTGAAAAAGAGATCCGTGCCAAAACAAATGGTTCGGGTTATGTGCGGCCCCGTGGAATGTGGAAAATGATTCGTTCGATTCGTTTGGCAGAGATGTTGCGGGTACCCATTTTGTTTTTAAATGATGCCACAGGAGCATGGGTGGGTGTTGAGGCTGATCTGGATGATCAAGGCCAAGCTATTTCACGTTTAACTTCTGTGAACTTGAGTAAGAATGTGCCCGGTGTTTCAGTTATAACGGGTGAAGCAGGCTCTGCACCTATTTTAGCCACATCTGTTGATCCTATTTGGATGCTACAATATGCCTTTCGAAATACAAGTAATCCACTCAGTGCTTTTATTTTTGAAAATATTAAAGATCGCGTTGTGGCTTACTTTTTTGGTGGAAAAATCGATGGAGAAAAAATTAATCCATTGTCATTAGAAGATCTTCCTAACGTAAAAGAAAAAGACCTTGATCTGTTACGTAGAAAAGCACTTTCAGATATAACTGAGCTTTTAAAGTTAAAACTAAATAAAAAACTAAAAACAGAGGGACAAGCATTAGGAGAAGAAGCTTTTGATGCTGAAATAAAGAGACAACTTACTCTGCCTGAAACGGTCAAAGAGATAGAACATAAAACACGTTTGTATCTTTATATGGACTTTGAAGAGTTGGTTGTTTATGAAGTGGCTGATGGAGTGGCTGGTCTGCCGCATGAAGCATTAGACAATGGAACGATTCAAGGAATTATTCCAGAACCTCTATTTGGTGGATTGCGTGGAGAAGCTCAATTCTACAAAGGATTTGGACATTGGTTTGCTAAGTGGTTAGATGAGCAGCAAGGGCGAACATTGCAAGAGATCATGGCAGAACGCCGTCAGGTATTAAGAAGCAAAACCCCTCGTTATTCTTTACACCCTAATCCTCCAGAGCGTAAAGAGGTGATTGGAAAGAGATTGGGCAAACGTTCGATTGAATCAACCTTAATGGCTTTAACCAATCGAGAAGGCTTTATAACAGAATTAAATGCTGGGTTTATGCCGCGAAAAAGTAGTTTTTATGACCGTATTCCTTCTTTAAAACTGCTTCCAGAAAAAGCATTAGGGAGTTTACTGAACAAACTTCCCAATGCCATAGAAGAGACAGGAAATCTGACTGGAGTGGCAACTGGTTTAGCTAAAATCGCCATTACTGAAACCGTGATTGATCTTCCTGAAGGAATGACAGTGCAAGACGTTGATACAGAAAGATTAGATCAGTATCAAAAAGAAAAAACAGTTCAGTCTGAAGAAGTGATGTTGATTTTACGAGATCCTATTTATTTGGCTGGAAGTAAAGCAGGCGTTGAAGGAGAAAAAATCTCTTTAGCCATGGAAGCAGTGGTTCGTCATTATGATCAAACAGGTGAGCGTATTCCTGTGGTGATGTACACCACTGGAGGAGGCGCGCGAAGTTCTGATCAGATTTGGGGTATGGAAGAATTGGCTAAAAACAATGAAGCAATCTTACAACTTCAAAAAAGGGGTATTCCAGTTATTGATGTGAATGCGGTTTGGGTTTTTGGTGGAGATGCGGCTTCAACACATCCAGCCTCTACGGTGATGATTGCTGAAAAGCATACCTATAAAAGAAGAAATAGAGGCAGTGGTGAGATGGAAGTAGCCACGCATGTTCCATTAAATGGGTTTGTGGGACCTAAGATCAGTGACACGTTAGAGCATGTGCCGCGTCCACTTAAAGAAACGCCCTTTCGAGCCGAAACATTTAGACTTGATGCGACCGTTGATCGAGAAAAAATGCCTGCTTATTTGGTTAAGTTGATTCAAGCATTTCGCAATAAAGAAAAAGAAACAGACAATCCTGAAAGGTTGATGCAATTAGGCATTAATGAAAAGCGTTGGGAAACAATCTTAAATCGAGGAAAGTCACCTTTTGCGCCCACTTCTAAAGGGAGTTTACAAAACTTTTCTATGCAAGAAGGGGATCGTTTGATGCTTTTAGCTGAAGGAAGAGCAGGTATGCTAAGGCGTTTGGTTGAGAGAGACAGGACTGTTTTAGCTCGACTTAATTTAGGAGATGGCCAAGGAGGAAATGGTCTTAAAGATAAATCAGCTCTTCAAATGATTGCGGTTGGAGCGCAAGCTGTTATTGATTGGTTGCGGGAAAGTGACAGATTAACTCCTGACAGAGAACTCTTACTCCAGGCTCTTGTGAATGGAGAGGAAGAGGTGTTGCATCAAATTTATAAAAACAGCAAAACCATAGTAGGCCTGTTAAATGAAGCATTAGCCCTTGTTTCCGAACAAATGGATGCTGAAATAAATGTCGACTATAGAACCCAAAAATCTAAAGCAAGTAAAAAAAGGTATGAAGAACATTTTGCCAGAGGAACGATTGGCCGGCTTCAAGGGCGTCGTTTGCCTGAGAAAGCACGTTTGTTTAAACCGAGTTTTAATTTTGATCTAGAGAGTCATTTGTTGGTTGAAAGAGCATCAGAAAAACTCAATCAAGAAGTGTTTGAAGAGCAAAAAAATCAATTACAAGCAGATGAAGTTCTTATTGAAACTGAATGGAATGAGTTGGCTCATGCTAAAGGGATTCAAAATTTACGACGCATTATTCGTAAAAATTTAGACGGAATTTCTGAAGGCAAGCTCGGACGCTTGATTCACTTTTTAGATGCAGGTCCTGGACCGAATGTCTTGGCTGCTTGGGGTGGAGAGCTGGCTGACTTTAATACAGTGGCCACTCAAGAAAATATGGCACGTCTAGCTAATGTGGTTGAAGAAGCACGCCTTCTCTTGTTTGAAGAGATTGAACGGATTTATGACGAGTTTGGTTATGACGTTAAAATTGAGTCTAGATCTGCTTTGTCTGAAACAAAAAGAAGGCAAATTCATGATCGCTTAGTTCAGAAAAAAACAGTGAATGTGCTGACTCAGAATCCTGATTTTGGAGTTTCGTTTAGTTATGATGCTTCAATTGAAAGAGGTCTAGTGCGAGAAATTGCAAATGCATTTGTGCTTGTGGTTACCAAACGAAAAGAAATAATCATTCCAGCTGATGTTGCGGCTGCGAGTGAATCGAAAGTAGGGAGTAGCATTTAAATGAAGCAAAAACAGTCTCGAATCTTAGCCTTTTGTCTGACCTTTCTGTTGGTCTTTTCATTAACAAACACCTATGCCTTAGCACCAGCCAGCTCTTCGACTAAGCTCTTATCTCAGCTATTAAAAGAATGGGTCACCTCTGAAGTTCTTCTTCCTGGCGAGTTTTTAGGCACGCAATTTCCAAAATCAGTTGGAATTGTAGGGGTTGCCACAACGTATCCTTCAAGAAAAATGACCAATCAAGACTTGGTGGCTGAAGCCGATCGAGTTTTGCCTGGGGTTAAGCTTCGTTTAAAATCTTTGGGATTAGAGTATCGAGATTCAAGACATTACCGTGACCCAGCCGCGTTTGAGGCAAAGGGAACAGGCATTACTTCACGCCAATGGTTTGATCCTGATAACGATATTCCTTCAGAAATGGCAGCCCAAGCTTTAATTGAAGCATTGGAACAAGCGGGTTATCCATTAGAAAAAATCACATGGAGGCTACGTCCTTGGTTGATTGGTGTGTCTACTTATGGAGCTGAATTATTGAGTCCAGGTTTGGGACCACTTGTGAACCGTTATTTAAACCTCCCGTTTCCTCTTCCTTCTATTTCAGCCGATGCGGTCTGTCCCGGCTGGATTGCAGCGGTGGCTGACCTTCTTCCCAAAGTGGCGACAGGAATGGCCGGTTTAGGGCTGATTCCGGTTTTAGAATATTACAGTCGTTATTTGCGACCTGACTCAGGTTCTTCCTGGCCTATTTTTGGTGATATGGCGGCAGGGACTGTCTTGGCTGAAGTTGAAAAAGGTAAAGGGATTTTGTGGGGTCTGTATCAAACAGATGGAAAACCAACTTATTTGAGTCAAGAAGCGCGTGGCAAGGCGATCGGAGATGTGACATTGGCCCATATTATTAAAACCCAACATGAAGGTTTTTTTGGAATGCATGGCCAAGCTGTTGGAGCCATGGCTGAAATGACAGGCGAGTTTGCTGTGAAGCGAATGGCTCATGTGATGAAACAAGAGGGACTAGGTTCTTTAGATGATGTGAATTGGTTTGTGTTTCACCAAGCGAATAAAGGACTGATCTTAAAACTAGCAAAGAAACTCGGTATTGAGGAATCTAAACTGGTGTTTACTATGGAAGAGTTTGGAAACACTTCTGCAGCTTCGATTCCTTTAACATTAGATGTGCACCGCGCCAAATTTAAACCAGGTGATTTAGTTTTTATGGGGACCTTTGGCGGAGGTTTTCAGTGGGGAGCCTTATTAGTTGAGTGGTCTGAGATGAAAGTAACCACATCTCAAATACCTCTTCCTTTACAAGCTAGCTTAAACGCCTCACTTTAAGTTAATTGAGAGCCAATGAAATTACTGCAAAAAGCGTTAGCCATTATTCTTTCTTTTTCCTTTTTTTGGACTGATGTTCCACCTATCAAAATCATTAAAAACCTTTCTCCTCCTTCAGAGATAGAACCGAACAAATGGATGCAAGATGTCTTTCTTGTGATCTCTGATATTACCGATACTCTTATTGATAAAGATAATCCAGAGTTGAATGCAGCCATTGGCAAAAAAATTAATGAGCTATTGGCTTTGGGTGTGGTCTTTGTTCCATTAACGGGGATGGGGCGGGGAACATTGCAAAAACGTTTTTTTGACAAGGTTGGTCTGCTAGAGAGTAAAGATCGGATTGCTATGGGAGTTCAAAATGGTGGTTCTTTAATGACATTGGAGAGCGATCAGGTTATTAATTCGAATTTTTTTCCTCAGTCAATTCGTCCTTTTTTAAGAACAAAAGTTCAGTTTTATATAAATCAGATATTAAGAGAGATGTCGCTTAGTGAACAAAAATGGGCTTTTCAACCTTCAGAACCTAAAAGTTTAAAATCAATTTTATATACCACATTTGAAAAGAAATTACCTAAAGATAGAATGCTTGAGATTGCAAGCAAATTAGAAGCAAAACTTTTTGCCGATGCTCAGATCAAACGACAAATGAATGGTGATAAAAAGCTTCCGTTTTCTCTGCAGGTTTCAGATAAGCATATTATTCTTTCAGCAAGAAATAAAGTCGATGCGGTTTCTGATATTGTTGATTTTGCTCGATCATTGCCTCAAGTCGAGGGAGATCATGTTTTGATTTTGGCAAATAGCGGAGGGGATAAGGGGCAAGACGGTGAATTGCTCTTATTAAAAAAAGCATCGGGCTTAAATGTTAAGGGTGTTTATGTGGGGCGAAAAAACAAGCAATGGGCTAAAGAAAATCAGCTTTACTTTATTCCTCAGAGTCATGGCCCTGAAGCTTCACTCGTTGTTTTAGACGAGTTGATCAAACAAGTAAAAAAGAAGCGAAAGCAGGGATTAGTCAAGAAGATGGTATGGAGTCGTATTGATTCTGAATACAAAGAAATTATCGAAAGGTCGATATTAGAAAGCCCCTTATTAGAGAATACTATCGATCAATTTTTTGGTTTAAAACTGTATCAAATCGAGCATTTGACCACTGAATTTTTGGGAAGAGGTGGGGAAAACTATGCCACAAGTGTTACGGTGATGACCTATACAGGAGAAGTTTATCGGTTTTTATTAGTGGTTCCCCATCGAAAGTTAACAGATAAATATAAAATGGCTGCCTCTGTCGATACTTTTTTAGCTGAAACAGAAAGAGTCACTTTAGAACAGCTGACAGAAAAAGCAAAGGCAATGCCACGTCGAAATTTTCCTCTTTTTGGGGATTCGTATGAAGGTGTGTTTACGCGAGAGCTTTTTGAAGGAGAAGAGATTGGTAAAGTGGTTCAAAAATTAAGTAAGTTTGAAGACTTAGAACAAGTTCTTTATGCTTCTTCTTTAGCTCAAATTGATTTTTGGCACTATGCCACAGATCGAAGCTGGATACCAATGGTTCATGATGATGATATTATTGTCAATCGTGATAGAGAGGGGAGTTGGAAAGCGTATCTTCCTGATTTAGGCACGCCGATGTATCATGCGCCTCCTTTTCGATTGTTTATGGATTTATTTTATTTAAACTATGAATTGATTCAAATCTATAATGAAGCTCAGTATGGACGCCATGTGCTGCTGCGTCCTCACGAAATCCGAATTATTTTTCAAGTGATAATCCGTTCATTTATGGACTCTTTAGGTGAGCTCGAGACAAAGAAACTCTTTGCTGAAATATTAATGAATTTAGAATCTAAAAAAATACAAGAAGGTTCAGATCTTGTTGGTTTTTTTCATTTTTCTCATTTTGCTCTACGGTTTTACATTGAAAAATATTTAGAAGTCTATGGCATTGAATTGTCTCAGCTTCCTTATATGCGTCCGAATGTTAATTTTTCACTTGATTGGGCCAACTCGACTCCTTTGGTTGATCGTTTTCGTGAACATTATACATATGAAGAGCTGACGGGATTGGAAGCGTTGAAACTCCCTCGGCCTTATAATGATAACACTAAAAAAGGGGTCAAAGGTGGTGATGTACAAGTTGAGTTGATGGAATATAAAGCCAATGCTAAAACATTTGAACGGATCAGCGAAATTGCTCTAGGTATTTTAAACGCGCCGTTATCAGAATCGATGAAAATATTTGAAGAAATATTTTCTGACACCTATCAAGATTCTTATACTTACAATGTTCTTATTTTATTTAAAAAACCAGAGACTGAAAAATTAAAAACAAAACAAATGATGGAAGTGTTGTATGGACTCTTTCAAGATTTTGACTTAACAGAAACTATTCCGGGTGATTGGATGCGTTTGTATCGTTTGGTTCAATTGAAATTAACAAACCGACTTGGCTCTTCTCCATTTAGTAAATTAAAAGTTAAAAATCGTATAGAAAATGATTTAGGAAAAAATATTTTTTTACAAGTTGATACTGATTTAGGTAAAGAAGCATTGTTGTGGCATTCGACGCCAATCTTAAAAAATGTTCATGCGTTTAATGTTTTTGTTGAAGGAGAGTTTGCTGGAGTGATTGTTTTGTCTTACGTTAAAGGAGTCCTTGTGTTGGAACGCTTTCGATTAAATCGTAGAGGGCGTGGATTAGGAAAGGCAATTGTTCAGTGGGTTCAAAATATTGCTATTGAGAATAAAATTGAATACCTTGAAACATTTGAATTCACTCATTTTATTCATTTGCATGTGTTAAAGAGGTTTTTTCCAGCTCTTTATGTTTTAGAAGAAAATAAATGGAAACCTATTAGTGAAGAAGAGGCTCAGAAACGGGTTATTGTGGACCCTACGGGCTATCGTTTTCGATTTAAAGTACCTCTTTCAGGCGATGCTGTTTCTCTTGATTCTCATAGAGTGCGCTTCTTAGAAGAAGCTATATAGTTTTCATAACCATAATTTGTTAGACTCTTTTCTATGCAATTAACTCAGCCCAATTATAAAAAGTATATCTTTGTTTGCACAAACTTTCGTGAAGAAGGACAATCTTGCTGTGGTGAGCGGGGTGGAGATGTTTTGCGCGATACTTTAAAAGCGAAAGTAAAAGCTTTGGGTATGGGGGATACCATTCGTGTTTCCAAAACAGGTTGCCAGGGCCCATGTGAAGAGGGACCTAATGTTTTGGTTTTCCCTGAAAATGTGTGGTACAAAGGGGTAGAAGAAAAAGATCTTGAAGTCATTTTTAAAAAGCATGTTTTAGAAGAATAAGGGGGCAAATATGCCAGTCTATACAGCCGGTTTGATCACTTCTTTAGTTGAAATCCTCACACTCCCATTCAAACTAATCGGCGAACTCTTAAACGTTATTATTTGATAGCTATTAATTAAATCGAGATCCTTCGCCTTTGGCTCAGGATGACGCATGACAGCCAAAAGCGACGTCATCCTGAGCAAAGCGAAGGATCTCTCTAAATAGACACTTTCTCTCTTTTTCCAATAATCATTTTGTTGATCACACTATTTTGTCTTAGAGTCACTTCATCCCAAATAATGGTGTTTGTGATCTGAGTATTTTTACCTACCTTACATTGGTTACCTAAAATCACATTAGGTCCAATCACCGAGCCTGGTTTGATTTGACATTTCTTGCCTATCCAGACAGGAACTATAAATTTGACTCCAGTTACTTTCGGGAGTTTGGCTTTTTCTTTTTTTAGCAATTCCATATTGGCTTTGAAATATTCTTTAGGGTTTCCGCATTCGCGCCAAAAGCCGCGAAAAGGATAGCCTAAGATATTTTCTTTGGTATGAAGTTTGGGATAGGCGACTCGATTAATATTTGAAAATTCAGAGGCAGGGGGCAAGTAATCAAATATTTCAGGTTCTAAGACATGAACTCCCGTAAACATAAGATTGCGTATAGCTGTTCCGTTTATATTGGGTTTTCCTAAGAACTGTCGAATCCGGTATTGTTTGTCGATTCCTATGGCACCATATTGGTGAACATTTTTATCTTGGCGTAAAACCATGGTGGCAAATGCTTTTTTCTGACGGTGAAACTGTAAAATACGACTAAAGTTGAGATTGAGTAACACATCGCCATTGATCAAAAAGAAAGTAGAGTCCTTTAATAGCGGCTCTGCTTTTTTAAGTCCTCCACCCGAACCTAATATCGTTTTTTCAAAAGAGTAATGGATTTTAAGGCCAAACTGTTTGCCTGTCCCTAGCTGACCTTTAATCTTTTTGGGAAGGTGATGCAGGTTAATCACCACTTCAGTCACTCCTGCTTGCTTGAGATTGTCTAGTACATAGGCAAGAAGAGGTCTGCCTAAAATAGGTAGTACAGGTTTTGGGAGTTCTTTAGTTAAAGGTAAAAGTCGTGTGCCAAAGCCAGCAGCTAGAATCATTGCTTTCATGTTCTAAATCTCACTGCGAGCAAAGCGAAGTAAAGCAATCTCAGAATTCATTAGAGGCTCTAATATTTCTTTTATATCATTAAGTTCAGGGTATTTTTCTAACACAGTGAGTGCCAGATCAAACACTCGGGGCAAGTAAGGTAAATAGCTTGTCTTTCCTTTTTTTACTCCCATGTAGCCAAACGTACCCCCTGCTTTTAGCACGCGTTGTAACAACATCCAGTCGAGCTCTTTTTCAGAGGTTTCTTTGTGTTCTGAATAAAAGTTTTCAGTGAGGGCTTTTTCAATTGAACGGGGCAGGGTGACATAAGTATCAAATACAAGACTGACAAAATCATATGTTGAAGGTCCCATTCGCGCATCTTGAAAATCAATGACTCGAAGGGTGTTGTCCTGAACAAACAAATTACGAGAGTGATAATCTCTATGAGCTAAATAGCGAGGCTGTTTAGACAAAAATTGAGCTATTTTTAAAAAGGCATCATCTAAGACCTTTTCTTCTTTTGGATTGAATGAGAGATTAAGATAGTCTATTAATGTATTTTGTTTAAAAAATTGAAGCTCCCAATTTAGTTTTTCTGTGTCAAAAGCCAAATCAAATGCCACGCACTTTTTACTAGAAGGTGCGAATTGCATTTTAAAAAGTTCTTCTAAAGCTTGATTGTAAAAGTTGAGAATTTGTTTTTCGGATTGACCTTGAATGGCATTTTGCAACAAGTTGTCGCTGCAATCTTCTAATAAAATAGTTTGATTCTTTTTGTCGTAGTGATAAATCTCTGGAACCTGTACCTCTATTTTTTTCAAATAACGCTGCACATTGATAAAATCAGGTTCTCCTGATTTAGGGACTTCTGGCATCCACATGAGAATGGCTGTGCGATAGGGGACTTTTTCTGGAAGGTTGACTCTCCAATATTGCCGAGTCGAGGCATCTCCAGCCAAAGGGTTGAGTGCGACATCTGTTGCAGCAATCTTAAAGAATTGGGCTAGTGAGGTTTGAAAATGTTCAATCATGATACTTATTGTACTAATTTTGTCTTATTAAGTGCTATATTAATAAAAGAAAATCATGAAAGAAGAATCTGACTGGGACATTCAACACGAGATCGAAGCCTTTATAGAGCGAAAAGCTCCCTCCACGCTTCATTATAATCTTTCTGCTGAAGCCTTGTTTCAAAAAGCAATCCGCCGTAAAGAAGGGGAAGAGACTTCCACTGGAGCTTTTCGTGCGGTTGATTTACCGGTTAATCGCCGGGGTCGTTCGCCCAAAGACAAGTTTTTTGTCAAAGATTCCAAATCTAAAGAAGCGCGAAACATTCATTGGGGGCCTAACCAACCCATTGAGCGCGATTGTTTTGAAAAGATTAAGAAAAAACTCTTTGCGCATTTAGCTGAGCAAAAAGAACTCTTTGTCTTTGATGGGTATGCTGGTGCACATCCTCAGCACCGCATCAAACTCCGTGTCATTAATTCTGTTGCTTGGCAAAACTTAACCGCGCATCATCTTTTTATTCGTCCAGAAAAAGGAGTGGTGCCCAAGCATGCTCCGCCCGAGCTTACTTTGGTGAGTGCCCCTAATCTTCATTTAGATGGAGAAAAAGATGGCGTGCATTCAGATGCCGCCATGCTGATTGATATTAAGAACCAACTGATTCTTATTGTAGGAGCTCCTTATGATGGAGAAATGAAGAAGTCGGTTTTTACTTATTTGAATTACCTTTATATGGAAGCAGATGGAGTGCTCCCGATGCATGCTTCTGCAAGCCTTGCAGAAAATGGAGAGTGCGTGATCTTTTGTGGGCTTTCAGGTACAGGAAAGTCGACCTTATCTGCTCGTAATTTAACCATGGTTGCCGACGATGAATTAGGCTGGGACCAAGAGCAAGGGGTTTATAACTTTGAAGGAGGCGTCTTTCCTAAAACAGAAGGCTTAGATGAAAAACAAGAGCCAGAACTCTTTCACGGAATTTGTGACACAGCTGTAGTTCAAAATGTCCCTTTTGCTTTAATGAAAAACGGAGAACTTCAAAAGAAAAAAGGAAAACCAGTATTAGATTACAAAAACCCTTATCTTAATGAAGAAGAAAAAGAACACAATATAGTCACATCAAATGGAAGAGTGGTGGTTCCATTAACACATCTTCCTAAAGCAGTACAAAGTGGATTAGGGGGTAAGCCAAAAGTTCTTTTCTTTTTAACCATGGATGCATGGGGTGTGTTGCCGCCCATTTCAATTATTAAAGATCCTAAAATGATTAAGTATCTCTTTTTGTCAGGCTACACAGCTAAAGCCCCAGGAACAGAAGTAGGGGAAGCCAGCTTAGAACCTAGTGCCACCTTTAGTTCGCTTTTTGGCGAACCTTTTTTTCCGCGCCCTTATATTGCCTATGCTGACCGTTTAATGGAGCACATCAAAACAGAAAAGGTGGCGGTTTACTTACTAAACACAGGCTGGAGTGGCGGCAAATATGGAGTGGGCAAGCGGATGAACTTAAACAAAATAACCATTCCTTTACGAGATGCTGCCATCAATCAAACTTTAGACATCACCTCTAAAAACTTAACCGAGCACTCTATATTCAAAGGATTATGGATGCCCAAAGAGGTTCCAGGTATCACGGATCCTTTCATCTTAAATCCCAAATCCTCTTGGCCTAAAGACAAACAAAGCCAATACAACGATATTGCCCATTCCCTAGTCCACCGCTTCCAAGCCAATGCCAAAAACAAAGAATTTTCAGAACTCATTCCTTAAGAACAGCTTGCTCTGATTGTTCTCTCTTGAAAAAAAGTGCTTTTTTTGTTATATTATTTGTCTATTTTATTTAAATGCAGATAGTTATGATTAAAAAAATAACCCTACTTATCACTCTTTTTTTAGCCACTCAGCAGGCAGTCATGCAACCTGTGAGCAGGATTTTTTTCTATAAAAATTTACAACCTACCAGTCAGATCAAGGAAATTTCAAAAAAAATTAAAAGAAAACCAAAAGAAATAAAGCCAATCACGATTAGATGGGAACAGTTACTCGGCAAGTCTTTGCCTGAACGAGTGACTCTTTTAAGGGAAAACATGAATCACACCTATCTTACTTTAGCTGATGAAATACTTATTGGCTGGCGAACGCTCTCTCGTTTTGAAAAAGGGGGGACTGTGAATCACACAACAATAAAAAAGATCCTTGGTTATTTTAAACGTATCGGAGTCAATGAAAACTGGTTGTATGGATTTACTTTAAAGAATGAAGACTTAGTTGGAAAGACCTTTCGAGAAAGGGTAAAACTACTTCGAGAAAATCTTGGATGGAGTTATTTAAAAATGGCAGAGGTTGCCATTGTTGATGAAGGTACAGTCCGCCGAATTGAAAATCTAGAAGATGATTTTATTCCTTCACCCTTAACAAAAAATAAATTTATTTCAGCATTTAAAAAATATGGAGCTCCTGATCATTGGTTTATCGATGAAGTGACTCTTTCTGCAGAGGATTTTGTTGGAAAAACATTTGGACAAAAAGTAGAAATGGTTAGAAAAAACTTATGCTGGGAGAAACAAGTTTTAGCACGTGAATTGTCGATTCATCACGCAACTATTTCGGGTGTAGAGAATGAACATAAACATTATACCCCGAGTAAAGAAATGGTGAAAAAGTTTGTTGATTTGTTTGTTTTGTATGGAGCAGAAGAAGAGTGGTTTGAAGATGATGGGCGTTTTGAAAGGGTCTATAAAAAGATTAAAGAAACGAGGGGTAGTTTAAAAAAAGAGGACATTATTGGCTTTAGGTTTGGACTTAAAATATTATTGCTTCGCACTTATTTGGGTTTGAAGCAGGGTGATGTTGCAAGCGATTTACAAATGAGTACTCAAACAGTATGTTTATTTGAAAAAGGTGTTCAGAAATATAAATGGAGAAAATCGACTTTGCTGAAATTAGTTCGTTATTTCGGTGAAAAAGGAATCCCTGAAGAATGGGTGGTTCATGATATGCGCATTCCTGGCATTACCCCGTATAAAGTAAGATATCTTTTTGAGCGTTTTGACTGTGATTTGAAGGAATTTGCTGAGCTGGTTGGCTTAAATGAAAAACATTTAAAAAAGATCCTTGATTTAAAAGGGGAGATAACGCGAAAAACAGAATTGAAATTATTAAAAGCATTTGAACATTATCACGCAATGCATTTACTTGAATTAAGAGAAGTGACTTTAACAAAAGAATTTTTGGAGGGAAGGTCCATTGGCCAGAGAATTAAATTTTTACGTTTGAATTTAGATTGGACTTACGAACAATTCTTCGAGGCTATTCAAAAAAAGGTTTCTATTGGAACCTTGCGCAATATTGAAAGTGGTCGGACAAAAAGAATTCAAAGAGATAAACTGATTTCTATTCTTTCGGCATTTAAGGATTATGGAGTGACAGAGGATTGGTTTTATGACTCTTTAAGGGAAGAAGATATTAAGGGGCTCTCTTTTAAGAAGCAAATAAATATCTTTCGAAATAAATTGAAGCTTACTCTGTCTGAATTAGCTTCTAAAGCTAGAATTGGCGAATCTGCTTTACGAAAAATAAATGCTCAAACATTGCGTTCAACTAAAGAGAAGCTTATTGATGTCTTTTTGCCTTTTGGTGCAAGAAAAGAATGGTTTGAAGGTTTTGATGGGGTTGAAGAATTAGGTGGAAGAAGAGTCAAAGCGATTCATTTAGAAAAAGAAGAAGTGTCAGCGCTTGAGTTTCATGAACGAATAAGAGTTATAAGAGAAGCAATAGGATTGAGTCGATCAGAATTAGCCGAGTTGGCAGGATTGACCAAGACAACACTAAATAGTATAGAAACAAGACCTCTTAAAAGGGCGATGATCACAACATACAAAAACTTAGGTTTGATATTAACTGTATTTGCACACTATGGAGTGACTTCTGATTGGTTTGAAGATTTGAAGGTTTTTAAACCTATTCTTTTTTCCGAGCATGTTAAATCAGTCCCTTTGCCCAATTTATTTGAAATAGCAATATAATTTGTAAGGTATAAGTATTTATATCAAGGTTGTTTAGGGTATATATCTTGTCTGATGTCGTCGTGGCTTCTCTTGCCTTTTTATTCTAAAAGGTTTAAATTACCCATTCTTTCTTAACGATTATGAGAATAAAAAACTGCATATCTTCTCAGTCTTATCGTCACCAATTTAGTCCTGCAAGACCTTTCTATCTATTTACCTTTAAAAGGAGGAGTTGTTTATGTTGCGCATCATAAGTGGAGTGGTTTCGTTTTTGTTTTTGTTTCAATCGGTGATTACGGTTGATTTGCAGTTAGCCTCTTTAAAGGGGTTAAATCGGTTTTTAGCTCCTCCTGCTGAATTGCCGGTTCAACCTCCTAAACGAGAAATTATTTCAGCTCCTGTAGCGGATCTTAATTTTGAAGCAACACAGATTGAAGATTCTAAAGGAAGACCGACTGTTCAAGTGACGATTACTTATAAAGGTATTTCTGTTGTTGGAGCGGTTCCTGCAGGAACGTCTACAGGGGATGATGAAGCCAACACATTACCAACTGAGCAAGCAATCACAGCCCTTCGAGATGTGATTTTTTCTGGAATTAAAGAAATGGATTTAGATTTAAGCAATCACAAAGACCTTATTCAAATCGAAGAGTGGTTGATTGCTAATGCGGGCGAAAATTTTAAAACTTGGGGGGCTAATGCCACGGTTCCTTTATCATGGGCGTTGTGGGAAATGGCTGCCAAGCTAAATAGTTTGGAACTTGATGAATACTTTGCTGGGTTTGTTCCTGAAACAGCAGGGGCGCCGGGAAGTGTTCGTTTTTATATGAACATCTACAACGGTGGTGAGCATGCGCGTCAAGAGGGTGAAGAGTTAGGCAAAGATCGTATTGATATTCAAGAGATCATGATTGTTCCTGACGATTCATTTCCTTATGAAGAGCAGCTCGCTATTGGAGATAAAGTTGACCAAGAATTAAAAGCCATTTTGATCGAAGCTGATGCCGGTGAAATTAGTCGCGGAAACGAGTCTGGGTTTACGGTTAAAGGAATCGGTGACAGTGATGTGGCTATAGGACATGTCTTTGAAGCCATCAAACGAGCTGGGTATACGCCTGGAGCCGATGTGAAGCTTGCCTTGGATGTGGCTGCCAGTGAGTTCTATGATCGTGATGCAGGTGTTTACAACTTTCGTGGAGAAAAACTCAGTTCAGAGCAAATGGTTACTTACTATGCTGACTTAGTTGAGACTTATGCTGGAATGTTTCTTTCTATTGAAGATGGAATGGATCAAAACGATTGGGAAGGTTGGAAACTTTTTAAAGAAGTGATGGCCAATCAGAATGTTGAAACAATCGGAGATGATCTCTTTGTGACCCAACAAGGACGTTTGCAAAAAGGGATTGATGAAAACTCCGCCAGTTCTATTTTAATTAAAGTGAATCAAAATGGTTCTGTTTTAGGAACGTTAAAAGTCATTCGTCAAGCCATTGGTGCCAACATGAGCTTTGTGATCTCGCACCGCTCAGGTGAAACGTTGCACACAGGAATTGCTGATTTAGCTGAAGCAACCGGAGCACTTGGTTTGAAAACAGGAGATCCACAACCACCAGCAGATACTGAATATTTCGGTGATCCTTCTCAACAAGTCCGTCGCGTGAAGTACGAACGCATGGTTACGATTCAAGAACGCAAAGCAGCCAAAGATGCGCGTGCAAAAGCAAGATTGAAAAAACAGCTAACATTGCTTGGTCTTGATGTTGAGGATACAACCTTGTATCACAACGCACCGATTCGTCAACTCTTTGATATTGCGGAGTTAAATGGTGAAGGGCGTCGTACAGCAACAGGTGCTTTTTTGGTTAATCCAACAAATAAGCTCGACCGTGGACGTCGAAAAAAACACCGTTATGTGGTGCAAGTTAAAGGGAGTGAAGCCGATCAAAATATGGGATGGCATACTGAAGATAAACCTTCTCCAAATAAACCGATCACACCAGAACATTACAAAAGAATTAAAGCCAAAGTGGTCAAACATCTTTCTGATCGTGGAGAGCTTTTTGTTGGAGATTATCTTTCAGCAAGACATGAAGGATATCAAAAGCGTGTTCGTTACATCGGTGAAAAAGCGTTCCAAGCTGTGGGGGTTCGCCACCTTTTTGTGCGACCAGAAGCTGAAAACCAAGTGGGTGATTTAGGCCCTGCAGATTTTACTATTTTAACCGCTCCTGATTATAAGATTGAGCGAGAAGATCGTATGCCGCATCAAAAAGATGGTGAAGCTGATTACGCCATGATTATTGTCGATGTGGAAAATGGGTTGGTCATCATTACTGGAACCAACTACATTGGTGAAAATAAAAAATCAATCTTTGCCTTGATGAACTATGTGTTTGGTTTGACTGAAGGAACGGTTTCAACTCACTCTTCAGCTGGGCAATCAGAGACAACTGGAAATGTAGGCGTTTGGAAAGGGTTGTCTGGAACCGGTAAATCTTCTCTTTCAGCTAAAGATGGAGTTGAGAGTTTTTCTGATGATGAAACCACGATCTGGATTGAGCCTAAGACCTATAAAGAAATTCGTTCTGCAATGGAATCTGGAGCAACATTACCTGATGACTTGGTTCAAGGGGTTTTAAGTGGGGAGCTCGCAGGTATCTTTGATATTGAAGGGGGACTTTTTCCTAAAACATGGGAGCTGACTCCAGAAAAAGAGGGACGTCTGTACCGTGCTAGTCGTTCGTATCCAGCCATTCTTCAAAATGTGCCGACTGTTCGTGAAGGGGATGAAGAAGTTTTAGTTGATGGTCGGCCGATTCCTGATTTTATGGCCCACCATTTGCATGGAGAAGATATTGTTATTGCCAATGGTCGTGCAACGTTCCCACGTGAAAGTATGCCTGATACACCTCAAGATGGTTTAGGTGGACCGCCTAACGTGATGTTTTATTTGACCCAAGATCGCATGGGCGTGCTGCCTCCTGTGTCAGTTATTAAATCTGCTGAAGATGCGCAGTTTTTAAATCTGTTAGGTTACACAGCAACAGCTGCAGGTACTGAGCAAGGGGCAAAACCAGGTGCGACTTACAGTCCATTATTTGGAGACCCATTTTTTCCGGGTCCATTTGAATTGTATGCACGTAAAGAGACTGAAATTATTGGGGCATTAAACTATGTTCGCAATCAAGCAGGTCTGAAGCCAATTCCATTTGTTCTTTTAAATACAGGTTGGAGTGGTGGACCTGAAGGAACAGGAAAACGGATGTCAATTAACTTAACGGTTCGTTTACGTGATGCGGCATTAAATGGAGACTTAGATTTAAGTGAAGAAAATTTAGTCGAGCATCCTATTTTTAAGGGATTGCTTGTGCCTAAAGTGGTGCCGGGTGTGACAGATTCAAAAGAAGTCGCTTCTTTAGATCCTGTTAATTCCTGGCCTGAAGATCGACGTGCTGATTATGAGCCCGAAGCAACAGAGCTTTTTGGCACTTGGGGTAAACAAGCCAGCCAGCGAGGTTTTTGGCAGCTTTACCCAGGAAGCAATGGGTTTGCTTCCTTAGATGAGTTAGACGCTTCACGTAAATCAGCGGCTTCTATTAGCATTTAAAGCCCTAGTTGACCAATTCACCTCCATGGGGCACAATTATGTTGTGTACCAATGGAGGTGACATGGACAAACAAGAATTGTGGGAAAAAGTTCGAATAGGGTTTGAAAAGGGTTATGTGGTCACAAAGGATGCGGCAATTAAGTCGGCTAAGACAGTGGCAGCTTATGCAGGTCCTGCAAGTGAGTTTACCAAAGTTAAGTTTAATGAATTGAAGATTAGCCGTAATCTAGCTAAAGAGTTTGCGGCATTAGGCCATCGCGTTTATGAGCTCGCTGAGAAGAAGCAAGACGGAAAGAATGTGCTTGCAGATAAAGCGATTGTCAAATCTTTAGAAAAGTCTAAACAGCTTGATGAAGCGCTTCAAAAAGCGCAAGAATCAGTTAAGGCTGAGAAGAAAAAAATGAGTGACCTTTCCAAGAAAAAGGCTCAAAAAAAATAATTGACAACCTTCCTACTTGTGCTACTTTATACCGTCTATAAAGAGTCCTTAAGACCGAGGCTTTTTTTCTAAGAGACTAAAGCTATTAGAGTTAGCCCTGTTAGATAGAGGAGGGTGACGTGAACTTTTTACCTAAAAAGATGTTTTTCACCAATGGGGTGGGGACACATAAAGAGCAACTTCGTTCTTTTGAGCTTGCTTTGCGTGATGCTGGTATTGAAAAATGCAACCTTGTTCACGTCTCATCTATTTTGCCTCCAAACTGTAAAATTATTTCTCGTTCTGAGGGTGTTAAATTGTTAATTCCAGGTCAAATTGCTTTTTGCGTGTTAGCCCAAGCTCGTAGTAATGAGCCGAGTCGTTTGATTGCTTCTTCTATTGGATGTGCGGTGCCAAAAGATGAGAATCGTTATGGTTATTTAAGTGAGCACCATGCGTTTGGTGAAACCGAAAAAGTAGCTGGAGATTATGCCGAAGATTTGGCTGCTGCGATGTTAGCTTCCACTTTAGGTGTTGAGTTTGATGAAGATAAAAACTGGGATGAGAAAAAAGAGGTATTTAAAATCTCAAACCAAATTGTGCATACGACGAATGTGACTCAAACCTGTGTGATTAAAAAGGGTTGGTCGACGGTCGTTTCTGCTGGAGTCTTTATTTTTTAAAGAACACAAAGTTTAAATATAGAGTATAATTATAGTTAGAGAGTTAAAGGAGAAGGGTGTGAATAAAAAAGATTTAGAAAAATACAAAGACATTCTTTTAGAAATGAAAGAAAAGATCTTAGGTAGCTTAAGCAACTTAGAAGGGGATAACTTAAATAAAAGTCAAAAAGAATCTTCTGGAGATCTTTCAGGTTATTCAACTCACCTTGCTGATGCTGCGTCTGATTCTTATGACCGTGAATTTGCATTAAACTTAGCTTCAAAAGAAGGTTCTATTCTTTATGATATTGATTTTGCTTTAAAACGGATTGATGACGGCACCTTTGGTGTGTGCGAAATTTGTGAAAAAGATATTCCTGCACGTCGCTTGCAAGCGGTTCCTTATGCTAGCTTGTGTATCAAGTGTCAGGAACAGGAAGAAAGAAAAGATTCAGGACGTCTTAATAATATGGACCCTGAAGATGCACCACGTTGGGATGATGTTAAGTCTGAAGATGTTTAATTAGACTTTTTATTTTAAACAAAAAAATACCCGAGAAATTGTCTCGGGTATTTTTTTGTCTTGATGCGGTTAAACTTAACGCATCATATTGCTTTTCTTCTTTGCCATGGCTGCCATTTCGCTGTTGCCAAGTAGGTCATAGGCAGTATAGATCATGCGCCAATCATGTTTGCTTCGAGCATATTGAGCGGCTTCGTTAAAGTAATAATCTGCCAGTCCTGGGCGATTCGCATCTAGAAAAGCGAGTCCTAACTCAACGTTATCTTCAGTTGTCTTACGACGATTGTGATGGGCTAAATGATATTGGGATAGACCATGAATGTCTTGGCCTAATCTACGGTACAGATCTCCAAGATCTACTTTATATGAGATTGTGTGGTGTTTGGCTTTACGGGCTTGTTGGCTCCAGTAACTAGCGGCTTCCCAGCCTTGTTCCTCGTAATTTTGATCTGCCGCGTCCACAGTGTGGTTGAAGCGGTAAATGCATCCTTTGCCACAATCATGAAACGATTTAGGTTGTGGGTGCTGCTCTTTAGACCAAGATCTCATTCCATCAGCTGATGCAGAAGCTGCAAGCACCAAACAGGCTAAGAATCCGGTTAGAGTAAGTTTTAAATTCATGAGATCTCCTTTTAATTGACTTGTCCTAAAGTTAAAGTAATTATTAAATTCTATTTATTAAAATACGTGTACTTAATCATTAAGAGCTTTATGGATAACTTTTAATGCTTTATCCCAATCAATGGGTTTGGCAATAAGAGGGAAGTTTTTTGGGAGTTGGTTCTCTACAAAAGGATACCCAGAAATGACTATTTTTTTGAGATCTGGATAGTGATGGTCTAACAGCTCTAAGAGGTCTTTTCCTCCTAAAGAAGGCATTCGATAATCTGTGAGGATCAAGTCGATTTGAGGGGTATCTTTGAGAACTTTTAAGGCGTCAACGCCATCCACAGCTGTTAGAGCTTGATAGCCCTCACTCTCAAGCTTGGCTTGAGTGTGGCTACGTGTTTCAAAGGTATCGTCCACAACCAGAATAAGGTGGCTCATGGACCGATTATAGACTTAATGGAGACAAATGTATATAATCCTATTGATTTTTTAAGATAGGCCACATTTAGGAGAATAGGTTCAAATGAGTCATCGCGTAGAAAAAGATTCTTTAGGGGAAAAGCAAGTCCCAGAAAAAGCATATTACGGCATTCAAACATTGCGGGCTGTTGAAAATTTCCCGATCAGTGGGATCAAGCAGCATTCAGAGTTAGTTTGGGGTGTGGCCTGTATTAAGAAAGCAGCTGCTTTGGCGCACACTGATTTAGATTTGTTAACTTCTGAAGTGGGAGAGGCCATTGTTAAAGCAGCCACTGAAGTTTTAGATGGAAAGTTTAATGAAGATTTTGTGGTAGACCCTTATCAAGCTGGAGCCGGAACCTCGCATCACATGAATGTGAATGAAGTGATTGCCAACCGAGCCAACGAAATGTTGGGAGGCAATAAAGGGGAATACACACCTGTTAATCCTAATGATCATGTGAACATGGCCCAATCAACCAATGATGTGATTCCGACAGCCATTCGTTTGGCGACATTAAAATGTTTAGATGAACTTGAGCCCATCTTAAAAGATTTACAAATAGCCTTAGAAAACAAAGCAAAAGAATTTGGCAAAATTTTAAAATCAGGTCGCACTCATTTGCAAGATGCCGTGCCCATGACTTTAGGACAAGAGTTTAGTGGCTTTGCTAAAGTGGTTGAAGAACGCATTCGCGAAATCAAAGAACGTAAAGTGTCGTTGACTCGTTTAGGGATTGGCGGAACAGCTGCTGGAACAGGCATGAACGCTCATCCTGAATATGCTAAGCGTGTTGTCGACCATCTTAAAGAATTAACAGGTTTGCCCGTTGAAAATTCACCCAACCTTTTTGAAGCCATGCAGAGCATGGGGTGCTTTACAGAAATCTCATCAGCCTTGCGTAACTTGGCTTGTGATATGACTAAGATTGCCAATGATTTTCGTCTGCTTTCAAGTGGGCCTAATACGGGTTTGGATGAAGTTCGTTTGCCTGCTGTGCAACCAGGCTCGTCGATTATGCCAGGTAAAGTCAATCCTGTGATGGCAGAGATGTTAAACATGGTGATGTACCAGGTGATTGGAAATGATCATACTATTTTGATGGGAGCTCAAGCCGGGCAATTAGAATTAAATGTGATGATGCCGCTTATTGGGTACAACATGATTCAAAACATCAAACTGCTTAAAAACTCATTGTCTGTGTTTACCACGCGCTGTGTCAACGGATTGAGCGCGCAACCTGAAAAGTGCGAAGCTTTTTTTGCCAACACATTAGGATTGGCCACTGCACTGAACCCGCAAATAGGGTATTTGGCTGCTGCTGAAATTGTGAAAGAATCAATGAAATCAGGCAAATCAATCAAACAACTTGTGATCGATAAAAAACTATTAACAGATAAAGAGTTTGACGCTCTATTTTTGGACTAAAAAATGAAATTACCTGAAATAACCACTGTGGCTCATTGCGATGTTGAAGTCGATTTTAAAAAGATTCTTAAAAAGAAAAATCTTCTTTTGTATTTCTTTCCAGAGATTGATTTTGACGACGTCAACTCCGTGACTCAAGAAGCTTATCTCTTTAAAAATTACTTTGTTCGCTTGAATTTAAATGAGAATGAAGTGATTGGAATTACGGATGACTCACGTGATATGAATGAACTTTTTATTCAACGTTTTAACATCCCTTTTCATTTAATTTACGATCGAGACCATCAGATTGCAGAAAAGATGGCCTCGGTATTAAATGGTGCTGATATTAAACGAACATTAGTCTGTGTTCAAAAAGGGGGAGCGATTAAAGGGGTGTATCAAGGTAATACTATTGAGCATAAAGTCAAAGAGATGGTCCAGTACCACGTTCTTCCGTGGTATAAAAAGCTATTAAAAAAATCCTTCTAATCTCTTCTTACAAATAACCGTGTTGTTTGTACCACTCGCAGGTTTGTTTTACTCCCTCTTCTAGAGAAACTTTAGGTTGGTAGTTTAATTCTTTTTTAGCTTTGTCTATTTTAAAGGCGCGGCTTTTTGAAAAGAATTGAACCCGTCGACGGTAGAGTGGGGGATCTATTTTAAAAGGATAGCAGATCAGTTCGCATAAAACAGCGGCACACCAAACAGGAAAAAAGGGCACGGCATGTTTGGTGATCGGTTGGTTTGTTGTTCTTGAAATAATGGCGACCCAATCTTTTAAAAGAACAGGGGATTCGCCGCCAATAATATAAACCTGGGCTTGGCTCTCTTTTTTCTCAGCCGCTAAAAGAGCGCCGCTGACTAAGTCTTCAACATAGACTGGGTGGTTGTAGACATTTCCTTTTCCAATCATTCTAAATTTTCCATTGGCAATAAACTTAAAGAGTTTGAGCAAGCGCAAATCACCTGGGCCATAAACAGCTGCAGGTCGAATCACGACACCGGAAAGACCTGTTTCTTTAAATGTTTTTATGGCTAATTTTTCTGCTTCGCATTTGGTTATTTGATAAATATCTTTGGTTTGATACGGACTCTCTTCATTTGCAGGAATGACTTTAGGGCTTCCGAGAACACCAATGGTGCTAAAGTGGATAAAACGTTCTACCTTGTATTTGTTAGCAGCTTCAAGTAAGTGACGCGTTGCTTCAACATGGATATCCCAAAACACTTTATCTGGAGTGGAAGGTTCTTGAAGAATAGAGGCTACATGAAAAACTTGTGTCGCTCCATTAACTAGTTGGTCAATCGCTTCTTTATCCCCAAGATCTCCTTCAATGATTTCAATAGAAGGGGGGAGTTTTTCTTGAGCTTTTTTGCGGCTGCGAACGAGAACACGAACTTGTTTGCCTTCTTGGACAAGACGGTTAACGAGATGGGTTCCAACAAATCCTGTGCCGCCTGTTACAGCAATTAATTCAGACATTTAACTAGGCTGTAACCTTCTTGGAGATGCGGCGTGTTGCTTTTGGAATCACACGTTGGTCAAGTAGCAACTGAAAACGTTGTTTCATGTAAACAAGCAGCATGATGGTGTAACGTTTGACATCAGCAAAAGAACGTATACTTGTTAACACAGGTGGAATCTTTTTGATTAAGGCAATTTTCTTATGCGCATAAGCAAATCGAAACATGATTTCACTGATCTGCCACCACGTTAGCTTGTCGACGTAAAGTGGGGCATGCCCTTGAGCTGCTGGGAGCAAGATGGTTCGTTTGTCATATTCTTTAGACCATGAGAAATCTTTAGGGATTTTGCCTTCTTCAATGGCACGGTGTTCCAGAGGAACGCCTGGATAAATGTGCAAGATTGAAGCAGAGACATCACAACGGTCTTTTACATCTTCAAAAATTTCAATCGACTCTTGAGCTTCTTCCCATGTTTCAGTTGGGTGACTAAAGATAAAAAATGGATTAGGGATCACACCGAATTCATTAAACCAGCTAATCGCATCATAGGCATTTTTAAGCGTGGCTTTTTTGGTGATGATGTCACGACAAACACGTTCGTTAGCAGACTCAATCCCAAAGCCAGTGTAGAAGAGACCTGACTCAGCCATTTTAGCGGCGAGCTCTTTAGTTAAAATATCAACACGCACTTCGCAATACCAACTGATGTTGAGTTTGCGTTCAATAATCAAATCACAAATCTGTGCGGTTCGTGTTCGGTTAAAGTTAAAGGTATCATCATAAAACCAAATGGCTTCGACACCGTATTTGTCCATACAGTGTTCGATTTCATTGACCACATTTTCAGGGGACAACGAACGAACTTTAGTTCCCCAGTTTGAAGGTGTGGCACAAAACGTACAAGTAAAAGGGCAACCACGACTGGTCATTAAGTTGGCTGCTTTAAGTGGCCCACGACCAGGAATATCCATGGTGAAGTTGTAGGCATCAATAGGAGTAAGGTGGCGTGCTGGCATTGGAAGATTATCCAATTCTTTTAACAGCATGCGTTTTCCGTTGTGAATAATGTCGCCGTTATGTTTACGAAAGGAAAGACCAAGTACGTTTTCATACCCATCTTTAGCTTCAACAGCTTTAGAGAGCTCAACCATTGTTTCTTCACCTTCACCTGAAACAATTCCATCGATTTCAGGGATGTTTAGTAAGGTGTCTTCAGCGGTTGTTTTACAGTGCGGTCCACCGAGCACAACAAAGGCTTCGGGGTATGCTTCTTTAGCAATTTTAGCTAATTTAAAACTAAGAAAACGGTTTTCAGTGGTGGTAGTGATTCCAACAATATCAGGTTTGTCGGTTTGAATTTTTCGATAAACTTGTTGAAACGTCATTTCAAGAACGTGACTTGGCACACACTCAACAGCATGTCCTGCTTCTTCAAGCATAGCAGCCATATAAAGAAGACCGAGCTCTGGCATCATGGTTCCATGAGACCAACGTTCAGCAAAATAACCTCCAGGTGGAACATAAAATTGAATCTTTAGAGCCATTGTTTAATTCCTTATCGGTTCGTTATCGATCATGTAAGCGTACATTTCACGCGTTTTTTTATCGAACAGCTCGTTGCTAAATCGTGCATTCACTTCTTGGATTGCTTTGTCTCCAAGTTGCTTTGCAAGTGTATCATCTTCTATTACTTTTTGGAGCCCTTTTGCGTAGGCTTCAGGTGTTGGTTCTGTCAACATGGCGCATTCTTTATTTAGTGCCTGTTGGTGTGTCCATCTGTCTGTTGCCACAATCGGGAGCCCCGATTCCATATAGCTATAAATTTTAAGAGGAGTATTGGTTCCTAAACTTCGGGGAGAGACCAGTACATCTCCTAATTTAAAGAAAGCATTCATCTTTTCTTTGGGTTGCTTTCCAGCAAAAATAACTTTATCTGCAATCCCTAAAGCAGAACAATCTTTCTTTAAATTAATTATTTGATCTTCTTCTCCACCAACTAATAAGAGACTAAAATTAGTGTTAGATTTTACTAAAACAGAGATACTTTGCAAGAGCAAATCAATGCCTTGGTATTTGGTGAAGTTGCCGGTATAGAGGAGAACCTTTTCATCATTGGGCTTGATCTGACGTAAGTAGCTTTCCTTCTCTTCTTTAGAGAGGGGGATATCTTTTTCCCTCATAGGAGTATCTTCGATTTGATAAACCTTTTTATCTGGAAGTATCTCATGGACCTTGAGGGTGAGATCATGGCAGACCGTGGTCACTGCTTTGGAAAGGGCAATGGTCTTTTTATCTAAAAAAGCAGCAAATTTGACAAATAGAGGAAATTTAAAAAATTTATGGTCAGCCATTTGGCCAGGAATATAAGAATCCATGTCATAAAGAAGAGGGGTCTTAAACATTTTGACGAAAGGATAAGCCATGATTGCGCCTTCTTCCATCCCATGAATAATGTCATACTTTTTCTTACGCAACATGGAAAGTGCTTTCCAGAATAAAAAGAAATCTAAAACTAATTTTGAAAAGGAGGGGCCAATCGGAAGTGTTTTAATGTAAGTTGGTCCCCAGCAGCGGTAAAATTTAAAGTTGGGCCACTCAGTTAGATCTTCACCAATCGGATAGGTAACAATATCAATTTCAGCCCCTTCATCAAGTGGCACCTTTAACATGCGCAAGGTTGAAATCGGTGTTCCCCGAAGAGAAAAAAATGGTTGTGGTGAAATCACTAATATTTTCATGATTCTTTTCTTTTGTAAAATAGTCCAATAGAATACACTAACCCTGACGACAATTCAATGTTTTCAAACTTTAGCGAAAAGAGGGTTTTAAATGAAAAAATGGCTTCTACTTTTATTGAGTGTTCTTTATTTAACGGGGTGTGGTGAAAAGGCTGATACTGCTTGGGAGAGTAGCTCGCCTAAATCAATCTCAGGAAAAATTACGATTTTGCCAGAGTTGAAGGAAAAAGTAGAGACTGGGGATGTGATCTTTGTGATGGCTAAAGGGAAAGGGGGGCCTCCTATTGCAGTGAAAAGGTTGGTCGTTGACTCTCTTCCAATGAGTTATACCTTATCAGAAGAAAACGATCTGATGTTGCCTGGGTCTGTTTTTCCAGAAAAAATCAATATTACAGCTCGAGTGGATAAAGATGGTAATGCTTCTCCTGCGCAACCCGGTGATTTGGGTGGAGAGTATGCTCAGAATCCTGCTCCTGTGGGGAGTAGTCAAATTGATATTGAAATAAACCGGCTTTATTAGTACTATATTTTGTAGGTCACTTTTTTCTTTACAATATATGGGATAAGCTTATACAATATTGCTTATCATAATAGAACTAGGAGGAGACGGATGAAAGCACTCACTTTAATTATTGCCATCGTCATGGCTTTTGGATTTGTGACTCCAGCAATGGCTCATGACTATGATGGATTAGGCTACGGAAATGACCCAGGGGAAATGCTAATGCTTCCATTTAAAGTGGTTTGGGACGTCCTCTCATTGCCATTTTATGTGGCTGGTGGCTTGTTTGGTGGAAGCTATTACGAGAGAGGTTATGGTAGTTGGTACACACCATCTTGGGACAATCGTATTAGATAAGTCCCGTTTGGTTAGGGACTTCCAATTAACGGCATGCCTTAATCAAGGCATGCCGTTTTGTTTTGCCCCAAAATAAGCCAAAAAAGGCACTTTTGGAGCACTTTAAAAGCGGCAAAAAAAAGGTTTCTCCTATGAAAATAGGGTTGGAACAGAAGTTGCATAATCTAGTAGTACTTCTATAGATAGAGCGTTAGAAGGAGTAAATAGTGAAAATAGTTTGTTATAATAGAGGAAGGAGAAAATAATGTCACACGAACAAGTTACTTTAATACTTAGTAAAGCCATGTCTGATAAAAAGTTTTTGGAACTCTTACTAAAAGATACCCAAAAAGCTTGTGAAGGGTTTGATGTGTCACCTGAAGAGATTGAAGCACTTAAAAAACAATTGAGTGAAACTTCAGAAGCAGAACTTGATCAGCGTATTTCCAAACGGAAATTAGGCGGCGGTGCTTTTGGTGATTTTTCAGGGCCAATGGGCATCGACGATATTGATATATAAAAAATCTGTCGATAAAGGTCAAGCTACCGCGTTGCACATCAAAATGACTCCCTCAACATATCATGTATATGCCTCGGTCGTAATTTTGATGTGCGCCTTGTATCTTAACCTTTCTCAACAGATTTTTAGGGTTTAGTGTTTTAGAGTTTTGCTATTTGATTGCAAAGGTCAGTAAGCGAAGGGTCCCGTGCTCCCATTACAACCACAGTCTCATCTTTTTGAATCTTGTTCCCAAGTTCTTTAATTAAAGCCTCTCTTGATTCAACTGTTTGAGCGAATCTATTTTTTTGATTAATGGCATCTGCCAAATCTTCAGAAGAGATATCGCGTGTAGCGGTTCCCCCTGCATCAAAAATGGGAAGTAAAATGAGTTCATCCTCTTTTCTTAAATTTTGTGCAAACACATCAACAAATTCATCAAATAAAAAACGAGTTGGGCCATAACCATGGGGCTGAAAGATGGCTATTATCTTTTTTGTATGAGGCCGCAATGTATCAAGGCTTGCTTGAATTTTTTTTGGGTTGTGTGCAAAGTCATCAAAAACAGTCTGCCCATTTGAAGAAGGGATGGGGTCTAACCTGCGTTTGATTCCTTGAAACTTTTCTAGGGCAGGGGCAATCTCTTGTTCGGAAAATCCAAGTGATTTGCCTAGGGTAATCGCCCCTAAAGCATTTGAAATGTTGTGTTCTCCAGGGACGTGGAGTTTGAATTCAACCTTGTTTACTTTAAAGCTAGAGCCTGTTAAGGCGAGCTGGATTTCTTTTGCCATCACATCTGCTGGCTGAGTGATTCCGTAAGTGAGTTGTTTTTTTTGTGGCCAGTCTAACTGACGAATTTGAGAGCAATCTTGGTTAAGTATTAAGGTCTCTTTTGTTTGATTGGCAAACTGAATAAAAAGAGGAATTAATTCTTCAAGTGGTTTGTGGTCTTTAGAAATATTTGAAATTAAAGCCAGTGTAGGAAAAAATTGGTTTAAAGATCCATCGCTCTCATCGGATTCAATCACAAAGGTGTTGCCATTGCCAGCCTTGGCATTTCCTAATGTCTTATCTGTATCAAAGTTTTTTATTTCACCGCCATTGATCACGCTTGGAGAAACACCGAGTTCTTCTAACATCACTCCAACCATTCCTGTAATGGTTGATTTGCCACTTGTTCCACCGATGGCGATTAATTCTTTTTCTTGCACACACTCAGCAAGAAATGCGGCGCGATGGATTTGTTTAGTCTTTAACTTATCTGCTTGAATTAAGTCAGGATTTTCTTTTTCAATCGCAGTGGAGTAGATCACGTAATCTGTTTCAGAAGTGATTCCGGTTCCATCTTGTGGAAAGAGTTTTATTTGATTGTGACTTAGTTTTTTGAAAAGAGGGGATTTAGAGTCAGGTGTCCAGGCTCGATCTGAGCCAGTCACAGTGTGTTGGGCGGCAGCAATCTGAGCTAAGGCGCTCATGCCACTCCCGCCAATCCCTATAAAATGGAGGTTCTTATTGGGCTTCATAGGGTTTCATTGTATAATCACTTATCATTTCATTACAAGGAGGGGTTCATGAAATTTAATCCAAAAGCGTTGGGGCTTGCTGTTGGAACAGTCAAGGGACTGTCTATCTTTTTTGCCACTATTTTTACCGCAAGTATGGATGGGGGACAGACGCTTCAAAAGTTAAACCGTTTTTACTGGGGGTATGAAGTCTCTTATCAAGGGGCATTCATTGGTTTGGTTTATGGGTTTATTGATGGATTTGTTCTCGCCTTCTTAGTCGGTACCTTATATAACATTTTTTCGAAAGATAAATAGTGCAGCGTTTTTTTGTTCTACTTTTAGCAGTAACTTTTTTGACAGATCCTCTTGTTTGGGCTGATTCCCTTCAAGAGGATCGTTATTTTCAAGATGTGACTGAGCAAGCGTGGAAAGAACATGATAAAGCAAAGAACCGTGTTCTCAATAATCAGCCTGTTGAAATTATCAGTCCTACCGATTTAAAAACTGAATTTGAAAATGGAATTAAGTGGGAAGAGCGGGCTGATTTTAAACGCGCTTCTAAAGCTTATGTGAAAGCTCTTTCATATTCTCCAACCTATCCTCTTGTAGCTGAAATTTTGTGGCGTTTGGCTGCTTGTTATGAAAAACAGTATCGTTGGGTGCAAGCATTTGAAGTGTACGGCAAACTTTATAAAGAATACCCTGCCTTTGATCAGGCTTTAGACGCACCACAGCGTCAATTTGAACTAGCTAAGATCATGGCTGATGGAAATGAAAAAGTGGTGTTAAATGTGCCAACTGACCAATTCTATAGCATGATTGCCGCAGATCTTTTTCTTCAATTAGAAAAACAAATGCCAAAGACTGAGTTAGCAGGTCTTTGCCAGTTTGAGGTCGCTACCATCTATAGGAAGAGACGATTGTACCAACGAGCCAGCGAGGCCTTTTACAAGGTTATTTTAAATTATCCTCTACATCCCTTAGTGCCTAGTGCTCTGTATGAATCTGGTTTGGCCTCGAGCAATGTGGTGAAGGGAGCTCATTATGATGCGGCTGCGATTGATACTGTGATTAAGCGATTTCGCCGTTTTATTAAAGAGTATCCAGAAGACGAGCGTGTCCCTGTAGCTCAAAAACTTTTAGAAGAGATGGAGACATTACAGGCTGAGAAATTATTTCGAACCGGTCTTTTTTATTTAAGAGAAAAAAATGCAGAAGCCGCACAGATTTATTTTCAAGAATTGGTTAAGGTTTATCCAGAAAGTATTTGGGTGAAACAGCTAAAACAAACTTCAGAAGAAGAATGGACAGTCCCTGAGAGTAATCAGACGATTGTGAAGCCATATGAATTCAAAAAAAGATTTTCAGATTTTTTTGATCTGTTTAAGTTTTGGTCTTAGAAAGGTGTATTAATGTCTGTTCCTATTTCTCAAATGTGGTCTGTTGCCAGTTATGTGATTAAGCAAAAATTAAAAGGCCGCAAAAAATATCCTTTGGTTTTAATGTTAGAGCCTCTGTTGCGGTGTAACCTCGCGTGCGCAGGTTGTGGCAAGATTCAGTACCCAGGCCATATCTTAAAAAAAGAGATGTCTGTTGAAGAAGCCTTAGCTGCTGTTGATGAATGTGACACCCCGATTGTTTCGATTCCTGGTGGAGAACCGTTGCTGCACCCACAAATGCCTGAAATTGTGGCTGGAATGGTTGAACGCAAAAAATATGTCTACCTCTGTACGAATGCGATCTTACTTAAAGAGAAGATTGACCAAGGTTGGTTTCTCCCTTCAAAGTATCTGACTTTTAGCGTGCATTTGGACGGGGATCAAGAGGCGCATGACTTTTCAGTTTGTCGCCAAGGAACCTATGAAAAAGCCGAAGAAGCGATTCGTTATGCTGTAGAGCAAGGCTTTCGTGTGACATGTAACACCACTCTTTTTGAGCATGCTGATGTGGAGCGAACACGAAGCTTTTTTGATCGTGTGATGTCGATTGGTGTGGAAGGAGTCATGCTCTCACCTGGTTATGGTTATTCTAAAGCTCCTGATCAAAGTAATTTTTTAAACCGAGAAAAAACATTTGAATTATTTCGTGGCCTATTTGCGCAAGCAAAGAAAAATTGGAAGTTTAATCAATCGCCATTGTTTGTTGAGTTTTTAATGGGAAAACGGCATTTAGAATGCACGCCTTGGGGTAATCCTTGTTACACCTTATTTGGTTGGCAGCGTCCCTGCTATTTGTTGCAAGAAGGTTATACTGAAACGTTTCAACAGCTGTTAGATGAAACAGAGTGGGATAAGTATGGCCGTGCTTCAGGTAATCCTAAGTGCCAAAATTGTATGGTACATTGCGGGTATGAGCCTACAGCTGTGGATGCCACGTTTGGGACATGGAGTGGCTTTTGGGGAACAGTGAAAGCAACCTTCTTGGGTGTGAACAGTGAACGAGGCAAAAATATTGTGCTGCCCCCTGTGACTGAATTTAATGAAACAAGCGCTGAAGATCCCACATTAGAAACAACCGAACGCAAACTTTTAGAAGAGGTCGACTTTAGGGGAGATGCTCTGATTACATTTAAAGATGGAACAACCGATCAAGGTTATCTCTTTAATGTGACTGAAAGTCAGCTAGAATACTTTTCAATCAAGCAAAACCAACCTCAAAAAAGTGATCGGAGTGAGGTTGAAAAAGTAGAAAAGACAGGCCGTGACTATGCGGATGGCCAATCTTGGGAATCTTGGCTTCGTAAGCATAAGCAGAACAAGGAGTTAGAAAGCGTTTCTTCTTACTCCCTCCCTTGACAAAGAGTCTTTTTGGTGGTAATTTTATATATGTAAGTAGTTACCAGTAAAAAAGTTACACCGAATGACTTGTCGAGGTTAAAGACGTTGTGTAAAAAGCTTGTCTGTATGTTTCTTTGTTTAAGTTTAGTCACGCCTCCGTTTCAAGGAACGCGTCTTCCTCAAAAAGAAGTGCCTCAGTATTTATCTCCTCTTTCAACCTTTACCCCAGAAGTGCACTCACTTTTAAATCAAGTGACGCTCAGTCGTTTTTACTTTATGCGCGAAGATGGAGAATCTGTTTTTAACCCTGCTCAAGTAGAGCAAATGCTCCGTTTTGAAAAAGAGTTTCGTTCGGTTCGATCTTTGCCTTTGATTGGTGATCAATTAGGCATGGCTATTTTCTTTTTAAAAGAGAATGGAAGCGTGGATCTTTTTGTGGTTCAAACAGACAAAGAGGGGGCTGTTCAAGTTCAACCATTGCTAGTTGATTTTATTCCATCTCGTTCTATTCAAGCCATTGACAGTGGTGTGATTAAAGAAGCTTTAGAGGCTGTTGGAGAAGGGGCTGATAAAGAGGTTATTAAAGAGAGTTTAAAATTGAATATGTGGTTGGAGCAATTTTTAAAATTAGGGGCTCCTATTCCTGAAAGAGATATTGCGCTTGAAGAGGTTGATCTTTCTTCTTTTGAGCCAGTAAAGATTGATCAAATTGATCTGGAAGCGGCTTGGACTTTAGCTGAAATTCTCAGAGAAAAAGGGTCAAACTCGGCAGAGATAAAGAAACTGTTTGAAGATAGAATTGATTTTAAAGATCGACTGGTGACTCTCTATCAGGGGATCCAGCAGGGGGAGGTTCCTGGGGCCATTCCTTTTTCAGATCCAAGTCGCATGTTTGTTTCTCCTCGTGATCAAAAACGTTGGATCAACGAAACCATCAAATGGTTGCGTGCTGGCTTTCCTTTGTCTAAAGCGATCTTTATGGGGGCTTTGGTTAATTACATTGAAAATATTGATCCGAATCAAATCGGTCAAGATGGCAAACCTCTTGTTGAAAATGGACTTGAAATTTTTGTGGCTGTTTTTCAGAGCTATTTTAAAGATGAACGTGGGCGAGCAATGAGTCGAGATCAGATTCTGCCTCAAGTTAAAGAATGGATGAAAGAACAAAATTATCCAGGCTTGCCAGTTCGAGCTGAAGAAGATTTGCTTGAAATGCAGCAGCGAATTCGCTCACAAGTGCGTCACGCCCTTTTTAATGAAACCCCTTCTCTATTTTTAAAGCATGCTGAAGAGGGGGAGTTTGTTGAAGAAATTCTAAAAGAAGAAACATTGGCTTTGAATGGAAAATGGATTGTGATGCCAATGGGACCTTATAGTGATAAAAATCAAATATTAGGCCGGCGAATTCCCGAGAGAATCATTTCTTTTGATTTAGCTCAAGAGGTTGTTCGAAAAGTATTAAGTGAGGAAGGGCATGAAGAAAAAATTAGAGAAGCACTCACTGAATTAATCCCAGTGCCAACAAGTCATCGTCAAACCGATGCACATGTGGCCCAGTTTAAATCAAATTGGGAACAATTTGAAAAGGGTGCATTAGAGGGAGAAGAACTGGCGCGTGCCATAGAAATGATTCGTTGGACAGCAAGTTTTCTTGAAACCCAGAAAGCAGGGCAAGGGCTTAGCTTTTCAAAAGGAACATTGATTCGGGCATATGAGTCTGCAATGAGTGAGCCCAACAAACCGATTGTTTTGGTTTTAGACAATATTGATGCTTCTTCAGCTAAAGTACGCAATGGGATTTTTAACCACTTCTTAGAAAAAAGAGAAATGAACATCGTGGGATATGTCAATCCGTTTGATGGAAGTAGCCGTATTACATTGCCTAAAAATTTACACCTTATCTTTACTGCTTCAAGCCAAGTTCCTGTTAAAGATCAAGCACTCTTAAATCGGCTTCAAAAATATGTTTTACCTGAAGTGACGATTGAAGATAGATTAGCGTTAGCTTTAGCTCGGGTTGAAGAATATTATGACGGCACAAGACTAAAGTTAATTGGTCCTACACTCGTTGAAGTCTTTAAGGAATTTGAAAACTATTTAGATGAAGAGATTCTTCCCTTTTACCCTTCAGTTGTGACTCATTTATTTGAACGACTTGAAGGTCTTGCTAAGGAAAAAGGAGAAAAATGGACTTTGGATACGCTTGCAACCGAACTTCACTTAATTCTTTTAGATCAAATCCCAAATCCAGAAAAGCGTCAACAGTTTAAAGTCTATTTAGATAACAAAGGGTTTCCATTTTATGAGGGTTTAGTAGAAACACCTTATTGGTTTGATGAGTCGGGTGATTTGGTGGTTTATGGAGTTACTGTTGGACTAAATGAAGGTTTGAAAGAAAGAATACGAGCCGTTACTGTTTCTGAACGTAATCTAGAAAAAAGAAAATGGGCGCAGGAAAGAGAACTCTATTTGTGGCGCAATTCACCGCAAGAGCGTAAAGCAGGTGTGGTGTTGCAGAGCCAATCAATTCGAATGCTCGCTTCGTTAGTGCGTCAAATCAAATACAACAATCGTGTGATTCAAGTGGTGGGTCCTACTGGAGTGGGTAAAACGTTTGTGGGTGAAGCTCTAGCTATTTGGCGAAATCAATCAAGTTACTCTGAACCCACTCATAAGCGTTCTGAACAAGAACAATGGACAGGGTTTTACGAAATCACAGCTGCAGGTGAGTTTGTTTACAATGACCAAACTCCTTTTATGGATATGATTCGAAATGGTGGAGCTGACTTAAAGAGTGAACTCAACGCCAAAGGAGATTTTAATCGAACCGCTTACATGAGTTGGTATTTGAATCAAATTGCTAAGAAGAGAAAATCATTGGTGTTGCCTTTTGTTCGAGATGGAGAGCTTAACGAAACTTCGGAAGAGCCTATTCACGACAACTATTGGATGTTGATTGATATTAATCCTGAGGGGGTTTATGGCCATCGTTATCGATTAAACCCTGAACTTGCTTCTTTGAGTGGACAGATTTACTTAGATGGGAACTATACGTCAGAAGATTATAAGAAAATGTTGCGAATGGCGCTTGAAGAGAGTGCCTTAAGTGAAGGTCAAAAAACAAAGGCGATTGCTCTGCTTTCAGAAGTTCATCAAACATTAGCTGAAGCTTTAATCGCAGGTGAGTTTGCTGAGAGTGATTCGACTGTTTTAACATTAAGGGAATTGCTGAATCGTTCACTCAACCAATTATTAGGCCTGACTCAAGAAACATCCTCATTAACCTTTGAAGAAATGCTTTCTCAAGTGGTTGAAGATAACTATCTTTCTTTTTGGAATGCGGAAGAGGATTATTTGCTCGCATTGGAAAAAGTGAATCCGTTACTTAAAAGTGTTCGTTCGCCTGAAGTGCGTCTTAATCGACATGTGCATAAGCAGGTTGAAAAACAACTTGATCGTTGGTTAAATCTGGCGTTGAAAAATAAGAGTCTGCGCTCTATTCCTCCGGTTCACCTCCGTTTTGCTGTGGAGTCAGATGGAGCAGATGTGGGGGCTCAATTAGCTAAAAAGAATAATTGGGGGTATGAAAAAGCCCTGATTAGTGGGTTTACAGAAGAGTATGACTTAAAGGGAGCCTTTATTCCTATTCGCCAGCAGTTCACGTTAAAAGAAGCAGAAGAGTTGATTGCCACATATGAAGCGCTTGATCCTGAATATGTGCGGCAAGTGACGTTAGAGGTGCTTCAAGACATTAATCAAGAAGACAAGCTTGTTATTGCGGAGCGCCTTTATAGTGTAGAGAGAGCAAGAAGATGGAACGCGCAACTTAAATGGGCCGGAGGACTTTTAGTTCGAAAAATATTAGAAGCACAAGAACAGAGTGAAAAAGTTTTTTTAGTGGAGTTAGAAGGCTTTCACCGGTTAGACCCTGAAGTAGCGATTATGCTCAACGAGTTTTTTCTTTCAGGAACCCTTTATTTGCCAGGTAGAGAACCAATGATCATTCCGAAAAATTTAATTTTCTTTTTGAGCTCTCCAATTGAAATACCACTTGAAATTTCTCCGGCAGAACAGTCGCGGCATTGGCGTGTGACATTATATGATCACGAGATTGAACAAAAGATCGAACTCATAAATAGAGCTCTTCAATCAAGTTCTGCTTTAGCCACTCAAGTAGCAGTAAGATTACAGATTGTTACAGCGTTAATGGAACAATGGAAAGGTTTAAATCAGCTCTTAGAAGAACAAGACCGTGAAGAGTTTGTGCGAGGCACTTCTTATTGGACTTCCTATGCACAAACAATTGCTTATTTATATGAAACAAATGGTAACGATCTTAATGCGGCTTTAGAAAAAGGAAAAACCCTCTTTCTTGGAGCGACTTTTGGAAGCGGTATGGGAGAAGAGCAAGAAACCATTCCTATTCAATGGAAAGATAACGATGAAGAAAATAAAATGAGTTTTTTAAATGATTTTTCTGTGCTCGATTTTGTCTTGGATCATACGATTGGAACCTCTGAAGAGGGAGGCGCTATTAACGAAGAATCATTAGAAACGTTTCTTGATGAAGTCATCCATACAAATAACACGCTTCAAGAAAAAATAAATAATTTGTTAAATGGTCAAAACCAACACTTGAAAAGTTATCCTCATAAAAACTTAAACCCTCAAGTACTCCGTTCGGGTGATTTGGTTTTATTTAATGAGAAGTATTTATTGTTTTTGGGGTGGGATAGCAAAGGAAAGCCCCTTCTCTTAAGATCAGAGAAGGGTCATAAAATGGTTCGTATTCATAGAAGTCTTCCTAAAGAGGCTGTTCTCTTATCTCGAGTCCATCTAGAAGAACATGCCGCAGAACTAAAGGAGTTCTTAGCCTTAAAACAAGAAGAGCTCTTAAGAGTCCGTTATCAAAATGTGTTTTCTAAGTTGCGATTTTTAAGAGATAAAGTGGATTCTAAAGAGGTGGAACAGGTGACATCATTTTTAGACACCTTATTAAGTGACGCCAATATTAAAGAGTTTCAAGAAAAAACAGCTTCTGTTCAAAAAGAGTTTGATCCTGAGAATGATACATATGGAGTGGTTATTGTTGAGGGGCGTTTGGGAGTGGTGGGAGATGGAAAAGTAGTGTTACTCGGAGATCAACTAAAAACCTTAGTTTCTTCCCCTGCATCCTTTGTAGGCAGAAAGGGACAATTTGTTCCCTTTTCAGCATTTGCCCACCTTGGAATTAAAGAAGTTGAGGTGACTCGCTTAAACGAAGAAGGAGAAAAAAAATTAGGTGAAGCGATTCACTTTATAGGTTTAGCACAAAAAGGAAGTGATATTACCTGGTGGCTCAAATTAGAGAATCATCTTAAATTGGCAAACAGCATCTTGGGTCAAGGTGGTGATTCTGTAGAAG
Organism: Actinomycetes bacterium; assembly: GCA_029263055.1. GTDB lineage: Bacteria > Auribacterota > JAJCYG01 > JAJCYG01 > JAJCYG01 > JAJCYG01. Next base: position 84,981 of record JAJCYG010000002.1, read on the forward strand.
CGCTGAATGAGTGGATTGGCGATAATGAAGAGGTTGCTAGTACTCAAGTACAGACAACACTTTCTAACTATGGGTTAACACTTGCTGATGTGAAGTACGCTGAATCATTTCATCTTTATAATCTTCCTGATTCTGATGCTAAAAAATTAGATAGATTAGAGAAAATAAAAAATCAGTTAAGAGCTTCGGACCGTGATATGGCAGAGACCGATGCTTATCAATATAACACCATTGAAGAAGTCGTAAAGATGGTCCACGAGATTCCTGATGAATTGTTTGTCTTAGGTAAATGGTTGAAGCGTTATTTTGAAGTCCAAGACTTAATTAAGATTGGTAATCAAGTTTATCGTGTTTCAAGAATAGAAGGCCCTAATGTTATTGTTGAAACCCCTGAAGAAGAGCTGAAAACATTAACCTTACAGGAGGTTGAAACCGCTCGAATACTCTCATTAGAACATCTGAGTATTTATATTTCTTATCAAACCTGGATGAATAGTGTTAAAGCTGCATTTGAAAAAGAGACCACATTACAAGAATGGAAAGATATTTTTAGAAATTTAACAGATTTGCTTCTTTATAAAAAAGAAAACATATTCCCTTTTATTAATGGTAAATCTTCTTTTTGGCAAAAACTATTAACCGAAGTCTATTTTCCTCTGACAGAGATTGATCCTAATATATTTAGATATGATCTTTTAGGTGCTTTTAATGTTGCAACGAATCTCGTTAATATTGCAATTACACGAAAAATTGAAGATCAAGCCGTAACTCTTCAAGTTTCGGCTTTAGAGTCAGGAGAATTAACTTGGAAACAATTTTTAACTTATCACAAAAAATGGTCTAAAGAATTGAAGGCACGATTTGAGAGTAAGTTTAGTGAGTTAGAAATACAATATGCTGTTACAGCAGACGCTTTAGATCAACTAGAAACAACTCCCAAAGAGTCTAAAGAGAAACCAGCATGGGTTGATTATTGGGAAACGGTTTTAGATGAAGAGATTGAAGGGAATATTAGTAAAGCTGAGTGGCAGCCCCACCCTTATAATGCTGACATTGGGTTTATTAATGTCGAGTATACAGTTAAAGACACATCACCTAAAAAACCAGGAGAGTTGCCTTTTAATCCTGTATTTTCTGCAGTCTATTATGTTGATCTGCGTGATGGCTCCTTAAAAGAACTAGCCAAATCTCAAAAATCAAATCAAATCCCTAAAGTGATCCCTCTTCGAAGAGATGGCTTTTTAGTTAAAACATTTGGTGAGGCGAAATGGCCTAGAAAAATGGGTCCGCCAGAGATTCGGTATTTTAATGGCCAAGGAAAAACATTGCCAAAACATTCTATGTCTATTGATAGACATGATCTTGTTGAGATTGTTCCTTTTCAAGACAAATTTCTTATTCTCACAAAAAGTGGCAATTCTCACAATGTTCAAAAAATGACTATTGCTGATAATGGCTTGATTATCTCAGGACGTCTTGGCCCACTTCTTACCGATATAAATAAAAAGTACAAACTGAATGTTTCTGAAAAACGTTATGAAGTTGAGGAAGAAGGCGATTTAGTCTCTATGATTATGGGAAGTAAAGATGTGACCCTTCCTCCAAATCTACTTCCACTTGCAGAACTATCAGAAATAGAACTCACTCACTCAGGAAAAAAACTCACCCTCAAACAAAAAAAACAAAAACGGGTTATTGAAGAGGAGGTTGATCCTGTAGAACAGGAACTGCTTTTGGTTGATGTGGTGGAGGAATTAGAGGGGAAGGTGGATGGGCCTATTAAAGCGATTGAAGTCTTGGATCATCCTTATAATGATGAGTTTGTGTTTATTCAGGTTGATTTTGAGAATGAGATAGAGGTGCTCAATCGTGCGTATTATAAAGTTTCATTAGACTCCTCTTTACCAAAAGAGAATCGAATTGAAGAAGTCTTTAATAATCATTTTCTTCAATCGAGTCAGTTTGTTCCGTTAAAGGGCGGTGCTTTTTATATTTTAAATCAATACACACGTGGAGATTGGTGGGTAAAGGCTTTTAATGCTCAAGGTGGATTTGTTGAAGAATATACAGCAAATAACATTCAGGTTGTGTCCCTTGCTAATGGTGGCTATGTAGTGGCAAAAGAGGTTGATTCAAATAGTTGGCAAGTATTTGTGCATAGCGCAGATGGTAAGAAAACTCATGATTTTGATAGCATAGATTTCATCAAACTAGTTGGACTAGCTGATGGTGGCTTCATCCTTGTTGAGAAAAGTCTTGGTAATAATTATGAAGTACGGATATTTGATAACGCGGGTAAGCAAAAGAAAAATATTCCGGTAAGCTCTTCCAAAGATATTGATATTTATCCTCTAGCCATTGAAGGGTTTGTGGTGCATGAAAAAAAGACGGGACAGTCACTTATTCAGTATCATTCTGATGGAAGTAAAAAAGTTGAAGGTAGAATTGAATTTGGATCAGTCTTAAAGAAATTATTTGCATTGCCCAATGGCGGTTTTGCTTATATACGTCAGCCAGCTACTGCATCTGTCAGAGAGATGATGAACTACATTGGTCCAGATGGAATAGAAGATACGAGTAAGAATTATACTTGTGTTAGACCGTCTCATTCACTGACATTAGCTGAATCTGAAAAAGGTTATGTCATTACTGAATGGCTGGTTGAAGGTGAAACAATTCATTCTCAAGTAGAAAGAGATCTTGGCTTAGAACGCGCTCCCCCTAAACCAAAAGAAAAACAAGTCTCTGTTACATCTAGCGGTGAATCCTTTCAAGCCCAAATCCAATCCCAAAAACGTGTTCCTAAAATAGTTAAAAAAGCTGTTCCTACAGCTGTTGCAGAAACATTTGAAAAAATAAACGTCAATATAGAAACCTTATCTAAAGAATTAGAGTATGAAGTGGAGTCTGTAACGGTTGTTGAGCATCCTTATAATGACCAATTTGTGATTCTTCAAGTTGATCGTTTGTTGGAAGAAGGAAAAATTGAACAAGAAGTTATTTTTCTTTCTCTTGATGAATGGTTACCTGAAAAAGATCGGTTTTTACCTGCTGTTACAACAGTCCTTGATACAGCAAAAATTCATCTTCTTGAAAATGGCCGTACTGTTATTTATCTTGATATTGTCGGTGGTCCAGGAATTGTGTACGAATACAATTCAAAGGGTAAACGTATTAGGAAGTTTGCTGATGAAGAGGTGAAGTTAGTTATTACAAGTAAGGGGTATGCAATAAAGGAGAGCAAAGATAAAGAAAAGCTCACCTTTGTCTATGCAGATGGCGAAGAAAAAGAAAAGAGCCTGGATCCAAAATATACACTCTATCCATTACATGATGGTGGGTATGTGGCTGTGGGTCTTGAAGGGCGATTTAGTAGTGGTAACAGATATAATGTGCAGGTGCTAAACAGTGATGGAACTCAAAGAACTGAATTTATGGAGAATTCTAGTGAAGAACTTAGAATTATGCCCTTACACCAAGGCCGCTTTTTTATTCATAGTAAAGTTGGCAATGAAGTCTTAAAAGCATATGACTCAGATGGAATTCTTTTTGATGGAGGGGCTTTTGGCTCAGAAGAATTGATTTTAGATGGAGAGCTACAAGAGTGGATCGCATTTAAAGATGGTTCATTTGGATTTGTGGTCAAGTCTCTCTCAAAAGGAGATGAAGAATTTTCCTATCTAAATGATGATCTCGATTATGATTTCGATAAAGAAAAAATTGCACAGAGCATCCTTCTTTTTGAGACAGAAACAGGTTATCTAGTCACAATATCAGATGGTGCTCCTGTAGAAACAGAGAGCGTTACCTTAGATTACCCTCAAAAGCCCCTCCAAGCTAAAGAGGTTGTTGCCTCAGCTGAAGGAAAAACTTTGCGCGTAGAGATCGAGACAAAGGTCGAGACTCTTATAATAGAAGATATCAAAGAATATCTTGGAGAGACTGACTTTGTTGAGATAGAAAACGTTCGGTTGATTCCGAATAAAATTAATTCTGATCTTATTTTTGCTGAAGCAAAAGTAAAAACACTTCCCAGTGGATATTTTCAGAAAGTCTTGTTCTTAGTTGATTTATCAAAAGATAAATCATTTTTAGGTGCTCCAATAAAATTTATTAATCTTTATTCAGGTTGGGTGGGTCTTTTTTATGATTCACTGCCAAATGGAGAGTTTATCATTACGGTTAAAGATGCTCCTCAGATGGAGGTACTTCATTTAGACTCAAAAGGAGAGTCGTTACATGAGCTTTCTATTCTTGGTGGTAGAGGGGATATGGGGGATGCTTATTTTGAGTACGTTTCTTTAGACGAGGGACAATTCCTTATCTCTCTATCAGCGCAAGAGGAGGGTAAAAAGAGCCAATTATTTTTAAATACATGGCCAGACGAAGAAGATGCTGTGCCATTTATATCAACGTCAAAGTATATTGAAACGCATGCTTTAGCGAATGGACATTTCTTGATTAAAGCTTATTCTGACTCACTTATGGAGTGGGGAATTCAGCTTTACGATTCTAAGGGTAAAGGTAAGACTATCTTAAGTGGGTATTTAGATAGGGATTATGCCAATATTTTTCCTTTAGCCCAACAAGGATTTGTTGTTAGCGACATGGACCGGGGTAAAAAGAGGAAGGTGCAGTTGTACAACAATGAAGGTGCTCCTATTGGAAAACCAATACCAAGTGAAGATAAAGTCTCTGTTTATCCTGATGCCACCGGCGGATATTTTGTTAGTCGTTATGTTATTGATAAAGCCGGATTCCCTGTTAGGGTTCTTGAACAGTACAATGGGGGTGGAGCATTAATTATCGCCCATAGTTTTGATGATGGGATTTATGCTGACAAGGTTTGGCCCACAAAGGATGGCGGCTTTGTTGCGCTCTTAAAGAAAGAACCAGATCTAGACCTTACTGCGGATGAGTTTGATGCGGGAGAACTTCAATACTTTCATTCAAATGGCAAGCCGATTAAAGATAAGAAGATAATAATAAACCCTGGTAATTATATTTTCGATTTTACTGAGAAGGAAGATCGAATTGATTTCATTATTGTTGAAAAAATGAGGAAAAGGAGAACTGAAAGTATTGTTTTAAAAGAGTTTGAAGTGTCTAAGCTAATTCCAACAATTAAAGGAACAACCTTAAAAATTCAACGCACCATTCCTACCGAAGAAGTTCCTTCTAAAGAAGCTGAATCCTCTAAAAAAGAACGCATTGTCGCTGTATTAGCAGAGATTGATTTAGAGTTTGAAAAAGTGCATGAAACAGAAT
>JAJCYG010000003.1 GCA_029263055.1 Actinomycetes bacterium
TTAAATGAATGCTTTTTAATTAAACAGTCTTTCAATATTTAATCACCTTTTCTAAATAACTTAATATATTAATAGTACCATATTTTAGAACCTTTGTAAAGCTGATCTTTACCTTTACTTTACTTGATTCAACTAACTGGGGAGGATGATTTCTTGTAGGCCGATGGAGTCGCATCTGAAACCACCAGAGAATTGTAAATCTGGGGTAGCTCACAATACTTAATTTAGAGATAAGTATTGTGTCCCAGGAATTAAGTCTAGCTTTAATTATTTTGTGGATAAATATAATTAATCCAGCAAAGAGCAACGAGTGAGGTGCCATACTTATTTTCAACTTTGAAACAGTTGATTTTATGTACGACATCAAAGTATTCATAATCTTCGCTACTATAGCGTCTGTTCACTTCTCCCATTAGCGAAATAGTTAACATCTTTTCAGCAGCGATTCGAGCCTCTTTTGAAGATATATTTTTTTCTTTATAAACCTTTTCATACTCGGCTGCAAATCCACCGATATGTTTTCCGTCAGACTTTCTTCTCACCTGTATTCTTCCAACACCTGTACAGAGTGTGTTGCCTTTGACTCCGTTAACGGATGCCATGATTGTTTCAATAACAGCTCCATGACGAAAATATTTTTCTGCTTCTTCTATGGGAATTTCCCTCGATTCGGGTGGTAAAACAGAGGTATAAAGAATGACATTAAAATTCTCAATTTTAGCTTCCATCAAAGCCAAGTCATAAGAACCTGTTTCCCAAGGATCATCTCCAGGGCCGATATCTGTATCTCCATGCCCTGATGAAACAAAATAATCTTTTGGAATTCGATTACCAAAGACATTGCCATAGAAAACATCATCACCTGCTTGTGTTTCTGCAAAGACTTGATTTGAAAATGATAAAAAGAAGGCCACCAACAAACCAAACGCTAAAGTTTTATTTATTATCCTCATAAATCAATTCTCCTTATTCTGATTTTATTTCAATTATTCTAACGCGTGCATTTGATACAAGCAAGAGCTTCTGGTTTGGCTTTTACATAGAAGGCAGATTCCGTATGCTTCTTCATCATCCAATCGAGTCATCAAGACTGACGGGACGACTCGATTCCTCCAGCTGGTTAACCAGCCCCTCTCTTCAAAGGTTCGATTTAAATGGTATAATTATTATTAACCTAAGGAGGGTTATAATTATGTCTGTTGAAAACCTGAAAGAGTTCTTAGCCAAAACGGAAAAAGATCTCACGTTCATTGAAAAAGTAAAATCAATCTCAAAAAAAGGTGAGACAGCGCAAATTCAACAATTGATAGAATGGGGAGCTGAAGCAGGGCTCTCATTTACCATAAAAGATTACTATTCTTTATTTAAGGAATTAAAAAATAAAAAACAATTAAGCCACGAAGACTTGGACAAAATTAGTGGTGGCAATCAAGCTTCAACAACTCAAGGCGTTTCTATGCTGTATGGTTTAGATACCGCTTCAACAGGAGTTGTTCGTAGGCCTTAAATCAAATAACTTTAATAAGGAGATGAAATTATGTCTGTTGAGAACTTAAAATCTTTTTTAAGAAAAGTAAATGAAGATGAAGAAGCTAAAAACAGAGTCAAAAAATTAGCCGAAGAATCCAATCCCAATACGGCTTTGTGTAATTACGGGCAAGAACTCGGGTTTGACTTTAATGAAGAGGACATCAAAACATTTAACAAACAAGTACTCGCATCAGGCGAAATCACAGAAGAGGACCTCAGCAATGTCTCAGGTGGCGGCAACAAATACACCCCCTACATCTCAATTATGCCACTCTGCTTTTAAATTAAGTAAAAGGGATAGAGCTCACAGTACTCAATTACAGATTTACGAAAAATAAGTAGTGTGTCCACGGAATTATTGGAATCAGCTCTAAAGCATATAGACTTATATGGCAAGAGCTGTTAAAAGGCTTCCTTGATCTCGTAAATCAGCAGGGCTAAAAATAGATTCTTGATCTAAGTTTTGTAAAATATCTTTTGCTTTTCCTTTATGTGATTGAGCTATTTTAACTAAAACAGCTCCATAAGCTTTCACCTCTTCGGCTGTTTGAATTTTATCTCGAAGATTTTTAACAAAACCCCACCAGAAAACCAGTCTTACCCACTTTCCACTCTCTTTAGCCACTTCAGTAAACGCTTTAATAAAAGCAATCGCAGCATCAATATTATCCTGATCCATGGAATAATACATTCTAACAACTTCAAAAATAAGAGCGCTATTTTCTCCTGTCTCTTTGATCAATTTTAATAATTTTTTTCGATCCCGTTCAGCCTTAAATAACTGAAAAAGTTCTTTTGCTGAACCAATAAAACCTGTTGCTTCAATGATCAACACCAAATCTTCAAAAACCTTAAAGCCTGTTACTTCTGGAAAAAATTCTGCTGCTATTTGTATATCCTGGTCATTATGAAATGAAAGCCCTTTGGCAATCCGAATCATGTAATCTAAAACATCACTGAAATTAGAACGATCTTGATGAATGAGGTGTTCCATAGCAGGGAATAATTCGGTCGCTATCAACTTTAATAAGAGACCTGTTCTCTCTATGGTATCTAAAAGGAGATCCAAGTCATTGGAACCTTGAAGAAGGGAAATGGCCAAAGGAATATCTTTTCCATAAGATTTAATCGCTTTTTTGTTTTTAGCAGTACTTTTTAAAATCGAACGTTCTATTTTCTCTAAATCTTCAATTGATTGAATGAAACCACTCATCTCTTTAAGACCAAAAGTAAGGGGTTGGTACCCTACCTTTCGGTTACTTCTCAAAATAGAAATAAATAAAACCTGAACTCTTTTAAGGTCTTCTTTATTTTGAATAATGTGAGAAAGAGAACTAAAACCATCTAAGAGAGACAAACGTGCTGCCTTACGATTCCTTTCTTCAGTTACTTCTACGGAAGATTCAAGAGAGGTGATCAACTCTTCTAAATCTTCTACTGTCTGAATAAGATATGAGAGTTTTGAAATCGCTTCAAAGGCGCGCTTTTTCTCTTTGTTAGTTTTCCCACAAATCAATGTTATTTTGTCTAATTGATTGATAACCCTTAGAAGGGTCTCTTCTGCCACAAGTTCCCCTTTTTCATCAACTAAAAGATGAGCCACACTTTTAACGCCAGAATTCAACATCAGACTCGCATACTTAAACTTGGGAAGAAGGCTCAATCTATCACGAGAAATCATGGTTTTCAAGACTCTCAGACGCGATTCTGAAAGAGTGACCACGGGTCCTTGAACAACCATAAAAGATTGAGGAGCCATTTGCTCAAACGAATGAGAAAGCTCTTGAAGCTGATAACCAGCTGGAAAAACAAGAATCAAAGAAAGCTGTAAGGTAATAACTCGTTTAAGCACACACATAAGAATTAAATATATTATATAAATAACTATTTATCAATAGATTAAGCATAATTTAATTAGCATAGCTATGTCGCAGAATCTATCATCTCTTAGAGGCTTTGTCTTGTGGGTGTTGGGGCGATTGTGTCTGCCATTGAAAATTTGGTTTCTGGAATAGAGCCGGTTGCTGGTGTATCCTTTGAAGAACGAGAGGAACGATTTTTCCACCTTGTAAGCTTATAAAAAGTACGTTTTAAGAAATCAGTTATTTTTTCTTGGTACTCTGCGTCAGCCTTTAGGTGGATGAGATCAGGAGATTTGGCAAAGTAAAGTGGTGAGGTTAACTTAAAACGTTGCCTTTTTATAAAGTCAAATAATTGCTTGGAAGGGATTTTAAACCTCTTTGGCTGAGTAAAAAAGATTGCCTTCTTACTCCTCTTTAGCGAAAAGGAACAGGCATCGACAGTAACAGCTGTTTCAGCCCCTATAAGCATGTCTTTGGCTTCTTTAAGTTCTTCAAATTCAAGTTCTACCACTTTCCGCCCCAACCAACCTTGTTTTACTGTCCACAACCGAATATGACTCTTAACCTCTACTTCTGGAGCAGGAATAAAAAAATAATACTCAATCAAACCTTCCAGCAATGCCTGGCGCGCCCAATCACCTTGCGACACACCTTTCCAGTTTCTTTCCCACCAAGTGCTTATATGAGTCTGCTGGTCTAAATTAAGTAACACTTTAATAGGAGTGTTTGTTCTTGAAAATCGCAATCTCAAGTCTTTAAGTATTTCATCCTGCTGATCGATTTCATTTATTTTAAAATCAGCCTCTTTAAAACCTTCTCTGATCCATTTTTTATACAGCCCTATTCTTGCTTCAATCGGTGCCCCCTGCTTACGGATTTCAGACAAATATAGAGGCTGACGATACTTTTGAACCAAATCTGCCATCACGTTAAATAAAGCTTCCAAATCATTTTCTTCTGAATCCTTTGGCAGGGGTCGACTAAATTTACCCTCAATGTTAAGAGTAGAAAAATCATGTAGATAGACTCTTTTGTCTTTTGTGATCAGTATATTTTTTAAATTAACATTTCCGTGTAAAATCCCCCCTCTTTTATTCAACACGCCGTAGGCTTCTCCAATTTTTTGTAGCAATAACATTTCATTGTCGAAAAAGAATTCTCGCCACTCTTTACTCTCCATCATTTTATCGAGAGTAATCGCATCTTTTAGGTCATCTACCACAACAGCATGACTAATCTTTCCACTGTAAGGTGTCACCCCTGTTCTGGAAGCATGCACTGTTAATTCAATTTCTTCATCAGAGTGCGGCAACTTAGCAAAAAATGTTTTTTCACCTACTTCAGTTAAAAATCTAAACTTTAAAGTGGCGCCAAATAATTCATTTTCTTTTTGAACCACGTCAAAATCAATAAACTCAAATTCTTTAGCTCTTAAAAAACTCCTCAAACCCAACACATCTTTAGAAATAGACTTTGCCTTTAAAAAAATGGCTTCAGGGATTTGAGTATTAGGAGCTAAGTAGGATGAGGTATCACAAACCGGGTACGTGACTGTAGAGACAGACAAACAAACAGAGAAAAAATAAACAAAACACTTTTGAATTAAATACATAAGCACTTATTTTATAAGAGCTTAAGGATAACATTTTTACAGAGGTGGGTCAATAACGAAAGCCTAATTTACTGACTCGCAGCAGCTTCGGCAAGCCATTAATCCAGAGACACAAGACTTAACTAAAGATAAGTATTTGTGCCTCTAGAAACTCTTGCTTAAACTAAGAGTGAACCAACCCTCATCTTCATCATTGACTGCTTTGTTGGTTGAGATTTGATATTGAAAAGCAGGTGTGACGTCAAAAAAGTTGCAATCAATTGATGTCGACACATTGAAAACAACATGAGTCAAAGCAAATCCACCTGTATCAACATCATAGACACCATCATTAGCTCCGACAAGACATCCTAAATCAAGTGGCAAAGACTCTTCTGACAAAGGATTCGCAAGCTCAAGCGTATGGCTAACAGATAATTCGTAAAAAAAGCCATCTCCAGGGCCGCCAGATTCAACAGGAAAATCATAATAAACCATCACACTGGGTGTTAAAGGAAGGTTAGTCAGTGAAATTCCAGCAAAGAATTCATTAATATTAGCCTCTGAACCTACATTTGGAAATTGAAAGAGTGTGTAGCCTGCGCTAATGCTCACATCATCATTTAAGGCGCGGTCATAACCAATTGTCCAATCTAATTCATCTAGATCTTCTCGCCTTGTTTCATCAAAAGCCAATCCCCCATCCAGGCCAAATGAACCCCAAAAGTTTAACCACAAACCTGACTCGCCTAAATTAGCTGTTAAACTTGGTTGAATCGCCCCTTCATCATCTAATGTGTCAAAACCACGAAACATATATCGAGTGACATAGTCTGTTTGCAAATCAAATGAAACATCTTTTAATTCTTCAAACTGAAACGACTTTGCATTGCTTGGAAAGAGACAACTTAAAAAAAAGGCTAAAGCGAGCAATAAATTTTTCATTTCCCCCCCTTATTGCAGTTAAAATTTTTTTACTTTAAACACCTAATACAAGGATATTTATAATATATAAAAAAAGATGTTTTGTCATGTATAATCATATTAGATAAGGATAAGCCTTTTCAGGAGATTTGTGTAATGAAAAAAATAAAACGAATACATATAGGGCTGTTAATAGGGCTTTTTCTTTTTTTGATTTTCTCTTTTCAAACAACAGCTGATGAGAAAAAGCTCTCCAAAGTTTTAAATGTCTACAATTGGGAAGAATATTTTGGAGAAACCACAATCGCTGATTTTGAAAAAAAGTTTGGGGTTAAAGTTAACTTATGAATATTTGAAGAAGAAGAAGAGCTGATCTCTGAAGTTCAATCTCATCCATACAGACATGATGTGATTGTTTGTAGTGATGATTCTATTAGAGAACTCAAAGCAATGAAATTATTATCAAAAATCAATCTCAAAAATATCCCTAATATAAAAAATATTGATTCTAAATATAAAAAGTCTAGTTATGATCCAAATTCCAACTATTCCGTACCGTATATGTGGGGAACAACAGGTATTGTTGTAAATCATAAATTTGTAGATGTAACGTCTAAAAGCTCTTCTCTTTTATGGGATCCAAAGAACAAAGGACGAGTGGCCATGTTAAATAATCCAGAAGAGGTGATTGGATTGGCTCTCAAACGTTTAGGCTATTCTATTAATTCGGATAATGTAAATGAACGAAAAGAAGCAATGGATCTTTTGCTTAAGCAAAAACCACTTTTAACCGGTTACTTAGATATTATTGACATAAGAAACAAAATGATTTCTGAAGAGATTTGGATTGCTCAAATCTAT
>JAJCYG010000004.1 GCA_029263055.1 Actinomycetes bacterium
TTGGCAAGGTAGTCATTTACAGTCACCACATGAACCCCTTTTCCTGCAAGGGCGTTCAAATAAACAGGAAAGGTGGCAACCAAGGTTTTTCCTTCACCCGTAGCCATCTCAGCAATGTTGCCTTGGTGAAGCACAATCCCACCAATCATCTGCACATCAAAAGGAATCATTTCCCATGTCACAGGATGTTCACAGACGTCCCAGCTTTTTCCCACTAAACGGCGACACGCATTTTTAACCGCAGCAAACGCTTCAGGAAGCAAATCTGTTAGAGTGGCTCCTTTTTCAAGGCGCTCTTTAAATTCAATGGTTTTAGCTGCAAGCGCTTCATCGCTTAGTTGACTATACGCTTCTTCAAACTCATTGATTTGATCCACCAATGGAAAAAACTGACGAATCGTCCGTTCGTTTTTCGTTCCAAATATATTTTTAAGTAAGGTGCTGAAGCCCAACATGTTTCTCTCCTAGCTATAAAGGGAAATAGTTTATCATATTCACACGATTTGTCACAACCGACTCTTGAGGGCCTTTTTTACTGTCTCAGCCAGCCCTTTTCCTACCTTGCCCACAGCCACAATCTCCTCTATAGAAGCTTTTTGGATTTTCTGGATCGAACCAAAATGGAGCAAAAGAGCTTGTTTGCGCTTGGGGCCAATCCCTTCAATATCATCTAAGATTGAATTTCGAATTCGTTGCCCACGCAATTTTTTGTGAAAACCAATGGCAAATCGATGGGCTTCATCTCGCACCCTTTGAACTAATTTGCGTGCTCCTGATGATTTAGGCAAACAAATCGGATCAGATTGATACGGGAGATAGAGCTCTTCAAATTTCTTGGCCAACCCCACAATGGAATGCTTTGGAATGCCAACTTCAAAGAGAGCAGAAAGAGCGGCTGATAACTGCCCCTTGCCCCCATCAATTAAAATCAAATCAGGTAACGGTTTCTTTTCTTTGATCAATCGCAAATAACGACGGGTCACCACTTCTTTCATCATGGCAAAATCATTGATTCCTTCAACCGTCTTAATTTTAAAACGCCGATAATAATTTTTATTGGGATACCCATCTTCAAAATAGACCATAGAACCGACTGCTTGTTGCCCCATAATATTGGAAATATCAAACGCTTCAATGACACGAGGCAAATGTTTCATCCCTAAAGCTTCTTTTAATTCTTTAACATCATCGTGTGCTGTATCTGAATGTTTTTTAATCAAAGGAATTTTAGTCTTACGTACTTTTAAAACCTTTTGACAATCTTTTAACAGATCACGAATCTGAGCTGCTTTTTCATACTCCTCGTTTTTAGACAACTCTTTCATTTGACGTTCTAACTGACGCAATAATTCTTGAGAACGTCCATTTAAAAAAAGGCTTACTTCATGGACTCTCTGACGATATTCCTCTTCAGTCACTTCATCAATACAGGGCGCAATACAATGCCCCAATTTATAATCCATGCAATGGATCCAATCTTTTCTTTTGGGTTGGCTCGGCCGACAGGTTCTCAAACGAAAATATTTTTGAAGCCACTCTAAAGTTCGTTTCAATGCCCCTGCATCTGTATAACGACCAAAGTAAAGCGCCCCATCATCTTTTTTAACACGCACAACGGAAAGTCTAGGAAGAGGTTCGTTCACACTTAATCGAACTAAGGGATAACGCTTGTCATCCTTTAGCATGATATTAAACTTAGGCCGGTGTTCTTTTATAAAACGATATTCTAAAATTAAGGCTTCAGATTCAGAAGAGACTTTGATGAATTCAATTTCTTGAACCTCTTCCATCAACGCTTCTGTTTTAGGCGAATCTTCATACTTTTTAAAGTAAGAAGCCACCCGCTTTTTAAGTGAGATCGCCTTCCCCACATAAATCACACTTCCCTTAATCCCTCGCATCAAATAGACACCAGGTGAATTAGGAAACTTTCTTACTTTTTCACGCAGTGAGACATTCACACTTATTCCCCTCTCAAAGGAGGTTCTTCTGTATCTGGAATGGTTTTAGAGCGGTTAGAAAAAGCGTGGCGTAGTTCTGCTAGTTCAGGAAGGCGGAATAAGGTTGAAAGAACAAAGTAACCTATTACAGCCATTCCAATTGAACTAAAGGTATTGATTAGACGAGCCCATAACGTCACATCACCAAATTTTTGAAGCAGGCCTTGATAACTGAACCAAGCAATCCCTCCTGTGATGACTGAAACAATTAAGATTCGAGTAAAAGAACGGCCCAATGCTTTTACTGGTAACGGGCCAATTTTTTTGATTAAGAAAAAGATCAATAAACAGAGATTTAAAATCGCGGCAATGGCTGTTGAAAACGCAAGCCCTCTTTCTTGCATAAACCACATCAAAATTAAGTTTAAGACCACATTAACCCCTAAAGCAATAAATCCAATTCGAACAGGTGTTTTCATTTCTTTCATGGCATAAAAAGCAGGAATCACAATTTTAATCCCTGCATAAGCAAAAAGTCCCAAGGCATAATAATTTAAGACAGCTGCTGTGGCAGAAGTAGATGTTGAATCAAAGGCCCCCCGTTCAAAAAGGAGCTGAACAATGGGCTTGCCTAAAACAATGAGGCCAATTGTGGCAGGAAGAGTAATATATAAAACTTGTCGCAACGCATAAGTCAGCGAGACTTTTAAACCTTCAATATCCCCTTTAGCTGCGGAACGAGACAATGATGGGAGTACTGCTGTGGCCAGAGCAATTCCAAATATACCTAAAGGAAACTCTACCAATCTATCTCCATAAAAAAGAACCGCTGCAGCTGATTCACTAATCAAATAAGCAAGAAACCGATCCACAATCACATTGATTTGATTAATTGAAAGACCAATGACACCGGGAACCATTAAAGTAAATATTTTTCGAATCGTGGGATCAGCCCATGTTTTTTTCAAAGCAAAACTAAATCGTAAAGGAACTCCTTTTCGCTTTAGTATAGGGAGATGAAATAAAAATTGTAAAAGCCCTCCAACAACCACTCCTCCTGCAAGTGCATAGACTTTATGCTGTAAGGGGCCCGGAACTAAAGGACAGATCACTAAGCCTGAAAAGATGAGTGAGAGATTCAAAATACAGGGTGATAAAGCTGGAATAGTAAAATGGCTTAGACTATTTAATATCCCCATGAAGAGAGCGGCTGTACAGATCAAAACCATATACGGCATCATCACTTGGGTTAAAGAAAAAATAAGCTCTGCTTGTTCTGATAAAGGAAAGAAAACCCTTAGACAGGCTAAACCTAAAATAATCGCTATGGCCAGACCTGTCAAAATCAAGGCAAGAAAAGGGATCATCTTTCCGGCCAATTCCATAGCTGCCGGTTTCCCTTTTTTCTCCATCTCTTCTGTAAAGACTGGAACAAAGGCCCCTACCATGGTTCCTTCACCAAATAGGCGTCGAAATAGATTGGGAATGGTAAAAGCAATGGTATAGGCTGACATGGCAAATGAAGTCCCAAATAGACGGGCAATCACAATATCTCGGCACATGCCTAAAATACGGCTCAAAAAGGTAAAAGAGCCTAAAAGGGTGGCTGAACGGGTAATTTTATGTTGTTCCACTAATACTTGTCCCCACAACAGCTTGTACGGGCCTGTTTTACAAAATATCGTTTGACAAATCCTGTTGTTTCCTATAGCATATCACAACTTTTTGACATTTTTAAATTTGATCAATTTTTAAAACCGGAGGAATTTCATGGCTCATACGCGACAAGCTCTCAAGCGTTTACGCACGAACGAAGAAAAACATTTGCGCAATCGCAGTGTTAAAAGCAGCATTAAAACAACTGCAGGTAAAGTTGTGGCTGCTTCTACCGAAAAGAAGAAAGACGAAGCATCAAAACTTCTTTCTGACGCTTATTCACAAATTGATAAAGCAGTCAAATACGGCGTATTGCATAAGAAAACAGCGGCTCGTAAAAAATCCCGATTGTCTCAAGCTTCTAAAAAAGCTCAGACCACAAAAAAAGCAGCTGCTAAAAAATAATCTTTTCTTAAGGGCGAGGCTCTCTCGCCCTTTTTTAAGAAGCCATCAAACGATAAAGCAATAAATCTAATATCTCTTTTTCCTGCCTTGATCCAACTTTTAACTCTTCATCTGCACTTAATATAAAATCATATGCCTGTCTAATTCGTTTATGAGGAAACTGTCTCAGTTGAGAGATGAACTTATCTGCCACAAAAAAGGGTATTTTTAAAGCTGAAGCCACTTCTTTTTTATTAGCTCTTCCCGACTTAACCAGTTCTTGGCCTTGAAACAGTCGAGAAAGCTGCCAACGAAATAATCCAATCAATTCTTGAATAGAAATTCTCTCTTGCTGTAAGCCTCTTAAGATGTAAAAGGCTAAATCTTTTCTTCGTGTGGCAATTGCTTCCCACATATCAAAAACCGACTTGATCTTGCTTTGTGACGTGATTTGAACCACATCATCTAAGGTAATTTGAGGAGCGTCTTTAGCTAAAAGGAGTAATTTCTCAACTTCTAAAGCCAAGAAAGTGAGTGTTGAAGCAGAATTAGCCATTAACAATTCTAAAGCATCAGGAAGAATCATTTTGCCTTCATGGCGCACACGTCGATCAACCCAATTTTTTAAATCAGCTTCTGGGGGTGTGTTTAATTCCATCACATCACATGCTTTGGAAATGGCTTTATAAAACTTTGTCCGTTTATCAACTGATTGAGCCACAAAAACCACAACTGAAGTGGGCGCAGGCGAAGCCACATAATCAACTAATAAGTTCAGATCATCAGTCGCAAAGCGATCCACCTCTTTAACAAAAATCAATCGCTTTGGAGAAAGAAACGGGAGTTGTTCGGCTTCCCCTATTACGCTAGAAGCTTTAGTTGAAGAACCATAAAAAGAGACTAAACTAAAATCATCAGGATTTTCACCAATGACTTTTTTTTGAATTGTTTTTAAAAGACGGGAAATAAGAAGAGGTTCATTGCCATAAGCAAAATAAAGCGATTTGTCAAAATCTTGTTTTAATAACTGAGAATACTCTTTTAACTGCATTCCTACCAGCCAGCATCCACAACCTTTGAAACAATGTCTTCAGCCAAATCTTCTACCACTAAAGGAAGTGCTGCTCGTTCAGCTTCTGGACCACTTGAGCCAGGTAAAAACTCAGTTTCTCCCTCAACACGTGTGGCAACCCATAATACTTTTCCTGTATTGAGATCTTTAAAGGTTAATCGAACAGCAATCGTCAAACGAAACTCAGTGGTTGAATCATCAGAACTAGAAAGGCGCAACCCTTCTCGTTTGTAATCAATGATTTCTCCTAACAATAGAGTGTCTGCTTCACTTTCAGGAACCACTTCTAAGGTTCCATCAACTTGAAAACGTTCAATCACTCCATTGGTCACATCAATTTCAATCGCAGGTTCAATGGTCCGGTTAATAAAGTTTGGCACAGCCACTGTTTTCATGCTTGCAGGTAATAAAGAACCGACTCGGTACCCACATCCTGAAACCGACACAAACAACAGAGCAATCAATAGAAACCATTTAAAAGGATTATTCTTCATAGTTTTCCCCTTCTGAAGAGACAAGAACTTTATTTTCTGGTGAATTCTTAATTTCGTCTAATTGTCGAATAGATGTTCTGGCAAACTGGCTGCTTGGATAAGTATCTAAAAGATTTTGATAATAGATTTTAGCCGACTCAAAGTTCTTTTGTTTGTAATAGTATTCAGCCACATCAAAGATACCTTCAGCCTTACGCGTTTCTAGTTTAGCAATCATTTTTTTAGCTTGTGGCACACGACGACTTAATGGAAAGTCATTAATAAAAGAGTTAAATGTTCTTAATGCCTTGTCTGTGGACTGCTGATCATATGCTGCGCCACGCGAAAGCATAAACGCGGCATGGCCAATTTGAAAACGAGCATCATCCACATATTCACTGTCTGAATATTCATCCACAACACGTTGATATTCTAATATGGCATCGGCATATTTTTTGACTTTAAAATTACACTCACCCAACAAAAATTGCGAACGAGGCGCAAATTCACTAAAGGGTGCATTTTGGATGACTTGTTGGAAAACTTCTATTGCCTTATCCCGCGCAGGAATAATATTGAATTTCCACATTCGGCGCTTTCCACCAGAAAGAAAAATATTTCCAATCTTAAATTGGCGCTCAATAATGTCAAAAATTCGGCCATAAGAAGGATAGTTCTCTAAAACTAATTGATACTCTTTAAATCCAGAATAGTAGTCGCGATTCTTTTCATAACATTCAGCAACCCCTATTTGGGCATAAACAGCTAAAGATGAGGTAGGAAAAGTTTTTAATAATTTGCGGTATTCTCGAATGGCTTCAGGGTAGCTTTTCTTCTTTTGATATTGCTTAGCTAGGTCATACTGCTCTTTGGGAGTCCCTTTAGCGATTGTTTTTTCATTGATAAAGCGTTTTGTCTCAGGCGTCCAAATCCAAGCAGCTGGAGCTTCTTGAGGCAATGAGAAAAGTGAGAGTTGAATCCCTATTAAAAGGGTAAAAAGCTTGAAAGTCTGTTTCATTTTATTCCGTTCATACTAGGTAATTCATATCAGCTAGTCAATAGGATAATCAGCTGCAAAGCGCCCCACGCATAGAGACCACTCACCACATCATCCAACATTACACCCCATCCACCTGGAATCTTTTTCTCGCAAGTATTGGCTGGGAATGGCTTTAAGATATCTAATATTCGAAAGAGGACAAAACCAATCAAAAGATACTTCAAAGAAAAAGGAACAGCAATATATGTGATCATCATCCCCACCACTTCATCAATGACAATAATACCAGGATCCTTTGCCCCCTTTTCTTTCTCTATAGCTGAAGCAGCCCAAACCCCTAAAGCAAATAAAAGAACAATCGCTCCCAGATATAAAGGGAGGCAAGTGACCCATTTCACGGCTAAGGCAAATAAAAGAACCCCACCGAGACTTCCCACTGTTCCTGAAATCCAAGGAGAAAAGCCTAATCCAAAACTGGTTGCAATCACATAAATTAAGGTACGTTTCATTTATCAGAGCTCTTTAAATAACATTTTTGCATTTTTAACGAAAAAGTCGACTCCACTCACCATGGCATAACAAACCACAACGCCCATAAGCCCCCAAGAGAGCCATCCCAAGTAAACATCAAAAGACTCCTGCCATAATTGTGGATAAAGCGCTCCCCACTCGCGAACTGAGAGCAATAAAAGCATTAATGAGATGAATATGACTTGAGAGGCCAGTTTATGTTTACCACTACGAGTAGCGGCTAAAATAACTCCCTGAGAAGCAGCTAAAGACCGCATGCCAGAAACCACAAATTCACGCGTAATCACCATTACCACCATCCAAGCAGGCACATTTAAGACTGGAATAGCAATAAAAGCAATCAGCGCTGCAGCTGTGAGCACTTTATCGGCTAGAGGGTCCATGAGCTTGCCAAAATTAGTGATCAGGTTGTATTTGCGAGCAATCACTCCATCAAACCAATCTGTGATCGCGGCTAAAACAAAAACAAAGAGAGCCATATTTTTTGAAAAAGGTAAGTCTGCCACTAAAGCAAACAAAAAGATAAAAGCCATTCCCATACGGCTTAGGGTTAATTTATTAGGTAGGTTCATGAAGTGATTCCAATAGGTGTGGCCACTAAATCATACTCAGAACAACCGGTTACTTTCGCACGCACCAAAGTCCCAGGGTCATAGCTTCCTTCTGAAAGATAGACCATGCCATCGATTTCAGGTCCATCCCACACAGAACGACCCACGCAAGTCTCTTTACTCTCGCGCGGTGTCTCTTCAACTAAAACGTCGATTTCCATTCCCATTTTTTTCTGATTCTCTTCTAATGAAATTTGTTGTTGGATTTTTAAAATCGTATCCAAGCGTTCTTGTTTGACTTCGTCAGGAACTTGATTGGGCATTTTTGAAGCAGGCACATGTTCTTCATGTGAATACGTAAACACGCCCAATCGATCAAATCGAACTTCTTTAACCACATCGACTAAACGCTGAAATTTTTCTTCAGTCTCTCCAGGAAGTCCCACAATAAAAGTCGTTCTTAAAGCAAGATTAGGAATCTTGGATCGTAACTTCTTAATTAATTTAAGCGTCCCTTTTCCATCTAGTTTGCGATTCATATTCAACAACAACTCATCATCCACATGTTGAATCGGCATGTCTAAATAAGGACAGATTTTTTTCTCACTTGCTAAAACATCAATCATCTCATCTGTTAAATGAGCTGGAAAAGCGTAAAAAAGACGAATCCATTCAATGCCCTCAACTTTGACCAACTCTTTTAACAATTCTGCTAATTGAGGCTTTTGATAAATATCTGTTCCATAGTCAGTCGTGTCTTGGCCAATCACATTAAGTTCTTTAACGCCACTCTTTGCCAAGAGCTTAGTCTCTTCAACTAAAGACTCAATGGTGCGACTTCTATTTTTTCCACGCATCATTGGGATAGAGCAAAACTTACAGGTATTACTACACCCTTCTGAAATTTTTAAATAAGCAAAATAACTGGGTGTTAATTGACGTCGTTCAGATAGATGGTCATAGATTTCTTTGGGTTGACGTGAAAAATAAGCATCTTTAGGTTTGCCTTTATTATCTAAACACAATTCAATCGCGTTAACCACTTCATTAAGATTTGATGTCCCAATAAAAGCATCGGCTTCAGTCAGCTCGGTCATCAACTCTTTTTGATACTTATTGACCATGCACCCTGCCACAACCAGCCCTTTTAATTGACCTGATTCACGCAATTCATTCACGCGCATGATCGTATCAATGGATTCTTGCTTCGCTGATTCAATAAAGGCACAGGTATTAATCACTACCACATCTGCTTGGGTAATATCGTGACAAATTTGAAGGTCTTTTTCTTTCATCACTCCAAGCATCACTTCAGAATCAACAATATTTTTTGGGCAACCTAATGTCACCATACTTACATTAATCATACAACTTACTCCAACGACTCAGCCTGAACAGGTTCTTGTTGTTCAGAAACTATTTTTTCTTCATTTTGGTCCTGGGTGACAAATAAGGAGAAAGACGAAATAAGAACCAAAGCCATCACTCCACCCACAATCCATTTTATTTTTTTTGGTTTTTTCTTTTCACTTAATTTAGGATTTTGGCGCACTTTCTCTGGTTTGCCTAATCCATAAAATCGATTGTATTGATCCACTAATTCTTTGCTGTCTAAATCTAAGGCATTGCCACAAATTCTTAAAAACCCTCTTGCATAAACAGCATCGGCAATCTCTTCAAACCGATTCTCTTCCATTGCTTCTAAATGAATCTCTTTGATTTTTGTTGCTTGATGCAATTCCTGTAGAGACAATCCCTTTGCTTCACGTGCATCACGCAAAAGCGTTCCCAAACTTTCCTCTTGTTCTAAGATGTGGGAAGGGTCAAACTCAGTCATCGAACGCGGCATCCTCAACTAAAATATCGCGCGCTTTACTTCCTTTATGGGGTCCTACAATGCCTCGTGCTTCTAAAAGGTCCATTAACCGCGCAGCTCTTGTGTAACCCACTCGTAAGCGACGTTGAATAATAGAAACCGATGCTTGTTGAGTCTCTTTAATGACTTGCACTGCATCTTCAAATAAAGGATCATCATCGGCAGCATTGGCAAAACTTTTTTGCTTAGCCTCTTCAAAAATGTCGCGAGGTTCCCATTGCAATCCTTGATCTTTAATAAAAGCAAGTACCTCATTAATTTCTTTATCTTTAACCCACGAACCTTGAGCTCGAATTAATTTTGAAGAACCAGGAGGAAGAAAAAGAAAGTCCCCTCTTCCAATTAATCTTTCAGCACCAATACTATCTAAAATCGTTCTCGAGTCGACTCGAGAAGAGACTTGAAAAGAAATACGAGCTGGAAAATTAGCTTTAATCACGCCGGTGATCACATCCACAGAAGGACGTTGAGTGGCCAGAATTAAATGAATTCCAACAGCACGAGAAAGCTGAGCCAAACGCATGATGGCATTTTCAACTTCTGTTGGAGCCAACATCATCAAATCAGCCAACTCATCAATGAGCACCACAATATAAGGATACTTTTCTGGAAAAGGATCACCCTCTGGATCAGGATTTTCTTTTTGCTTCATAGGAGTCGTATTGTAACTTTGTATGTTTCGAACCCCAACACGTGCAAACACGCTATAACGGTGTTCCATCTCACTCACAACCCAAGCCAGTCCCATTGGCACCTTTTTAGGATCTGTAATCACGGGGGTAATCAAATGAGGCAAAACATTATACGCCGTCATCTCCACCATTTTAGGATCAACCATTAAAAACTTCACATCGTCAGGAGAAGCATAAAAAAGAATATTTAAGATAATCGAGTTCACACAAACAGACTTCCCTGCTCCAGTTGCACCCGCAATCAGCAAGTGAGGCATGGTTGCTAAATCAGTCACAACCGGATTACCTTCCACATCTTTACCCAACACCAATGGAATTTGTCCTTTAAAGTTTTGAAATTCAGGTGAGAGCATCAACTCTTTCATGATGACAGGTGAAGCTTGTTTATTTGGGATTTCAATTCCAACAGCAGCTTTACCTGGAATAGGAGCTAAAATTCGCAGACTGATTGCTTTCATTGCTAAAGCAATATCATCTTGAAGGTTTGTGATTTTTTGAACTTTAATGCCTGGAGCCAGTTGAATTTCATAACGAGTAATAACAGGGCCACGTGTCACTTCAACCACTTCAGCATCAATACCAAAATCTCTCAAAGTCGATTCTAAAATAGCGGAATTTTCTTTTAAATTCTCATCATTTTTCTTTTTTGTAGCAGGAGCATCATCTAATAAATTGATCGGAGGCAATTTATAATTAGAGAGATTGTCAGACATTGCCACATTAAACTCAGCTTTTTTCTCTGGAGCTTCTTCTTTTAAATCATTAATTTTCGGCGCTTTTTTTCCTAAACGGCTTAAGATACTTTTGCGAGGTTTCTCTTCTTCCTCTTCCTCATCGTCCTCTTCTTCTTCGTATTCCTCGTCATCCTCTTCTTCTTCGTCATCACGTGCAAAACGACGACGAGACTTTGCTTTAGTAGGGATGAACGATCTTCTCGAGATAGGTAGAATCACTTTACTTTGAAATGTTTGGAGCCACTCACCTATTTGCAAGATAGCTTTCCAAATAAACTCCATCACAATAAATATTCGTTTTTCAGTAATTAAAAGAAAGGAGACTGTAAAAGCTGTGACAACTGCTATCGAACTCCCTTTGATACCAAAAAAAGGATAGAGAAATGCTTCTGTTACTTTTTCGCCAACCACCCCACCAAATCCTGTGATGTTATGACGCGCAATAAAGGTTTCTGGATGAACCAAAGTCTGCATATGCAAAATAATGGAAAAAGCAATCATCAAGACAACAGAAGCAGCTGTTTTAATTAAAAGGCTCTTTTCTTGCTGTTCAAAAAAACAAGAGATTCCCCATCCAACGATTAAAAGAGGCAACCAATAGGAAGAGGCTCCAATAGCCATGAAAAGGAGAAAGGCAAACCATGCACCAAAGATTCCAACATAATTTTCAGGAGGGTGATTAGGAATAGAGACAAGAAAGCTGATATCTCTTGGAGTATAAGAGATCAGACTTAATAAAATAAAAAGGGAAAATCCTAATAGGATAATCCCAAATATTTCACGCCATCCCGCTTTTTCTTTTTTTGATTTCATAGTTTGATTTAAGCTCCAAGTCTCGAATTTCAAGATCTTTCCACTATTTTACAATAGCTTTGCCAATCTTGAAACTCGAAACTTTTTACTTAAAGGAAAGATTAGCTCTGGCTATCTTCTGTCTCCAGAGCATCTTTATGACTCAGATTGATTCGGCCACGATCATCAATTTGCATGACTTTGACCCGCATTGTGTCACCGACACTGCAAACATCAGCCACTTTTTCAACTCTCTCAGCTGATAACTTAGAAATGTGGACTAAGCCTTCTTTGCCAGGTAGAATTTCTACAAAGCAACCAAAATCAACCACATTCTTAACCAATCCATCGTAATACTCTCCTACTTCAACTTCTTTAGTAAAAGCTTCAATGGCTTTGATTGCAAGCTGAGCACTTTCTTGAGAAAGAGCTGCAATAGCTACGGAACCCGAATCATCGATATTAATGTCTGCACCTGTCTCTTCAATGATCTTCTTAATGTTTTTACCACCTGGTCCAATCAATGCGCCGATTTTATCAGGATTAATCTTAAGATTAAAAATTTTAGGTGCATTTTCAGCAAGGTCTTCACGAGCTGAATCAAGTGTTTTATTCATGATACCCAGGATATGCATACGCCCTTCATTAGCTTGTGCTAAGGCATCTTTCATAATTTCAGGAGTAATTCCTTCAATTTTAATATCCAATTGAAAACCAGTCACCCCTTTTGAAGTACCGGCCACTTTAAAATCCATATCTCCAAGCGCATCTTCTGAACCTAAGATATCTGAAAGAATGGTTGCTTTGCCCTCTTCTAGGATCAGTCCCATGGCAATACCAGCTACAGGTGCTTTAATAGGCACCCCTGCATCCATCAAGGCTAATGAACCCCCACAGATACTTGCCATTGAAGACGAACCATTTGATTCTAAAATGTCAGAAATCAAACCAATGGTGTAAGGAAAATCTTCTCTACTTGGTAAAACAGCAATTAGCGAACGTTCAGCTAAAGCACCATGACCAATTTCACGTCTTCCTGGTGAAAGCATTCGTTTCACTTCACCCACACTAAAAGGAGGAAAGTTGTAAAAAAGCATAAATGACTTTGCATCATCGCCTAGTAAGGTTTCAAACTTTTGTTCATCACGTTGGTTACCCAAAATGGTTGAAACAAGCGCTTGAGTTTCACCCCTTGTAAAGAGTGCTGATCCATGTGTTTTTGGGAGCAATCCTGTTTCACATGTAATTTGACGGATGTCACGAATTCCGCGGCCATCAGAGCGTTTTTGATCTTTAATAATGCTGTCACGCACTAATTTCTTATTCAATTGATAAAAAGCTTTATCAATTAATTGACCTGATTCATCAGGAAATTCTTCTGTTATTTTTTCAATCGCAGCTGTTTTGATTTCTTTAATGCGATTGTCTCGATCTGCTTTACCAGGAATAAGAATCGCTTCTAAAAGATCTTTTTCAGCCAATTCTTTAACTTTTGCAGCCACATCTTCATTCACAGCAAGCGGAGTGTATTCCATGGTTGGTTTGTTCACTGCTGCTTTTAATTTAGCAATACCTTTAGCAATTTCAGTGATCTGTTTGTGAGCAAAATCTAAGGCTCCCAGCAAATCTTCCTCAGAAACTTCATCTGAAGAACCTTCAATCATGAGAATCGCTTTTTCAGTACCAGCCACAATCAATTCAATATCACTCTCATCTACTTCGTCATAGCTCATATTGACTTGGTATTCTCCATCAATACGACCGACTCGAACAGCCCCTACAGGAGCTGAAAAAGGAATGCCAGAAACAGACAAGGCTGCTGAAGCCGCAATAATAGCTAGAATATCTGGATCATTATCTGAATCAGCTGAAAGAACTGAAATCAAAACTTGGGTTTCATGAAAAAAGTCTTTTGGAAATAAAGGACGTAAAGGACGATCAATCAAACGAGAAGAAAGAATTTCTTTCTCTTTAGGACGTCCCTCTCTTTTAATATAACCCCCAGGAAATCGGCCTGCTGCTGCAGAACGCTCACGATAATCAACAGTTAGAGGGAAAAAATCAATTCCTTCTCTTAAATTCTTTGCTGCCACCACGGTAGCCAAAACCATGGAATCTCCAAGTCGGACTGTTACTGCTCCATCTGCTTGTTTGGCTAACTTACCTGTTTCTATAATTATTTTTTGACCATCGATTTCGATTTCTACGCTATGCATATTATTCTAACCTATCCTTTGTTTCTTTTATGTTTATGTTTGATTTTAATGTAATAGAAAGGAAACAAGGCGAATCCCTTGTTCCCTAAAGAAGTAAAACTAACGACGAAGGTTTAATTTTTTGATGAGGTTTTGATATCTTTTTGGATCAGACTCATTCAAATAATCTAACAAACGACGTCTTTGACCAACCATTTTCAACAACCCTCTACGAGAGTGAAAATCTTTTTTGTTAGAAGTTAAATGACTGGATAAGTCATTAATTCTTTCTGTTAACAAGGCTACTTGAACATCAGTAGAACCACTGTCTTGTTTGTTTAACTGAAAACCTTCAGTTAATTCTTTTTTCTTTTCTTTTGTTAAGGCCATTTTTAAACCCTCCTCAGGCAAATTGACAGAACTACTTCAAAAAGCCAATAATACTAGCAAATAAGGACTTAGAGGTAAAGTTAAATCTAGGAAATAAAAATTAGGGGTTAAATAACGTCATTTGAGCTTCTTAAAGAACTTCTCAGTCTTATCCAGGTCTAACAAGATCCCTTTTTTCAAGGAGTTAAGATTTGAAAATCGCTTCTCTGCCCTTAACTTACAAAAAATATGTAGTGTACATTCTTCTCCATAAATCTCTCGATTTAGCCCGATTAGATGAACTTCAACCGACAATTTCTTCTTTTTTCCACTCAATGTAGGTCGAAATCCGATATTCAGAGCTCCTTTATACTGCTTTCCCTTTATCTGAGAGATAACAGCATAAACCCCATTTTCAGGCAAAAGCTTGTTCTCAACCGCTAAATTGGCCGTAGGAAATCCAATCTGACGGCCCAACTTGTTGCCATGAACAACCTTTCCCTTAATAGAATAAGGGCGGCCTAAAAATTGAGCCCCGCGCTCCATCTCCCCATTTTGAATCGCTTCACGAATTCGCGTGCTACGGACCACTCTATTTTTTATTTTTTCATTTAAAACAACGGTTAACTTATAACCCAACTCAGCACTCATCTTTTTAAGGAGCGAAACATTCCCTTTTCCCCCTTTGCCAAAGGTTGTGTCTTTACCTAAATAGAGATCACTCAATTGTATTGATTTGAAAAGCTTGTCTCTCAAAAATGATTCAGGAGACATTTGAGAAAACCGTTTATTAAATGGAAGGATGAAAACATAAGAAACCCCCAACCCCTTTAAAAGGTTGAGCTTTTGATCTAGCGTTGTGATTAGAGGCACATGCCGCTTTGCATCCTTAAACAGAACTTCACTAGGATGCTTTGCATAAGTCAAAACAATGGAAGGGGCTTGTTTTCTTTTAGCTGCTTGAACAACTCGTTGAATCACTTTTTGATGACCCACATGAACGCCATCAAAGGTCCCAATGGTTAGGACCCCTTTCCTAAGGTTCAGTTGAGCCAGTTGATCAAACTGATTGAGTACTTTCATGGTTTTTAATTTCACTCATTGGAATCAGAAGAGATTGCAAAACATCGGTCTCTTTTGTTAATACTTCGTCTAATGTGAGTGCTTCACTTAGCTCAAACGAGCCTGAACTTATTCTTCTCAATCCAAACAAGAGTCCCCCACATCCCAATTTTCTTCCTATATCATGACATAGAGTACGCACATAGGTTCCTTTGGAACAGAGGACATCAAATTTAAATTGCGGCAAAGACATTTCTTTGATGTTGATTTCATAAATTTCTATTGCTTTAGGCTCTCTCTCTACTTCAATCCCCTGGCGCGCCAACTCATATAACTTTTTTCCCTTTTGCTTCTTAGCAGAAAACATGGGTGGGATCTGACATTGCTCACCCAAAAAGCTTAAAACAACTTCTTTAACAGCTTCATCAGTTAATGACTCTGTTGGACCTTCATTTAAAATTTTACCCTGAATATCTTGAGTGTCGCTCTCTTTACCAAGCAGGCAAACAGCTTCGTAACCTTTTTGCTCTACAATTAATTGCCCGGTTAGCTTAGTTGCTTTTCCCAAGGCCAAGACTAAAAGACCTGTAGCTAACGGGTCTAGAGTCCCTGCATGCCCTACTTTTTTTAATTGAAAGGTACGGCGAACTCGATCAACCACATCATGTGAAGTGAGTCCTGCAGGTTTATCAACAAGCAAAAAGCCATTTATGAGATCAACTTTAGGATTATACTTTTTCATTGCCCAAGTCTTCAGGATTTTCTTTATCTTCTTTATTAATATCAATCAAACGACGGTTAATATGATCACTATATTCTGCGGAATGATCCAAATAAAAAGTCAAATGAGGAATATACTTCATGCGAATGCGTGTTTTCAAAATCTGAAAAATATTATGTGCTTGGCTAGTGAGTAACTTTAATGTCTTTTCTTGTTTCTTTTCATCTCCAAACACACTGACATGTATATGAGCATGCTTTAAATCTTTTGATACGCTCACATAGGTAATCGTAATAAAACCAATCTCTGGTATGCAGAGATCTTTTGTCAAAATCAAAGAGACTTCTCTCTTTATTAACTCCTCAACACGAGGCATTCTATTCTTAGGCATTTTAACTCCAACGTCTCAAAATGAAAAAACTACAGACTAATTTCAGTCTGTAGTCTTTATTCAGATCCAACACTTTCTTTTTATAATAGAGTTTCTTGTTTCTCTAAGACATAAGCTTCTATAACATCATCTTCTTGAATTTTATCAAAGTCAGCAAGACGAATTCCACACTCAAAACCAGATTTCACTTCTTTGACTTCATCTTTAAAGCGTTTTAAAGATGCGAGTTTACCTTCAAAAATAATTTCCTCTTGTCTCTTTAATTTAACAATCGATTGACGCGTGATATTTCCATCTGTGACATAACAACCCGCAATCGTTCCTGTTTTTGAAATTTTAAATGTTTGTCTAACTTGCGCCTGACCCACAAGCTTTTCACTAAAAGTAGGCTCCAACAACCCTTCCATCGCTTTACGCACATCTTCAACAATTTGATAGATGATCTCATAAATACGAATTTCAACGCCTTCTTGCTTTGCCAGGTCCACAACTTTTGCCGCAGCTTTGGTATGAAAGCCAATAATCACCGCTTGAGAAGCTGAAGCAAGCATCACATCTGATTCTGTAATATCGCCCGCACCACCATGAACAACCTTTAGTTTTATCTTGTCACTTTCAATGGTGAGTAATGATTTTTTAATCGCTTCTAAGGTTCCTTGAACATCTGTTTTAACAATGATGTTCATACCTTTAACCTCACCTGCAGAAATCTGATCAAACATGTCTTCTAAAGTGACATGTGACTTAGACTTTAATTCTTGGTTCTTAATTCTTTCAGAACGCTTTTCACTAATAAACTTTGCTTCTTTTTCTGTACCACAAGCAAAGAGATCCATACCCGGTTCTGGCACGCCGTTTAACCCAAGAACTTCAACTGGATAAGAAGGTCCCACAGATTTTTGTTGATTATCAAGGTCATCAATCATGGCTTTAACTTTTCCGTTAAAATGATCTGAGACAATATAATCGCCTACTTTTAATGTTCCTTTACGAATCAGTGCTGTCACAACAGGCCCACGACCTGGGGTCAATTTTGCTTCAATCACATTTCCATAAGCAAGTCGATTAGGATTGGCTTTAAGCTCTAACATTTCAGCCTGCAATAAAATCATTTCTAAAAGCGAATCAATACCATCACCATTTATAGCTGAGACAGGAACAGCAATCACTTCTCCGCCCCAGTCTTCAGTGGCTAAGTTTTTTTCAGCTAATTGTTGTTTAATACGATCAGGGTTAGCCCCAGGTAAGTCCATTTTATTGATCGCAATGATCATAGGGACTCCAGCATCTTGAGCATGACTAATCGCTTCTTCTGTTTGAGGCATTAAGCCATCATCTGCAGCCACAACTAAAATAGCAATATCAGTCACCTGAGCACCTCTTGCCCGCATAGCAGTAAAAGCAGCGTGACCCGGTGTATCTAGAAAGGTGATTGGATGGCCTTTATAATTAATATGATAGGCTCCAATATGCTGTGTGATTCCTCCCTTTTCAGAAGCAACCACATTGGCTTCACGAATTTTATCTAATAGAGATGTTTTTCCATGATCCACATGCCCCAAAATTGTCACAACAGGAGCTCTTTCTAAAAGATCTTTAGGATCATCTTCAGTTTCAAAAGGTAAAGGAATCTCTTCTTCGATTTCTTCTTCAACTTGTTTAGATTTTTTACTTGATCCTGAAGTAAGTTGAAAGCCAAATTCTTGAGCCACAACAGAAGCAGTATCTTTGTCCAAGTTCTGAGTAATCGTGGCAAAAACACCATATCCCATTAACTTTGAAATCACGACATTAGGCTTCACATCCATGTGTTCAGCCAAATCTTTTACAGAAAGAGGAAAATGTACATCTAAAGTTTTAAGTTCAGCCTCTTCTGGTTCCTCAGCCGTTTCAGCTTCTGGATCAACCTCTGGCTTAGTTTCTGGTTCAGGTTTTTTCGGTTCTTCTACTGCTTCGACAACAGGCTCAGGAACCACTTCTGCTTCAACTTCTTGACGAGCAATTTCTTCAATAGAAAGCTTCTTCGTCTTTTTTTCTTTCTTAGAGACTTCTTCAACAGGAGCAGCAGGTTTTTCCTCTTTAGGAACCTTCTTAACTTCAGCCACTTTTACCGGCTCTTCTTCAGCCACTTTAACAGGCTTAACAGGCTCTTCTTCAACTACTTTCTTTTTCTTTTTAACTAAATAAACTTTTTCTTCAGGTTCTTCCTTAACTTCAGGCTCAACTTTTTTGCTCTTTGCTTTTTTAGCAGGAGCTTTAACACTCTTCTTTTTTTCTGGAGTCGTCGCACTTTTTGGCAGACTAGCCGCAAACTTACGAAGCTGCTTTTCTTGCTTTTCGTCAATGGTGCTCATATGAGATTTAATCACAACACCCTCTTCAGCTAACAACTTAATTAGCTTTTTGCTTTCCACGCCAAATTCTTTAGCTAATTCGTGAAATCTCACTCAGCACTCCGATCTGATTCCTCTTTAGGCTTATTATGATCCCCTGTATCTTCAGGGTCAAAAACCGCACTTGCCATTTTGGCTTCAACTTTTAGCCCTTCAGGCAAACCTTTTTTCGCTGCTTCTAAGATAGGCTCAATTCGATCTGCTTCAAATCCTTCAATTCCTTCAAAGTCATCTTTAGAAGCTTCTTGCAGCGTCTCTAAACTTGTATAGCCTGAATCAACTAATGCTTTTGCTTCTTCAGAAGTAACTCCCTCTAAGTGCTGCAATAATTCCATGGCTTGATTCTTCTTATCTTGAACCGTTAGCTCACGATTAATGCTCACTTTCCAACCCGTTAATTTTGCTGTTAAGCGAGCATTTTGACCTCTTTTACCGATTGCCAAAGCAAGCTGATCTTCAGCAACCAAAATATTAACGGTCTTATTAGGTGTATCAACTGAATAGCTTTTCAATTCAGCAGGACTTAAGGAATTGGCGACGTAAGCCCCCATATCATCATCCCACTTCACAATGTCAATTTTTTCTCCATTGAGCTCTCGCACAATGTTTTTGACTCGAGCACCGCGCATTCCCACACAGGCACCCACACAATCAACTTTGTCATCTTTAGAAGCAATTGCTATTTTGGCTCGATAGCCAGGTTCTCTCGCAATTTTTTTGATTTCTACTGTCCCTTCAACAATTTCAGGAACTTCTAATTCAAATAGTTTTTTCACCAAACCTTGATCTGTTCGTGAAACAGTGATCTCTGGTCCTCTAGAACCTGTTGTCACAGAAATAATTAAGACTCTAATTCGGTGACCATTTTTATACTCTTCTTTAGGACAACGCTCTTTATAAGGTAAAATAGCTTCTGTCTTACCCAAATCCAAAATCACATTTCCATGTTCCATACGGCGGACCACACCCGTAGCCAAAGTCCCTACTTTTTCTTTAAACTCAGAAAAAATAATTTCTCTTTCAGCTTCACGAATCTTTTGAATAATGACCTGTTTGGCTGATTGGGCAGCGATACGGCCAAAGTTTTTCGGTGTCACTTCTTTGCGAATCTGATCTCCTTCATCCGCACTTTTATCAATTTTACGCGCTTCATCTAAAGAGATTTCATGAGAAGGATTTTCCACTTTTTCAACCACTTCTAACTCTGAGAAAGCTCTGATATCCCCTGTTTGGCGATCAATTTTAATGATCACATTTTCAATATTTCCAAGAGTTTTTCGAGAAGCTGAAAGTAAAGAAGCCTCAACCGCTTCCATCAGGCGCTCTTTATCAATTCCTTTTTCCCGTTCCATATAATCTAAAACTGACAGTAATTCACCGTTCATAGCAATAATCCCTTATAAATTGACTCGTTCCTCAACAAAAAAAGATGAGTTTAAACTCATCTTTGTCCTGCACATTAAAAAACCTAGAGAATAAAAAAAGTGGGTTTTCGCCCACTTTTGCGTAACAACTTCAATTTGACTGTATTGTACGAAACTCTCTAAGTTTGTCAACTAAAAAAGATTACGAACGCAACTCCCTCAACACCTCTTCCATATCTTCAGGCAGAGGAGCTTCTAAAACAAGCTTTTCCTTAGTTATAGGATGAGTCACTCCTAGAATCCTAGCATGAAGGAGTTGTCTATTTATATTAAAGTTATACTTCTCACTATTTCTTGATTTACCGTATTGTAGGTCTCCTAGAATAGGATGCCCTTCATGGGAAAGGTGAACACGAATTTGATGCGTTCGCCCTGTATGAAGTTGAACCTGCAAATAAGAGACTCCATCAAAGACCTCTAAAGGAGTCACAACTGAGAGTGCTTCTCGCCCTCCCTCTCGAACAGTCATTTTTTTCCGAGCCACAGGATGGCGTCCAATTGCGCCGGTCAGTTTTTTTGTTCCTTTTGTCCACTTTCCCCAAGCCAGACAGTGATAAATTTTTTCAATCTGTCGTTGCTCAAACTGAGCTGCTAAACCTTGATGGGCTTCATTATTTTTTGCCACCACCAAACAACCGCTTGTATCTTTGTCCAGTCGGTGAACAATGCCTGGCCGTAAAACCCCATTCATATTAGAAAGGTCTTTGCAATGGTCTAAAAGACCGTGAACCAAAGTCCCCTCCATATTTCCTGCTGCAGGATGAACCACCATTCCTGGCGGCTTGTTTAAAACCAAAAGATCTTTGTCTTCAAATAAAATATCAAGGTTCATGGGAACAGGAGTCAAATCTAATTCTTTAGGATCAGGAATTTCAATTTCAAGAACCATTCCCTCTTTTACTTTAAGGCTCCCCTTTATCTTGCCTTCAGAAATTGAAAGTCGTCCCTCATCGATTAACTCTTTAAGATAAGCTCGAGAATAGTCAGGTAAAAGTTCTGATAAGGCTTTGTCTAAACGGACTCCAGAAAGTTCTTCTGGAATGGTTAGTTTAATGAGATTTGGCATTGTTTGAGGAACACTTCTTAAACAAAAATAATGCGGCGATAAAAATAACCCCACTTATAAATTGAGAGATGGTGAAGCTAAAGAAAAAGTCAGGATTATCCCCTCTAAAAAATTCAAGAACAAAGCGGAGTATTGAATAGGCAATCAAATAGACTAAGAAGGTTTGACCTTCAAAACGTTTTCTTTTATCAAACCAGAGCAGGAACAAGCATAAGATGAGCAAACTCACAGAACTGTACAGTTGTGTGGG
Organism: Actinomycetes bacterium; assembly: GCA_029263055.1. Classification (GTDB taxonomy): domain Bacteria; phylum Auribacterota; class JAJCYG01; order JAJCYG01; family JAJCYG01; genus JAJCYG01. The sequence goes on from JAJCYG010000004.1 coordinate 21,573, forward strand.
ATGCACTAAATGTAAGGGTCCAAACTCTGTGGCGGCTGGGCTTCCATCAGGAAATTGAACGCCCCAACCGACGTTGGTTAACGAACCAAAACAACAGCCATTTAAAAAACAACCAACACGACCAAACATATGGGCTAAAGCAAAACTAGGTGCAATCAAATCAGCAACCTGCCAAAACGACCATTTTTTCAAACAAAGATAAATCAGTGCAAATGGAAAACCTGTGAGCAGACCTCCATAAAAGACCAATCCCCCATTTTGAATTTTAATGATTTCTACTAAATGGTGCTGGTAATAACTCAAGTTTTGGAGCACATAAAGACCACGCGCACCAATCAATGCCACAATTAATAACCATAAACAAAAATCAACCATCTGCTGTGCTGGCAAACCGACTCTTTTAGCCCGATAACTCACCAAACTAATGGCACATAAAAAGGCAACAGCGAGCATGGCTCCAAACGAATAAACCGCAACATACTTATATTGAAATAAGATGGGGTGCATTATTTAACCCTTCCAATAAAGATGGCTAAAAAACCAAGACCGACACAGATTGCAGAATCAGCCACATTAAAAGCAGGCCAATGCCAATTCCCTGCATAAGCATCTAGAAAATCAACCACATAACCTAATCGAATACGATCAATTAAATTCCCTATTGCGCCACCTAACACCAAACCAAAAGGCCAAACAATCCATGGGTTTTCAACAGAATATTTTTTAAAAAAGAAAAAGAGAAAAATAATAGTGATGATTGAGAAGATGATAAATAGATAGGTACTTTGAGCAAAAAGACCAAATGCTCCACCCGTATTATGAACTAACGTTAAATTAAAAAAACCAGGAATCAGATTAAGCGTTTCGCCATAATAAAAACGATCCACAATCAACCACTTTGTGGCTTGATCTAATAAGGCTAATAAAAGTGCTAAGGAAAATAATGTTCTCAAAGGACCCCTCACTCAGTTGGAACTAGTTGACTCACAACACCTGTACAGGCATCACACAAAGTGGCGTGTTCTTGTTTTTGTCCTACTTCAGGTCGAAACTTCCAACACCGTTCGCACTTTTCTCCTACTGCACGTTCTACTTTTGCCATTAAGTTTGACCCTTCAACCTCTGCAAGCCCCTCTTCCTTATCTGAAACAACCTTAACAGATGAAACAATCAAGATCACTGCAAGCAAAGAAGCATTTTCTTCTAAAAATTGCTGTGTTTGTGGATCTTTACTGGCTAAAGAAATAGAGGCTTCAAGCGCGTTCCCTATTAATTTATTTTTTCGAGACTCTTCTAATAATCGAAGCACTTCTTCTCGAACTGGCAAGAGTTGATCCCATTTAGTTTCCACTTCTTGGCTCTGCCACTCTTTTGAAACTTTTGGCCAATCACTCAGAAGCACATTCTTCACTTTTCTCAGGGCTTCTGGCATGACTTGATAGGCTTCGTTTGCCGTAAAAACAAGAACTGGGGCAACCAAACGAACCAGTATAGACAAGATTTCAGATAAAACCGTTTGAGAAGAGAGTCTCTCATGCGATTTTTTTCCAAAGGTATATAAACGATCTTTTAAAATATCAAAGTAAAAGGAACTCATCTCCACCACACAAAACTGATAGATGGCTTGATAAGCTTTGTGAAAATCATACTGATCAAAATAGGTTGTCACCTTTTCAGCTAAAGCAGCAACTTTTGAAAGTGCCCAGCGATCCAACTCATCTAAATCAGCAACAGCCACTCTCTCTTTTTCATAATCAAAGTCATAAAGATTGCCCAACATAAATTTAAATGTGTTACGAATTTTTCGGTAAGCATCAGCAGATTGTTTTAAAATATCTTCTGAAACCCGCACATCTCCAGAAAAATCAACACTGCTAATCCACAAACGTAATATATCAGCGCCATATTTTTTCATCACATCAATAGGAGAAATCACATTGCCTAAAGATTTAGACATTTTGTGTCCTTCCCCATCAACCACAAATCCATGAGTCAACACTTGCTTATAAGGCGCTCTATTTTCTAAACCAACAGAAGTGAGCAATGAAGATTGAAACCAACCACGATG
>JAJCYG010000005.1 GCA_029263055.1 Actinomycetes bacterium
AAGCAACAGCGACGTCACATAAAGTCTTATTTTTAAATACAGCAGCCTTTACAGTCTGTTTTGCTGTGTGGATGTTAAATGGTGTGTTGGTCACCTTTTTAGCCTCAAACCAAGTCTATGATTGGGGGCCCGTTGAAATAGGCTGGTTGATGGGAATTCCTGTCTTGACAGGAGCAATTTTCCGTTTGCCTGCGGGAATGCTGACAGATAAGTTTGGGGGAAAACCTATTTATGGCGCTCTGCTTTTTATTTGTGCGGTTCCCATGTTTCTTTTATCGCAGGCAGATAGTTTTCTCAGTTTTGCCTTATGCAGTTTTGGTTTTGGTTTATCTGGAGTCAGTTTTTCTATCGGGATTGCTTTTTCTTCTGTGTGGTACCCAAAAAAATCACAAGGAACGGCCTTAGGTATTTTTGGAGCCGGAAATGCTGGAGCGGCATTAACAACGTTATTTGCACCCACGTTATTAAATAGGTTTACAGATTATGGCGCCAATATTGAAGGCTGGAGAATTTTGCCTAAATATTACGCTTTGATTTTAGTGATTACAGGCATTATCTTTCTAATTTTTTCTACAAATAAAAAACCAGCTTCAAGTAACAAAAACTGGATTCAGATGTTGAGCCCTCTTAAAAACATAAGAGTTTGGCGTTTTGGTCTTTATTATTTTCTTGTGTTTGGTTGTTTTGTGGCGTTTGCTCAATGGTTGGTTCCTTATTTTGTGAATGTTTATTACTTACCCCTTGTAACAGCAGGTATTTTTGCCTCTCTCTTTAGTTTGCCTTCTGGATTGATTCGTGCTGTTGGAGGGTGGATGTCAGATAAGTTTGGTGCTAGAAAAGTGATGTACTGGATCTTAGGTCTTTCAACGGCGATTAGCTTTCTCTTAATTGTTCCTAAAATGGATATTTATTCACCCGGAAAAGGAATCATGGCTAAAAGAGATGGCGTGGTGACAAAGGTGACAAGCCAATCGATTACAGTAGACAATAAAGTTTATCCTTTGATTCAGAAAGAAGAACGAGCTCTTGAAGAAGACGACGACAAAGTTTTTGTGTTACCAAAAAAGCAAATGTGGCAAGAGCCTGTAGTTAAGGTGGGACAAACAGTAAAAAGAAAAGACCTTTTAGCCAAGGGAATTACTCAAATATTTTTTCAAGCCAATGTTTGGATCTTTGCTGTTTTGGTTATTTTGCTTGGATCGATTTGGGGGATTGGTAAAGCAGCTGTGTATAAGTATATTCCTGATTATTTTCCCGAAGAGGTGGGTGTTGTTGGGGGAATGGTCGGTGTCTTAGGGGGGCTAGGTGGTTTTTTCTGCCCTATTATCTTTGGTTATTTACTTAAGGGAACTGGACTTTGGACGAGTTGTTGGATGTTCATGTTTCTCTTATCTTTAGGTTGCCTGTGGTGGATGCACAGTGTTGTGACCAGAATTTTAAAAGAAAAACATCCAGAAAGTGCAGAGCATATTGAACACAACTGACAAAATAGAAGATTCAGGATTATCTCCAATGGATCCACCCGAAGCATATAAGCCGCCTAAGGATGAAAGTATTCCTGTTGAAGAGTTGCATCCGTACCTTCAAGGGTTAGTGGCTGATCACGATAAAATTAAAAAAGAGCTCGTTGATTTCGAAGCATCTCTTCTTTCTATTAAAGAAACAGGAATTACGCGAGAATTGAATGATTCTTTAGGGAAGTTTTTTCAATTTTTTAATGAAGAATTTCTCGGGCATGATAAGCGAGAAGAAAGAGAATTGTTTCCAGCGTTATCAAAAAAATTGGTTGAAAAGGGGGAGCACAGTCAAGGTGCTATTCCGACAACAGCGGTTGATGTGATGGAAGAAGATCATTTAAAAATAATTCAACTCGTTGCCGTGATCTTTAATTTTTTTGCTTTAGCTTCACGTCTTCAAGACAATGCTTCAAGGTGCCTTGTTTTAGATGCCGCGATTGAACAGTCTAACGAATTTATTGAATTACTAAGGCTCCATATCTTTAGAGAAGATACGATTATCTTTCCTCTTGCACACAAGTATATTGCTGCTGCTGAACTCGATAAATTACAGAGTTAAAAGGAACAAAATGTCAAAAATTAATATTTCAAAATGGGATGTTGAAGACAATCAGTTCTGGGAAAAAGAGGGCAAAAAAGTTGCCACAAAAAACCTATGGATTTCTATTCCTGCCTTGCTTTTAGCTTTTTCTGTTTGGCTGATGTGGGGAATGATTATTGTTCAAATGAAAAAATTAGGTTTTACATTAGGTTTGCCGCATGCCACTGCTGAAGATTTAAAAACAATTAATGAATTGTTATGGGTTTTGCCAGCCATTGCTGGGTTATCGGGCGCCACATTAAGAATTCCAAACTCCTTTTTGATTGCGATAGGGGGTGGGCGTAATGTGATTTTCTTCACGACATCTCTTCTTTTAATTCCAGCTTTGGGTGCTGGAATAGCCTTACAAAATGTGAATACTCCTTTTATTGTTTTTGCCATTCTTGCTGCTGCCTCAGGTTTTGGCGGTGGGAATTTTGCTTCTTCTATGTCTAACATCAGTTATTTCTTTCCCAAAAGAGTGCAAGGAACTTCTTTGGGGCTCAATGCTGGTTTGGGCAACTTAGGTGTGAGCGTGATGCAATTTTTGATTCCTCTTGTGATTGCTGGGGCTGTTTTTGGTGGGATGGCTGGTGCGGGTTTGCCTCTTGCTGAAGTGGATGGAACAAAAAGTGTTGGAACGTTAGTCTTTATTCAGAATGCAGGTTTGATTTGGGTTCCTCTTCTTATTATTTCTGTTGTGGCTGCTTTTTTTGGAATGAATAATTTAAAATCAGCCACTCCAAAATTAGGAAATTATGTTTCAGAATTTTCTAAAATTGCTTTATTAGGTCTGTTTGGTGCGGTTGCTGCTGGAACAGGAGCTTATTTGTTAATTGGGTGTCAGGTTAATATGTGGATTGTTTTACCTGTCACGGTTCTTTTTACTGTATTACTGATGAAGTTTCTTTCTCCTGGAGAATTGAAAGAGAATCTGAATCGACAATTTTCTATTTTTAAGAGTAAGCATAATTGGGTGATGACCATTATTTACACCATGACCTTTGGTTCTTTTATTGGTTATTCCGCCTCGTTTCCGAAATTGATTCAAGATGTGTTTGGTTATCTTCCTGATGGGGCTGTCAACCCTGCTGCTCCAAATCCCATGACATGGGCTTTTCTAGGACCAATGGTTGGAGCTTTAATTAGACCGGTTGGGGGATGGTTGTCTGACAAAGTGCACAGTGGCTCCAAAGTAACCACATGGAGCACGGTGGTTCAAGTGGCCGCAGCCCTGGGTGTTGCTTTCTTTATTGTGAAGGCAAAAAGTATTGGTTCTCCTGAAACCTATTGGTGGCCCTTTTTTGGACTCTTCATGATTTTATTTATTGCCACAGGTGTGGGAAACGGATCAACCTTTAGAAGCATTCCCTACATTTTTAATAAAGAACAAGCAGGCCCTGTTTTAGGATGGACTTCAGCAATTGCTGCCTACGGCGCGTTTATTATTCCTAAAGTATTTGGTCAGCAAATTAAGGCGGGTCATGCAGAATATGCGCTTTACGGGTTTGCACTCTATTATGTGGTTTGTCTCATCCTAAACTGGTATTACTACGATCGAAAAAATTCAGAAATTAAGTGTTAAGAGATCTTTTGAGTAAAGACTGTAAGTGTTTGTGTATTTATGAGAAAAAAATTAATTTATTCCTGTTCAGGTTGTTCCTCTGCAGCTCAAATGGCCAATTGGATTTCGGTTTACCTTGATAGGGCAGGTATTGCAGAAATGTCCTGTATTGCAGGTGTGGGTGGAGGGGTTCCCGCGTTAATAAAAAAAACAGTTTCTGCTGATTGTGTCATTGCCATTGATGGTTGCCCTTTAGCTTGTGCTGAGCATTGTTTGGCCCGGGAAGGATTTGAGAGTGATTTGCACTATGATTTGTCTGAAATGGGAGTTAAGAAAAAAAAGCACGCTGATTTTGACATGAATGAGGCTCAAATAATTAAAGATAAGATCATCAGAGATATTAAACAAAGGAAAGAATAATGACTGTAAAGCAAACTATTGTTGATTTTTATACCGAGGACCATGAGCGTTTAGATGGATTGTTTAAGGAATACCAATTAAACAAAAATTTAGATTTTTCCGTTGCTAAAAAAGCATACATAGGCTTTTTTCAGGGGCTATTGCAACATATTCATTGGGAAGAAAGCGTTTTGTTTCCTTTTTTCGAAAAGAAAACAGGCATGAGTCATGGGGGTCCGACAGAAGTGATGCGCCAAGAACATATTGAGATTAAGGACTGGCTTAATAAGATTAAAGAAAGAGTCCACCATGGAGGCCCTGGAACAGAAGAAGAAGAAAGAAAACTTTTAGCTGTGCTTGGCAATCACAATGCAAAAGAAGAAGAAATCTTATATCCTATGATTGATCAAATGTCAGACCCAAATCAAACAAAAGTGTTGTTTGAAGAAATGGAACAAACCGTTATAGAAAAGCAGTGTCAGTGTAGTTAATTTGTTTTAAAAAGCTTTTTTTCGTAAAATGTAGGGGGTTCACAAGTCCAACCTTGCTGCAGCCTTTTTTCTTCTGCTCGCATGCGTGAAAAAATAATGCGTCCGATAAAGGGCCCGATTAAACGTGCTTTGATTCCGTATTCTTGATAGAGCTCTTTTAAAATACCTTTATATTTATCATACAGATGCGCATCATTTTTAAACCATTTCTTTGAAGCCCAGACAGAACCTGCAAATAGCGTTGATAAAGAGCGTGCTTCCCATTTAAAACGATTTCTAATGCGTGGAT
>JAJCYG010000006.1 GCA_029263055.1 Actinomycetes bacterium
CCATCATTGATAATGGAATAAAGAAATAAGTCACATAATAAGAATGAAAAGAAAGTCCAAATACCAATGCGGTGAAAAAGAGGTCACGCGTTTTCTTTGTGTCAATCCAACGAAAAAAGAAAAAGAGCCCTAATGTATGAAAGAACGGAACCAAAATATTAGGATTAGCCAAACGACAGTACATAATATGCCAAGGAGCTATTGCTAATAAAAAGAGAGCACATAAAGCAATCGGGTTTGAATGAAAAATACGACGGGTTAAAAAAAAGGTACTAATTAAAGCTAAGACCCCGTAAAAAAATGGAGTGAGTCGAATTGCTAAATCAATCGGACCCAGTAAAGCAACCCAAATCAATGTGGTATAAGGAAAGAGACCGGGTTGATACCCATCTAAACCTCTAAAGAAAAAAGGAAGAAACTGTCCCCACTGATCTTTACCATTTTGAAGCAGGCAAAAAGCATCATAGCCCATCACAATTTCATCACGATTCAAACCATTAGGCACACCGGTTAAATCATAGCCTCGAAACAAAATACCGAGTCCAAGAAAGGCAAAAAAGAAAAGAGTGACTGATTTGGCGGTCATATTGCCCAGTATCATACCAGAATAGAAGAACAGATCAAACTCTGGTTTGCACTAGGAGGAAAGGAATGAGCATAGGTGTTTTAGACTGATAATCGCGGTATACTTTTCCATGAAGAGCAACCAAGGTTCTCTCTTCAAAATGAACACCAATAAAAATATAGAGCGTAAATTTAACGGCAAAGAGCAAGTGCCCTAGCGTCATGACAGGTGTGGCCCAAAACGCAATCAACATCCCTAGCATTAAAGGATGGCGCACAAGTTTATAAAGACCGCTTAATTTAAAATGGACTTGAGAATATTCTTTTCCCTGAAAATAGAGGACCACCTGACGCAAACCAAAAAGATCAAAATGATTAATCAGAAAAGAAGAATAAAGAACAATCACCCATCCTAGAAAGAAAACAGCTAGCAGCACATTTCCCAGCATTGTTCCCGACACATTCCAAACCTCTTTAGGAAAAGGTTGCCAGGCCCAAAACATTAAAAAAAGAATCCAGCTTGTCACAAGAACAAACGTACTTCTCTCTATTGCTTGGGGTATAAACCGAGTCACCCATGCTTTAAAAGAAGGACGTGCCATCACAGTATGCTGAACCCCAAACAAAATAATCAACAACATATCAATGACAACTCCTGCCCATCCCCCTATTGAAGCTCCTGAATCAAGATCTTTAGGAACCGACATATTTCCCACAAACCCAATCAGATAGAGGAAAGAGGCAAGAAACATCACATAAGCAAAAACGCCATAGCCTAAAACAGCTAATCGCTTCATCTATTTATTCGGTCTAAACGTTTCTGGTATTTTGCTTTCACTTCGTTGAGGTGTTGAGCCAAATCACTAATGATCTGATCAATCTGTTCTTGAGTATATTCATACTGGCTGGTCGATAAATTCCCAAGCAAATCAATCGATTTAACCGCTTTTTCCACTCTCTTGGTAGCCAACCGAGTAAACTTATCTGATTTAGACTCCTCTGAAACAGCTCCTTCTTGGTCGCTCATATCTCCCCCATTTTTAAGTTAGTTTATCACTAAATGCCTCGAATGAACACTTTACAAAGAATCCAGCTCCATATGGCACAATACCTTGTTACAGAAGCACTTCTTGACATTTCTTCTATCTTTTGCTATATTATTACTTATGTTTTTTACTCTTAAAAGATGTTTAGCTTTGGTATTGGCAGCATGCCTTTGCCTAGAATCTCATGCGACTCTGAATTCCATGCAAAGAGACACTCTTTCTGCCTCTTCACAACTCTTGCCCTCTTCTAATAGAGACCAAAGCAACTTTGAAGGAACCTTAAGCCAACTTATTGGCACTAAAGAAAACCGCAACTTCCCAACCGTTGAAGTCACGGATGATCTCACCCTTTTAGTTGATGGCGAACAAAAAGGAACTTTAACGGCATTCTTATCCACATTAGCTTTAGAAGCAGACAGAGAGCTAAGTGAAACTGTTCCGAGTTGGCTTTCCCTTTTTCTTCAAACCTGGGAAAGCGCTACACCTTCAACAGACCTCCCAGAAGAAGAACTTCAACGTGTGATAAAAAAACTCGAACCCCACTTAGATGAACAAACACCAGAAACACAAGAAGAAGCAGTTCAACCAGTGCCCATTTCTTCTCAACGAAAGCCTAAGTTTCTAATAGCCATGGCAATTGCAACTATCGCCATTATCTTAGTCGCAATCCCATTAGTGCTCTGGCCCTATTATATTCAAAAGAAACTCGACAGCATTAATCCCAACACACCTGTTGATATTTTAAAAGAATATCTTCGCCCCGATACAGATATTCGTTTCAAAAAAAGAGCACTAAAAATATTAGAAGGATTAAGAGAAAAAGCAGCACCTGTAAACAAGGAACTAATCGAAGCATTAAAAGATAAAGACCCTGAAGTTCGTCTACAAGCTATAAAAATACTCAAAAACTTAAAAGAGAAAGCTCTCAATTCAGTTCCAGCTCTATTAGAGGCAATGAACGACCCTAATATAGAAATAAGAAAAGCATCCTATGAAATGTTAGTTTCTTTAGGGGCAGGTACCGTTCCTCAATTAACAATTTATTACAGCACACATCCTTTAAATCCAGTCACCACAAAAACGATTATGAAACTGTTTCTTGAACTTGGCAATAAAGCCGCCCCTCCGTTAGCCAAACTATTGAAAGATAAAGACCCTAAAAAAAGAATAGCTGCTATCAAAATATCGTCCTTTCTGTGGATACAAGAAAAAATTATTTTAAATATGTTGGAGGCTGGAGATCCTGAATCAGCAGCAGCGGCAACATTAGGCCTCGCTGATAATTGGCTCAAACATTATAACTTAATAGAAATTATTTCTTTGCTTGACGATCCCATTTTCAAAATCAGACAGGCGACTGTCCGTTTATTAATTCATAGATGGGAGCCTTATCGCCAAAAAGTGCATGCTGAAATAAGAACACTACTAAAAGATGAAAAACGAATGCATCCAGGCTTAATTATTGGCTTACCACAATATTTCGGAGCGACTCTAGAAACATCTTTGCAAGCCTTGGAAAAATTAGCCGCAATTTCACAGACTTTTGTTAAAGCTGATAGGATAAAAATTCTTGAAGAGAAAAATCCGACAAAAAACATTCGAGAGGCTATAGGGAACAAGCATTTTCATAGAGAGGTTAAATCAGCCCTAAAGACAATTTATTATGCTATGGAACCTGAATTAGCACTATCCATTAAACTAGGTGATTTTCCAATAAGACACCGAATACTCAAAATTTTAAGAAGCGCAAAGGTACTAACTGGAGATGAAGAATTTTTAAGAAAAGCTCTTGTTGAAGACTCCAGTCCAGAAATACGCCTCATAGTAGCTATTATTTACCAAGAGGTGCCTACTGTTAGCTCTGCTCGGACAGAGTTAACAAAAGCATTAAAGCAAGACTCTTCAGAAATACGCATTGCCGTAGCTAAAGTCTTCTCAAAAAATGAGGGTTTAGCAGATAAAGCAGTCCCTGAGTTAAAGAGTGCACTCGCCACTGATACGAATGCCACTGTCAGAAAGTATGTCGCATTAGCTTTAGGGTATGAACGAGCCCCCCTTGCTTATAAAGAATTAAAACAAGCTTATCTTAAAGATCCATCTGTAGAGGTTCGAGCAGCAGCAGCTCATTCATTAACAGAAGCAGGAGTTCAAATTTTGGAGCTCTTACCTCACTTTATTGAAACATTAAAAAAAGAATCCAATCACAAGCTTAGACTCAATACCCTTAGAGCAATTAAATCAATAGGTTCCAAAGCATCCCCAGCTATTCCTGTTCTTAAAAGAATATTAACCAATGACACAAACAACGACATCCTAATACAAACCATTGAAACATTAAAAACATTTGGGGATAAAACAATAACCCTCTTACCAGAGTTCAGATTAATTCTAAGTAAAAAGGCATCTCTCGAAGTAAAAAAAGAACTCATGTTTTTAATTATGCAATTAAAAGATAAAGCCACTTCTGCGATTCCAGAACTCCTCTTAAATATGGAAATAACCAACCAAGGCACCTCTCTTTTTCTTCTATCATACAGAGCAATTAAAGCAATGGGAGCTTCAGCCGCTCCAGTTTTAATAAAGTTATTAGATGATCCCAATCCAAAGATCTCAATTAACGCGGCACAACTACTTGTTCATATGGAGCGTCCAGCTAACAGCCCTATTCGACTCAAAGTGGCATCCATACTCCTAAAAGCTCATGTGAGCGATCTAAAAAATTATGATGCCAGACACTACCTTTTTAAGAATCTTTATAAAAAAGGAAAACTCTCTGCTCAAGAACTGCTAGAACTTCTCTTAGACCACCCAGATGTTAATGACAAATGGATGCAAGCCTTTATTCATGCCTCGATTCAAATGGATGATTTTGATGCGACCGTAGCCATAATCAGTAAGAAGAATAAGGAACTTCTCTATTACATCAAACAGATCCTTTCAAGATACAATTTGAAACGCCTCATGAGCCAATATGCAACGGTTTGGGAACCTATTTTTATTCAAAGGGAGTTTCCCCATGAAACAAAAGAGAAACTCATTCGACTGCACGGTTATTTTAAAAAATTAAAACCAAATAAACCTGAATCAGTTAGTTCAACTGAACTTGCCGAACTCATGGAAGACCCTAAATTAGAAGAAGGTCAAATCACCACATCAAAAAAGTGGGCAATGATCAGCCAACTCCTTAAGAGAAAATCCAATAGAGCGATCGCTTTTGTCATAAAAAAATTAAACGGTTTCTCTAAAACGCCTTATCAACGTCAGCTCTTTTCAGAAGATTACAAGAAAGCTATAGAATTCCTAAGCCACGCGGCTAAAATCAAAGACCAAAAGCTTTCATCTTTAAATAAAGAGGCTCTACTGGTTCTTTATTTCGACTCTTTGGAGACCTCCAAACCCAACAGCCAAGACCAATCTCTTCAAACAGCTTTAGGGTCCTTAATTGACTCAAACCGTTCTCAATTTGTTGAGCCTCTACTAAACCTGCTTAAAAGGAATATGAGTATTAATAGATTAAAACGCGTTATAGAAGAACTCAGCAAGTCCAAAGAAGCTTTCATTGAAAGGGTGGCAACACCTTCTGGAAGCACAATGTTTGATGCGCTAGACCCTATAGCTAAAATTGCGCTAGTCAATAAGGTGGGATCTGTGACAAAAGAACTGAGCCCCAATCATCCGCTAAGAAACCGAGCCATTCTCTTTCTAAAAAGGCAGACAAAAAACATCTTGTTTCGTCAATCAGCTGTTCGAGCCTTATTTAATATTGGATCAGCTGAAGCAGTTAAGGCCATTAAAGAAATTCTCCCTTCTCTTCCCCAATCAGAGCAACAATCCATTAAGAAAAGACTAAAAGAACTCGGCCAAATAGGCATGCGCCGACCTAGCACAAACCCATATGCCACACCTCAAAGTCTAGAATACTCGCTTTAACATCTGCCTATTTCATACAAGACACTCTCCTTAAGCAGCCCATTTAATGGTTGGTTTTTTGTTTGTCACGGCACAGTCTCTTAGATAAAGATTGATTAAATTCTGATAAGGAATACCTGTCTCTTTAGATAGGTTCTTAAAATATTCAATCACTTCTTTTTCTAATCGAATCGTAATCTGCTTTTTTAATAGTTTTGAATATGGATTCTTTTTTGATTTAGAAAAATCATATCCTTTTCTCATAATTGCTCCTTAAAAACTGTTTTAGCCTCTTCAAACGAAACACTATGTTTTTTCTTATTGAATCGATTCTTTTCACTGTTCCATAGAAACTCAATGTTTATAATAATTATAGTTAGATTTTTATTTTAACAGGCTAGATATAAGCAGAATTGATACCATTTTTAAGGATAGAGAAGAGCTCAACCTCTTACAAATTTGTCACTTACATCGAATTACGGGGACAAAGCACCCCAACCCAACTCACTTAAGGACAGGTCAAAAGAGACTCACAGACAACAATCAATTAATGTAACCACTTGCAAATAAGTAAGAAATGAGGTATAATTAACTTATATTTAAAGAAAGATGTTGGTATGCAGCCATGATAAAGTGGGCTCAATTAAAATCTGATTCTTTTGTTTTTAAAAAACAACACTTCCTTTTATTTCTAATCATTCCCTTCTCTCTATCTTTCACACCCAATCTTTTTGCTGGAGATAATATTTGGCAAGGAGGGACTGGCAATTGGAGCACTGGAGGGAGTTGGTCTGAAGGTTCTTCTCCAAGTGCGGATAGTGTTTTTATTGACAATGGAGATACTGGAACAAATTCTGTCGTGACCCTTGATTCTGTAAGTCCATCCATCAGCAATCTCACCGTTGATTCAGGTGATACTTTAAATATCACGAATTCGAGAACAATGACACACACTGGAGGAATCATTACTATCAACGGCCTGATTGATTTGACAGCAACAGGTCGAATTAATGTAGGGAACACCACTGTTACTGGCGAGGGAACAGTTAACTATACCGGAACGGGATGGGGATTCAATACCTTATCACAAAATCAAACCACGACTTATGATGGAACTATTGGAGCGGGGCTCACATTAAATACAACATTATTACAAAACAATAATCGTCATGGAGTTTATAAAGGAACCATTACTTTAGGTGGAAAACATTTTATCACATCTGCTGGCTCTAATACGAATCTTACCATGAATGGGGATGTTAATGTTAATGGATCAGGAACCATTGACATGGAAAACTTATCGCAAGCCCGAGTAAGAGGTGTTTTGAGCACGGACCGTTTGACCATTGGTGCTAATTTAAAAGTAACTGGCGGTGGAAACTTTGGAACCAATAATTTAAAAATTACCAATAATGGATTAATCAATGCCGGTGATGATGGTGGGAGCATGATTTTAGATCCCACAGATGCCGTCGATGGCTTTATTAATAATGGAACCATTCACGCTTCTAATAATGGAAGTTTTAATTTTTCAACGGGAACCTTAGATAACCGCAACGGAATTATCGATATTGATTCTGGCTCTAATTTTAATATTCAAAACGCCACGATTCGTGGAGGGACTGTTAATGGAACGGGAACTTTTAATACCCTCAATCAAGGAAATACCGCTACTTATGATGGAAGCGATGTAGGTGGGCTTACAATTAATCCTAATCTCTTAACAAATAATAATCGTCATGCAATCTATAAAGGGACCATCACATTAAATGGTATACACACACATACAGCAGTAAATTCGACGACAAACATCACCATGAATGGGGATGTCAACATGAATGGGACAGGCACCATTAATATGACCAATATATCACTTGCTCATATAAAAGGTAGTGTCAACACAGATCGTTTGACGATTGGTTCTACATTCAACGTAACAGGTGGCGGAAACTTAGGAGCCAATTTTTTAAAAATCACAAATAATGGTTTGATCCATGCCAATGCTGATGGTGTGACCATGATCTTAGATCCCACTGATGCCACTGATGGTTTTATTAATAACACAACGATTCAAGCCTCTAATAATGGCGACTTTAATTTTGCAACAGGGACACTCGATAATCGTAACGGAATTATAGATGTAGGTGCTAATTCTAATTTTAATATTCAAAATGCCACCATTCGCGGAGGAACCATTAACGGAACAGGGCTTTTAAATACTCTCAACCAAACAAATACAGCCACTTATGATGGAACTGATCCAGGGGGGCTGACAATTAATCCCAATGTCTTAACAAACAATAATCGTCACGCAGTGTATAAAGGAACAATCACATTAAATGGCACACATACACACACAGCTGTTAATGGCATTGCCAATATCACAATGAATGGGGATGTTGCTATGAATGGAACTGGAACGATTAATCTGTCTCATGCAACTCTAGCCCGAGTGAAAGGGGCTTTAAGCACAGACAGAGTGACCCTTGGTTCTAATTTTACTGTAACAGGCACCGGACTTCTCGGGGTAAATGCTTTAAAAATCACAAACAATGGAACGATTAGAGCAAATTCTGGAACCTTAACAATTGATCCTACTGATGGAGCAGATGGCTTTATTAATGGAACAACGGGTCTTGTAGAAGCTAATGGAGGCGCTTTTGCATTAAATGCAGGAACTTACACAAACAATGGAATTGTTCGTGCCACAGGTGGGAGCGCCATCAACTTAACAGCTCGCGGATGGGACGGCACAGGTGGATGGGAAGCTGATAACGGTACTTTAAGTTTTGGAGCTTTCACTTATGGTGATACGAATGCCACAGGTGAAATAAAAGTCCTTAATAATGGAGCTTTAAATGTAACAGGTAGTACTTTGTATGGTGGAGATATGACTATCGATGGTGGCGCAACTTCATCCTTTAGTGTTGCCAGTAGTATTATTTTAAGTGGAGACTTTACAACCAGCCAAACTGTTGCAGCCAATTGGGGTTTTGACGATGATGTTGATTCCACCCTTCAAATGAATGGAGGCGTTGGAGGCGCTTTTGTGAATTTAGAAATTGCAGGAAGCGATTTAGGAAGTACAAAATTTGATCCAACTCAAGCATTTAACCAAGGGGTCAATCCCGATCCAAATGCACCAGGCTTTACAAATAACTTTAGTATCTCTGATTTGGTGATTGGTCCAGGTGCGCGTGTTCAACTTGTAGATAATATCAACAACGCAACAGGAGGAGGCTTGGGAGATGAAGCTCTTTATGTCGATACTTTAACCATTAAAGATGCCTCGAGCCGTTTTGTGTTAAATAACTTACCTCTTTATTTTAATAACTTAGTCCTCGAAGGTGGAGCTGTATTGGGAGATGCTTTACAACAAGCAGGCTTTAACACTCAAGATGGTGTGCATGATAATGCAACAGATTGGGACGATTCTTTATTGGCAGATTCACCTAAACTTAGATGGACTGACATCACGGCTGATGGAGATACCACACTCACTCAATTAACAGAGGCAAGTGCAGAAAATATCTTAGCAGATGCTGCTGGAATAACGATTGTTCCTACCGTAGGAGGAGAAATTTCCTTATTTGATGTGAGTACAACCGCTCTTTTTACTGGAAATGTTTTAGTAAGGATTGCTTTAACTGATCTAGGAACAATCCCATATAGTCTTTCGACTTCAGATTTTTTTGGTGTGCACGTAACAGGAGGAGTCGCCACCCGAATTGCCGGAACCATTAACGGTGGTTTTTTTGAATTTGAAGTTCCTAGTTTTTCAGGTGTGGGTGTGGGTGTAAACCCCGAGCCAACCACATTACTTCTTTTAGGTTCAGCCCTTCTGGGTCTCTTTCCCTTCAAAAAGAAGTTTTTTAAACTCTAATTCTCATGAAGAAGCAATCAAAGAAGTGGTAAAATTGCCAATGATGCCGGCTTCAGCTTTACAGAAGAAGACTGGCACAACGCGCACAAAGAATTGGTGAGCTCAGGTGAACTCAGCCAAGAAGACCTAGACAAAGTCTCAGACGGAACCATCACCGTTATCATTATTACAGGACTGACACCACCAATCGTCACCGCAACTGTAACTGTCTGCAACAAATAAACAGGTTCTGCAGCAGAATAAAAAAAGGGAATGCTTCAATCAAGCATTCCCTTTTACTTTTAGACTATTTCTTTAGAACAGCAAATTCAATAGTCTATCCCCGCACAGGTTTATCAGTCCAAACAGCCAACTCATTCCCACTCGGTTCCGTAAAGTGAAAACGCCGCCCACCCGGAAAAGAAAAAACCGGCTTCACAATCTTCCCCCCAGCCTTTTCAACCTTAGATTGAGATTCGTCCAAATCAGGCGAATAAAAAACAATCAACGCACTCCCCTTTTCAGTCGAAGCCGCCAAATCAGCCTTAAAAAAACCCCCATCAAGCCCTTCACTACAAAACGCCGTATACTCCGGCCCATAATCCACAAACTCCCACCCAAACACCTCCACAAAAAAGGCTTTAGTGGCAACC
Source organism: Actinomycetes bacterium (assembly GCA_029263055.1). Classification (GTDB taxonomy): domain Bacteria; phylum Auribacterota; class JAJCYG01; order JAJCYG01; family JAJCYG01; genus JAJCYG01. The sequence continues at coordinate 10,035 of JAJCYG010000006.1, forward strand.
AAATCCCGCGCCCCATACTCCACATAATTAATCTTCTCACGTTCATTCATTTTAACTTCTCCACATCTTATAAACTGTAAAACTTATCACATTATATTATGCTTTTATTCTTCGTCTTGTGTTTTTAAATCTTTTTATAATTCGTTTTGGTTTACTTTTAGCTAGATCATAATTTGTTTGAAGATTAAGCCAAAACTCAGGAGTGGTTCCAAATGCTTGAGAAAATAACCAAGCCGTTTCAGGTGTAATCCCTCTTTTCCCTTTTATTATTTCATTAATTCGTTGAACAGGAACACCAATATGCTGCGCTAAAGCAGACTGGGTCATTTCCAAAGGAATTAAAAAATCTTCACCTAATATTTCACCCGGATGTGTTGACACTCTATTTTTAGGAATCATCTCTTCACCACTTTCTATAATTAGTGATAGTCTCTCAAAGCCACCTCAGCAGGACCACCCTCACTCCATCGAAAAACAATTCGCCACTGATCATTCACCCGAATACTATAAAACCCTTTTAAATCACCTTTCAAAGCCTCCAACCGATTAGCCGGCGGCACTCTCAAATCAACAAGCTGAGAAGCCGAGTTCACCATATCAAGCTTCCTCACTGCTGTTTTAACTACTTGAGATGGAAACTTTGAAACAGATTTACTCCGAACCCCATGAAAAAGATCCTCTGTCACCCTATCTTTAAACGATTGAATCATAATCTACTTTCACACCATTTTAACGCTTTCACGGATACCATGCAACAAAAGAATCAAACACTAATTAAAGCTATATAAATAACACTAAAATGCCTAAAATAAAGAAGAGTGTATTCATAATTTATCTCATCTCCTCAAACATAAACCCTATGAATACGATCACCCAAGTTGGTGAGAATTTCATACGGGATGGTGTTGGCCCAGGCGGCGAGTTGTTCTACG
>JAJCYG010000007.1 GCA_029263055.1 Actinomycetes bacterium
AGCCATAGCGCCGTGAATACGTTCCCGGGTCTTGTACACACCGCCCGTCACATCATGGGAGTTGGTTTTACCCGAAGTCACTGACCTAACCGCAAGGAAGGAAGTGCCGAAGGTGAGGCCGATAACTGGGATGAAGTCGTAACAAGGTAGCCCTACCGGAAGGTGGGGCTGGATCACCTCCTTTAAGGACAGTGTAGTATCCTCGGATACAACACAGGTTGAGCAAACTGTAAGCAACAATCATTACCATTCTTTTGCTGTCAAAACAGCAAATCGCCAGGCATTAGCCTGGCTCGCTATTTTGAAAGTCTAGTTTCAAATACATACAAAATGTATGTAGCTGATAAAAATGTAATTGTTAGAGTAATATCTACAATTTCACAAACAAAAATCGACGCTTGAAATGTTTATTTTAAGCAATCGTATGCCCTCTATGGAGTCCTTCGGGAACCTGTAGAGGAACTCAAGCGAATAACTTTTATTGATTAAGTTATTAAGGGCTGCTGGTGGATGCCTTGGCATCAACAGGCGATGAAGGACGTGTATACCTGCGATAAGTCTCGGCGAGCTGGAAGACGCTATGACCCGAGAATTTCCGAATGGGGAAACCCAGTGGGATTAATCTCTCACTATTCGTAACTGAATACATAGGTTGCGGAGGCGATACGAGCTGAACTGAGACATCTAAGTAGGCACGGGAAAAGAAATCAACAGAGAGTCCCTAAGTAGCGGCGAGCGAAATGGGAATAGCCCAAACCAGAGTTTTTTGACTCTGGGGTTGTAGGACCAACCAAAGGTATCTGTTTTTTTAAGTCGAATCGTCTGGAAAGTCGAACGACACAGGGTGATAGTCCCGTAGACACACGAAAAACAGGTCAGGGTTGGCACCTGAGTAGGGCCGGACACGTGAAACCCGGTCTGAATCTAGGAGGACCACCTTCTAAGGCTAAATACTCGTTGATGACCGATAGTGAACCAGTACCGTGAGGGAAAGGCGAAAAGAACCCCTGTTAGGGGAGTGAAATAGAACCTGAAACCAGCAGCTTACAAGCGGTCAGAGGCCTATGCTCCTTTTAGGAGAATGGCTGATGGCGTGCCTTTTGCATGATGAGCCAGCGAGTTACGGTAAATGGCAAGGTTAAGGGATAACGTTCCGGAGCCGAAGCGAAAGCAAGTGTGAATAGCGCGTGTAGTCATTTGCCGTAGACACGAAACCAAGTGATCTATCCATGGTCAGGTTGAAGCAAAGGTAACACTTTGTGGAGGACCGAACCAGTAGATGTTGAAAAATCTTTGGATGAACTGTGGATAGGGGTGAAAGGCCAATCAAACTTGGAGATATCTTGTTCTCTCCGAAATAACTTTAGGGTTAGCCTCGGAAGTAAAACCGTTGGGGGTAGAGCACTGGATCCACGCGGGGGCCTACCGGCCTACCAAAGGGAACCAAACTCCGAATACCAACGGGATAATCCGGGAGATAGACAGTGGGGGATAAGCTTCATTGTCGAAAGGGGAACAGCCCAGACCGCCGACTAAGGCCCCTAATTCTACGCTAAGTGAGTAAGGAAGTGGAGTTTCACAGACAGTTGGGATGTTGGCTTAGAAGCAGCCACCATTTAAAGAGTGCGTAACAGCTCACCAATCGAGAGACTCTGCGCCGAAAATTATCGGGGCTAAGTGTAGAGCCGAAGTCGCGGGTGTACGTAAGTACGCGGTAGGAGAGCGTTGTATGGGCATCGAAGGTGTACCGTAAGGAGCACTGGAGCGCATACAAGTGATGATGCATGGCATGAGTATACGATAAAGGGGGTGAGAATCCCCCTCGCCGAAAACCTAAGGTTTCCAGGGTAAAGCTCGTCTTCCCTGGGTTAGTCGGCCCCTAAGTCGAGGCAGAAATGCGTAGACGATGGGAAACAGGTTAAATATTCCTGTACCACCTAAAGCTAGTACGATGGGATGACGGAGTACGTTAAGTGTGCGAACCGTTGGTTGTGTTCGTAGGGCAATGAGACCGGCAGATAGGTAAATCCGTCTGCATAACGTCAGGTTGCTCTCAAGGGGAATCTTCGGAGGATCCGATGACATAGCGCTATGCTTCCAAGAAATAATCTCTAGTTGCTGATGGTGACCGTACCAAAACCGACACAGGTAGGTGGGATGAAGATTCTAAGGCGCGCGAGAGAACTCTGGTTAAGGAACTCGGCAAATTATCCCCGTAACTTCGGGAGAAGGGGAGCCTCTGGTGGTGATTGTCCTCGCGACATGAGCTGCTGGAGGCCGCAGAGAAATGACCCAGGCGACTGTTTACCAAAAACACAGCACTCTGCTAAGCCGTCTAAGGCGATGTATAGGGTGTGATGCCTGCCCAATGCCAAAAGGTCAAAAGAAGGGGTTAGTCTTCGGACGAAGCTCTGACTTCAAGCCCTGGTGAATGGCGGCCGTAACTATAACGGTCCTAAGGTAGCGAAATTCCTTGTCGGGTAAGTTCCGACCTGCACGAATGGCATAACGATCTGGGTGCTGTCTCAACCAGAGACTCGGTGAAATTGTAGTAGCGGTGAAGATGCCGTTTACCCGCAGTGGGACGGAAAGACCCCGTGAACCTTTACTGTAGCCTGATATTGGCTTTTGACTTGGCATGTGTAGGATAGCCGGGAGACTGTGAAACCTGTTCGTTAGGATGGGCGGAGTCACCCTTGAAATACCGGTCTTGTCAGGTCGAAAGTCTAACGCTTTCCCGTGAATCCGGGAGCCAGACAGTGTCAGGTGGGCAGTTTTACTGGGGCGGTATCCTCCTAAAAAGTAACGGAGGAGTCCAAAGCTTACCTCATCATGGTTGGCAATCATGAGTAGAGCGTAAAGGTATAAGGTAAGTTAACTGCGAGACCAGCAAGTCGAGCAGATACGAAAGTAGGGCTTAGTGGTCCGGCGGTGGAAAGTGGAATCGCCGTCGCTTAACGGATAAAAGGTACTCCGGGGATAACAGGCTTATCGCAACCAAGAGTTCATATCGACGTTGCGGTTTGGCACCTCGATGTCGGCTCATCGCATCCTGGGGCTGAAGTGGGTCCCAAGGGTTTGGCTGTTCGCCAATTAAAGCGGTACGCGAGCTGGGTTCAAAACGTCGTGAGACAGTTTGGTCCCTATCTGCTGCGGGCGTAGGATATTTGAGAGGAGCTGCTTCTAGTACGAGAGGACCGAAGTGGACAAACCAATGGTGTTCCGGTTGTTCTGCCAAGGGCATTGCCGGGTAGCTACGTTTGGAAAGGATAAGCGTTGAAAGCATCTAAACGCCAAGCCTCCCACAAGATAAGATATCCCAATGAGACCCCATGAAGACTACATGGTTGATAGGCTGGGTGTGTAAGCACAGTAATGTGTTGAGCTAACCAGTACTAATCGGTCCATCGACTTAATCACTTTTTTTTCACTTGAGCCGATTGCTTGATATCATTCAAGCTTCGATTTTTGTGTGTGAGATAAATTGTTATCAGCACTGAAACTAGACTTATTGCTTGGCGGCTATGGAGCGGGGGGTACACCTGAACCCATCTCGAACTCAGAAGTTAAGCCCTGCATCGCCGATGGTACTGCACACAAGAGTGTGGAAGAGTAGGTCGCTGCCAAGCTCATTTTATTTCTCCCCAATCACCGAAAGGTGGTTGGGGATTTTTTTTGTCAGGATGAAGACAGGATCAGGGCAGGATCAGGGCAGGATAAGACGGGATTTCGGGTTGGAGTTTGATTGTTCAGGAATACAGGAATACAGGAATACAGGAATACAGGAATGCAGGAATGCAGGAATACAGGAATACAGGAATGCAGGAATGCAGGAATGCAGGAATGCATGAATACAGGAATGCAGGAATGCAGGAATACAGGAATGCAGGAATGCAGGAATATAGGATGAGTTTCAAAACGAAAAGCTCAAGGGTTTAACGTGAAATTTAATTCCCTATTCCCGCATTCCTGTACCTTCGTTAAGGTTCTATACAGCTATCCTCTATTTGGCTATCGTAGTAAAATCCTTTCGTTTTTTATTTGTATATAGACTTTATATTTAAAAGTCGATAATATTGTAACGTTTATAAAACCAAACCAATCCTAAATAAAATGCCTCAGTCTATCGGTTCCAGTCCAAGATTTTTTCGCTCGTTCGAGCCGAATCCCACAAATAGAGAAACCACTCCCTTAGCTATCCCAACATTGGGACGAAAGTTTTCAACTTTTACTTCAGATGAGAAAGGTACGATCAACATGCTCCCGGACGAGCTACTGATGTACATATTTTCTCTTTT
>JAJCYG010000008.1 GCA_029263055.1 Actinomycetes bacterium
GCAGGGTGGACAAGATTTTATTAACGGTTTCGTTTTCTACGACATAAGCGCTCATGGTCAGTCCTCCTCGTTGACGTGGCTTCCCTTAAAAACAAATTTCTTTTTCCCTGCTTTCACAAAGGTTCAAGCAGGAAAAAGAAATAAAAGAAGTTCAAGGCGGCCGAATGACTCTCAATAGACAGGCAGTGCGGGGGGCGTGACTGGACACAGGGAGGGCGCGGCGGCCGCTAGGCCTGCTTCCTTAAAGTGCGGCCTACCTCTAAAAGGGTTTGATGGATGGCGGTGCGGTCTTTGGTATGCTGCCGGGATCTTGCCGACAGGATATCTCGCAGGGGGAGCCACTGGGGGGGCGGAAGGTCGGGACGTTGTACCTGGAAGCGCGGTGGTTCGCGATGAAAGAAACACGGTCCCGGATGGGCGGGGGAGATCTTTTGACTTTATGGGGATGTTTGATTAAAGTCGGCTCTTAGATAAAGAGGACCATTGAATGTGTGGACGATATTCTTTTTTTCTAAATCCCGAATCCGCTTTTAAATTCTTCAAAGTCAATGAAGAGGCCGATTTTGCGCCGCGTTACAACATCGCCCCTTCTCAACAAGCTCCTGTTATCCTCAATTTCGATGGCACCCGCGTACTCGATCTTTATCGTTGGGGTTTGATTCCGTCTTGGGCGAAGGATATGAAGATGGGTTATAAAATGATCAATGCGCGGTCTGAGACGGTCGGGGAGAAGCCTTCCTATCGGCGCTTGGTGAACAAGCGGCGGTGTATTGTGCCCTCGTCTAATTTCTTCGAATGGCAGAAATCGGAAGGTCTAGAGACGAAGACGCCGATGCGGATCTTCCTGAAGTCCGAGGCGCCGATGGCCTTCGCCGGGCTTTGGGATGAGTGGCGGGACGCGGAGGGGCAGCCCTTGCGTTCCTATACGATCCTGACGACGACGGCCAATCCGCTCTTAAAGGAAGTGCACGATCGGATGCCGGTGATACTAAGGAGGCCGGAGTTGATCGATGCCTGGTTGGATCCGGGAGTGGGACTTCAGGAGATCGAAGGGGTTTTCGAGCCTTATCCGGAAAAAGAGATGGACTTTTATCCGGTGTCGAAGGTGGTGAACAGTCCCAAGAATGACAGCCCGGAATGTTTGGCGCGGGTCGGGGAGTGATGGTTGTCAGGGTTTTCTTTTCAGTTTTAATTGTTTTCTTTGCTGCGGGTTCTGCTTTCCCGGAGACTCAAAATTATTGTCACGATCGGACAGCGGCCGGGGAGTGGGAGGCCCTTGTTAAAAAGAATCCGAATGATTTAGAACTTCAGCGCCTTCATGCCTTGCGCCTAGGGATCTGTGAGAAGATTGAGGCGGGGAGTTTGACCTTCGATCAAGGAATGCGGATATTTGAGGAAGAGCGGGAAAAGGTGGTTCAGGAACGGTTTGAGAAAGATAGGGGAAAGAAGAAAGAAAGGACTTTTTGAAGGGGTGGCCTGAAATAAGTGGAAGCCGGACCCGCAGAGGCCGCGCCCTCGTAGGACTCGGGCACGTCCGCTGCCATGGCAGGGCTATTTGATTCATTTCAGGCGATCAAGGATCTCTTGACCCCCCGATTTTTTTTGAGGGGGGTCAATTTGTTTTGGAAGGGCGGGTAGGGGCGTGGGCGGGGAGTGAGAGCTTAAAATGATGGCCGCTCGTCTGTCGGATAAGCTGGGCTTTAAAAATAGCGTATGCCGTGTAATTATTTAAAAGCCCTAGACCTCGCCCGCGACGGCCATTGGGATGAATCCCATAAAGTCGTTCAACCCTATACCGACGAACTCTCCTGCCTCATCCATGCCTACTTGCATCGGGTAGAGGAGGATTTTAAAAACGCGAACTATTGGTATAGAAAATTAGGTATTGAGATGCCCAAGAATAGCCTGGGAGACGAGCTTCTCCGCCTGTATCGAATGGCGAATGCTGTTTAACTGAGGGGGAAGGGATGGTCTTTTAGGAGAAATGAGGAGATGGCAGCAAACCTTTTAAGCGAGACGTGGGTGAACCTTGATTCATTTGAATTGAGGCTCCTTCTAGAACAGCGGATCGGCGGTCCTGGTCAGTATGACGGGAGGCCTAAAAATCCCAATAAACTATATCTTCCTCTCGCAGGCCCGCCCTGCAAAATTGGTCTCACTTTTCGTGACAAAAAAATAGATGCCATAGAACCTGGTCCAGCGTTTGACGCTGAAGAATGGAGGCAGGTTAGCGAGGAGATAGAGAAATCCATCCTTGCTGGGCCGATGAAGGTAGGACGCGAGTATAGTTTCAGTGGCTTTCGCGTTCTGGGTTCGTGGCGGGGTGTTGAATCTGGAGTGCAGATTCTTCCGCCTCCGGTTGATGCTCCTCGCGCTCCCGTCGAAATGGCTGAGCACCCGTTTATCCTGGAGTTCCCAATAAAGGAGAGCAGTCTTTCTCAAGTCACGAACCATCGGCGCAGAAGGGAACACCATAACCTAACACTCCTTCTCAATGTTCTACTTGCTGGACGTATAAGCCACCAACTCCAAAGATCCGAACATTTCTGGACAACCGAACTTGTTAACAACAAATGGTCTGAGAGTAAATGGGTTCAGAAATGGTTCTTTGCGAAGCTAGGAAATTCAATAATTGATGTGTTAACTCCGGCAGCTGACAACCAGCTAGAAGAGGTAGAACCTGAAGAGTATTACAGAATGGTCGGCTATGATCGACAGGGCTTGCGTGTCCCTTCGGATCTCGACCAGTCTATTTGCCTCTACCAAAAGCTATCATCGACAAAACGTGCCCAGTTTGAACGTGCGACATTCTGGATAGATATAGCCTCTCGCCAATGGATAATCTCTGGTTCTTCCTCCTTTACGTCTCTTGTCTCGGCTGTTGAGTCACTGACCGACCGAGGCACGACTCACCATGTTCGCTGTGAAAAGTGCAACGAGGATCGTGGGCACGAGGCCCCATCCGCCACCGAAAGATTCCGAGCTTTCTTTGATCAATATGCGCCTAGTGATAACCAAAGGAGCCGGCGCAGTAAGATGTATTCGCTTCGGTCTGGGATTCATCACGGAAGCGAGTTGATGCAACTAGATCAGATGCGTGCCTTTGGGTGGGATCCCCCATATTTTAACGAGCGTGAACTGTATAATGATCTCTGGTCTCTGACGAGGGTCGCAATGCGAAATTGGCTGAAAAGATCATCCGATACGTAAATAAAAATAGAATTCGTGATTTAGCCTTATCCCCCATTTAGTATTAACTCTCAATGACAATATTCTCTTGTTAAGTATCAAGCCTTTGCTTTTAATTGTTGAGTGAGTGTAGACAAAATTCACCTCTATACATCAGATTTATGGAAAACACTCGGAATTTTCTATATTTTTTCTTCTTTTTCAATTATTATTTTGTTGCCTCGTTTAGTTAACGGTCGCCACAAGAGAAAAGCCCTCCATGGATAATCGATTTTTCGAACATCCTGTCCTTAACTCTCCCTACGAGTACCCTAAGCGACACTGGGAGATGGATGAGGAGGGCCAACCGACCCAGCAGATCACCGAAACCCGCCGCCGGGCCGAGTTCATCACCCCGATCCCGAAGCCTAGAAAACGCAGGGGAACAGCTAAACAAGAACAATTCGTTTTCGACGAAGGCAAAGGGCTTTCAAGCCAAGATCAGCAATACAATACCACGCCAATTATCAATGAGCTCCGCCGTCACGTGGACCAGTGGCGAAGCCTTCCGAATCAAAATACCTGGCATGTCACGCCTGAAACCGCTCGACTACTTCACTATTGGCGGCATTATCGCTTCAACAGTATCCGTCCGTTCTTCTGCCAAGTGGAAGCAGCTGAAATCGCCATCTGGTTGACGGAGGTTGCTCCAAATGCCGGGAAGACCGGAAAAGTTTTCCTTGAGCATCTAGCCAATGCCAACAACGACGCCAATCCGGACCTCATCCGTCTGGCCCTGAAAATGGCCACCGGCGCGGGCAAGACCACCGTCATGGCCATGATCATTGCTTGGCAAACAATCAATGCGGTGCGGCGCCCCGCGAGTAAGCATTTCACACGCGGCTTTCTGGTCTGCGCACCCGGTTTGACGATCAAAGACCGTCTGCGCGTTCTGCAACCCAATGACCCCGACAGCTACTACAAAAACCGCGAGCTGGTGCCGGGCGACATGCTCGACGACATAAACCGGGCCAAGATCGTCATCACCAACTACCACGCCTTCAAGCTGCGCGAGCGGATCGCGCTTTCCAAAGGCGGACGTCAGTTGCTTCAAGGCCGCACGGGCGAAGAACCCAAGACGCTCGAAACCGAAGGCCAGATGCTCCAGCGCGTGATGCCCGACTTGATGGGCATGAAGCACATCCTTGTCATCAATGATGAGGCGCACCACTGCTACCGGGAGAAACCGAAGGACGCGGACGATGATGCACTGAAAGGCGATGAGAGGAAGGAAGCTGAGAAGAATAAAGAAGCCGCACGTCTCTGGATCTCCGGCCTCGAAGCGGTGAACCGCAAGCTCGGCCTCAGCCGCGTCATCGACCTATCCGCGACGCCGTTCTTCCTCAGTGGCTCCGGCTACGCCGAAGGTACGCTGTTCCCGTGGACGATGAGCGACTTCTCGCTGATGGATGCCATTGAGTGCGGCATCGTCAAGCTCCCGCGTGTCCCAGTGGCGGAAAACATTCCGGGAGACGAATTGCCGGTATTCAGAAACCTCTGGGAGAATATCCGCAAGGACATGCCCAAGAAGGGACGCGGCAAAGGCGAGGAGCTCGACCCGCTCAAACTACCAACACGTTTGCAGACAGCGGTGGAAGCCCTCTATGGTCACTACGAAAAAACCTTCAAGTTGTGGGAGGATTACGCCGTTAAGGTCCCCCCGTGTTTTATCATCGTCTGCCAGAACACCTCTATCTCGAAACTCGTATACGACTTCGTCTCCGGATTCCATCGCAAGAACGATGACGGTACCACCACGCTGCAAAACAGCCGCTTCGCACTATTCCGTAATTTCGACGAAACCACCGGCAACCCGCTCCCTCGCCCGAACACATTTCTCATTGACAGTGAGCAGCTCGAAGCGGGTGATGCGCTCGATGCCAATTTCCGCAGCATGGCTGCCGACGAGATTGAACGCTTTCGCAGGGAAATTTTAGAGCGCAGCCGCGATGCCCGTGCCGGCGACAATATCACCGATCAGGAACTACTGCGCGAAGTCATGAATACTGTTGGCAAGCCCGGCCAACTTGGCGGTTCCATTCGCTGCGTCGTATCCGTGTCCATGCTTACCGAAGGCTGGGATGCGAATACCGTCACCCACGTCCTCGGCATCCGTGCATTCGGCACACAGCTATTATGCGAGCAAGTGATTGGTCGTGCGCTGCGCCGCCAGTCCTATGAGCTGAATGAGGAAGGACTGTTCAACGTCGAATACGCCGACGTGTTTGGCATCCCTTTCGATTTCACCGCCAAGCCGGTTATTGCACCGCCACAGCCGCCGCGTGAGACAGTACAGGTCAAGGCCATGCGACCTGAGCGAGATGCACTCGAAATCCGGTTCCCCCGTGTCGAGGGCTATCGCGTGGAGTTGCCGGAAGAACGGTTGACTGCTGACTTCAACGACGAGTCCATCCTGACACTCAGCCCAGACCTGGTTGGCCCATCCATTACTCGCAACTCCGGTATCATCGGCGAAGGCGTGGACATGAGTCTTGAGCATCTGGACGACATGCGGCCATCCTCGCTCGTCTTTCACGTCACCCAGCGGCTGCTCTACACGAAATGGCGAGATCCTGGCGAGGAGCCGAAGCTTCACCTATTCGGCCAGCTTAAGCGCATCACCAAGCAATGGCTCGACACCTGCCTAATCTGCAAAGGTGACACCTATCCCGGATTGCTCATGTATCAGGAACTGGCCGACATGGCCTGCAACAAGATCACAGCTGCGATTACCCGACGCTTCCTTGGTGAGCGCCCGATCAAGGCGCTGCTTGATCCTTACAATCCCACTGGCTCCACCAGCCACGTACGCTTTAACACGTCGAAGGCCGACCGCTGGGAAACGAGTTCCAAGTCGTGCCACATCAACTGGGTGGTTCTCGACAGCGACTGGGAGGGCGAATTTTGCCGCGTCGCAGAATCGCACCCAAAGGTGCGCTCCTATGTGAAAAACCACGGCCTCAGTCTGGAAGTACCGTATCGCTATGGCTCCGAAATGCGAAAATATCTGCCCGACTTCATTGCGCTGGTAGATGACGGTCACGGCGACGATGACCTGCTGCATCTCGTGGTCGAGATCAAGGGCTACCGGCGCGAGGACGCGGTAGAGAAAAAATCCACCATGGACACCTACTGGGTTCCCGGCGTGAACCATCTCGGCAGTTATGGCCGCTGGGCGTTTGCCGAATTCACCGAGGTTTATCAGATCGAGGCCGAGTTCAAAGCCAAGGTCGAAAGTGAATTTGATAAAATGATCGATTCAGTCACAACACAGTCGGCGGGATAAGGAAGCGAAATGGCAAAAAGGACACCCAAGAAAAAATCAAAAAAGACCATCGCAAGCCTCACGCACGAAGAGGCCTCCCGCAAAAACATCCCCACCGCCGAATTCCAATCGGTTCTGCAAAAGGCGGAGCAGGACCCGGTACGCGTGGCCTACGAACGCCGTAATCGCGACCTCGACCCGCAGTTGGTCTGGCGGGGTAAAGATGTGAAAGATTGGAGCGACCTTGTCGTCCAAGCCCCGCCGCTCTACATCCAGGAAAAAATGCACCCAAAAGTACTCATCGACGACCTGCTGAAACAAACCAAGGACACCGAGGCACAGGCCCCCGGCTTCCAGCCCGACCTTTTTGCCGACTTCAACGGCATCCCCAAGGGCGTGGACAAGACCGAGTTCTACCAGCACGACCAGAACTGGTCCAACCGCATGATCCTCGGCGACTCGCTCCAGGTCATGGCCAGCCTTGCCGAGCGCGAGGGCCTGCGCGGCAAGGTGCAGTGCATCTACCTCGACCCGCCCTACGGCATCAAATTCAACAGCAACTTCCAGTGGTCCACCACCAGCCGCGACGTGAAGGACGGCAAGGCCGACCACATCACCCGCGAGCCCGAGCAGGTCAAAGCCTTCCGCGACACCTGGCGCGACGGCATCCACAGCTACCTCACCTATCTGCGGGATCGGCTCACCGTCGCCCGCGATCTCCTCACCGAGTCCGGCTCCATCTTCGTACAGATCGGCGATGAAAATGTCCACCGCGTCCGGGCGGTGATGGATGAGGTATTCGGGGAACAGAATTTTGTAACGGTAATTTCGTTTCAGAAAACGGGATACGCGACAAGTGATTTCATTCCCAATTTATTTGATCACATATTGTTATACGCAAAAAGCCTTACTGTCTTTAAATACCGGAAGATTCATTTTGAGCGCAACTGGGACGACACAAAAGAATACATGTCTTGGGACTTAGCTTCGGCAGGTGCAGGGGCGAGCACGTTTAATTATGAATTTCAAGGAAAGCAATTCCATCCCGGTTTGAGCCGCCACTGGAAAACGCAACGTTTGGGGCTTGATCGGGCTGGTAAAGCGGATCGTCTATTCCAATCCGCAAACAGTCTTCGTTACAAGCGATTCCTTTCTGACAGCGCCGTCTCCGAATATCACAACACTTGGACAGATACGATTAGCGGCAGTTTTCATGAGCCGAAACAATACGTCGTTCAGACGAGCCCAAAGGTCGTCCAACGCTGTTTATTGATGACGACCGACCCCGGCGACCTGGTGCTCGACCCGACCTGCGGTTCTGGCACCACCGCCTATGTCGCCGAGCAATGGGGCCGCCGCTGGATCACGATTGACACTTCGCGCGTGGCGCTGGCGCTGGCCCGGGTCCGCATCATGGGTGCGCGCTATCCCTTTTACCTGCTGGCTGATTCCCGTGACGGCCAGATCAAGGAAGCCGAAGTCACCCGCACGGCCCCGAGTTCCCAGCCCGTGCAGGGGAACATCCGCCACGGCTTCGTCTATGAGCGCGTGCCGCACATCATGCTCAGTTCCATCTCCAATAACGCGGAGATCGATGTCATCTGGGACCATTGGCAAACGAAGCTGGAGCCCTTGCGCGAGAAGCTGAACGCCGCGCTCAAGAAGACTTGGCTGGAGTGGGAGATTCCGCGCGAGGTCGAGGCCAAGTGGCCGGACGCGGCGAAAAAACTACACGCCGATTGGTGGGAGGCACGCATTGCCCGGCAGCAGGAGATCGACAAGTCCATCGCCGCCAAGGCGGAGTTTGAATATCTTTACGACAAGCCCTACGACAATAAAAAGACGGTCCGCGTGGCCGGGCCATTCACGGTCGAGAGCCTCAGCCCCCACCGCGTGTTGGCCTTGGATGAGGACGATGAACTCATCGACGCCCTCAAGGATGACAGCCTCGAATACAACGCCAAGCAGTCCTTCCCCCAGATGATTCTGGAAAACCTTAAGACCGCCGGCGTGCAGCAGGCGCACAAGGAGGACCGAATCACCTTCACCGCCCTCACGCCCTGGCCCGGCGACCTGGTCTGCGCCGAAGGCCGCTACCTGGAAGGCCCCGAGGGTGATCAAAAAGAGAAGCGCGCCGCCATCTTCATCGGCTCCGAGTTCGGCACCGTGCAGCGCGCCGACCTCGTCGCCGCCGCCCGCGAGGCGGGCGATGCCGGGTTCGATGTGCTCATCGCCTGCGCCTTCAACTACGAGGCGCACGCCACCGAGTTCAGCAAGCTGGGCCGCATTCCCGTGCTCAAGGCCCGCATGAACGCCGACCTGCACATGTCCGAGGACCTCAAGAACACCGGCAAAGGCAACCTCTTCGTCATCTTCGGCGAGCCAGACATCGACACCATCGATACCGAAAAGGGTCAGATCCAGATCAAGGTCAATGGTGTAGACGTCTTCCACCCCAACACCGGCGAAGTCCGCAGCGACGGAGCCGACGGCATCGCCTGCTGGTTTATCGACACCGACTACAACGAAGAAAGCTTCTTCGTCCGCCACGCCTACTTCCTTGGTGCCAACGATCCCTACAAGTCCTTAAAAACAACTTTGAAGGCGGAAATCAACGAAGAAGCCTGGGAAACGCTTCACAGCGACACCTCCCGGCCCTTCGACAAACCCACGTCAGGGCGTGTTGCGGTGAAGGTCATCAATCATCTCGGCGATGAGGTGATGAAGGTGTTTCGGGTGGCGTGATGGAAGAGCGCGATCTGATTAACAAACTTGAGGAATTGCGAGAACTGCCTCACGAAACTGAATGGGCCGAATTTAAAACTGCTCGTGACGACTTTGACTTCCACAAGCTGGGAAAATATTTCTCTGCGTTGTCGAACGAAGCGAACCTCAAGGGACAGTCTTGCGGCTGGTTGGTATTTGGCGTCGTCGATAAAGATCGAAGTATTTGCGGAAGCCGGTTCCGGGAAAACCCGGCAAAACTCGATCGCCTGAAACGCGAAATTTCTGAGCAAACCGGTGGCGTTACCTTTCATGAAATTCATGTCGTCAATCATCCGGACGGCCGGGTGGTTATGTTTGAGATTCCACCTGCGCCGAAGGGAGTTCCGGTTTCCTTCCAAGGGCACTGGTATGGACGAGACGGTGAGTCTCTTTGCGCTCTTGGGATGAGCGAATTGGAGCAGATCCGTTCACAGGTCATGATTGAGGACTGGTCCGCTGAGATCTGTCCTAAAGCAAGCGTTTTAGATCTGGATCCGGACGCGATCAAAATTGCACGCAAGAACTTTCGTGAGAAGAATCAGAACAAACCCTTTGGAGGTGAAATCGATTCGTGGTCGGATAAAATCTTCCTGAATAGAGCGCGGCTAACAAAGAGCGATGCGATTACCCGCGCCTGTTTACTCCTACTTGGCCGCGAGGAAGCAAGCCATCATATCGAACCCGCTTCGGCGCAGATGACCTGGAAATTAGAAGGAGAGGAACGAGCTTATGAACACTTCGGACCACCGTTTCTGGTGACAACAAATGAATTGTATTCAAGGATTCGCAATATCAATCAGAAAATCGATGCGTCCAATCACCTGATCCCCTATGAAATTCCAAAATATGAAAGGTGGGTTGTCCTTGAAGCACTACATAATGCCATAGCCCACCAGGATTATACGCTGCAGTCCCGCGTTATCGTCACAGAGACCCAGGATCGTTTGGTATTTGAAAGTGCGGGGTCGTTCTTTGAAGGAGCTGTTTCGGATTATACCTTGCGTGAGAAAACACCGAAGCGCTACCGAAACCACTTTCTGTCTGTCGCGATGGTGAATTTGAATATGATTGACACCATGGGCTACGGCATTCGCCGCATGTATCAGGAACAGCGCAAACGATTTTATCCCTTACCTGACTTTGATCTGTCAGATCCAGGTAAGGTTACGGTTACTATCCACGGGAAAGTGATTGACCCTAATTACACGGCCCTGTTGATGGAGGAAAAGGATCTTCCGTTACCTTCCGTTATTTTGCTTGACCAGGTTCAAAAACAGCAGAGAATTGAGAAGGAAGATGCCAAGATGTTGCGTAGAAATAAACTTGTAGAGGGACGCTACCCCAATCTTTATGTTACAGCACACGTTGCCTCAGCCACGGGCGATAAGGCTCAGTACATCAGAAACCGTCCGTTTGATGACGCGCATTACAAGGAGATGATCTTGACCTACCTGAAGCGGTATGGCAAGGCATCCAAGAAGGAAATAGAAAGCCTGCTCTTTGAAAAACTGTCGGATGTGCTCACCGATGAACAAAAGCGAAACAAGATTCGTAATTTACTCTACGCCATGAGCAAGCTGGAAAGATCCATCCGATCAACTGGCTCTGGACGTCGCTCTCAATGGGAACTCTTTTTAGACGAAAAAGACGATGTTTAGACGCAAATTACTTGATTATAAGCTGTGAATATAAATGTTTTCAGTCAGTTATGAGAGTGTCAAACTATACGCAAAATATGTGAGTTATAAGTAAAATCATTCCGAGGATCTAGCCTGGTCATGGAATTTCTTATTGCCGACACATTTACCGACAGCCTAGCCAAACTCACCGGCGAAGAACAAAAGGCCGTAAAGACCACGGCCTTTGACCTGCAAATGAACCCTGCCAGTCCGGGAATGAGCTTTCACAAGCTTGACAAAGCGAAGGACAAGAAGTTCTGGTCCGTGCGTGTCAATAACGATATCCGGTTGATCGTCCACAAAAGCGAGGCCAGCCTTTTGCTCTGCTACGTCGATCATCACGACAAGGCTTACGACTGGGCCGAGCGACGAAAGCTTGAAACGCATCCCAAAACGGGTGCGGCCCAGTTGGTGGAGATACGCGAGACGGTAAAGGAGGTCGTCGTCCCGGTTTACGTGCAGACGGGTCCTGCCGCTAAGCCGAAACCTGTCACAGATAAAAAGCCCATTTTTGCCGGGGCGTCCGATAACGAACTCCTTGGCTACGGCGTTCCCACCGAGTGGCTCAACGACGTCAAGAAGGCAACCGAGGACACGCTGCTGGCCTTGGCTGATCACTTGCCTGGTGAGGCGGCAGAAGCATTGCTGGAACTCGCGACAGGTGGCACGCCCCGTGTGCCCGCTTCTTCGGTCGCGGCGACGAGTCCCTTCGAGCACCCAGATGCGCAGCGCCGCTTCCGCGTGATGACGAATGTGGAAGAACTGGAACGCGCACTGGACTTTCCCTGGGAAAAGTGGACGATCTTCCTCCATCCAGCGCAGCGTCAGTTTGTAGAAGGGAATTACAGTGGCCCCGCGCGGATTTCAGGATCGGCAGGTACAGGAAAAACCATTGTCGCACTTCATCGGGCTGTCTTTCTGGTACGAAACAACCCCGATGCGAGGGTATTGCTCAGCACTTTTTCCGATGTCCTCTCTCATGCGCTCAGCACAAAACTCAGAAGATTAATTAGTAATGAACCCCGTCTTGCCGAACGCTTGGAAATTCACTCCATGGACGGGATTGGTCGGCGGCTCTATGAACTGAACTTTGGCCCTCCACATATTGTATCCCGTGAAGTCATACGGCAGCTTCTTAAAGAAGCCGCCGGAGAAGTCGATGGGCACAAGTTTAGCCCGTATTTCCTGATGACGGAGTGGGAGCAGGTCGTGGACGCATGGCAGTTGGGGACTTGGGAAGCCTACCGGGATGTCAGGCGTTTAGGCCGCAAGACACGGCTGGCGGAAAGCCAGCGAGTCGTGCTTTGGTCGATTTTCGAGCGTGTTCAAACCAAACTCAAAAGTAGGGATCTCGTCACCCCCTCCGAGGTCTTCAGCCGACTGGAGGCGCATCTTGCGAAAAGTAAGCATCCGCCCTTCGAATTTGTCGTCGTAGACGAGGCGCAGGACGTCAGTGTCGCTCAGTTACGCTTTCTCTCTGCGCTCGGCGGCGGCCGACCAAACAGCCTTTTCTTTGCCGGAGACCTTGGGCAACGGATTTTCCAACAGCCTTTTTCCTGGTTAGGGCTCGGTGTCGATATTCGGGGGCGTTCCCGCACACTGCGAATCAATTACCGAACGTCACACCAGATTAGAATGCAGGCAGATCGTCTGCTGGCACCCGAATTATCCGATGTGGACGGCAATACAGAAGAACGCCGTGGGACGGTTTCGGTATTCAATGGACCAAAACCCAGAATCAATGTTTTCGAAACTCAAGAAGACGAAATCGACGCGGTCAGTAGATGGGTTTTGGACAGAATAAATGAGGGCGTGTTACCTCACGAAATAGGCGTCTTCGTCCGTTCTGCATCTGAATTAAACAAAGCCAGATCAGCAGTGGACAAAACCAATTTCCCTTTCAAAGCACTTGACGAAAAGGTCGAATCAATGAGTGGACACGTTTCGATCAGCACCATGCATTTGGCAAAGGGTCTGGAGTTCCGTGCCGTTGCTGTGATGGCCTGTGATGACGAAGTGATCCCCCTGCAGGAGCGGATAGAAACAGTTGCGGACGATGCAGATCTGGAAGAAGTCTACAACACGGAACGCCACCTGCTTTACGTCGCCTGCACCCGCGCACGCGATCATTTGTTAGTCACAGGGATCAATCCGGCATCAGAGTTCCTTGACGATCTGAGCGTGTAAGTTTTCGGAATGCTGTTTCCGAAATAAATGCGATGCTTGGCCAAGGAGAAAAAAATGGCTCGGGTCGTTGGTTTCAATTTGGGTTCGGTCGGGTAGGGGGCCTTGTCAAAGATCAATATCGGAACCTGCTTTCTAGGTTTTCGATTGCTTCTTAAGCGAATCGCCATTTAAGGAATGTCTATGTTTCGTTTTCTACATGCTGCTGATATCCATTTGGACAGTCCTTTACGGGGTTTGGAAAGTTATGAGGACGCCCCTGTTGAGGAAATTCGAAATGCAACCCGAAGGGCTTTTGATAATCTCATAGAACTGGCTATTCAGGAGGCGGTTGATTTTCTCCTTATTGTAGGGGATCTCTTCGATGGCGACTGGAAAGATTTCAATTCCGGACTCTTCTTCATAGGCCATATGGGACGTTTGAATAAAGCCGGGATCCCAGTTTATATCGTCACCGGTAACCATGATGCCGCAAGCCAGATCACCAATGTCATGTCTTTGCCCGAAAATGTAACCCTTTTTTCTGCAAAAAAGCCAAGCTCCGTCTGCTTAGAAAAACTGGGCGTTCTTATCCACGGCCAGAGCTATCCGTCCCGCGCGTTAATGGAAAATATCGCTTCTCACTATCCTCAAAACGATCCAAACTATTTCAATATCGGACTGCTCCATACTGCCTTGAATGGTCGAGAGGGACATGAGCCTTATGCCCCCTGTTCGCTCGATGATCTCCGTTCCAAGGGATATGATTACTGGGCGCTCGGCCATATTCATAAGCGGGAAGAGGTCTCTCGCGATCCATGGATCGTTTTTCCTGGAAATATTCAGGGCCGCCATATCCGAGAAACCGGGGTCAAAGGGGCAACGATGGTCACGGTAGAGGACGGACTTGTTCAAGAGGTGACACATCGGGAACTCGATGTCGTACGTTGGATCCTTTGCCGAATCGACCTGTCATCGTGTGAAACAATAGAAGCCGTTCATGAAAAGGTCCAATCCGCCATAGAAAATGCGGAGATGGAAGCAGAGGGGAAAACCTTGGCCTTGCGGCTCTCCTTAGAAGGGGATTGTCCAGTCCATGCTCAAATCGTTGAACATCGAACCCAGTTGACTGAGGAAATCCGTGGATGGGTCGCTGGGCTTGGAAATACCTGGCTTGAAAAAGTGGACTTCAGGACACGGCGGAAAGCGCGACTGGAAGATATGGTGGGTGAAGACACCCCCTTATCTGGATTATTGCAATCCATCCAAAATCTACAGCTCGACGCGAATACACTTTTGGAACTGGTGCCGGAACTCACTGCACTGAAAAATAAATTACCGCCGGAGCTGCTTCTCAATGAAGACTTTATCCTAGGAAGTAACCCTGAAAAGTTGGAATTGATTCGCTTAGAAGCCCAGGATTTATTAATTGAGAAGCTCATCCGACATGGGGAGAGCGAATGAGGATCAAACGCCTCGATCTCATCGCTTTTGGCCCTTTTACGAAGGTGCATCTTGAGTTTAACTCAGAAGACCCCGGTCTACACATTATCTTTGGGGCGAATGAGGTAGGGAAGAGCAGCTCGCTCAGGGCGCTTAAGGCCCTATTGTTTGGTTTTCCTGAACGCACCCCGGATAATTTCATCCATAGCAATGAGCAGTTGCTGGTGGGGGGTTGCCTGACGAGAACGGGTGGAAATGAGATTGAATTTCTGCGTCGAAAAAAGAGGAAGATGGACTTACTTGACCGCGATGAAAATCCCATTGATCCTTCTGCCCTCGCCCCTTATTTGCACGGGACCGATGCAGAAATTTTTGAATCTCTCTACGGACTCGATCATGACATTCTTGTGCAGGGCGGT
>JAJCYG010000009.1 GCA_029263055.1 Actinomycetes bacterium
ACTCCAGAGAACGTACAACCAGAAGAAATTTGGGCAGTAATTAAATTTTTAAGAAATAACTATCTGTTAAAAAGCCAAAGTGTGATCTTAGATAACAACAATAAGCATTTCTATTGGCAAACTTCTTTACCTGAATATGACTCTTTTTTACATCAAATAGATATGAAATTAGGAGAAAGCATATCTATTTTTGGAAGCCATATAGATGAGAGGTTTAAATATCAACTGCTTAGCCGGGGAGCTATAGAAGAAGCTATAGCCTCCTCCCAATTAGAAGGGGCACATACAACCAGAAAAGCAGCTAAAAAAATGCTTTATGAAAAGAGAACGCCTAAAACAGTAGACGAACACATGATCGTTAACAACTATAATGCTATGGTAAAAATAGAAGAAGATCTAAAAAAGAATAAAATAAACATGGAAGTTCTTTTATCTCTTCACGAAGTTCTAACTATAAATACTATGAAAAAAGAGGATATTGGAAGATTAAGAAAAGATAGTGATGACATAGTTGTTAGTGACGATGATGGAAATATTTATCACAAACCTCCAAAAGAAAACCTGTTAAAAAAAGAAATTCATCGATTAGTAGACTATCTAAATGATGATTTAAACGAAAGGGGTTTCGTTCACCCTGTCATAAAAGCAATTTTCATTCATTTCTGGATTGGATATCTTCATCCATTTGTTGATGGAAATGGAAGAATCGCTAGGGCACTTTTTTATTGGTACTTATTGAAAAATAAATACTCGGCTTTTGGCTATATTCCACTTTCTACAGTTATTAAAAAATCATGGGGACAATACCGTGATTCATATTTATATTCTGAACAAGATGAAAACGATTTAACCTACTTTCTTGACTATAATATTAGAAAAATAAAACAAGCATTAAATGATTTTGAAAACTATATAGATAAAAAGCTTAAAGAAAATGCTAAAACAAACAAAATAGCCAGAGAGAAATATAACTTAAATGATCGTCAAATAGATTTATTACGCTACTTCTATAAAAATAAATCTTATACTACTTCTGTAACAACCTATTCCAAAGTTAGCAACATAACCAGATTAACTGCTTCTAAACATTTGCATGAACTAAAAAATCTTGGTTTTTTAACGAGTAAGAAAACTGGTAAAACAATCCATTATTATGCAACTGAAAAAATTGAGAAACTATTTGAATAGTGCAAAGTTCTGAAGTGGAGACAAAACGACAAATTTTGAAGAATTGTGAAGCAGATGGCATAAGTCTCGCCCCTACATACAGAAAGCCCTTCGACCTATTGGCCAAAGGGCTCTCTCGTTCAAACTGGCTCCCCGTGTTGGACGAGTTTCGCAACTGGTTGATGTATGAACCCAAGCTCTTAGCCCATGACTATTTGGCCAATCTTATACAATCTGCATAATTGTTACATAAAATGTAATATTTATGCTATATTCAACTATACAGGTGTTGCATATTTATTACATTAAATGTATAGTTTACGAATGAACATTGAATCAGAAAAAGACAAAAGAAACCAACTTCTGGAAATAGCATCTACACAAGGAGGCTACTTCACAGCCAAACAAGCTATTCACGCAGGTTATTCACGTCGGCTTCATCATTACCACAAATCAAAAGGGGATTGGCTAGAAATCGAAAGGGGTGTTTTCCGGCTGGCAAATTATCCCAACTCTGAATTTGAAGATCTAATCCACTGGTCACTCTGGTCGCGCAACAGAAATGATATTCCCCAAGCAGTCTTCTCACATGAAACCGCTCTTAACGTACACGAACTTGGCGATATCATGCCAAACAAAATTCATTTCATCGTTCCAAAAAACTTCCGCAAACAAGCTCCAAAAAACTGCATTTCACACAAAGAAATCCTTCTACCCAAAGAAATCGAACAACGAGAAGGCTTTTCTGTTACAACACCTCTTCGAACAATTCAAGATATGGCGGAAAGCCCCCTCGCTCTTGATTACCTTGAAAAAATTATTCGAGACGCTCTTAGAAGAGGTCAAGCTAATCTGCAAAACATTCAAGCTCTCCGCTTCTCAAAAAAAGCGAGAGAAAAAATGCGCCTCATTATTGAAGACATCAAAAAACATCCGGAACTTTAATCATGCAAAAATATAAAACAGCAACAGCTTTCAGAAAAGCTCTCGAAGACAGGCTTAAAGGAGTCGCCCTAAAAGAAAGCATTCCTCTCGATCGACTCAGAAAACGCATTGCCTTTGACCGCCTGTTGGCACGACTTTTTCATTCAAAAAATCCAATCTGGATTCTAAAAGGAGGCTATGCAATAGAATTCCGCTTGCAAAACATAGCCCGTGCAACCAAAGACATTGATTTTTCTATTCCACACATGATCGATCCAACATCAGACAAAGTTCTTCAAGTTTTACAGAAAGAAGTAGAAACAACACTCGATGATGGCTTTACTTTTCTAATAGGAACGCCAATGCTGGAACTAGATCAAGCCCTTTATGGAGGCTGGCGCTTTCCTGTAGAGTCCCGACTCGACAACCGAACCTTTGCCAAATTCCACCTCGATGTCGGTGTAGGAGATGCCATCATTTCCGATCCAGACTGGACAGAAGGATCCGACTTCCTAAATTTCGCCGGAATCCCTCCCGCCAAAGCAGCCCTCCTTCCAAAAGAACAACACTTAGCCGAAAAAATTCATGCATACACGTTACCAAGAGAAGAACGCCTAAACTCCCGAACTCGCGACCTAGTCGACCTTGTTCTCCTCATTGAACAAGACCTCCCCGAAAAGGAAAAAGTAAAAGAAGCCGTTAACGCAACTTTTAACAAACGAAAATCGCATACAGTTCCAGCTAAACTCAATCCACCCCCTGAAATCTGGCGAGAAGCCTACACAGCCCTTGCTGCCGAATGCGGCGTCACAAAGAAAACCATGAATGAAGCGTTTGAATTGGTTAATGAGTTTTGGAATAAGCTAGAATTTTAATTAAAAGTTTAAAGGCCTGCAAACAGACTCTTCTCTTATTTTCATTATTAAACAAAAAGGCCGTCAGGGCATTACGCCCCAACGGCCAACGCTCCCCCAATTGGACGAGTTTCGCAACTGGTTTATGTATGAAAAAATCGGCTGAAATTCAATTTCTAAAACTGTATTCGAATTCCACCAGTCAATACAAAATCTGGTTCTGGTGCACTCCCTTTAAGATCCTGAGTGACAGGGAGCTGAATCGAACTCTCTAAAATCCACCTTTTTGTCACAAACTGTACACCAGGAGATAAAAAAACCATGTTACTTCCCTGTGTGGTATACAATCCATTCACCTCTGCCACAATATTGAATAATGCTGGAACCCCTTTTTCTGGATACTGAAGCGGCCAAACCCGATGTTGATATGCCAGATCATAGCGCAATGTATCAAATGATTGCGTCCCTGATCCGGTATTCCATTTATAAATCAAATCTGCATCAAATTCTCCTTGATCTGTCTGGTGGGTGTAGACTCCGCCGAAAATCGGATCAAAAGAATCTGAGGAAAACCGATCTTTGCCTGTTGGCGTTTCCAACCCTCCAATCAAAGCTATTCGAGTAGTTTTTAAAAATTCATCCTTTTGGTAAATACGATATTTAGCCAAAAAAGTCATGTCTGCGAAGCCTGACCGAAATATTTTGTCTTCTCCTGTGGCTGTCTGCTCAGTCAGTTCTTGGTACAAAACTGGCAACGTAGCAAAAAGAGCTAGGTTTTCTTTTAACCCATAAACATAAACCGTTGGCATGGCCAATACGTTTTGTTTGCGCACTTTCCCAGAAACACGTTCTGCATGGGTAAATCGAACTTGAGATCGTATAATCGAAACCCCCTCAGCAGGCGTTAAAGCCACATCACTGTTAATAGGAACCGCAGTTAAGTTTTCAGAATGACTCATCAAAAAAATAAGCACTAGAAAAGAAAAAGTCTTTTTCATTTGTTTCATTTTAATCTTTCACCAGACGTTATCTCAATAACCCTTAAAGAAGGAGGTAAATCTGCGTGCATATGGACCTTACCTCGTATTGTAACCTCTCTCCCATCGTTTCTTTCTAGAGCCTTTGGCAATGAAGATTTGTCATTAATGGGAAGCAACAAAAACGTTTGATGGGTCTCTGGTATTTTAAGGGCTGGTTGGTCTTTCCAACGAGATAAATTTCCTTTTGCTTCAATTTCTGCCCCTACAGGCGTAAAACCACCTCTTTCCACTGCTTGATAAAGGGTCGACAAATCAAGTGGCTTATCTTCCTTAAAAGAGAGGTTCACTCTCCCCTGCTTGAAATCAGTTAAAACCTCTTTTATATTTGGAACCTCCTTCAACTGTTGCTCCACTCCATAAACACAAAAAGGGCACGACAAACCATCCACTTGAATCCGCACCTCTTCAATCTCTCCATAAGCCAAACTAGAAAAGCTTAGAAAAAAGAGAGCTATTGAAACACAACAAGACTTCTTTATTATTTTTTGTTTTGGCCAATTATTCCAAACAGAAGCACTCACCAATAAAGCAATGGAACTATATAAAATAAAATCAAAGCCCACGAAAAGCCGATTTAAAAACAAGATCAAACCCGCACCTATTCCCAAAATAAAAGGGCCATACCCCCGCCGGTTTTTAGCTTTATATGCAAATAAAGCTAAAGCGAAAACAAGAAAAAAAGCCATAAGCGGCATCACAAATGGAGTGTAATTGACAAATCCAATCCCGAGACTACTAAGTAATCCCGCATAAGCGGGCCAACATGCAGGGCACGTAACACTCGGTAAAACCGCTGCTCCAATAACAGGAATTGCCGCAAAAAAACTAACTATTCCACTTTTATTTAAGAGACCTTTTTTCTGCGCCTTCAAAAGAGCACTTTTTATTTGTTCTATACTGGGAGCCCCTTTAATTTCTCCTTTTTGGTCTTTATAAATACGACAGCAATTGGCTTCTTTAGAAGGTTTCAAATCTACCGCATCTCGGCCATTGACTAAAATGGTTGGAGAGCCATAACTACGCACATATTTAGGACTATTAGGATCACTTCTATCCCATTCTCGCCATTTTATAGAAATCCCCGCTTGCACTAATCCCTGAATCAAGCTTTCTTTAGCCTCATTTACATTCGGGCAATCAGAATCATAGATTAATTCTACTTTCACTTTTTCTCATTCCCTTCTAAAACCTCTAATATTGGGCATTCACTTGTTGGGCCTTTCCCCTTACAAGTTGCTGCCACTCGACTCAGTGCTCTTTTAATTTTTTGCAAAGTTCGAATCTTTTTTTCTATATCATAAATCTTAACCTCTGAACGCTTTTTCACATCACGGCAAGTTGTTTTTGGGTCCACACGTAAAGAAAGAAGATCGGCTATTTCTTTTAAAGAAAAACCAAGTTCCTGGGATCGTTTAATAAATTGCACTCGTCTAATGGTCTCTTCGGTATATTTGCGATACCCGGAGTCGGTTCGTTCTGGTTTTGGGATCAAGCCACTCTTTTCATAAAAACGAATCGTATCAATGGAGGTTTCGGTCCTTTGAGCCACCTCACCGATTTGCATAAACGCATTAGCTTTTTTCATTTTCTATCCTCCATCTTCATTATAAACCCTAGAGCTTACTCCAGACTCAAGAAAAAAAATAGGGAGCCGAGGCTTAATACCCCAACTCCCTAAGGTGCTCCCCGTATTGGACGCATTTCGACACCCTAGTTTGGAGATGAGAATGGCAGTGAAAGCTCTGAATGAGAAAAATATAACCATTGCTGGATAATTCTAAATAACTTATTTACTAAAAGTAGGATTGCTCCCGAAAACACCAAATTTACGACAAATATAATAATCCTTGCTCTTTTGATTGACGCTTTAACTGATGAAACCCCATTCTTAATAAAATAGTCATCTTTATTAAAACACGTTATTAAAGTACCAAGCCCAAGAAAGGCAAAACACACGGTTTGAATAATTACCTTAAAAGATTCCATGCCTTATCAATCAAACCAATTTCTTGTTTTTTGACAGATTCTAACCAACATAAGCATGACTGGGACTTCAATTAGCACACCCACGACCGTGGCTAAAGCTGCCCCAGACGACAACCCAAAAAGCATTGTTGCTGTCGCAATGGCTACCTCAAAATGGTTACTCGCACCTATCATCGCTGAGGGTGCCGCATCTTCGTATTTAAGTCGCATTTTCTTTGCTGCATAGTAAGTAATAGCAAAGATAAAGCAAGTTTGCACAAAAAGGGGTATGGCAATCCAAAAAATCATGAGGGGCTGGGAGAGAATCACTTCACCTTTGAAAGAAAAAAGAAGCACTAAGGTTAAGAGTAATGCCGTGATGGATACAGGCGTAAGCACATGAAGGAATTTCTCATTGAACCAATCAATGCCCTTATGACCCAGAATCCACATTCTTGAAAAGTATCCAGCCACAAGAGGCAATGCTACATAAATAGCGATAGAAAGTAAAAGAGCTTCCCAGGGGACAGGCATCATCCCCACACCTAACAAAAAGCCTCCCAAAACACCATAAAGCAAGAGCATCGTAAGAGAGTTTATGGCAACCATAACTAACGTATGCCCGTCGTTACCTTTTGCAAGGAAACCCCAAACAAGCACCATCGCCGTGCAGGGTGCAATACCCAACAAAATACAACCTGCAAAAAAACTTCTCCATAACGGCACCTGCAACATTTTGACACCTTCATTCATAACCACAGTTCCAGCACCATGGATTGAGCCAATAGTCCAATCTGCCCCAGGCGGTAGTTTGACAAAATCAACGGCTTCACTACCAATAAACCCTTTGAATAAAACACCTAAAAATAAAAAAGCGATTCCAAACATTGTAAACGGCTTGATTGCCCAGTTCACAAACAAGGTTAATACAACTGGTTTTGGGGATTTACCAGCCTTAACAACAGAAGAAAAATCGATTTTAACCATAATGGGATACATCATAAAGAATAAGCAAATTGCAATAGGAATGGAAACAACGGGAGCATCATTAACGTAGATGGAAAACCCATCCAACGTCTTGGCTAAACCAGGTGCGAGTTTACCTATAAAAATACCTGCTGCGATGCAAGCCAATACCCATAGAGTTAAATACTTCTCAAAAACAGACATGTTTCTATCTATTGTTTCACTCATTGAAATATCTTTTTACCTACTGTTTTGTTGACTAAAGGGATCATGTCGTCACATGTCACAAATTGTGGATAACTGAAATATCTATCATATCAAAACAAAAAGGCCGTCAGGGCAAAACGCCCCAACGGCCAACGCTCCCCGTGTTGGACGCATTTCGACACCCTAGTTTGGAGTTGAGATTAGCGGTTAAGGCCTTAAATGAAAAATCATTATCAATAGCAAGCCAAGCTATATCTTACACTCGGCTCTTTCTTTAATTGCTTCTTTAAGT
>JAJCYG010000010.1 GCA_029263055.1 Actinomycetes bacterium
CAATCACCCTGAAGCAGCACAACTCTTAGTTTTAAAAGGTGCGGGTCCTGCAGGTGCTTCGCCTTCACCTTCTGATTTACATGTGCAAAACGAATATCATCCTCCTGTTGCCGCACCAACAGCTCCTGCAACAATGTCTGCTGAAGATGAGTTTTTTGTTTTTACTATGGTTATTGCAGCTGTTGCAGTGGCAGCCGGCTTAGCTTACTTTGCCGTGAGTGGTTCCTAGTTGCAACAAATAGGCGAGCCAGGTTTGGTTAAGTGAAAAAGCTACTTGCTTTTATTGTTGTCTCATTTTTTATTTCAGGTTGCGCGGGTCTAACTAAATCCAAACCTTCTTTATCTGATTCGCTTTCTTCCAAAGCCATTCACATCAATGTCCCCTTGATCATTCAACAAAACGAAAAAAGCTGTGGCGTTGCCGCTCTAGACATGTTGATGACCTATTACGGTTACAATTTAAATGATACCTTAAGAAATCAAATGCTCAAAGAAGCCGAAGCAGAAAATGGCATAAGTGGCGAAAAGTTAAAACAAGTTCTCGAACAAGCTGGCTACCGAGTCGCAGTTTTTCCCGGCACACTAGATTACGAAGTAACCGGCCTTTACCACCACCTCGAACAAGGCCGCCCATTAATCGTCTTATTTGGTTCCTCAAACACAGAAAGCGCCCACTACTCACTTGTTACCGGCTTTGACCCAGAAAACAACTGGCTCATCCTAGCTGATTCCAAAATAGGTGACTACGCCACAAAAACAAGCGACTTCTTAGAGTACTGGAAGAGAAAGAACCGCTTCACCTTAGTTGCTGAACCGACTTCAAATTTGGATTTAAGAAAAGTGAAAGAATAGTATCCGCTTAACTAGAGGCTAGCTGTTTTTTTTGGCTGCGGCAATTGCTATTTCAACTGCCTCGTCAATCGAATCAGTTAGAGTCAAAAGGTTTAAATCCTTAGAGTTGATAGTCTTTTCTTTCAGTAAGCTTTTATTGATAAAGTCGAATAAAGGCTGCCAATATTCTTTACCAACCAAAATAAGAGGGAAATCAAATATTTTACCTGTTTGAATAAGGGTGGCTGTTTCGAAGATTTCATCCATGGTTCCAAATCCACCTGGTAAAACAATAAAAGCCTTGGAATATTTGACCAGCATCATTTTTCGAATAAAAAAATAGCGAAACGTGATCCATTTATTTAGATAGGGGTTTGGTTTTTGTTCTTTGGGAAGTTTGATGTTACAACCGATAGAGTAACCACCATTTGCTTCTTTGGCGCCGCGATTGGCCGCTTCCATAATACCAGGTCCTCCGCCAGTCATGACATTGAGTCCTGATTTACTTAGGGAATATCCTATTTTCTGTGCCATTTTGTAATAGGGATGTTCTTCTGTAAAGCGGGCCGACCCAAAGACCGTAATACAAGGTCCTACACCATAAAAGGCCCGAAACCCTTTGAAAAACTCAGTTGTAATGCGAACGAGCCGAAAGAGTTCCTCGGTCCAAGAGAGAGGCCCTGTTAAAAACTTGATTTCTTCTTTGCTGTTGGACTGTTTACCCCAAGTAGAATTCATTAAAAGATCCTTTCTTAAGTTTTTATATTAATTGGAAAAGATCTGGATTAACATAGATTTATTCAATTTTATCCTCTAATTGATAAAGGAAGACATGACTTCAGATTCTATTACATTCTATGGTGCTGCTGAAACAGTAACAGGTTCGAAGCATTTAATTCGTTCTCGTGCAGGGCAAGTTCTTTTAGATTGCGGTATGTTTCAAGGGTATAAGGAACACCGTTTGAAGAACTGGAAGGTTCCTCCTTTTGATTCGGAAAAGATTAATAGTGTGATTTTAAGCCACGCCCACATTGATCATTCGGGTTATTTACCTCGTTTAATGAAACATCATTTTAGAGGAAAGATTTTCTCTTCTTCCGCTACAGCTGAACTATTAAAAGTTCTTTTACTTGATGCAGCAGGCATTCAATATGAAGAGGCCCGGTTTGCGAACAAAAAAGGGTATTCCAAACATAAGCCGGCTCTCCCGCTTTTTACTGAAGAAGATGTTTTTTTGGCATTAGACCACCTCAAACATTATCCTTACGGAAAAGAATTTAAAGCAGCACCGGGAATAAAAGCGAGGCTGCACCGCGCAGGCCATATATTGGGTTCCTCAATTATTGAAGTGCTTATCGGTGAAAACAATCCAAAAAAAGTTGTTTTTACGGGTGATCTGGGACGGTGGGATCAACCTATATTGCGCGACCCAGAATTTGTTGAAGGCACAGATGTTTTGTTGTTAGAGTCAACATACGGAAATCGTCTTCATACACCAGCGCCTATTGAAGCATTAGCTCAAGCTCTTCAAGAAACATTTGACCAAAAAGGGGTTTTGATTATTCCTTCATTTGCTGTGGGCCGCACGCAAGAAATTATTTGGATGATCCGGCAATTAGAAGATGAAGGTAAAGTGCCTGTCATGAAAGTTGTTTTAGACAGCCCAATGGCGATTGATGTGACCCATATCTATTGCACACATCAAGAAGAGCATGATGAGGCCATGGCTCGGCTTGCCAATAAAGAAGCCTCTCCCTTACAGACGCAAAAATTTGCTTTTATTCGAGCCCCAAAAGATTCAAAACGACTGAATGATTTAAGCGGTCCTCTGGTGATTATTGCTTCTAGCGGTATGATGACAGGGGGAAGGGTCTTGCACCACCTAATAAGGCGTTTAAATGAACCGAAAACAACGGTGCTTTTAGTGGGGTATCAAGTTCCAGGAACACGTGGACATCTTTTGCAAGAAGGGGCAAAGTCTCTCAAAATATTAGGCCAAAAAATCGAAGTTAAAGCAAACGTGGTAAAAATTGACGGGCTTTCAGCTCATGCAGATCAAAATGAGATACTAAAATGGCTTAAAGGTTTTAAGCAGCCTCCTAAACAAACCTTTCTGGTCCACGGTGAACCTGACTCGTCAGCAGCCCTAAAAGAAAAAATTCAAACTGAATTAGGTTGGAATGTTGATACCGCTAAAGAGAATCAAACCGTTGAGTTTTAAAGTAAGAACAAAGTGAGTATTAATATGGCGCAATTATTGTTGGGTGACATCAAGGCAGATGTGGTTAAAAAAAACATTAAGAATCTGCATCTTCGTGTGACGCCGCCTACAGGTAAGGTAATGATTTCGGCTCCTTTGAGAATGAAGCTTGAAACGATTCGA
This sequence comes from Actinomycetes bacterium, assembly GCA_029263055.1. GTDB lineage: Bacteria > Auribacterota > JAJCYG01 > JAJCYG01 > JAJCYG01 > JAJCYG01. The sequence continues at coordinate 3,215 of JAJCYG010000010.1, forward strand.
GGTTTTGCTCTTTCTAAGTTGGGCTGGATAAAAAAGCAGCAAGCAAGGTTTCGAAACCAAGTCATTGAATTGCCAAAAGAATTTTTAGATAGTGAATGCCATTACTTTGGTGGCAAGCAATACTTTCTTAAAGTTGAAGAGATTAATAAAGTTCCTAGAGTAAATTTAAATGACAGCACAATTGAGCTGAGAGTACGCCCAAACACCAGCAGTAAAAAAAGAGAACAACTCGTAGATGATTGGTACCGAGCTAAACTTAAAGAGATTTTGCCAAACCTGTTTGCGAAGTGGGAATCAAAAATGGGTGTAAAGGTTGCCGAGTTTGGAATTAAGAAAATGAAAACCAAGTGGGGAACCTGCAACATTAGAGCCAGACGCATTTGGATCAACCTAGAACTAGCAAAAAGACCTGCAGAGTGTCTGGAGTATGTTGTAGTTCACGAAGTGGCTCACTTACTGGAGAGAGGCCATGGCCCTCGATTCAAAGCTCTAATGGACAAACATCTCCCAAACTGGCGCCTTCTCAAACAAGAACTAAACCAGCATCCAATCATCCACCCAAACTGGAATTAAACATGAGTTTAAATAAAGAACAAAAAGATGAGTTAAGAGCAATGCTGGAAAACCTCTGTAAAGAAACAGCTGCGCAGGCTAAGCTGTTAGAGGTGTCGAGTCGCCCTGTAAGCCTTGAAGAATCAATCGGGCGGTTGTCCCGAATGGATGCGATCAACCAGCAGAATATGAATCTAGCAAGATTTGAAAGTACCAAGCAGCGATTGGTTATGTTGGAAGCTGCATTGGCCAGATTAGACAAAGAAGCATACGGAATGTGTATCTTATGCAAAGAACCCATTTCCTGGGCACGATTAACTGCCAAACCAGAAGCAGGCGCCTGTATCAAATGCGCTAAAAAATAAAGGAGCACACAACAATGGCAATCGGTGTTTTCCGCTACAGAATAATCTTCAAAATCTTCTTCATCCTAGTCCTACTCCTAGGCCTCGCCAAAGTAATCTCTGCTTTTAGATAAGTTCTTTAGAGTTTAAGTGTCTGAAAGGTTGAGTGAATCATCTGCCCCCTTTGCTTTTGTGTCATACGCTGATTTGATGTGTGATAAAGTAGAGGGAACATACATAGGGGGGCTGATGCCAGATAATAAAAAACCAAATGTTGATGCTTGGGTTGAGACTGAGCAAAAAGATCCGCATAAAGTAAAAGCGCTAAAAAATGCCTCTCGTCATTTTGATGAAAATGATCAGTTTACTGTTCATACTCTTGAAGCAATATATGGTCGAGAAAGTAGTTTTGGAACTGATAGAGGCCAACGAGGAATTAATGGTCCAGCAGGGGACTTTCAGTTAAGAAAACCAACTGCTGAAAGAATGGGATTAACTGTTACTAAAGAAAACGATGAAAGATTTGATGTTGATCAATCTTCAGATGCGAGTGCTCGTTATCTTAAGACTTTAGATAGAATTTTTAGCAAAGAAACGACGTTATCTCCTGATAGAAAATCAACGCCTGTTGTAGATCCTCATAAGCGTAAGACTTTTGTTTTAGCGGCTTATAATGCGGGTGAAGGGCGGATAGCTCAAACACAAATAGAGGCAATTAAAGGTGGTGCAGATCCAACTGAATGGAATCAGGTAAAAGAATATCTTGAACCTGCAGGGGCTACCCTAAAAAAAGTCGAAGAAATTATTAACTACATCAAAAAAGTATTTGAATATGAAAAAGAATTTGAAGAGAAATCACCGGTAAAAGGTCAAAAAGAATTAGAGCCTAAAGAAATAAAAAGAGGAACCGGGCCAGGGCGTTGGGTTACTATTGATGCTAGACCTGTCTTTATTGAGGATTAATGATCAATGAAAGTTTTTTTAAAGATATTTATTATAATTGTAACAATTTTATGTGCCACTTCTTATTCTTTCGCCATTGATTGGAATAGAGTTAAATACAAGTTGCCTGAAGAAGATCCTGATTGGCTATCTCAGGTTCAACCAGGTACCGAAGAGTATTCACAAATCTGTATGGCTGCCAAAACCCGAGTCCTAGAACGTGTTTTTCAAGAACAGAAGAAAAAACTTATTCAACTCCGTAAAATTTCAGAAAAAATAATTTTAAATCAAAAAAACAATATAGTTAATTTTCGGTATCTACAAGAGTGGCATGAGTCCTTTGTTTCTTCAGAAAAAGGTTGGCTAAAGCAATTAGAGTTAGATGGGAATGCTTATTGTTATGCTGAGGGAAGTCTTGGTGGTAATGGTTCAGATCGAATGAAGTTGTTTTTTATGATCAAACAAGTCCAATGGCGCATGGATGACATAAGATCCCGTTGGTGGTATAAAGAAAAATTTGTATCAAAATAAAAGAAAGGGGACAGCTTGAGTCATTAGAGCTGTTTTTAAAACCGTTGTTATTACTTAATCGTCTAAATGATAATAGCAGAAATCCTTATTATTATTTGTACGATCCGGTACCCCTTATTAAAGTGTGTTTGAAACACCAACATTTAAAGGAGGAGGAATCAGACATATTATCTTTTTTTGTTCCTTTTCATTCCCATTATTAAATGATATTACCGATTTATGGATAATTTAATCTCATGTGACGCCGCCTACAGGTAAAGTTCAAATTTCAGCTCCTTTGAGAATGAAGCTTGAAACGATTCGAGGTTTTACTCTTTCAAAGTTGGCTGGATAAAAAAGCAGCAAGCAAGGTTTCGAAACCAAGTGGGGAACATGCAATATTAGAGCTAGGCGTATCTGGATCAACCTAGAACTAGCAAAAAGACCTGCAGAGTGTTTGGAGTATGTGGTTGTTCACGAAGTGACTCACTTATTAGAGAGAGGCCATGGCCCTCGATTCAAAGCCCTGATGGACAAGTATCTCTCAAACTGGCGCCTTATCAAACAAGAGCTAAGCCGACATCCAATTATCCACTCAAACTGGAATTAACTATATATCTCCCTTTGTATAAGTTGTTTATATTGATTTATTCATGTTCTTTTGTTATTCTCTAAATCTTATGTATCAATATAGAGAAGTACAAAGGAAGAAGTGTTTTTCTTTCTTTGTTTCAACATTCTTAATCTTGGCTCTTTTTCTGCCGATTCATTCAAAAACTTATACTTTTGATCTCAATAAAGAAAAATTAGCACCCCAACACGATATTCCTTTATTCGATTTAACTTCTTCTTTAACCAAATCTTTTGTAGATAAAATGCGTTTGTCTGAACATTTAAATGAATGTTCTTTAGCTGAAGTTTTGTTTCCACAAATTGATTCGACAGAATCTTTTTTTTATACAGTATGTGATCGAGTAATTATTTTTTTTAAAAATAGAGTGAAAATAATGACAGAAGCACCTGAGAAGCAAAGAATATTTAAAGCTCAAGCGCTGACGTATTTAGATTGGATGTTTCTAAAAGAATTAATAAAAGAAGAATCTAGAGACTCTTCACCAGGGGAAAAAGCTAAAAAACTATGGAACAAGTATTATGTTGAATTAATTGCTGAGAGCCAAGAAGACAAATATAAAAAATTACGTAAGAAATTAATTCAACAAGGCTATTATTCTGCTAAAGACCTTCTTAAAGTTAAAAGCGCGGAAAATTTTATTGGAAGTGGAGATTATAAAAAAGTTTACAAGATTCCTGGTATTCCTGAGTATGTCTTGGCTATAACGGAGCGTCATATAATGACTTCTTATATGGACCGTCATATTGAAATCATGCCAAACAGCTTTCCAGATTTAAATGTAGGTCAAGCAGTTGCTAGAATTGGTCAAACAGCCTATATTTTAAAGAAAGTTGATGGTGTTCCCACGGGGTTTAATTGGCAAAATAACAAGATGAGTATTGATGATAAAAAAGATGATTTTTTTAGAAGATTTCGAGTTATTGCAAGCATGCCGCAAGCTGCTTATACTAATTTAGCCTTTCTTATTGTTAGACTTAATGAGAATGGTTTTCGTCTAGATCCAGGGTCTGGAAATATTTTAGTCGATTCTGAAAAAGGTGTTTTTAACATTATAGATCTAATAGGGTGTTTTTATATTAATAACAAAAACACACTTTTTGACTTCCTATATTCTCTACAGATTATTAGGATTGCCCCTTATGCAAATTCTTATAAAGATCAAAATATTAAAGGATTGATTCGACAAGCACTTATAAAAAGCCTTATTGCTTGCCAGCTTGCAGGTGTGCCCATGAGAGCTAAAGATAGCGCTGAAATAGAGTTACTTTTTAAACTCGTAGATATGAACTATCAATTTCCTTTGCCGCAAGCTCTTTTATTAGATGCTGATAGTCGTAGGCTTGTACAAGCAGCTCTATAGGTGAAAAGCTGTTGTGTTAAAAATGAGAGAGCTTTATCATTGTCTGAAACAGTTTCAAAGAGATATGAAAGTTAAAAAAAATGAGTTTAAATAAAGAACAAAAAGATGAGTTAAGAATAGAGCTAGAAAGTTTGTGCCAGCAAACAGCCGAGCAAGTTAAGGAACTGGAGGAATCGAGTCGGCCTGTTAGTTTGGACGAATCGATCGGACGGTTGTCTCGGATGGATGCAATCAATCAGCAGAACATGAATTTGGCAAGGTTTGAAAGTGCTAAGCAGCGGTTGGCTTTGCTTGAGGCAGCATTGGTCAGACTGAATGATAAGGCGTACGGAGATTGTATTTTGTGCAAGAAACCGATTTCCTGGGAACGGCTACAGGCCAAACCAGAAGCACTGGCTTGTATTAAGTGCGCCAGTTAAAATACTAATATATTGTATAATAATTAATGATGAGTTTTAAAAACCGTTCTGAGGCGGGCAAAGAATTAGCTAAAAAATTAACCGAATACCAAGGTGACAAGCACACCGTGGTGGTGGGATTGCCACGTGGGGGTGTGGTGGTGGTGGCTGCTGTTGCTTCTGAGTTAAATCTGCCGTTAGATATTGTTGTTGCGCGTAAAATAGGGGCTCCTGGTAATTCTGAGTTGGCCATTGGTGCTATTACAGAAGAGGGAATCGGTTTTCTGGATCAAGTTTTTATTAATGCTTATGAAGTACCCCTCTCTTTTTTAGAGGCTCAAGAAGAAAAAGAACAAAAAGAGGCTTTAAGAAGATTAGCGCTTTATCGTGGTGATCGTCCTGCCTTAAATTTAACAAATAAGACAGTCATTTTAGTTGATGATGGAATTGCTACTGGATTTACTATGAGGGCTGCCATTGCTTCGATAAAGTCAAAAAAAACAAAAAAGATTGTGATGGCTGTTCCTGTTGGCTCGTCAGAGACCTTTGAAACATTAGAGGAAGAAGTTGATGAAGTCGTTGTGGTTGAAATCCCTAAATTTTTCCATGCTGTAGGTGAATTCTACGAAGATTTTAGTCAAGTCACCGATGAAGAAGTGATCGCTTTGCTGCAGTAAACAGGTGTCCCCTTTACTCTATTTACATCGAGTATGAAACTTGCTTTAATTTAAGACAAATTCATTTATAAAAATAAGTATAATTTGCAACTGAGGAGAAAATAAAGATGTTTAGAAATTACTTAAAGCTAGTGTCGCTAATAACATGCCTAATATTTTCAACAGGCTGTGCTTCGATTGTGCATGGGCCTAAACAAGATGTGGCTGTTAGTTCAAACCCAGATGGAGC
>JAJCYG010000011.1 GCA_029263055.1 Actinomycetes bacterium
CACAAAGAAAACGCGTGACCTCTTTTTCACCGCATTGGTATTTGGACTTTCTTTTCATTCTTATTATGTGACTTATTTCTTTATTCCATTATCAATGATAGGGCTCTTGCTTATTTTTGGTAAAGAGCTGTGGCAAAATAAAACAAAACTAATCTTACCCCTCTTATTGCTTGCTGTTTTTGTCTTACCTCATATTTACCATGCGCTTTATGGAAACATTTTAAACCGAGGGTCATTACTCGTCTTTTCACAGCCCAATCAAACCTTGTGGGAAGGAGTGCTTCTTTTCTTAAAAAACAGCTCTTCTTTTTATTGGATTGATTTTCTGTTTGATAAAGGGTATCGCGTCGGTGGAGAGTGGTTTGGAAAACATGGGGTATTGTACTGGTTTGAGTTGCCGCTGATTTTAATCGGTCTTTTTTCTGTGATTAGAAGTAAAAACAAAAAAGCCTACTTTTTATTGTGGTGGTTGTTGATTTATCCTATCCCTTCAAGTATTACAGCTGATAATGTGAATCAAACATTGCGTACAAGTATTTCTGTTCCGATCTTTCAAATTATTGCCGCATATGGTGCGTGGCAACTGATCCTCTGGTTTCAAAAAAAGTTTTCTTCTGACATTCCTTGGAAACTGTGGTTCAAGCGTGGCGTTGTTTTTGTTTTTATTGTGGCCATTGTTGCTTGTGTGTGGGAATACCGCAGAAAATATTTTGAACGTTACGCGTATAAATATGCGCCAATGTCTCAATATGGAATGAAGGAGATGGTCGATTACATTCGTGACCATGGCGATCAATATGATCGCATTGTGATTACCGGGCATGTGAGTGACCCGGCTCGGAGAAGACCTGTTTTATTTGTTGCTTATTATTTACCGATTGAACCAGAAAAATACCAAACCTTACCCAAGCGATTAGCCCATGAATCAATTGTGGTTGATTTTGATAAATACCAAGTGATTTACAACCATCGTAAGAAGATGCCAAAACCAGGCGAAAAAGTTCTTTATATTGTTCGAGAGACAGAGTGCCAAGAAGCCAAGGTGCACCACCGTATTTATTACCCTAATGGAGAGGTGGTCTATAAAATCTGCGAGTTTATGTAGGTTCAAAAAGTTTTAAGATTAAAGAGCTGTATTGATATTTGACTGCGCCTGTTCTTTTTCTAAATTATCAAGGTCTGGTACGAGCCAGGCTCCGAGCTTTGATTTAGCTTCTTTTACTTTTTTCAATACTTCTGGGCGTTTTTTCTCAGGTAGGTATTTGATGCCTTCTTCAATTACTTTAATTGCTTTAGGAGTGCCTATTTGAAATAAATAGTCTACAACCATTGGCTGAACAACAGGATCTTTGAGAGAAGTTTTTAAAAACCGCGTCATTTTCCTTGCATGATTCTTCCATTCTGCTTCTTTGCTCATACTTGCCTTTAGCTGCGATAAGTCTGTCACTGCTTGATTCATAGCTGAAAACCATACCAATCGAGCGGCAGGGGGTAGGGAAGCTATCAGCTCTGGGTTTTCACTCCATTCTAAGAAGCTCTCTAATTGAAAAAAGCTTAAGTAACCTTGAATATCTTGCAATTCTTTTGTTGTTAAAGATTGTTTCAAAATGTTGATAAAAAATCCTGGGCCGAGTCCTTTTAACACATAGGGTAAATATTTTTCTTTGACTAAGGGCTTACCTTTTTCAAGAAAATGCCACCACATTTTGGTAACTGCAGGTTCGGTTTCTTTTTTTCCTTTGGGAAGTAAGGTTTGCAATAACTTAAGCAAGTGGTCATGGTCTTTAGAATAAAGAACATCATAGTATCGAGTCGATTGAAAAGAGTTCATCGAATATAAAACATATCTACTAACCCAAACGGGGTCTTGTTTTTTCAACTCCCTAATCAAAGCCCACTTAAAAGAAACCTGTGGAGCTTGCCTCATCCAAAAGGGTTCATCGAGTAACAGCAATGCTAACAACAGCTGTTTCCCTTTTTCCGATTTGTTTAATTTATTCGCTATCTTTTTCAAATTTAATTTCGAGTCAGGACCTTCCGCTATCCAAGTGAGCGTATCAAAAATACCTGTATGATCTAAAAACAGTGTCAGTGATTCTTCAAAGGTGCTCTCCTTTGAAATTCGAAAAAGCTCCAGCCGCTTCTCTGTATCGTCGATTTCTCCAATGAAATCTTCAGGCAGCGCAAGCGTTTGAGCAATAAGCTCCTTAGTTTGCGGATCTCGTTTAAGATACAAGCCTAATCGAGTTTTCCCTTTGACAGGGATGAACATCCCTGACTCAATCAAATGACTCAAAGCTGGTAAGGCATATTTAGACTGTTGAACGGACTGCTCAAATGCTAATTGGCGCAATATCATTACAAGTGTTCCTTTGTTGCCTAAATGAACAGATTGTTGGACTAAATCCATTGAGTCTCTCAGACTTAATTGTGGGTCAAAATAACCTGAAGAATTATAAAAAGTTCTCAAGGCTTCTTTTTTAAATTTATTTGCAAGCCGATCCATTTTTTTCTTTTGAGTTCCTGTTTTTCTTTGAGCGATCCATTCTAATTTAAATGCAATCCATCTTTTGAAATCTTCGTTGTATTGAACTTGGTCTAGAAGTAGAGATGTTAAAGCTTCTAAGTCTCCTTCTTTTTCATCCTCTTTCAAAAAATTGTGCAAAAGAAGGGCTGCTTCAGCACCCTTTGGACTTATTTTTTTCAAAGCCCATTTAAATGCAAAGAACTCATATTTCTCTTTCAAATCAATGATAATTAACTCAGGAACAGCGTCTTTGGCCTCCGCACCTATTTCTCCCAATGCCTCTGCGGCGTTTAGGCGTACTCCCAAATCCTCATCTTCCAAGGCAATGATCAATGCGGGGACAGCGTCTTTGGCCGCATTACCTATTCTACGCAGTGCCAGTGCGGCGTTTCTGCGCATTCTCTGATTTTTATCTTTCAAGGCAATAATTAATGCAGGGACAGCGTCTTTGGCTGCCGCGCCCATTTTACCCAGTGCCTTTGCGGCGTTTCTGCGCACTTTCTGATTTTTATCTTTCAAGGCAATGATTAATGCGGGGACAGTGTCTTTGGCTGCTGCGCCCATTTTACCCAGTGCCTCTGCGGCGCGTGCGCGCACATACAAATCCTTATCTTTCAAGGCAGTGCTTAATGCTTCGACGGCGTCTTTGACAGAAATGCCTATTTGACCCAATGCCGCTACGGCGTTTGATCGCACATACGGATTTTTATCTTTCAAGGCAATGATCAAAGCCGGGACAGCGTCTTTGGCCGTATTACCTATTCTACCCAGTGCCTCTGCGGCGCGTGCGCGCACATGCAAATCCTCATCTTTCAAGGCAATGATTAATGCGGGGACAGCGTCTTTGGCCGTATCTCTTATTTTATCCAAAGCCTGTACGGCGTTATAGCGCACATCCGAATCCTTATCTTTCAAGGCAGTGCTTAATGCTTCGACGGCGTCTTTGACAGAAATGCCTATTTGACCCAATGCCTTTGCGGCGTTTCTGCGCATTCTCTGATTTTTATCTTTCAAGGCAATGCTTAATGCTTCGACGGCATCTTTGGCCAAATCGCATATTTCGTCTAATGCCGCTACGGCGTTTGATCGCACATCCGAATCCTCATCTTTCAAGGCAACGAATCCTTGTTTAGCATAAATCGTTATAACCAATCCTCTTGCGGCGCTTATGCGCAAATCCAAATTTTTATCTTTCAAATCAATGATCAAAGCCGGGATAGCGTTTTTATCTCCAGTATTTATTCGAACTTGAATTAATGCCTCTGCGGCGTTTCTGCGCACTCTTGGATTTTTATCTTCCAAGGCAATAATTAATGCTGGGATTGCTTCCTCGCCTATTTTACTCAATGCCCATGAGACATCTAATTGCACTCTTCGATAGTCATCTTCCAAGGCAATGATCAAAGCCGGGACAGCGTCTTTGGCTGCCGCGCCCATTTTACCCAGTGCCTCTGCGGCGTTTCTGCGCACTTTCTGATTTTTATCTTTCAAGGCAATGATTAATGCGGGGATGGAGTCTTTGGGCTTTGCATCACTTCCTTCTATTCTCTTCTCAGCGGGAATTTTCGTTTTTGGAACATTTTTTTTTAAAGCTCGAATGATTTCTTTAAAAGCTAATTTAGTAGTCACCATTTTGTCTTCGGTCGCAAGTGCTTCCATTTTATTGAATCCAAACAAAGTTAAAATAGACGCAACAGCTTCTGTGCTATAAAAACCAAACAAGGTTAAAAGAGTCACAACTAGAATGAGGGTGACAAGTTGCTTTATTCGTGGAGAACGATCTGTTTCTGGCTCGAATTCTTCCGCTAAAAAAGGATCATCTAACTGAAAGTCTGGTGGGGTTGTGTCCGTGATTGCCTTGGCTGAAGGTTTTTCTGCAGTCTTAGGACTAGATAAGAAATCAGTTTTTTGTAGTGTTTTAATGAACTCTAAAAGAAGTTGAAGTTGTTGAAGTTCTTGATCAGTATCCTCGTTCGTAAAAAGAACTACGGATAAGTCCCATAGATTTAAAAGGGGAATGACGATGGCATTGTTTTGTTTTAAACCCTTATTTAATTCATCAATAGCCTGGCGTGTTTGTTCTTCAAGAAATTCTTTAAGTTTAAGACTCCCTTTTTTGTTTCCTTCGAGTGTGTAATTGAGTCTGGCTTTTTCAAAAGAAGAGGGGTTGACTATCTCAACACTTTGAACATTTTCCCCTAAGGCCAAACCAAGCGTTTTTTCAACACCCTTTCTGAAACGCTTTTCTTTTGACTCCTTTATATTAAGAGAAGTGGGTGGGGCAATCTGCTGAAATAAAGAAACTTTCTTTCCCATTGTACTGTGAAAAGAAAAACAGACAATTATTAGGCAATATAATGCTTTATATCGTTTCATACAACTCCAACTGATTCTTTATTAATTATAGCATTTTATCGTCTATTGAAAAATAAAGGCTTGTCTCCTTTGATTTTGTTTAAAAAACCTGTTGTAAAGATAGGGGGTCTCATGCTATATTTACATTGTAAATATGAATAAAATTGACTTTAAGTGGGATCATAAAAAGGATGGGCTTAACCAAAAGAAGCATGGGGTTTCTTTTGAAGAGGCAAAGTCTGTTTTTTTTGATGAGAGCGCTACCCAGTTTTTTGATCCTGAACATTCTCACGATGAAGAGAGGTTTGTTTTAATTGGATTAAGTTTTCGTTTAAAAATTTTAGTGGTATGCCATTGTTATCGTGAACGCGAGTCTGTCGTACGAATTATCTCTGCTAGAAAAGCGACCCGCAAAGAGCGTAACTATTACGAAAGGAGAAGAGCATGAAAAAAGAATATGATTTTGATAAATTAAAAGGCCGTAAGAATCCTTATGCTCAACGTTTAAAAAAACAAGTGACTATTCGTTTAGGCCAAGATGTGATTCAATATTTCAAAGAAGTGGCTGAGGAAACAAATATTCCCTATCAAACGTTGATTAATTTGTATCTTCGAGAATGTGCCTATGAACACAAAAAACTGCACTGGGCAGCATAGACAATATTTGGAATAGTGACTTTAGGAGACTTTGATGAAAAAAATGATTGCCTTAGTTTCAGTTTGTTTTGTTTTACTTTCTTCTTTGTTGTTGACTGGATGCGGTCAAGAAAAAGAAAAGTTTGCCATTATTTTACAAGCAGACACAGATCGGCATGAAGGGATTGCCCGTGCGTTTCATGCGTTGTTGTATGCGAAAGAATTAAAAAAGTCGGGTCATGATGTGTTGTTGTTGTTTGATGGTGCAGGCACACACTGGATTGAAGAGTTAACACGCCCTGAAGGAAAAAGCCCTTTGATTCCTGCTTATTTGGAATTAGCTAAGACTGGAGTGGTGCAAGTGATTTGTGATTTTTGTTCCAATTCATTTGGAGTAAAAGAACAATTAGAAGAACGTGATTTGCCTTTAGAAGGTGGGTATGAAGGCCATCCTAGTATTGCGGCTTTAGTTAAAGATGGTTATGAGTTGATTATTTTATAATGCAGAAAAAGTCTCCTCGAAAGAAATTTCGTTTGATCATTGTGGGGGTTGCTGCACTCACTTTAATGGCCTGGATTGAGGTCTTCAATCCAGGCTTTCTTAAAAAAGTATTTCCTTTTTTTTAAACCCCGTTTTTTCAGCCTGTTATGACTCCTTACTTCTTTCTGCCCCATCTTGAAAGATGGCACTAAATCTGCTATACTTAGTACATGTAAGGAGTTACATAAATTATTGTTATGAAACGAAGCAAATTTCACAAAGGAATTGCTCTGTTGTGCATCACTACTTTTTTAGCGGTGCAAGTTCGTTCAGAGCTTCCTGAAACAAACAACTATTTGTCACCCACAAGTGGAATGGCCCAACAGCCTATTTCTGTTCAGCCGTTGATTGAGCAATTGGGTGATGTGGATGGTGTG
>JAJCYG010000012.1 GCA_029263055.1 Actinomycetes bacterium
AAACTTTAATTGGAATTGGTCGCTGATTTTTTTTGCTTCAGACAGATCCATTACAGGCTCATTGACCGCTTGTTCTAAAATAGTTTTTACTTCAGATTGTAGAGAGCGCCCATCTTTTTTAGCTCTCTCTTTTAGTCGAGCCACGATCCGTTTATTTAAATTTCTGACCAAAATTTGAGCCATAGTCTCTCTCCTAAGATGATAGCATAATGATAGCATTAAGAGGTATGCTTGTCAATTAGGCTTTTTTAGCTAAACAAAGATGTTTTTTTTGCATGCCTTATAGCTAGCGTTGTTGGCCTAAGCCGGCAAAAGGATTTTGGCCTTGGCCCATGGCTGGGAGTTCTTGGATCGGTATACCTGCTGGGATTTGTGATTTTTCTTTAGGGACTTTGATGCCCATTTCAACAGAGGTCGCTTCATCTAAAGTTTTGTTGCCCATCATCGAGGCTTCTGTGCGGAGTGAAAGGTTGCTCCAAGTCCAGGTGCGGCTCGTAACACCCGCCATGGTGATCTCATAAATCTCACATTTTTTGCCTAATATTTTTTCAGTGCCTACAGGTTTTATTTCTTGTTGGCCTGTCATTTGTTGGGCCATGACCATGCCTGATTTTTTAAACTCTTCAAGTTCTTTATCGCTTTTTGTTTTTAAGTTTTCGTAAAAATCTTTCATAGGATTGGCCATGCGCACGGCTGTTTTTTCTTTTAAGTTAATCGTGGTAATCATTTCAGGTGTGACAATAGAAATGCTTTTGTCAGTGTTAGAAAAACCAAAGACTTTAGTGGTGACATCTATTTCGCGTATTTGTAGTTTTCCGTAATTGTCGATCCAAAGGGTTTCAGTTCCTTGGCTCATGCCTGATTTTTTGTAGACCACTTTTGCTGATTTAAATGGATAGAGTTTTCCGGCACGAATATCGTCATTTGAGAGTTCGTTATCAGCCAAGAGTGAGGATGTGAATAAAAAAGAAAATAGGGCCGTGAGTAAAAATAGTTTTTTCAAAGTAGTCTCCTTTTAGACGAAAATAGGGTCGGCAATTATGATAGAGCAATGCTGCTTTAAGATCAATTATTATGTTCTTTTCGAAGCTCTTCAGAGATTTCTTGGCGTTCGAGGTGGAGGAGGAATTTTTTACGCATTGAAAGAGTTAAGCCAAAGAGAAGTCCAATGGTAATGGCAATCACAGCAAGCCTGTCTTCGCCTATCCAAAAGGCAACAGCGGCCATAAAAAGATAAACACCAACATAGGTATATGAAAGTAAGAAATCCCATCGCCAGTATTCTTGGTAGTGATCGGCTTCTCTTTTGTTGAACAACTCTTCAACAGCAAAGGGAAAGGAAATGACCAAGCCTGTTAATCCCCAGCCTAAAAAGTTTACAAGTGGAACGCCAAAGTAGAAGCCTGCTTCAGGGTAGTGGTAAAGATCGCCTAAAAACCAGCGGCTTCCTAAAAGAGAGATAGGGTCTATGACTATGTCAACGAGGATCATGGCCAGTGCCGTGGTAAAAGGCCAATAATAAGGTTTGATCGGAATGAGAAAAACTGAAAGTCGGTAGCAGAAAAAAGTGAGAAAAACAAAAGAAAGGGTGCTCATCCAGGGAATCCCTTTGACCCAGAGTTCTTTTTGCCAAGTGGGATCAATGTGGTAAATATACATGCCAAAAGGAAATCCAAAACGGGTGGAGCAGAGTTCAAATATAAAGGCAACGGCATAGGCATAAATAAAATAGAGCAGGGTACGGCGCCAGCCAAAAACAAAGAATGCCCCCACAATAAAGACTAAAAAGAAGCCTAATACATAGGGACGAAGTAAAAATGTCTTAAGCGCTAGAATGAGTGTTTCCATAATTTTTTAATGTTGAGTGTTATAGACTGGCAATGATGTTTTTTGTCATGGTTTGAGTGGAGGCGCGGCCCCCTAAATCTTCGGTAAATCCTTTACCGCTTTTAAACACTTTAAAGAGTGCTTTTTCAATTTTGTTTGCTGCTTTATTTTCTCCTACATGGCGTAGCATCATGATGGCGGCAGTGATTGTGGCGCTTGGATTAGCTTTGTTTTTGCCTGCAATGAGTGGAGCGCTTCCATGAACCGGTTCAAAGATTGCTTCTCTTTTTCCGAGGTTGGCTCCAGCAACTAAGCCGAGTCCGCCGACCAAGCCTGCTGCCAAGTCAGAAACAATGTCGCCATAAAGATTTTCTAAAAGTAGCACATCAAATTGCCAAGGATTCATCACGAGTTGCATTGAGGCGTTATCAACAATCATGTCGTCTATTTTAATTTTTGGATATTTTTTAGCCACTTTGCGTGCACATTCTAAAAAAAGTCCGTCAGAAAGTTTCATGATGTTGGCTTTATGAATGACAGTCACTTTTTTTCTTTTTTGCGCGACGGCTGTTTTAAAAGCAAATTCAGCAATGCGAGTTGAGGCTTCTTTAGTAACAATCTTAATGCTTTCAACAACGCCTGCTGTAACAGTGTGCTCAATCCCAGAATAAAGTCCTTCAGTGTTTTCACGGACAATATAAAGGTCGATGTTATCAAACCGAGTTTTGACACCCGGTAAGCTTTTTACAGGACGAAAATTAGAATAAAGATTGAACTCTTTTCGTAAGGCAACATTCACACTTGAAAAACCGCTTCCTACAGGTGTGGTGACAGGTCCTTTTAAAGCAATTTTATGTTTTCGGATGAGAGCGAGCATGGACTCGGGTAGGGGGGTGCCATATTTTTTAATAGCGGCTTCTCCAACAATAAGTCTTTCCCACTTGATGTTGACCTTAGCAGCTTCTAAAACCTTAACTGCAGATTCAACCACTTCTGGGCCGATCCCATCTCCTTCGATTAAACAAAAATGATGTCCCATGGTTTTTCCTTACGTACTAATTTTTAAATCGTGAGTCACTCGTATTTGGCATGCTAGCCGTTGGCCGGGTTTAGCACCCACTTCTTCTAATGTTGCTTTTTCTTCTTCTGAAGGTTGTGGCAAATGTTTTTCACCTGCAGCAAGATTAATGATGCAGGTTCCGCACATACCATTGCGACACCCAAACTCTAGAGAGGTGTCATTTTCTTCAGCCACCTTCATTAAAGGAGTTCCTACTGGGACATCTACCGCCAAGTTGTCTTGTTCAAATT
>JAJCYG010000013.1 GCA_029263055.1 Actinomycetes bacterium
CTTAGGTGGAGCTACTTCTGTAGGTAAGGTCAGCCCAATCTACCATCATGTTGGCGCCTGGCTAACCCTCTTTCTTCATCTCTGGACTAGCTTTAAGACCATTCAATGCACCATTGAAAACCAATTCTTAGGTGCTGATGCTGTGGCTGAAATCCAAAAATTAGAACAGAGTTAAATTGCTTGTTCAAAAACTTTCATTTCTTCGAGTAAATTTAAATTCACATCTTTTGTATGCCTCCCCACAAACAGACCTGCTCCATAAGTAGTTATTGATTCACTGCGGCGTAGAATGCGTTCAAAAATAAGTCCATTTTGGAGAAACGCATTCATCAACATATAATAGTGTTCTTGATAATCTTCACTCTTATCTAAATTTTTAATCGAATGATCTGTAAGAAAGAAGATTTTCCCTTTCGGGGCTAAAACCTTTTTTATTGCATGGGTGATGTTTTTTAATACTGATTCTGATAAAACCAGCTCCAAATTCGAATTCGAATAATCGTAATTCAAAAAATTCAAAGAAATCACAATATCAACTTCAGAAAGACCCTTAGCATTCAATACTTGGTCTATATTTTCAGCATTTCCTTTAAAGAGATAAGGAGAGTTTTCTTCATACGCAAGCAGATCAATACCAAAGGCTTCAATACCCAGAGAACGCAACCATAAAACAAGCTCACCATGGGCCCCTGAGGGTAAAATAAGAATACGTTTCTTTTCTTCTCTCCATTTAGTTAAAAAATCCTCATAAAATAGATCATACTTAACTGCGTAATTAGCTAGCAATAACTCAAAAGATATGGCAGAAACAGAATGAGGGTTTCCATTCATAATAGAATCGACCTGAGGCTTCATACTTTGAGATAAATCAAAAGCAGCATAAAAATCTAACTTTTCTTTCTTTTTAAATAAAGCAACTTGACCTTTATTTTTAATCAGCACCACTTTGTTATCACCTCTTTCAAGATGCTCTGCTCTGACACGTATATTTTCTCTGATAACTCCATGATGCAATAAATATTCAACCATATCGTTAGAAGTAAAAAGACCCAAGACATCCATATTAGAGGACTCTTCTTTTTCTAATAAAATTAAAAAGCGCCATTCTTTCAGATTTTCCTCTCGATCTAGCGATAAGAACAAATTATTTAAAAGCTTGTTCTTAGCATCTTGATGAATTAATCCACTCCTCACATAAAAGTGATAGCTTGCTTTAGAAAAATGAGAAACAAACGTCTGATTTGTTTTTAAATTATATCCAATAATTGAATATGTTTCATCTAATCGGACCTGCAATGTCCCTACATCTTCTTGATACAATAGGCCTACTGAATAAACCGGAAAATCTTCCACTTTCTGCCAATCAATCTCTTGATAAAATGGCTGAGACTCCTGAATAAATAGTTGAGAAGAAGGGGACAAATTGCCTTTAGGCACATCAATCCCTCTCTCAATGGCAAGAAGAGAAGTAAGAAATAAGATAAAAACTCTAAACATATTAACACAACACCTTTAATTAAAATAATTTACAAAACAATATAATACTAAATATAGTTCATTCTGTCAAGAAAGGACTATTGGCCTTGTTAAACTATGAATGGAATGTGCTATAGTAGCGTCTATGAAAAAACAACCCGATTTTCCGGCATCTAAAAAAATTTATATCTCAGGAAAACTCCACCCCAATATTCAAGTGCCAATGCGGCAGATTAAACTAACAGACAATGGAAGCCAACATGAGCCTGTTGTGGTTTATGATCCAAGTGGGGCCTATACCGATCCCAATGTTGAAATTGATATTCGAAAAGGGCTCTCCCCTCAACGTCAAGAGTGGGTTGATCAACGTGGCGACATTGAAGAGCTTCAAGGAATTTCTTCTGAATATGGCAAAAAGCGCTTGGAAGATAAAGAGTTAGATGCCATTCGTTTTCCTATTCAACGTAACCCCATTCAAGCAAAGTCAGGTAAAAATGTGTCGCAAATGCATTATGCCAAACAAGGCATTATCACGGCTGAAATGGAATATGTGGCGATTCGCGAAAACATGCTGATCGATCAACTGTCTGAAGAGTTGGCTCAAAAACAACATGCTGGAAATAGTTTTGGGGCCTCCATCCCTAAAAAGATTACCCCTGAATTTGTGCGCGATGAAATCGCACGGGGTCGAGCCATTATTCCTAGTAATATTAACCATCCCGAGTTGGAACCAATGGCCATTGGCCGTAATTTTCTGGTTAAGATCAATGCCAATATCGGCAACAGTGCAGTCACCTCTTCCATTGATGAAGAAGTAGAAAAAATGCGTTGGTCGATTCATTGGGGTTCTGACACAGTTATGGATTTATCCACAGGAGCAAACATTCACGAAACACGCGAATGGATTTTGCGCAACTCCCCTGTCCCCATTGGAACGGTTCCGATTTATCAAGCCTTAGAAAAAGTAGATGGTGTGATTGAAGATTTAACTTGGGAAATTTATCGTGATACTTTAATTGAACAAGCTGAGCAAGGCGTTGATTACTTTACGATTCACGCAGGTGTGCTCCTTCAATATGTTCCGTTAACAGCTAAACGCACAACTGGAATTGTTTCTCGTGGCGGTTCGATTCATGCCAAGTGGTGCTTATCTCACCACAAAGAAAACTTTACTTACACTCACTTTGAAGAAATTTGCGAAATCATGAAAAAGTATGACGTCTCCTTTTCTTTAGGAGATGGGCTTCGACCAGGTTCAATTGCCGATGCCAATGATGAAGCTCAATTTGGTGAACTCAAAACTTTAGGCGAGCTCACAAAGATTGCATGGAAACATGATGTGCAAGTGATGATTGAAGGACCGGGTCACGTGCCCATGCACATGATCAAAGAGAACATGGAAAAGCAATTGGAAGAATGTCATGAAGCTCCCTTCTATACTCTCGGACCTTTAACAACTGATATTGCTCCTGGTTATGATCACATCACATCAGGAATTGGGGCTGCCATGATTGGTTGGTTTGGTTGCGCCATGCTCTGTTATGTCACACCCAAAGAACATTTAGGGCTGCCAAATAAAGAAGATGTTAAAGACGGTGTGATCACTTATAAGATTGCTGCTCATGCCGCTGATTTAGCAAAGGGCCATCCCGGCGCTCAAATCAGAGACAATGCGTTAAGCCAAGCTCGTTTTGACTTCCGTTGGCAAGATCAATTCAATTTATCTTTAGATCCAACAACTGCAATCGGATATCATGATGCCACCCTTCCCCAAGATGGAGCTAAAACTGCTCACTTCTGTTCCATGTGTGGTCCTCTTTTTT
>JAJCYG010000014.1 GCA_029263055.1 Actinomycetes bacterium
CATGACAGGTCACACCTTATTGCATAATCAGGCCGATTTGATACTTCTGCGCACAGGCTGGACAACTCATACGCACATCAAAACTATTTTTTGGTTCAACTTTTTTAGGCATCAAATAGACGTAAAAACCTTTTTCACTACTACACTTTGGGCACTTCTTAAACTTCTGAATTTCTAAGCCTTTTTTCTTACCCTTGCTGGTTTTTCCTGTCTTAGGCTTAGTGACCTTTTTCGTCTGTTTTGGTGCTGGCTTTGCTTTTGGCTTTGTTTTTGCTCGTACCATAACTCCCCCTCTTAAATCCTTATCCTTGCGGGAAAACACTTATTGGTTTTGCCACTTCTCCATAAAATACTTTTTTTGCTTTTTCAGAAACAATGGAAGAGACGGCCATATAAGCCCATGTTGGTACAGGAATGTTGCCACAGCCTTTAACCAACACTTCTTTTCCGTTGTATTGTTCCCAATCCAATTGCTCTACTTTTTCACGGAAGATCTTTTCTCGAAAAAGACCCCCTTCGCACAATGTTTCAATATCAATCACTTCTAAATCAGTTTGCATCAGCTCTCCCTCTTAAGTAGCAAACGAACTGCCACAACTACATGTGTCTGTGGCAATCGGGTTTTGGAACTTAAAGCCCCCCTGCATCAGGCTGTCATTAAAATCAATTGTGGTCCCATTCACATAAAGAAGGCTCTTTTTGTCCACAACCATAGGAACCCCTTTTTCATCAAATTTAAGATCCATTTTAGGATCAATATTTGAATCAAACTTCAAATCGTAAGAAAAACCAGCACATCCTACGTTTTTGACAGCCAATCTTAAAGCAGCAGTATCTGGTTCCTTCTCAAACAGGCCTTTAACTTTCTTTACGGCTTTATCTGTTAAAATAATCACAAGACACTCTTTTCGTTAAAGTTGCTAAATTTAGTTAAAAATAAACTTTAATTCTTATATCAAGAAACTCTATCCCGACATAAAAAAATTATAAAATTGTGTTTACGTTATCAAACTCAAGGATGTTAGGAAAGGATTATTAAAGGGCGCCAGCCCCACCTTTTAGGGCCATATCATAGAGAGGAGACTCAGCTCGGAGGTGCTTGACTGTTGAAACCACAATCTCAATAGCTGACTGAATGTCGCTCTCAGTAGTAAATCGTCCTAAACCAAATCGAATGGCGCAATGGGCTAAATCAGGCCCCACTCCAATGGCAGGCAACACATACGAAGGTTCAAAATTGGCTGAAGAGCAAGCAGCCCCAGAAGAAACAGCCAATTGCTGGCCTAATGACTTAATCAAAGCTTCAGATTCAATATACCCAAAACTAAGGTTCAAACACCCAGGCAAACGTTCTTTAGGATGCCCATTTAAATAAACTTCATCTAACTCGTTTTGAATCGCATCTTGTAACTGATCTCGAAGCAATCGAACTTGCTCTGACTCTTGATTCATTTTTTCAGTACAAAGAGAGAGAGCTTTAGCCATTCCAACAATGCCAGGAACATTTAACGAACCTGAACGCCAACCCGACTCATGCCCCCCGCCTTCCATTTGAGCTTGCAAACGAACCCGAGGCGAATGACTCCGCACATACAAAGCCCCCATCCCTTTAGGCCCATAAAATTTATGTGCTGAGAGAGACATTAAATCAATCTTCATTTCGTTTACATCGAGGGGAATTTTACCTGCAGCTTGAGCCGCATCTGTATGAAAAAAAGCGCCATTGGCACGTGCCACTTCACCTATTTGAGCAATCGGTTGCACGGTTCCTATTTCATTATTCGCCGTCATAATAGAAATCAAAATAGTCTCGGGGCGAATTGTTTTTTTAAGCAAATCAATTGATATCTGTCCAAATTGATCAACAGGTAAAAGAGTGATTTCAAATCCTTCTTTTTCTAATGACTTTAACGAATCTAAAACCGCGTGATGTTCGATCACTGAAGCGATGATATGCTTCCCTTTTTCAGCATACATCTGAGCCAATCCTTTTAGCGCTAAATTGTCAGATTCAGTGGCCCCACTTGTAAAGACAATCTCATCTGGTTCCGCACCAATACAACGAGCAATCTCTGCACGCGCATTTTCTACAGCTTGATGCGCTACCTGTCCATAAGCATGATCTTTACTCGCGGCGTTACCAAACTCATTCAAAAAATAAGGCTCCATCGCCTTTAAGACAAGGGGATCCATAGGGGTTGTGGCATGATTATCTAAGTAGATCAACTTTTTTGAATTCATATTTATACTCTATCTCACTCCAAAACAATGTATTGAGAAAGTTATAGTAACCTAAAAGAAGAATAATCTAAAGGTGAAAATTGAGGGTTCTTTATTTGCGGGCTTTCCAGTAGTTCTTTGATTTCTCAAGATTAAGGGGATCATAATCTAAAAGAGCCAAAATAGCCCAAGCCGAACCAATCAAACTGCGGGTCCCAGCAAGAGGGGTATTGTATTCATGCCCAATAGGAATATCTCCTTTTGTGGCATACGGAAGAAAAGCCTTCCCCTTTTTGAT
>JAJCYG010000015.1 GCA_029263055.1 Actinomycetes bacterium
AACCTTGTCTGATCGAATTGTTTTTAATTTTGTGAAGGTTCATGCAGGTTTTGGTGGGACCAATGGTAAAGATAATAATGCTCAAGTTGATTTGATTTTTGATTCAACCCCAGGAGCTAAAGATTCTCGTTATGAAGTACGTTATGGGGATATTGACTTTTTGGCGGCAACCATAGGGATTACACCTACACGAGACTTTAATTCTCAACCACAACCTACTTTTCTTGATTTGAGTGCGAGCTTTCCATTTTTTATGGGAATCAACAAGCCGGTTGCTGAAACCTTTGCCGGAAATATTGGACAACAGTTTGATTTAGCCAATACTGAGTTTGTTTATGTGTGGGATCAACAACAGTTGCGTGTAGGAGCTGTTTTAATTTCTCAAAGTACTAATATATTTTCTGTGCCAGCCAATAGTTCTACAATTGATTTAGGTGGAATGACCCAAGGAAGTTCAGCAACGTCAGATATTACAATCTACAATGGTGGTGCGACAACCATGACCATTGATTCTGTGAGCGCCAATCATGGTGCGGTTTCTTTTTCAACAGATGGAAATACATTTAGTACCACTCTAAATGCTCTTACTGTGAAACCAAAAAGTTTTGTTGCTTTATCTGTGAAACTCGATTCCGCATTGCCTGCAGCAACCACGGGTACTAATGCTGGAGTTGTGACAGTTGATGTGGCGAATCCAGGGAGTGATTTTACTTATAACTTTACTTCACAGGTGCTCCCTTTTGAGCCAGCTTTAGCTTTTGATCAACGTGTCACATTTACGAATGGGCTTTTTACAATAGACCAATCTATTTTGCCTACAGGTAAGACAGTTAGTTTTTATGGTGTGACATATGATGGAACAACCGGTAAAGAACTTTTCTTAACCTCAAATGGTGTTTTAGCATTTGGTCCAGAGCCTGATCCTTTTACTGTGAATGTGGCTCACTTTTTGGGTGGAACATCGAGCAATGAACCACCTAAATTGGCTCTTTCACACTACTTCTTGAGCACATCATCTGGAGCCCCTTATCTTAAAGTACATGCTGATCATTTAGAAATTTACTATTCAAATATTAGAGAGTTTCCAGGCACTTATACGTTTAGAGTTAAAATATATTATGATTCGGCACCAGCTGTTAAAGATGCTCATTTTGAAATTCAGTATTTGTCGATGACAGGTGATCATGGGATTTTTGGTATCAGCCCAGGTTTTAATTTGAGTCCTGTGACAGCAGAAATTGACTTAACAGGAGTTGCTTCTCCTTTTGATGCGACACAAGGCCAAGAAGCAATCTTTCAAGAATTTACTGGAGGAGGGGATAGCACTGACTTAACTAATATTACGTTTGATTTTTCACCTATTAATCCAGCTGATACTCCTGCTAATTTTAAATATCGATTAACTCGTTCTGCCACCACGCCAGGAAAAGAGATTCCTATTGTCAATGGAACTCCTTTTACGGTTAATGCGGCATTATTAGGAGGAAAAACATTTACTTTCTTTGGTGTGGAGTATGATGGTTCTGCTGGAAAAGAACTCTTTATTTATGAAGATGGCTATATCACATTAGGCGCGCAGTACAACAGTAATAACCAACCTAGTCAACAAAACTTTATTGGAAATAATGAATCGACACCACGTCCACCTGCTATTGCAGGATTGTGGAATGATTATGACACCTTAGATTTTGGAGTGGTTTCAGCAGACGTTCAAGCAGACCGCTTGGTTGTTTCTTACTTTGATATGGATAATACCGATAATGGTCAACCTGTGACCATGCAAATCCATCTCTATTTTAATTCTGCTCCAGGAGCTAAAGATTCGCATGTTGAAATTATCCATGGTAATAGTGTGGCTACAGAAGGAACTTTAGGAATAACTCCTGGAGGAACCCCTAACGGAAATACGTCTAAATTTCAAGACTTAGATATCAGTGGATTAACGCTTCCATATTATGATCTGTCGGGCCAAGCGATTTACGAACGATTCACCAATAGTACTGGCCTCAAATTTGATTTGCCGCTTCAGTTCTTTGCTTTTTATCCGAACAATCTTACAGCAGATGCTTACACGATGTTTGATGCTTCAATCGTAACGCCAGGCATACAGGTTTCACCTGCTAATGGAGGCTCTAATTTTGATTTAGGAGCCCCTGATTTAAATGCCCAATTAAGTAAACGAATCTTTGTTTTTAATAATAGTGGTTCTTCAGAAACCATTAACAGTGCAACCCTGTCATCTGTGACAAACAGTGGAGCTGGATTTACTCTTTCAAGTGATAAGGGAGCCACGTTTACTGCTTCTCCGCTTGCTTCATTTAATATCGGTGCTAATACTTGGGGTGGAGTCGATGTTAAATTTGATCAAAGCGCCTTAAACGTGTTGCTTGGTTTAAATACGGCTTCATTAGATATAGATACAGCAACAGGGCCAGATCCTAATTACACAGTGCGTGCTGAAAAACTCCCATTTGATGAAAGCTATACAGGGCATGTCCAATTAGTTCCAGCAAACTTTACTTCAAATGGGATTTCAGGTGGAGCCCATGCCGATGGTAATTTTAGGTTTAACTTGCCATCAAATGAATCGTTTTCTTTTTACGGAAATGTATACACTCAAATTTTTGTCAACGTAAGTGGATATTTAACTTTTGGTGGAACTGATACAGATGGAGAACCAGGAAATGATGCTGATTTCTTGAATGGAGAGTTGCCAAGAGTGGCCTTATTCTGGCGCAATACTGATTTTAATACAGGTGTGAATGGAAAAATCTATGTGAATGTAGATGATACGACAAGCCGTACCATTGTTTCTGCAGATAAAGCGGTCATTACGTTTGAAGGAGTTCGTCTTAATATTAGTAATGATTTTATTTGTCGATTAAATGTTCAAGCAATCGTTCATTTTGATTCGAGTTTTGGAGCTAAAGATGGATGGGTTGAAGTGATTCTAGGTGAAAATAGAGTTCCAGCAGACAATTATTTTGTGAACCGAACGATTACAGGAATTGCACCAGGAAGCAGTTTGGATATCAATGGGGTTGGAGTTGACTTATCAAATGATTTGCCTCTGATTGCAGGAGAAAATAAAGCGGTCTTTGAACGGTTTGTTGAAAATGGAAATATTAATGATCTTGATTACCAATTCTTTCAATATTTACCCGATGGCTCAGCCCATAAATCGAATCCTGTTATAGGAAAGAATATTTATACCAGTGGTGTGAGTGTGGTGCCACTTCCATCAAATGGAACAGTTGATTTTGGCAATATACTTGGAAGTGAAACCTACTTTGTTCACTTAATTAATGCTGATATTACAGATATGAATTTCTCTACTTCTTCAACAAGTGGTGCGATTTCATTTTCAACAGATGGAACAACCTATACAGCAACGTTAACCAATGTGCTTGTTCCTGCTCGCTCCTTTGTTCGTTTGTTTGTAAAATTTGATTCTACAGGATTAGTCCAAGGAGCACATACAGGAACATTTAGAGTGTTAAGTGGGACATTGGGCTCGGTTCCTGGAAGTCCGCTCATTTACAATTTTACAGCCGAGGTTGTTTCTTTTGACACTAATTTGGGTACAGCCATTGATGTGTTGGATCCAAATTTTGATAACAGTGATAATACAAGTTATCGTTTTGATGCTGCAGCTGGATGGCCTGTTGGAAAGACCTTTACTTTTTATGGGCAAACATTCGATGGAACAACAAATAACCATTCTATTTATATTAACTCTAATGGAAATATTACTTTAGGATTGGGAGACACAAATCAAAACGAAAACAATTCCACCCACCGTTCAGGTCGACCTCGTATTGCTGCCTTTTGGGATGATTTAGACTTTAGGGATGGAATCGGAAAGGTTTATTTAAGAGTTGATGCTGACAAGTTAGTGATTACTTATGATGCGGTGAATGAAGATGGAACAGGCAACTTGGTTAAAGCTCAGGTTGTTCTCTATTTTGATACGTCTACAAACTCAGGGGATGCTTATGTGGAAATTCGTTATGGTGATGTTACCATTAATGATAGCTTGGTTGGGATCAGTGCTGGATTTAATTTAGATAATTCTTCTACTGAAATAAATTTTAATGGTTCAGGTATTCTTCCGTTTAAAGGGACTAAGAATCAAGCTATTTATGAACAGTTTAGTGGTTCCAGTGGTGATAATTTTGATCTCGATTTTTCAAAATTATTTTTTATGCCAAATGGAACAAGAGCAAATTCTTATACTTTGTTTGGTTCCAATCTTTTTGATAGCTCTGTACAAATATTCCCTGCTGTCCCAGGTCCGATTGCTTTTGGAACGGTCTTGGGAAGTGCGACACAACATATTTCAGTCTTTAATGGAAGCTCAACAAACACGATCACATTTGATTCGATCGTCAGTAGTCACTCAAGCATTACTTTTTCTGAAGATGGTTCAACTTTTACCTCAACTCTGACAAACTCGTTTGACGTTTCACCAAGAAGTGTGAAGATTTTATATGTTCGCTTTACTGGGAGTGCAGATGAATTAAATACTGGGCAATCTGGAACTGTAACATTAACAGATGCAGGAACAGCAGGAAGCCCGTTTGTTTATAGTTTTACAGCCACTCCTCTTCCTTTTGAAACAAGTTTTGGGACTGACTTGAGTTTAGGAGACAGTCAAGTGGTTGAAGTTACTTTGCCTGCAACAAAGCAAATTACATTTTATGGAACAGCTTATACCAGTATTTGGGTCAGTTCAGATGGTTTTATTAACTTTGGTACCTCCGGTGATGTGGACAACAGTGAGGGTGAAGCTGACTTAAGGGCTGACACACGTCCTCGAATTGCTGTTTTTTGGCAAGACTTAGATCCTACTGAATCTGGCTCAGGACAAATCTATGCCAATGCATTAACAGATCGTATTGTTGTGACCTATGATCATGTTCGATTAGATAGCAATACATTCCGTGAAGGAACAGCTCAAGCTGTTATTTATTATGATACAAATACTTCTTCCAAAGATGCTCGAGTTGAAGTGACCTATGGAGATGTGACATTACTGAATGCTTTAGTTGGTATTGGTTCGGGTAGTAATAGATCACCAGAGTTGGCAGAGGTTAATTTAGATGCCTTAACCTATCCACAAACTGTGACGCGTCGATTTAACTTTTATGAACTTTTTACTGGAAGTTCTGGTGATAATTTTGATTTACAAAATAAATTCCGTGCTTACTTGCCAAATTATGATGGTCGCGGATACTTTATTGTTAATGAAACTGTTTTTGGAGATGTTCGATTTACTCCAACCGCTACTTCTTCAGTGAATGGAAGTCTGTCATATGGAAATCAGTTACAATCAAAACAAAAACAACGTCGATTTTGGATCTATAATGGAACCACTGCTGCAAAAAGTGTGGATGTGGTGAGTTCAAGTACTGCGCTTACGTTGACAGACGATCACTTGACTTTTGAACAGACTTTACGTGCCGCAGATGCTTTACCAGACCCTGTTGCTGTCGGCATTGGCAAGTTTTCGTTTGTGACATCACAGTTAGATACAACAGGAGTTGCTGCGGGTGATTTTGCGGCAACAATCCAATCAACCTATAATCCAACGGTAACTTACGATGTTTCCGGCCGAGTCCTCCCATTTAGTCCGGGAGTCAATGACATTGCTCAAGTATTTGTGGATGACACGGATTCAAATACTATTTCATTAGGTGCTAAAACAGCTACTTTTTATGGCACATCTAGAACTCAATTGTTTGTCAATTCAAATGGAAATATCACCTTTGGTTCGAGTGATCCAAATGGTTCGTCTGAAAGTTTGAATAGTTCTCTTGATAGAATTGCTATTTTGTGGGATGACTTAGACCCTACTGAAGGAGGCACTGTTTATGTGAATACAACTCCAACAGATCGAATCACCATTACTTTTGATGAAATAGATCAAGATGGAACAAGTACAAACAAGGTTTCAGGACAAATCGATCTTTTTTACGATACAGCCAGTAGTAAGTCAAAAGTGGTTCTCAAGCCAATGGACATTGACATTAATTCTAATGGAGTCTTTGGGATTTGGAAAGCAAGTGTCAATAATGCTGAAATCGATTTTACTGATAGCTCTATTTTCCCATTCACTTCAGCTGCAAATGATTCTATTAGAGAACAATTTGATACATCGAATGTGAATGGAAGCGACCATTATCAAGAGATAGAACATCAGTCTTTTACATTTATTCCTGATGCTGCAGGTACGAGCTATACGGTTTATGAAGGGGAGTTAACAACAGCTAATTTATTATTTGATCCTGTGCTTCCAGGGCCGATTAACATGGGAGATGTGCATCAAGGAGTTGTGGGGCCAACAACTACATTTACGATTACTAACAATACGGGTGCAGATGTTAACTTAACATTCTCAACCGTGCCAAATGAACCAAATATTACGTTTGGTTTGGGAAGTCCTGTGCTTGTTCCGGTTAATTCATTTGTTCAACAAACAGTTCAATTTGATGCCACTGCTGCAAGTGTGGGTGGGTTTAGCGGGGTCATTCGAGCTAATGATACAGTGACGAATTTTGACTTTAATTACAATGGAACCGTAGTTCCATTTGAAGCAAATCTTACCCCAGTTAATCAAGACTTAAACTCAGGTGGTTCAACCAGTACGTATAATCGGAATATTGATTTAAATGGTAAAAACTTTACTTTTTATGGAACAACTTATACAAATCTTTTCTTAAACTCAAATGGGAACATTACATTTGTTAATGCGGATACAGATACAACAGAAAGTCATGGCGATTTTGTGAATAGTGGGCGCCGTCCTCGTATTGCTTATATGTGGGATAACTTGATCGAAGGAGCAGGAAAAATATTTGCTAATACTAGTGCAAGCTTTGTGCTTGATCCAGCAGCAAATGAATTAAAAGTGAATTTGGTTAATGTTGATTCAGATGCTGCCGGTGTTGGTTCTAACAATGTGCAGGTTCGCATGCATATGGATGGTCATCCTAATGGAACTGATGGAATGATTGAGTTTATCTTTGGAAATATTGATTTAATTGATGGTTTGATTGGTATTAGCCCGGGTGAAGGATTGAGTAATCAAAATCAAATTAACTACGCCGGAGGAGGAACTCTTGCTTCACCTCCATTAACTGCAGATCCTTTGCAAGCAATCTATGAGCTTTTTGCAGGAAATGGTGGAAATGAAAATAATGATTTAGATAATAAATATTTTGCATTCATTCCGACAAATAATGACAAAACAGAGTATCGCTTAGTGACAAGTAGTGTCTTAAACGGATTTGTTTTTGATCCAGGAACGACGGTTGAATTTGGCACAGTCTTAGGTGAAACCATTGTTCCTATAAAAGTATATAACTATAGTGGAGGGGCAGTTAACTTTACTTCGATCTCTTCATCTAATGCAGCGATTAGTTTTTCAACAACCTTTAATGGAACCTATGAAAACAATATGGCGGCTCCACCATCTGTTTCAAGTAATTCGGTCTTAGAATTATTTGTCAAATTTGATGGAACCAATGCAGCTGCTTTAACAGGAAGTAATACCGGCACAAATGTGATCAATTTTGTCGATAGTCGTTCTGGTGGAACCGCAACAAATTTTAGCTTTACAGCAACGAACTTGCCTTGGGTTGATCCATCAACGCACCGTGACTTAACAGCAAACGAATGGTCTGGCAGCACTTCTAATGATCAAACTCGAGAAATATTGCTCCCAACAGGAAAACGAATTCGTTATTATGGCCTTGAGTTTGATCGTTTCTTTATTCATATGAATGGTTATATTACGTTTGTGAATGCCTCTAATGATAGCAGTGAAACAACGAGTGATTTTAATCATCAAAATGTGCCGCCTCGTATTGCTATTTTTTGGGATGACTTGAGTCCTAAACGAACGCCTGATGGAGGAACGATTTTAGTTAATGCTATTGATTCAGGAGGCGGTGTCTTAGAAGTCAATAGTACATCTGAAGCCATTGTAACATTTGAAGCGGTTCGAAAAGATCAGCTCCGTTATTTGCCTTCAACAGGACAATTAAGAATGACTTTGGTGGATGCGGGTAGTACAGATAAAACAGACAGTTTTGTTCGAGTGACTTATGGCGGTGTGAATTTAGAAGATGGGATTAATGGAAATGATGGGTTAGCAGGTATTCACCCTGGATATAACCTCTCTCCTGTGACCACTGAAAGAGATATCAGTGCGGTGACACCTCTTGTTGCGGGTAGATATGAATCGATTTTTGAATTGTTTACAACAGGTCAGGTGTTTGATTTAGGGGATAATATTTTATGGTATTTACCTGATGGTTCTTTCTTGAGATCTTACCCAGCTGTGCAATTAAATAGTTTTAACACCACAAACTTATTGACGGTGAATAACACGATTGATTTTGATGGAGTCAGTGATGAGATAACTCGAACCATCTATCTTTTTAATAGTGACACATCAGCCATTACAGTTGCTTCTATTTCGAGTAACCATGGAGCGGTTAAATTTAATATTAATGGAACAGAACAAGCTTCATTTACAAATGTAAATGTTCCTGCTCGAAGCATGTTGGTTATTCGTGCTATTTTTGACAATCAAAATGCTGCGGCTCGATTAGGTCCCAACTCAGGAACCATTACAGTTGATATGCCTAATCCAATTACAGATCAAGTCTATTCTTTTACAGCTAAAGGATTGCCATGGGTTGATTTTTCAAGTCATGTTGATTTTTCATCTGTTTATTTTGACGACACTTCTCTTCAAATAAATTTACCTGCAAATGAAACATTTACTTTTTATGGGATTACCTATTCAAACTTTTTTATGTCGTCTAATGGATTGATTTCTTTTGGTTCATCTGAAACAGATGGCTCTGAAACAGCAGGTGAATTTTTAGGTGATAGCCATGCTTCTATTGCTTTCTTCTGGGAAAATTGGAATGAAGAGTTTGGTGGAGATATCTTTGTTAATGCGGATGATACAACGAGTCGAACCATTGTTGATAATGAAAAGGCAGTGATTACTTTTGACCGAGTTCGTCGTGATACAACTACGCCACGTGTGATTGGTACGGTTCAGGTTGTCTTGCATTTTGACAGTTCTGAAAATTCAGGCGATGGCTGGGTTGAAGTTATATGGGATGATTTCTCCTTTCAAGATGTGAATACAACAGATATAGGCCTTGTTGGAATTACTCCGGGATTTAATTTGAGTGGGTCTAATCAAGTTGATTTTAGTTCTTCTACTTTCTTTGAAGGGACAACACAGCAAGCAATCTATGAACGTTTTGGCAGTAATTTTACGAGCCAATTTGATTTAGGCTTTAGTTCCATGGCGTTTATCCCTGTTGATAATGGTGATAAAGCTGCTTATCGAGTGATTCGTACCTCTGAAATTAATTCCGTATTGATCAAACCAGATAATGGAACTGCTTTAGATTATGATGTTGTGACCAAGCCTGAATTAAAGAATGTAGAAATCCTCAATGGAACAGCTGCAGCGATTAGTGTGAATGTGGCTCAAACAGGGACGCCACACAATGCGATTAGTTTTTCATCAGACGGTACTGCTTTTTCAACAGCTCTTGCAGGGGTTAATGTTGATCCAGGTGAAATAAAAATTATCCGAGTCAAATTTGATCCAGATGGAACTAATACAGTTTATGGAACAGGTAATAATGGAAACATTCGTATTACAAGTGCGGCGCTTCCTGGAGGAATGGTTGACTATACCTTTACAGCCAATGTGATTCCATTTGAATCTGATTTTGGGAATGCGGTTGATATGAGTGGTTTCACTACAGCACAACAAATTAGCTTACCTGCAGACAAACGTATTTCTTATTACGGCATCCATTATACTAAATTAAATGTGAGTGAAGATGGTCACATTACTATGGCTGAAAGTGATTTTGCCTCGACTTTAGATAATTCTGAGACTGAAAATGAATTTCTGACTTTCTTTGTCCCTCCATTGGCTGTTTTGTGGGATGACTTTGAGCCAGATACACCGTTTGGTGGAAAAGTTTATGTTGATGTTCGTGCTAACAAGATTGTGATTACTTGGGACCGAATAAAAGAAGGAAGCACAGCAACAGGACGATTGACAGCGCAACTTTCTATTACTTATACCTCTTTAGGCACAGCTAACTATGATTCCAAATTTTATTTTTCATACGGAAATGTGACTGTTACTGATGGATTAGCAGGTGTGAGTCCTGGAGATAGTTTTAGTTTTGCCAATGAAGTTGATTTGACAGCGCAATCTAATTTGGTGGGAACATTTAGACAGGGTATCTATGAAGTTTTTGAGACTTCTGATAATGATTTGAGCGGAAAATTCTTTTGGTTTACTTCCAACCGAACAGATGGAAGAGCCTACACCATGAACCCAACTCCATTCCCAACTCGGACAGATTTTGAAGCTGCGGGGGGTGGTTCAGGTTTTCATGCTCAAGGGGATGTGCGTAGTGCTGCCTCGTTAACTGTGATTCCAAATGCAGAGGTTCGTTTTCAATCATTGACGGGTCCAGATTTACAAATTGCATTGACCAACACATTAGGGGAGTACGATGTTTATTTGAACGAAACAACAAATTATCAAGTGACGATTACACCTCCTGATGAAGAGGGTGTGTTGTCATCGACTCAAACGGTTGCTGTTCCTGGCGACTTTCCAAGTAACACAAAAGACTTTCAAGTTAATCCACTCTTTAAACAAGAAGCAGCGACTGTTTTAGTTGCAGATGTGGGAATGGGCAATGGTGCGGCTTGGGCTGATTTTGACCAAGATAGTGATCAAGATTTGATTGTTGTTAATGACAGTGGTTTGGCCATGTACTCTAACAATGGAAATGGAACGTTTACTAATGTAACAGGTGTTGCCCAATTAGGAAGTGTTGCTGGTGGCCGTAAAGTGGTGGTTGGAGATTATGATAACAACAACTATCCAGATATTTATGTGGTGCGGAGTGGAGCCAACTCTTTATTAACCAACAATACCAATGGAACATTTACAGATGATGCCACGCTTGCAGGAGTCGATGAAAGTGGCAATGGATTTGATGTGACGTTTATTGATGCTGATTTTGATACGTATCCAGACATCTATGTGATCAATGAAGGAGCTAATGTTTATTATCAAAATAATCAAAATGGAACATTTACAGATCGTACCGGCACTTCTGATTTAGGTGAAGCAGGATTGGGTCGCGCTGTGGCAGTAAGTGATATTAATGGAGATGGATTGCCTGATCTTTATGTGGTTAACCGTGGCGGAGCCAATGTTCTCTTTACAAATGATGGAGATGCTACATTTACAAATGCCACAACAGGCTCTCAAACAGGCGATACAGGTGAAGGGCGTGCAGCAACCTTTGCTGACTTTGACAATGATGGGGACTATGATTTGTATGTGGTAAATAATGGCAGTTCAAATTTTTATCAAAATAATGCAGGTATCTTTAGTCTCAACACAACTGCCTTAATTGATTTTATTGGAACCTCTATTGTGGCTCATTGGGAAGATGTTAATGGCGATGGTCATGTTGATTTGATTGTTGGATTATCTTCAGGTATGAAACTCTTCTTAAGTAAAAAAGATGGCGCCTTTGTTGATGCTGCTGATAATGCGGATGCCACAACAGGTTTGCGTGAGGCGACTCATATTAGTTCACACGATACGAATCGAGATCGTAAAGTTGATCTTTATGCCGTGATCAGTGATGCCACAACAAGCGCGAACGAATTGTACGAAAACCAAGGAAGCACCCAAAACACCTTAGGTATTGTCTTAAGCGGCACATCACAGTATGCAGAAATCACAATCGTTGCAGGCGGTGTGACACAAACTCGCTACATTAATGGGACGGATAGTGGCGCAACACATCTCTTTGGATTAGGTGCCAATACAACTGTTTCTTCCATCAGCGTTTGGTTTGCCTCAGGCACAACCCAAAACCTCTCAACCCAATCCGCCAACCAAACCCTCACCATCACAGAATAATTACATTTTTGTTCTGCCTTCTTGTTGAAAGTTCCAAATTTGTAAATGGTTCTTATCAAAACCTTTATTTTTCCGGCATCTGACTTGCTCTATAGCTCCTTTAAAATAAGTGTTGAAAAGTACACTTAAAAGGGGTATTATTTATGATGTATAAAGTTCTTATTTCAAGAAGGGCAGAAAAAGACCTTAAAAAAGTTCCTCTTTATATTAAAGGTATTTTTTATGAATGGATAAGCGCTGTTAGGCTTAATGGCCTTGAAAATGTTCGACTGATCAAAGGCTATCATGATGAACCTTTAAGAGGAAGGCGGAAAGGTCAAAGATCTATCCGTTTGTCAAGATCATATCGAGCTATTTATATACTTTTAAATGATGAAGTTGCTTTTTGTGAAGTAAAGGAGGTGAACAAGCATGGCTACTAAAAAGAGTGAAGCAATTAAATTTATGGAAAAATTATGTGGTGGGCCATTGACTATGGCGATGATTATGAAATCACATCGTCTTTGCGAGGAGATGACTCAGGAAAAATATGCTAAACAATTAGGACTTTCAAAACAATACTTGTGTGACATTGAAAAGGGGCGTCGGCTTGTGAGCCCTCAATTGGCCGCTAAAATTGCTAAAAAGACCGGCTATAGTGTTGAATTATATGTCAAAATAGCTATTGAAGATTTATTGCGCCAGCAAGGATTGAAGTATGA
The DNA here is from genome assembly GCA_029263055.1 of Actinomycetes bacterium. Classification (GTDB taxonomy): domain Bacteria; phylum Auribacterota; class JAJCYG01; order JAJCYG01; family JAJCYG01; genus JAJCYG01. The sequence continues at coordinate 12,706 of JAJCYG010000015.1, forward strand.
AGTAAGAGTCAGCAAAGCAGCTTAATATTCTTTTCGCAGATGCGAGGGGAGGATGTTCATTTCTTTGCGGTATTTGGCGACGGTGCGGCGGGCTAGTTTGATGCCTTCGCGGCCTAAGATTTCAATGATCTCTTGATCAGCGAGTGGTTTTTGTTTGTTTTCATTATCAACTAATTCTTTAACTTTGTCTTTGACTGTGGTGGTTGAAGTCGCTTCACCACCTGCTGTGGCTAAGCCTCCGGTAAAAAAGAATTTCATTTGAAAGAGGCCTTGTGGTGTTTGAATATATTTTTTTGCCACGGCGCGAGAAACTGTTGATTCGTGTACGCCAATGGCATCGGCTACTTGTTGCATGGTTAGAGGCCGTAAGGATTGACTTCCTTTATCCATAAAATCTTTTTGAACCGCAACCAGTTCTTTTGCAATATTGAAAATAGTGTTTTGGCGTTGTTGGATATTTTTAATAAACCAGAGTCCTGCTTTAACTTTATCGCGAATATATTCTTTAGTTTTATCATTGCCATTTTCTTCCATTAACTTACGGTAGGTGTTGCTGATACGTAAGTGGGGAATACGGTCATTGTTTAAAACCACTTCATATTCGTCGTCGTCATTCTTTTTAATAATCACATCAGGAACCGGATAGAAATTATTGCTACGTGAAAAAATGCGACCTGGTTTGGGTTCGAGTTGTTCTATATCTAAGATGGCGCTCTTAATGGCATCAATGGTGGTTCCTATTTTTTTTGCAATTTGAGGAATTTTTTTACGTGCGAGTTCATCTAAATGATTTTCAACAATCGTCTTAGCTAAAGAATTGTTTTGGCCATTGTGATGTAGCTGTAAGAGCAAACATTCTTTAAGGTTTCGGCTGCCAACTCCAATCGGGTGAAAGCCTTGAATGATTCTCAAACAATCTTTTATATGTTCAAGGCTGATGTTTTCTGGTTCAGCGATTTCTTCTAATTTAGTTTGCAGGGAGCCATTGTCATCTAAATTACCAATGAGTAGTTCGCACACTTTTTTATCTTTTTCACTGATTTCTAAAAGGCTGAGTTGATCTTTTAAATGTTCTTCTAATGTTTCTTCAGAGGTAATGGAACTCTCAAAGTAATTTCTTTTTTCTTCATCTTCAGGTGTCTGTTTTCGAAAGCTTGCTGTCTGGCTAAAATATTCGCGCCATTCATCATCTAAGTCAGTTAGTTTCTTAAACTCATCTTTAAATTCCCCTAAGGTTGCTTCTGAGTCTTCTCGGCTGTTTTCTTGGCTGCTGTTGACATCTTCAGCAAATTCAGCTGAAGAAGCAGGAATGCCTGTGTCATCTTCTGCTGAGGGGAGAGGTTCTTCATTATTATTTGAGCTCTCAAGGGAAGATTTTTCTACATCTTTGATTTGGGCTTCATCTGAAGTGCCGTTATCAACTTCAGTATCGGGAATTTCTTCTAGAAGAGGATTCTTCATAACCTCTTCTGCTGCAGTTTGTCTAAGCTCTGTTAAAGGCAATTGGAGCAAATGAATGGCTTGCTGCATCTGGGGTGATAAGATCAGCTTTTGCTGTAGTTTTTGTACTTGATCTAGCCGAATTGCCAAAAGTTCCTCCACTGCTTTGAGTTCTATATAATTGTACCATTGAATGTGACAACATGTCAATTTCTATTAGCAAGAACCATACCTTGTTGTTAGGGAGCACTCTCTATGAAAGAGGTTGACCTGAAGGGGGAGTCAAAATAGAATGTCTGTTCTTAATAAGGGAGATTCTTCATGGCTCAAGTGGTTTTAAAAGGGGTATCCAAGGTTTACCCAAATGGTGTGAAAGCCGTTGATGAAGTCGATTTAGAAATAAAAGACAAAGAGTTTTTGATTTTGGTGGGTCCTTCTGGATGTGGAAAATCAACTACCTTAAGAATGGTTGCTGGTTTGGAAGAGATTTCAGATGGGTCGATTCATATTGGTGAGACTCTTGTCAATGCGGTCCCTCCAAAAGATCGCGACATTGCCATGGTGTTTCAAAACTATGCGCTTTATCCCCATATGTCGGTTTACAAAAATATGGCGTTTGGTTTGAAGCTGCGTAAATACCCTCCTGAAGAAATTGATCAACGTGTGCGTGAAGCTGCTGAAATCTTAGGCATTACCAATCTTTTAGATCGTAAGCCTAAAGAGCTTTCTGGTGGGCAGCGTCAACGAATTGCCGTGGGCCGTGCGATTGTGCGTAAACCTAAAGCCTTTCTTTTTGATGAACCTCTTTCTAATTTAGATGCTAAATTGCGTGTGCAAATGAGAACCGAAATTTCAAAACTTCATACTCGTTTGCAATCAACCATGATTTATGTGACTCACGATCAAACTGAAGCCATGACTATGGGGGATCGAATTGTTGTGATGAAAGATGGCTTGATTCAACAAGTTGCTGATCCAATTACTTTGTATGACTCACCTAAAAATAAATTTGTGGCTGGCTTTATTGGAATGCCTCCTATGAATTTTATGAATGGGAAAGTTTTAAAAGAGAATGGGAACCTCTATTTTGAAGAGTCTAACTTTCGGGTCAAGATTGTTGAAGATATGGTTGGGGTGATGACCCCTTACATTGGAAAAGATGTGGTTTTTGGGATTCGCCCAGAAGACATTTTTGACAAGCTCTTTATTGGAGAAGCTTCTCCTGATTCAACCATTTCAGCCACGGTTGAAGTGATTGAGCCAATGGGGGCTGAAGTTTACCTTTACTTAAATACTGGCGCTCATTCTTTTGTGGCTCGTGTGGATGCTCATGAACGAGCTGAAGTTAATCAAGATTTAGAGATGGTCTTTAATATGAGTAAAGTTCACTTTTTTGATGCTGAAACTGAAGAGACACTTATTTAGTTTGTGGTGAAAAAAGGAAATCTTATCTTTTCTCGACTTTTTAGTTGGATCGGATTAGGGCTTTTATCTACTTGGGTTTTTTACTTGTTTTATCAACAAGCCCGCACGCCTGATTCTGAGCAGCTCCATGTTCTTTACCTATCCCTTTCTGCTTTCTTTCTTTTTTTCTTTGCGGCTTTTTCATTATTTAAAAAGTTTGTTCGATATCTTTTTTTAAGTGTTTGTTTTATTCCTCTTTGTTTGGCTCTTTTGGGGCTTCAAACTATCCCGTCTTTTTTTCTTCTTATGGTTGGGTTAGGGCTTGCGCTTTGGCTTCATTATTTAGAGAGAAAAGAAGCCACGGTTGAGAATGTAAAACAATTAAAATTAGAGTCTATAGAGACTCAGTGTAATGAATTAAATAATCAAACAAAAGATGTGGGGCAGCTCCGACAATCTCTTTTAAATAAAAAAGAACGTTTGACTCATTTGCGAGAAGCCTTGCGTGGCGCAAGCTATACTTTGTCTGAAGAAGACCTTTCTCAAATGCTTGTTAATCGCGCGCTCTCTTTAGTTGAAAAAGGGGAGTCCGCATCACTTTATTTTTTAAAGAAAGATCGTGAACAATTACTTCAGATGGCTCAAACAAAGTGGTCTCCTGAAACACCCGCTGTTTCAGGAGAAAATTTAACACTTTTTCATCAATGGGTTTTACGCAATCGCCAACCTCTTCTTGTGGAGGATGTGAAAAAAGAATTTCGATTTGAGATACCGCAAGCTTTTACTCAAAATAAAAATTTTCCAAAGGGCTTGATTTCAATTCCTTTAATCTCAGAAGACAAAATGCTTGGCTTGTTAACGTTGACAGCTTCAAAGGAAGAAAGTCTGAGTGTGGAAGAACTTCGTCTTCTGACTATTTTATCTAGCTTTTATGCGCTCTCTCTTTCAAATGCTCGTCTTTACCGGGAAACAGAGCGTTTGGCTAATTTAGATGGTTTGACTCAATTGGTGGTTAAGCGGTGTTTTCGAGAAAGTCTGAGCCAAGAGCTTTATCAAGGCAAACAGACAAAACGTGTGGTTTCATTATTAATGTTAGATATTGATTTTTTTAAGAAGGTGAATGATGAGCACGGTCACTTGGTTGGGGATGCTGTTTTAGTTAAGATTTCAGAAATTTTACGTAAGTTTTCTCCTCAGAATGCAGTGGTTTGTCGTTATGGTGGAGAAGAATTCTCAATTTTATTGCCAGGGTTTTCTAAAAAGGAAGCCTTTGAACTTGCTGAAAAGTTTCGTTCTGAAGTGGAGCAAATGCACTTACTTATTCGACGTCAACAAATCAAAGTGACTCTTTCTGCTGGAGTTGCTTGTTTTCCCGAAGATGCTTTAGTGGAGGAGCCTCTTTTAAAAGGGGCTGATTCAGCGTTGTATCAAGCAAAAAGAGAGGGGCGTAACCGTGTTGTTGGAGTTTGAGCAAACGCTCTACTTTCTTATCGTTATTGGAATTACGCTGTTTTCTATGTTGCGTTTAAAAAAGCATCGTTTGATTCATCTTCTTGCTCAAAAGGATTGTGCCTTGGCCGAGGAGACGCCTAAAAAAATGCGTCGTGATCTTAAATTGATCACGTTAGAATCAAATCAGGTAGAAGAAGAGTTGGAAGAAGTTAGGGTGATTTACCATTCTCTCAAAAACATGGGAGAGGTGCTTGCTTTTGCTCAAACCACAGAGATTTTTAGTGAAGCGTTGCGGCATTGGTCTCCATTTAAACGAGCTGTTTTTGCTTTGGTAGAGGGTTCAGCCGATGCTTCTTCTCTTGGAAATATATATGAAATTAAAGCGTCAAATGGAGAGAGTCAGCTTAAATTTGAACTAAAAAATGCCGCTTATGCCTCTGCTTCAGAAAAGGTGTTAAAGCATTGTTTTCGAGCTATGCAGCCGTTTAAGAATTCAGAGTTGTTTGAGCGTTCTGCATTAGTCTTGCCTTTAATGGCTCAAGGGGAATGTGTTGGTTTTTTTGCCGTGGAATCATTAGAAGAAGACCCATCATTTGAGGCATTGAAAAAGGGTGTTGTGATCGACCTTCTAGTGCATGAATTTGCTCTGGAAATTAAGAAAAAAATGCTTTATCAAAAAGTAAAAGCTCTTTCAGTTACAGATAGTCTGACTGGAGCTTATTTAAGAAAGTATTTTTTTCAACAAATGGAGTTAGAATTAGAGCGTTCTTCCCAAAGTGGTACGGCATGTACTCTTTTATTGATTGATTTAGATGCCTTTAAGAAGGTAAATGATGAACATGGCCATCTTGTGGGTGATCAGTTGTTACAAAAAGTAGGAAACCTTTTAAAAGAGAGTTCGCGTGAGGTTGATTTGGTGGGGCGTTATGGGGGAGATGAGTTTGTTATTATGCTTCCTAACACTAATAGTCAAGAAGCTGATAAGGTGAAGGATCGGATTTTGAATCGATGTTCTGAACATGTGGTTTCTCATTCAGGTCAAATGATTGTACCATCACTTTCAATTGGAAAAGCTTCTTATCCTGAAGATGGGAAAACAATAGAAGCCTTGATTGAGACTTCAGATAAAAAACTTTACGGAATGAAGGAACAGAGGGAGAGACGATGAATCAAGACATTCAATATATACAAAATAAGGTAGAAGAGCATTCACCTGCTTTTAAACTTTTAGAAAATGAAGTCGGAAAAGTGATTGTTGGACAGCGTTACTTGATTGAACGGTTGTTGGTAGGTGTGTTGGCCAATGGGCATGTGTTGTTGGAAGGGGTGCCAGGATTAGCAAAAACATTAAGCGTTAAAACACTCGCTTCTGCTATTAGCGCGCCTTTTCAGCGGCTTCAATTTACGCCTGATATGCTTCCTGCAGATTTGATCGGAACATTAATTTATAATCAAAAAACAGGCGAGTTTGCGGTTAGAAAAGGGCCGATTTTTACAAGTGTGGTCTTGGCTGACGAAATTAACCGTGCCCCTGCTAAAGTGCAGAGTGCATTGTTAGAGGCCATGCAAGAAAAGCAGGTCACAATCGGAGAAGAGACCTTTTTCTTAGAAGATCCTTTTCTTGTTTTAGCAACTCAAAATCCGATTGAACAAGAGGGGACCTATCCGCTTCCTGAAGCGCAAGTCGATCGGTTTATGCTCAAATTAAAAGTCGGTTATCCGAGTAAGGTTGAAGAAAAAGTGATTTTAGAACGGATGGCCACGACCGAAAAATTGCCAGAGGTTAAACCGGTTTTGAGTCCAAAAGAAATTCTAAAAGCGCGTGAAGTGGTGAATCAAATCTATATTGATGAAAAAGTAAAAGATTATATTTTGGACATTGTTTTTGCGACGCGTAATCCGCAAGAGTATAAACTGGCGGTTAAAGATTATATTGAGTTTGGGGCTTCTCCACGTGCCAGTATTAACCTGACCTTGGCAGCTAAAGCCTATGCTTTTTTACAAGGGCGTGGTTTTGTGACACCTCAAGATGTGAAATCAATTGGAATGGATGTGTTGCGTCATCGGGTTATTATTACTTATGAGGCTGAGGCAGAAGAGATGACTTCTGAAGATGTGGTGCAACAGATCTTCAATGAAATCCAAGTCCCATGATCCCAAAAGAAATTCTACAAAAAGTGAGACAGATTCAGATCACTTCTTCACGTATGGTGACCGACATTTTTGCCGGCCAATACCAGTCTGTGTTTAAAGGGCGTGGTATGGAGTTTGATGAAGTGGCTGAATACCAGCCAGGCGACGAGATCCGCACGATTGATTGGAATCGTACAGCTCGTATGGGCCATCCTTTTGTGAAGCGTTATGTTGAAGAGCGTGAACTAACAGTGATGCTAATGGTTGACGCAAGTGCCTCGTTAGATTTTGGGAGCGGCAAAAAGCCTAAAAAAGAATGGGTGGCTGAGCTTGCGGGACTGATTGCTTTTTCTGCCATCACCAATAACGATAAAGTGGGATTGATTGTTTTTACAGATGAGGTCGAATTGTTTATTCCTCCTAAAAAAGGGAAGCGTCATGTGTTGCGGGTCATTCGAGAGCTTCTCTACTTTGAACCTAAAAAACATGCGACAGATTTAAGTGTGGCCTTAAAATATTTAGATCAAGTGACCACGCGTCGCACAGTTTCATTTCTCATCTCAGATTTTCAAGCAACGGGTTATCAAAAGGACTTGCGCATTACCAATAAACGCCATGATGTGATTGCTTTGGCTGTTGTAGATCCACGTGAAGAGTCGATTCCGCCGATTGGCCTTTTAGAATTAGAAGATGGGGAAACAGGGGAATCTTTATTAATTGATACAACCAGTTCTATGATTCAAAAAAAATATCCTCAGCTTAAAAGTGAACAAAAAGAAGCCTTAGCTAAAGAGTTTCGCTCTATTAATGTCGATCATGTTTTTATTGAAACAGGGGAATCGTATGTGGGGCCTTTAGTGAAGTTTTTTCGAATGCGGGAGCGTCGCCACTAATGGATCAAGATATTCGTGATATCAAGGGACCTGGTTTCTTACCATTTGAATTAGAGAGTTGGATGTGGGCTCTGATTGCCTTGGTTTTGATTGGAACGGGTTTATTGCTTTATCTCTTTTTCCGGAAGAAAGAAGAAGTGGTTGAAGAGGTTGTTTTGTTGTCCCCAGATCAAGAAGCTCTACAGGCCTTGGCTATTTTAACAAAAAAAGAGTATCCCAAAGAGGGAGCTTTTAAAACGTACTTTTTTGAGCTGTCAGCTATTTTAAGGCTTTATTTAGAACGACGTTTTAATTTGCCTATTACAGATAAAACAACTGAGGAGTTTTTGAATGACTCCGCGATCAAAGTTTTTTTAAATCAATCCCAACAAAAAACATTGCAGTTGTTTTTAATGCAATCAGACTTGATTAAGTTTGCCAAACAAGATTCAAGCATAAAGGAGTGCGATGAAGCTGAACATTTTTTAAAACAGCTGATTCAAGAGACCTTATGACCTTTAGAGACCCTCTCTTCTTTTTCTTTCTTTTATTGGTGCCTGTCTTCTTTTATTTGTATTGGAGGCAGCAACGTGCCCCTATACGGTTTTCTTCTCTCGCTTCTTTTAAAAAAATAGGAGGTTCTTGGAAGCTTAAAGCCCGTCCTCTTTTAGAGTTGCTTCCATTGGTCTCAATGATCTTACTTATCATCGCTTTAGCTCGTCCTCAAAAAGGGATTGAAGAGACTCAGGTTGAAACTGAAGGGATTGATGTGGCTCTGGTTGTGGACCTTTCTAGCAGTATGTTGGCTGAAGATTTTACCTTAAATGGGAAGTATGTGAACCGGCTAGAAGTGGTGAAAGAGGCAGTCAAAAAATTTATTGAAGGTCGAGCTGGAGACCGATTGGGATTGATACTTTTTGCAGGTCGACCTTACACGCAGTGCCCGCTGACTTTGGATTATGGCGTATTACAAACATTATTAGAGAATGCTCAGATTGGGATGATTGAAGATGGAACAGCGATTGGTTCGGCTCTGGCCACTGCTGTGAATCGATTAAAAGAGACTAAATCAAAAAGCAAAGTGATTATTTTACTGACAGATGGAATTAACAATGCAGGTAATATCGACCCTTTAACGGCTGCTTCTTTAGCCAAAACTTATGGCATTAAGGTTTATACGATTGCGGCAGGAAATAAAGGAAAGGTTCGCTTTCCTTCACAAGACTTTTTTGGCAATAAAGCTTATCGTCCTGTTGAAATCCCTATAGATGAGCCAATGCTTAAAAAAATTGCTGAGACAACAGGAGGGGCTTATTTTAGAGCCACTGACACAAAGCTTTTGTTTGATGTGTATAAAAAAATCGATCAGCTCGAAAAAACCAAGGCTAAAGTAAATGTGTATGTTGATTATCACGAGCTCTATGTCTCTTTTGTTTTAGCAAGTTTGTTTGTTTTTCTGATGTATTTGATTTTAAATCACACTGTGTTGAGAAAAGTACCATGAAATTTGCCGCTCCAGAATATTTTCAATTGATTTGGCTTGTGATTGCTTTAGGAGCTTTTCTTTATTGGAGTCATAAAAAGAGAAAGGCCTTGTTAAAGCAGTTTGCTGATTCTGCTTTGCTTAAATCTTTATTAAAGGATGTGGCTAAAAAAGCCTTTAAGTGGAAAGCAATATTGAGCCTTATGGGCATTCTCTTTTTAGTCTTTGCTTTAGCTCGTCCTCAATGGGGATTTCAGTGGGAAGAACTCAAACAAAAAGGGAATGACATCTTTATTGCTATAGATACATCTAAGAGTATGCTGGCAGAAGATGTGAAACCAAATCGTTTAGATCGAGCAAAGCGAGAAGTAAGAGATCTTCTGCAACTTTTACAAGGAGATCGAGTCGGTTTGATTGCTTTTGCTGGAACCGCATTTGTGCTTTCTCCTTTAACTTTAGATACAGCTGCTCTGCGACTTTTTTTAGATGATGTGGACCCTTCTCTGATCCCGCAAGGTGGTACCGCTATTTCTCAAGCCATACGCAAAGCACTTCAATCTTTTCCAGGCAAAGAAAAGAAATACAAAATATTGATCTTAATTACAGATGGAGAAGATTTAGAGGGAGATGCATTGGCTTTAGCTAAACAAGCTAAAGAACAAGGGGTTACAATCTATACGGTTGGGATTGGCACGCCTGAAGGAGCACCGATTCCTGTTGTGGATGAAAATGGAACACGTTCCTTTATTAAGAATAAACAAGGGCAGACTGTTTTGAGCAAGCTCAATGTGAGGCAATTGAGTCAACTTAGCGAAACAGGGGTTGAGACGTCTGTTTCTGAAGTCTATGAAAAATATATTCTTCCTATGGAGAAAAAAGAGATTGAGACCACGCGGCAGAAAAAGTATGAAGAGAAGTTTCAGTGGTTTCTTTTAATTGCTTTGCTCTTTTTTGTCTTGCAACTATTTGTTCGAGAGACTCGAAGAAAAAATAAAGTGATTCTTCCTCTTTTATTCTTTTTGCTCTTTCCTGCAGTGGGTGAAGCCCGTACCGCAAGTGGCTCGGTTAAAAAGGGGAATACTTATTTTGACAATGAAAACTGGGAAGGGGCTCAAAATGAGTATGTACAAGCGTTATCCAAAAAACCTGATTCGGCTCTAGTTGAATATAATTTGGGCAATACACTTTATAAACAAGGAAAGTATAAAGAAGCCACAGAGATTTTTGAAAAAGCATTAACTTTGCGTCCTGATGAGACATTACGACCTCAATTGTTGTATAATCTGGGAAATGCCCACTTTAAATTAGGCAAATATAAAGAAGCACTGAGAAATTATGAGAGAGCTTTGGCTGCCACTCCAGAAGATGAAGATGTGCAGTTTAATTATGAGTTTGTTAAAAAATTATTAGAACAGATGAAGCAGCAACAAGAACAACAGCAGCAACAGCCTTCAGAGAAAGATCAAGAAGAAGAGAAGCAAGAGGGAGAAAAGCAAAAAGGGGAGCAACAGCAGGCTTCGGAGCAGCAGCAAGGCGAAAGCCAAGAACAAGAGTCCATGCCTCAGCAATCTGAAGAAGAGGGAGAAGAAGACAAGCAGCAGTCTCCGCAAGCTTCAGAAGAAGAACAAAAAGAAAAAGAAGAAGAAGAAGCAAAAGAGCAGCAAGCTGGCTCTCAAAAAGAAGAAGACAAAAAAGAGCCTTCAGGAGAGGATCAGTCTGTTTCGCAGCAACAGCGAGGAAATCAGAAAAGAGAAGCTTTTACAGAAGAAGAGGCCGAGTCTTTGCTTAACTCTTTAAAAGAAGAAGAGATTAATACTCGAGAACTTCGGATTTTTAATCAGCAAAAAGGGAAAGTAGTTGCCCCTGAAAAGGACTGGTAGTTGTTGGAATGAAAAAATCTATTTTTTATTTACTAAATCTCTTTTTATTCATGTTTGTGGCTGCTTCTAGTGCTGAAGAGGTTCAGTTTACAGCTTCTGTGGATAAGCGTGCCTTAACCACTCAAGACACCTTGGTTTTATCCCTTACTATTTCAGGAACTCAAAAAGTGGGGGCTCCTAAGCTTCCTCCTATTGAAGGGCTTAATCTTATCTATGGTCCGGCAGTCTCTTCTAGTACACGCATCATTAATGGCGCAGTGAGTACAAGCCGTGTGTTTCAATATGGGTTTTCTCCAACAAAAGAGGGAGTCGTGATCATCCCAGGCTTTCAAATAGGAATTAAGGACAAACAATACAAATCAGAGCCTATTGAACTGAGTGTTGAAAAAGCAACTGCGCCGACTAAAGGGGCTGCTTCTAATGGTTCTGCCGAGCAATCAACCGTTAATATTTCAGATCGAATTTTTGTTGAGTTTGAAGCCGATAAGACAGAAGTGGTTTTGAACGAGCAGATTGTTCTTAGCTTTCGGATCTATTTTAATATTCCGGTTGATGGTTTAAATTATGAGCCTCCAGTGACTCAAGGTTTTTTAGAAGAACCTCTGGGTAAGCAACGGAGCTATCGTAAAATTGTTAAAGGAGTGGAGTATCAAGTCGTTGAAATTCAAAAAGCCCTTTTTCCTCTTAAGGCAGGTTCTTTAGAGATTCCTGCAGTTAAGGCTCAAGCCACTCTTTTATTTAAATCTCAAGCAAAGAAACGCTCTAGTTCTTCAGTGGATGGTTTCTTTTCTGATCCTTTTTCTGATTCCTTTTTTGGTAAGCGTTATGTTCGTCGTCCTGTTGAATTGACAGCAGATCCGATTAAAATACAAGTGAACCCTCTTCCAGAAGAAGGGAAACCCGAAGACTTTTCAGGAGCTGTGGGAGATTTTGCCATTAAAGTGAGTGCTCAACCTCAAGAATTATCTGTGGGAGATCCTGTTACGTTTACCATGACCGTTACGGGTAAGGGGAATCTAAAAAATATTCAAGCCCCTACTTTAAAAGGAGACCTTGATAAATTTAAGCTTTATGAACCAGAAAGTAAAACCAATATTCTTTCCCGTCAAAATGGAATCCGAGGCGAAAAAATATTTGAAGTGGTTCTGGTCCCTAAAGAAGAAGTGGCGCTCACTCCTTCAGTAGAGTTTAGTTATTTTAATCCTGATTTGTTGGAATATGAAACGCTTAAGCGTGGACCTTTTTCTTTAACAGTCAATCCTGCGACCACATTAATTTCTCAAACAACCTCTCTTCCTCTTTCACAAAAGAAATCAGTAGAACTTTTAAGCCAAGACATCTTTTATATTAAAACAAATGCAGGTGGTTTAAAGCCAATAGGACAAGTTGAGTATAAGAAACCTGTTTTTATGGCAGGACTTACTTTGCCCGTGGTTTTTTACTTGGGATTTTTACTGTGGGTTCGGCAAAGAGAAAAAAGCCTGCTTAATCCAGAAAAGGTTCGTTTTTCTCAGGCAGGTCGCATTGCGCGTCAACAGCTTAAGGGAGCTAAATCAATTAAAGAGGATAAAGAGACCATGGCTTTAATTGAAAAAGCACTTGTGGATTATCTTGCCAGTAAAACCAAGCAATCTCAAGGAGCCATTAATGTTAACGAGGTCAATGTCCTTTTAGCTGAAAAAGGTTTTTCTGAAGAAGAAGTGATCCAAATTAAAACTATTTTAAATGCGTGTGAGCTGGCTCGTTTTTCAGGAGGAATTGGCCAAGGGGCCCAAAAAGAAGAGCTGATCGCTCAAGCCAATAAATGGTTGGACCGAGCTGAAAAGGTGTTTAAATGAAAAAATTCTTAATAGGACTTTTTATTCTATTCTCAACAATGTCTGCAGTGGCTCAAGAAGAATCTCTCTTTAGTGAAGGGAATCGTCTTTATGCTGAAGGGGCTTTTGAGTTGGCTCTAGAGCAATATGAAAAAGTTCTTCAGCAAGGAGAGGCTTCTAGCGCCCTTTATTTTAATTTAGGCAATACTGCCTTTAAGTTAGATCAGTTGGGGCAATCTTTACGCTACTATAAAAAATCACTTAAGCTTGATCCCCGTGATCCCGAGCTGAAGTATAATATCCGACTACTAGAATCTCAGCTCAAAGATCAAATCACTCCCATACCTCAAAACCGTTTGCTTCAAACCTATTGGAAGTTTGTTCGATCTTGGAGTTTAGATCATTGGACAAGATTCTTTTTAATTGTTTATGGACTTCTATTTATTTTCTTAATTGCTCATCTTTTGATGCGGAGTCTAAAAAAAGTGCTCTTGCGTTTAATCTTAGTGAATGGTATTGGCTGTGTGGTGATTGCTCTCTGTTTTGTGGGTTCAATCTCTCTCTATAACCAAACAAATGCAATCATCCTATCTAAAGAAGTCCCTGCCCGATTTGGCCCTTCTGAAACCGATGCACTCGCCTTTACGCTGCATGAAGGGACGCAATGCCAACTCTTATCTGAAAAAGAAGAGTGGGCACAAATCAAACTTGCTGATGGAAAAATTGCTTGGTTGCCTAAAAAAGATTTGGGTTTGATTTAAAGACTTAATGAAATAGGTGTGGGTCTAAACAAATCGATTAATGGAAGTGTGTGAAGCGTGCCAAAATTACTGGCTGCTTTTTTGCTTAAAGATTCTTTAGGATAGCTTGCTACAGAGAGTAGGTACCCTGCTGTGGGGACAATCCCTTTCTTTGCTCTTAATAGTGTTCGAATTTGATTAAAGTCTCCTTGAATCCCTAGTCGAACAATTTCTCCTTCAAGTTCAGAAGAAGGAAGTAGAAGTTCTTCAATTTTAACTACAAACTCATTTGTTTTTTGCTGAAATTCTTTGTAGTCTCTGGCGTTACGAGAAAAATAAGTCGCGATACTTATGAGAAGTGATTTTGTGTGATCATAGACTCTGGCATATTCCATGGACATTCTTTCTGCCTTTAGAGTTTTGATTATATCTCCTTTTATGCTGGAATCTCTAATCGTTTTTATCAGTTCCTCTTTCATCTCTAAATAAATCTTTTTTAGATCTTGGTTGGGTTCCTCTTTGTAAAGTTCTGTCGAAGCCATGACAAGGGCGAACGTTCTTCTTAAATCTTGTAAAATGAGCGAGACTCCATTTTTGATTCCTGTTTCTCTAGGAGAAAGCATGTTGTGAAATAGGTGTGTTTTTTTACCTTCAATAGTTGGATCCCATGGGTCAATGGATCCTCCTACTAATTTTTCAATAATAGGGAAGTGAATGCTAGCACTATAGCTTTCGCCGATATTGTCTGGTTGTAATGTTCCAGGTGTGATTGTTTGAGGAATCATGTTGTGAAATAAGGCACTATAAAGAAAAGGGAGTTCATCAATGTGATCTCCTGACATTTTTGTTGTGTAATTTTGAAAGTCTTCAATAACGCCTATTGAATGTAGCTTTTGAATAAAAAGAGCAAGTATAGGATACGATGTTGGAAGTGTTCTTAGTTGGTATGAATTTCCACTCGTTCGTTGTGAAACACCAAGGTCCATATCGTTTTGAACGACAGATAAAAAGTTAGTTAAGAGCATCTCAATATCAGCTTGTCGGTCTTTATCTCTATCTTCTTCAGATTTTGGAGCGATTATTGTGATAAAGCCGACCATGTTATCTTTTGATTTTTCATCTTCAGAAGATCTTGGAAAACCAATACCTAGGGTGAGGTGTTTTTTTGTGATGGCTTCCATTACTCTTAAACCAGGAAGCACCACTTCTTTTAGATGAGCCAAGAAAACAATATCTGCTTGCTGTGCCATTACTTTCTCTAAAATGAGAAGTTTGATATAAGACTGAGTTCCTAAAGCAAAATCATGGACATTTAATTCGTCGAAAAGTTTTTGTGTTTTTGGCAAAGCAAGGTACATTCTTTGAGCTACAGGGGAATCTGTAAAAATAAAATTTTGAATGGTTGAGTTGTACATTCGAATAATTTTGTTGTTTCTAAAAAAAGTAGAGAGTTCGAAATAGAGTTTATTGGTGTCAAATCCTTCTGATTCTAATCGAAGAGTGCTTTCTTTTAAATTGAGAAGAGCTTTGCTCCATGTCTTTTTTTCTTTTTCAAGTGAAGCTGATGTTAAAAAATTGAGAGAGTGAAAAGGGTTGATTCCTTTGTTTGAGAGTGAACGAACTAAATCCGTTAGTTCTTCTTTGTTCTCAGGACCTAATTCTTTATAGATGTTATAAAATTTCTTCATTGTTTCTTCGGGATCGATTCCATTATTGGCAATCGAAAGAGTCAATTCATAGAGTGCTGAAAAGGATCTTTCTTCTCCAACGTTATAATGTAGCCAGCTGAGTATGTTGTGAGGGTCTATTCCTTGTTTGGCAAGCCCCATCGAAAGCTTGATTGTCTCTGTTTTAGATGAGGGCTCTAATCTTATCGTTTTTGAATCTAAAAAATACTTTAATGTAAATAGAGCCTCATGGGGGTTTATTCCATTTTGTGCTAATGTTACAGCTAAAAATAAAAGAGGTTTTAATTCGCCATTTTGATTTTTGATTAAGTCTCGCATTGTGCTGCTTGTGGATTGAAATGAAATATTGTGACGGGTTGTCTCAAGAGCAATTTTTAGAAATAAGAAACGATTATGATCGTCTTTTTTTGGGTCGTCTCCTACAGTGAAATCTTTGGTTCTTAAGAGTTGGGCTAGAGATGAAAAAAGTATTTTAGGGTCTAGATCGTTATGTTCCAAGGCGAGAGCAATTTTTCGAATCGCCACTTGTTCATGATTATTTGTAATTGCATAAAACTGAGTTAATCCATTTTTTATTTTTGCAAGTCGAGTAGGCTGTTTCTTAAAAAGAGCCTCTATTTTTTCGTTGAGTGATTCAACGGTATCTCCATTAACAAATTCGAGGGTGAGGGCATCTAGTCCAAATGGATTAGCAGTCCGTTCTGTTCTAGGGCTTAAGTAGCTGGATTGGACAGAAGGGTTTTGTAATTCCAAAATATTAAAAGGAAGCTGTGCAATCAAAATGAATGCTAATAGTTGTTTCATAACAGAAAACCACCTTGTAAATAAGAATTAAATATACTCTTTTTAACAAGGTTTGTCAAGGGGGTTTAGGGGTTTTAGCTGAAAACAGAGAGGTAGATTTCTCGGATTTTAGCGCTTGTTTGGTCTAGATCGTTGATAAGTTGTTCTGAAGCAAGTGCTTTTGAGGTGTCTGAATACCCCATTCTTTTAGCGCAATGTTGCAGTCCTGCAGCGTCGGTGGGGAGTTTGTCTAGGGCTTGATTGTTGACAATGCGTAACATATTTTCTAAAGCCCTTAAAAAGAGATAGCCTTCTTTTAATGAAGAAGTGCTTTGAGATGAAAGGTGCTTGGCTTGAGAAAGGGCAACAAGCGTTTCTAAAGTAGATGTGGTTTGTAGTTTTGGCGATGTGTGTCCATGTGTGAGTTGTAAGTATTGGGCAATAAATTCAATGTCAACAATACCACCTGCTCCAAGTTTGATTTCTTTTTCATTTGCTTTAACTTTGCTTCGCTCTTTTTCAATGCGGGTTCTCATGGTTCGAATTTCTTCTTTAATAGAAGGATCTGCGCTCTGTTTAAAAATCGTCTCTTGTCGGATGGCTTCGAATTCTTTGCCTAACTCTGGGTCCCCACAGATAAATCGAGCGCGTGTCAAAGACTGTTTTTCCCAGGTGGCACTCTTTTCTTTGTAATAGCGTTGATAGGTTTCAATAGAAGGGGCAAGAGGGCCTTTGTCTCCATCGGGACGAAGGCGCATATCAACCTTATAGAGTTCATTTCCATCGCTTTTGTTATTCATGATTTGAATGAGCTCAGCGGCGGCTTCATTCTCAGTATGGTTTCCGTTTCTTGAAACAATCACCATATCTAAATCAGAGCTATAAGAGAGTTCAGCTCCTCCTTGTTTTCCCAGGCCAATAATCGCTAAAGAGACCTCTTTTCCTTCAGTTGCAATGGCTAAAGCATTGCTTAAAACCACATCAGACAAATCAGCATATTCTTTAAAAAATTCTGTTAATGAGATTAAATTGAGTAGATCGCGTAAACTGATGCGCATCATTTCTTCATTTTTAAAGCTTTTTAAAAGAGTGATTTTTTTTGATCTCTCTTTTTCTGAATTGAGTTGAGGAGTTATTTTTTCTGACAGTTCTTTTTCTGTTCGTTTTGTTTCAATCTCTCCTGGCAAGGTGAGTGAGCCAAAGAGGTTGGGACTGGCTATTAATAAATCTGAAAGAAAATGACTGCTTCCAAACAGAGTGAGTAATAGATCCATCACATTTTGATTTTGGAGTAAGACTTCAAAGAAAGAGCTGCGGGATCCTTTTTGTGCCAGAACAAAACGTTCCAAGTTATTGAGAGCCTGATCTGGATCTGGCGCATGTGTTAAGGCCTCTATTAAAGAGGGAAGTAGGGCAGCAAAGGTCTTTTGCGTTCGAACAGGAACATGCATATACGAAGGGCCTTTTGCTAATAAAATAAAATTTTTGTGCGCTTGTTCAAAGTGTAAAAAACCAATCGGTTCGAGCTTTTCTTTGAGTTTTTCTGGATCAACTTTCTCTTCTAATAGCCAATCTAAATTTTCTTTTTTCTCAGAAGAGAGTTCTTCTGGCAATTTAAAAAAATGACCATAAAGTTTGTGAACTTGTTCTGTCAGTTCTTGGTAGTGATTTAAGAAGGCTTGATCTAAAGTCTGCTTCTTATCTGCCTTAAACCCCATTCGAGCTGAGAAGAGAGCGAGCTGTTCTGGATCTTCAGGGAATGTGTGAAGTTGTTGAGCATGCATGATCTGAAGCTTGTGTTCTGCATGTCTTAAGTAAATATAGGCTTCTTTTAAAAAGATCTCTTCTGTTTCTTCAATAAACTTGAGTTTTTTAAGTTCTCTTAAACAAGGAAGAGTCCCTAGTTTTTTTAAAGACTTATTTTTTGCACCATACAAAAGTTGTAAAAGCTGAACACTAAATTCAATTTCTCGAATTCCGCCATAACCCAGTTTGACATTTCGATAAGTGGTTCCTTTTTGAGCGATTTGAGCATCTATTCTTGATTTCATGTGATGTAGGTCTTCAATCTCTGAAATGCCAATGTATCTGTGGTAAATAAAGGGGTTAATCATCTCTAAAAACTCGTTTGCTAATGCCGCATCCCCTGCACAATAGCGTGCTTTAATTAGAGCAAGCCGCTCCCAGGTGGCCCCAAAACTCGCATAATAGTTTTCATAACTCACAATGGATCGAACAAGAGGGCCAGCATCTCCTTCAGGACGGAGGCGGGCATCAATGCGAAAAAGATACCCCTCTTTGGTCATCCCGCCAATGACTTGAATAATATTTTGAGCGAGCTTTGTAAAAAACTCATGATTTGAAATAGAAGGACTTCCTGAGGTGTCTCCTTCATCAGAATAGAGAAACATCACATCAATATCTGAAGAATAGTTGAGTTCCTTTCCTCCTAATTTTCCCATCCCAATAGTGGTAAAGAGCGCTACTTTTTCAGGGTTACTCTCTTCCATAGGATTGCCAAACTGTTTTGTTAATTCTTCAAGACAAACGCTCGTGGCCATTTCTAGGCAAACATCTGCTAAGTAAGAGAGCTCTAATGTGTTTGCTTCTAAATCAGCTGTCTTCATTAAGTCACGCAGACCAATGCGTAACATTTCACGTCGTTTGAATCGACGCATGGCATTGAGTTTGCTGTCGCGCGTGGTAAAGAGCCCTACCATATTGTGCAGTTCTTCAAACATCTCTTCTCGGGTTTTGGTTTCACGAAGAATGCTTGAGTCAATAAACCAGTCAAAGTATTCAGGGTTACGAATTAAAGCATCTGAAAGAAACTGGCTGTGGCCAAAAAGGGTGAGTATCATTTGAGTGACTGCAGGGTTTTGTTTTAAAGAACTCAAAAAAGCCATGCGGCTGATAATCATTTGGCTAAAGTGGTTTAAATTATCTAGAGCCATATTGGGATCAGGTGATTCTTTAAGCTCGCTTAATAAAAGAGGGAGAATTTCATCAAGCCGTTTTTGGGCAATAGGGTCATCCCCTGCAATTTCTTGAAGTTGTTTTTCCGCTTTTTCAGAATTGATAAAAAATGAGAAATCGTTCATCTGTTTGGCCCGAATCGTGTTATTTCGTAAAGCGTTAGATCTTACACTATTAAAGCTTTATTTTCATTATCTTCTAGCGACACTTAGAGGGTGATTTGTTATAGTGGCCCCATGCCTATTGTCGCGTCAGTCTCAGAGACTGAGTCTTTACAACTTAAACTAAAAGAAGTGGTTAGGAAAGGTCAAAAACAACTTCTATTAGATCAACATGCTGATGGTTATTGGTCTTATCCTGTTGAAGTGGATGTGACTCTAACGTGTGAATACCTTTTATTGCGACATTTTTTAGGGATTTGGGATTCAGAGAGCGCAGTTCAAGCCAGTCGTTATCTTTGGGCCCAACAAGGCGAAGATGGGGGATGGCCTCTCTTTTATGGTGGAGAGAGCAATATCAGTGCTTCTGTTAAAGCTTACTTTGCTTTGAAGCTGAGTGGTTTTTCAACAGACGAGCCAAATATGATTCGGGCTCAGCAAAAGATTCTCTCTTTGGGTGGTATAGAGGCCTGCAATGTTTTTACTCAATACCAATTAGCTCTTTTTGGTCAGTTCCCTTGGCAAGGGGCCCCAGCCATGCCGTTAGAAGTGTTCTCTCTTCCAGACCGCTCTTATTTTAGTATGGCCAATATTTCTTATTGGTCGCGGGCTGTTTTAATTCCGCTCTTAGTTATTCTTCATTTTAAGCCGAGTTCTGTTTTATCTGATTCAATGCAATTAGATGAACTTTATTTAGATATTACGCACAAAAAAAAGTATTCGATACCGTTTTCAAAAAATGTAGTTTCTTGGAAAAACGTTTTTTTACTTATTGATAAAGCTTTACATGCGTTTGAAAAAATTTCTTGGAAGCCGTGGCGCAAATCGATTTTGAAAAAAATTAAACATTGGCTTGTGACTCATGTAGAAATAAAGGGAGGGTTAGGAGCTATTTTCCCTGCAATGGCCAACTCGGTTATTGCGCTTAAGCTGCTAGGCTATTCTTTAGATCATCCCTTGGTGCAGCGCCAGTGGAATGAGATTGAAGAGCTCATTTGTCGTCGGAGTGAGCAAGAAGATCTTTTTGTGCAGCCGTGCCACTCCCCTATTTGGGATACTGCTTTAGCTATACTCACATTGATTGATTTGGGACTGCCTACAGATTCTCCGCAACTTCAAAAAGCAGGAGAGTGGTTGCTTCAAAAGCAGGTTACTCTTGATGGGGATTGGAAAAAGAAACATCCAGAGATAGAAGGAAAAGGTTGGTTTTTTCAATTTGAAAATTCTTTTTATCCTGATGTGGATGATTCAGCTATTGTGATTGTGGCGCTCAGTAAAATTAAATTTTCCTCTGAACGTGAAAAGAAAAAACAAGAAGCGATTGAATCAGGTCGCAAGTGGCTTGAAGGCATGCAATCTTCGGATGGAGGATGGGGCGCTTTTGACAAAGATAACAATCACATTAAGTTGAATTTGATTCCCTTTGCTGATCACGGAGCCTTGCTTGATCCAAGTACAGCAGATGTGACGGCGCGTGCTTTGCTTGCTTTGCGTTCAACCTCTTCTCAGTTGAGTGGAGCTGGAATAGAAAGAGGGCTCAAGTTTCTCGCACAAGAGCAAGAGCTGAATGGCTCTTGGTATGGTCGTTGGGGTGCGAACTATCATTATGGAACATGGTCTGTTTTAACTGTGCTAAGAGAGCATGGGTTTGACTCTAGCCATGCTTCTTTGAAGAGAGCTAATGATTGGCTTCACTTAACCCAAAACAAAGATGGGGGTTGGGGAGAGTCTTTACTTTCTTATGAATCAGACCGTTTTCACGGAAAAGGGGAGTCTGCCCCTTCTCAAACGGGCTGGGCTCTTATGGCATTGCTTGCTTCTGGAGAGAATCGTGACAGTCGCGTGGTGCAAAAGGGTGTTCAGTTTTTAGTGGAGCGTCAAAATGAAGCGGGTGGCTGGGAAGAGAAACAATTTACGGGTACTGGATTCCCGCGGGTTTTTTACTTAAAGTATCACGGATATCCGCTCTTTTTTCCCCTAATGGCTTTGGGTCAGATTACCAGGCCCGTTCGTCCAGCTCTATAAATCTTTCCTGCATTCCTGGATAACGATATTTTTCTGTAATTTCTTTTTCACTGGTTGGTTGCATTACAGAAATAGGGCCCAATTTTGGATCGTGTACATGAGAGCCTTCGTAACGACAAAGTTCATGTGGTCCATTGTAGTAAGGAAGTTTTTCGAAATGAACTGGATCAGTCTTTTTTCCTAAAATAAAAACAGGTCGCCAAATTTTTGCGCAACCATTTAGGAGGAGAGGTGTTGAAATTAATATGAGTAGAAGTAGTTTTTTTTTCATAAAAGGAAAAAGGGTGACTTTAATGTTGTTTTAAAGCCACCCTTAAAGGAATTATCTTTTTTTCTTTTTAGCTTTAGCAGCTGTTGCTTTTTTAGGTGCTCTTTTAGTAGCTGTTTTTTTAGCTTTTTTCTTTTTTCCACCGCGCGCCATTTTTGCTCGGGAAACATCGCCCTTTTTATCGATGAAATAAAGAAAACCAGATTCTTTTATAATGCCAACTTTGGCGACTTTTTGTGCCATGCTTATTTCTCCTTTTTTTTTATCTATGGTGTTTTAAAATTAGGCTACAGCAGATGTTTTTTCTAGGCGTTTACGTGAGCGTTGGCGCTTACGTTTTTGAACCGATTTCAACTCTTTATCCACCCACTGTTTTAGGGAAATAGCCCCTTTACGGTCGACGGCAATAAAGTAAACACTGCTTTCAAATTTATTGGTGCCCACTTCCTTGGTTTGAACCACTTTGGCAAATATTTTTGCCGAGACAACTTGATAGGAATAGGGTAGAGGAATATTAATATAAATGGTTAGGATTAAGTTTTCAGGAAGCTTTTCAAAAGTTTCAAAGCGACATCCGCCAATGCCAATATTAATGCTTGAGACAGAGCGGAAAACTTTTAAAGGCTTGTGGAATTCTTTGTATCGAATTTTTGTCTTAGAATCGATGCGAGGATATTTTCTCTTCTCTGTGTTTTTAGATTTAGACCCCATTCGTCCCCTCGATAGTGTTTTCTAAAAAACTGGTTTGAATTTTATCCGGCGAAACAATCACTCGTTTCGCAAATCGTTTTGCATGTTCTATATCGTTTTTATCAAAGATGTACCAGCCGTTTCTGTTTGCATTGGGTCGCGGAATTTTTCCGCTCTTGATCCAGCGTTTTAACGTAGAAGTGTGAACCCCAACTAACCGGGCCGCTTCTCCAATTGTAATGCTCTCCTTCATAGTTAAACTCTTTCGGGTCAAGGCAAACAGTCGCAACCTAGTGCAACCTGGTGTAAACTAGTATAATTTGGACTGGAGATATGTCAACAAAAAAACACTACATCTTGTGTCAAGGGGGGGTCCAAGACAACATTTGGTGGCAAAATGGCCTTTTTCTGAAATCGCTACTATGTAGAAATAGCCTCGCTGTTTCTCTATTTAACTAATCTGAGGCAGGGGTTTGAGGTTGCTTTTTACCCCAAAAAAAGGTATAAAAAATTTACCATTTTTAGGAGTTTGATATGGATACAGCAGAAGATTTATTTGAAAAGATTAAGGGAATTGTTCAAAAAGACCGGCGTTTTCAAGAAGATGCCTATGTTTTTGTTCTTTCTTCTATAGATTACGCGCTCACTAAGCTTGCGGCACCCCGCCATATTACGGGAAAAGAGCTTTTAACAGCCATTAAAGAGTATGGAGTCCAGCAGTATGGACCCATGACTTTAACGGTTTTAGAGTTTTGGGGGATTCAGACAACTGAAGACTTTGGATTGATTGTTTTTAATTTGGTTGATAATGGGGTTTTGCGTAAAACCGAAACAGATAGTTTAGATGACTTTAAAGATGTCTATGATTTAAAAGAGACGTTTAAGGGGAATTATAATTGATCGAGGTTTCTAACCTGGTTAAAAACTTTAATTCCTTTCCTGCATTAAAAGGAATTTCTTTTTCTGTTTCTAAAGGAGAGATTCTAGGGCTGTTGGGTCCAAACGGTGCGGGCAAAACAACCACATTAAAAATACTCACCTGCTTACTCCCTTTTACTTCTGGCACGGTTTTGATTCATGGTCTTAGTCCACAAAAAGATTCTTTAAAAATTCGAAAACTAGTGGGTGTGTTGTCTGAAGGAAATCCGCTTTATCCTGAACTGCGGGTGCGTGAATTTTTAAAGTTTAGAGCGGATCTCAAACAAATTCCTCGTCGACAAATTGAAGATCGAATTCAAACCGTTTTGCAGCAGTGTCAGCTTAAAGAGGTAGAGCAACGCATCATAGGAACCTTGTCTAAAGGCTTTTGCCAACGTGTTGGTTTGGCTGATGCCCTGATTCATGACCCGCAAATTTTGATTTTAGATGAACCGACCATTGGTTTAGATCCGCATCAAGTGCGCCAATTGCGCCAGTTGATTCGCGACTTGGCTCAAAATAGAACCGTTATTTTTTCAAGCCACATCTTATCTGAAGTTGAAGCACTCTGTTCTAAAGTGGTTATTTTAAACCAAGGTGAGAAAATTGTTGAAGGGGTGCCTCAAAAAATTATTTCTCAACATTCTAATCATCAAATCCAAATGGAAGTGAAAGCATCAAAAGAAGCTATTGAATTTGCTTGTTCAGTTTTATCAAACATTAAACATGTTTCTGTTGAGTCGCATCAAGATGAGAGTTGGTGTCGGGTGGACCTAGAAGTGGAGCAAGGTGTTGATTTGCGTGAAGAGCTGTTTTACTTGATTCACCAAAAGGGATGGTCTTTACGAGAGTTGAAAACCACTTCACATAGTTTAGAAGATATTTTTGTTCGTTTGACTGAAAAAGAGGTGGCTCCAGCATGAGGGCTTTTTGGGTTTTGTTTAAAAAGGAGTTGATGTCTCTCTTTCTGATGCCGGTTGCCTATGTGCTTGGGTTTGTCTTTCTACTGGTTCAAGGGTATACGTTCTGGATTTTAGTCGCTGCCTTGAATAATCCGGGTGTCCAGGTAGAGCAATCTGTGATGCAACTCTTTTTCGGCGGCACTTTTTTCTTTTGGATATTGGTGATTTTATTGGCTTCGGTCATTACCATGCGCCTCTTTGCTGAAGAGAAAAAGAGTGGCACATTTGATTTGCTGATGAGTGCGCCTGTTCGGTTAATTGAGCTCGTTTTAGCTAAATATTTAGCCCCTCTCTTCTTTTATGGAATGCTTTGGTTGCCCACACTTTGCTTTGTCCTTGTTTTAGATCATTCTGTTTCGTTAGATTGGGGACCTGTTGTGACAGGGTACTTGGGTGTCTTTTTGTTAGGTGCTCTTTTTCATGCTGTAGGACTTTTTGCTTCCTCTTTGACGCAAAACCAAATTATTTCAGCCGTGCTCTGTTTTGGGCTCTGTCTTTTATTATTTTCTCTCAGTTTTTTAGAGTTTTTTGTCATCAAGCCTGAATGGTCTGCTTTTTTTAATAGTGTGAATATGATGGGGCATATGGATGACTTTGGTAAGGGGATTTTAGATTCTCAAATCATTACTTATTATTTAAGTTTAACCGCTCTTTTTCTTTTCTTTTCATTAAAGGTTTTAAAATTCCAAAGCCAATGATTAAACAATGGAACGCCTCTTTTCTTTTACTTGTTTCTTTTATTATAGGAACAACTCTCTTTTTATTGATTAATACAGTCTCTTCTCATTTTTCGATTCGATCTGATTTCACTCAATCAAAACAGTATCAGTTGCCTGAGTCTGCAGTGACGGCATTAAGTCAATTAAAAGAGCCGGTTACGTTGACTCTTTTTTATCATCCAACGCATCCTTATTACAAAAAAATACGCGACTTGCTTAAAGAAATTGATCTGTTAAAAAATGAAAATCTAAAAATTCATCTGATTGATCCAGACCGTGATCGAGCAAAGACAGAGCTCTTTGAAAAGAAACATCAGCTTGCTGCTAGAAACAAATTAATTATTCAATCAGGTCCTTGTTTGCAACAGCTTTCTGACTCTGATTTTGTGGAAGAGAAAGAGAAAGCTACTTTTTTTAAAGCAAGCTCTTCTATTCTTAATGCCATTCTTTCTGTGACTCAACTTGAAGGGCGTAAAGTTTATTTTGTGACAGGACATGGTGAAAAAGAAATCGATGATATTTCTGAACGAGGCATTGCCGCTTTAAAAATCTATTTTAAGAAGAATAATTTAATGAGTGAAAAATGGTTGCTCCCTTCTAAAAAAGAACTTCCAAATGATGCCACCTTGCTTGCGATTGTGGGACCCACTAAAAAGTTTGAAGAAGATGAAATCCTTCTTTTAAAAGAATATGTGGCAAGCGGGGGAGAGCTCTTTCTCTTTTTAGATCCGTTAGTCAATACCGGTTTAGAGTCTCTTTTATCTGAGTGGGATGTGTATGCGGCCAATCAAGTGGTAGTAGACCCTTCAACGGGTTCCCCGCAAATCAGTGCAGCCAATCTTTTCGTGAGCAATTATACAGAGCATCCGGCGATTCAACAGATGAAAGGGGTGGTGACTCTCTTTGTGGTGGCCCGCCCATTTTTTGATAAAGAAGAGTCGGATGTGTGGACGGTTTCTCCCTTAGCCATTACCACGCCCAATGGATGGGGTGAGGCTTCAGTCACATCTCAAGTCTATCAGTTTGATCGCGGCCAAGACACTAAGGGGCCTGTGGTAGTGGCTGTGGCGGTTGAGTCTCAAGATCCGGTAAAAGGGCATGTTGTCATTGTGGGGGATAGTGAGTTTGTGACCAATTCTCAGCTAGGTAATGTGGGCAATCAAGACTTCTTAACAAGCAATCTCAGGTGGCTCTTAGCCCAGCAAAACTGGATCACACTCCCTCCTAAAAGAATCCAAGAAGTTCAGCTCCACCTCAACAAAAAGGAGATGACTCAGATCTTTTGGTCCTCGGTTGTTTTTCTTCCTTTTATGAGCCTTTGCCTGGGCACGTTTGTTTGGTCTCGCAGAAGAGTCTAAGTCTAAAGTTATAAGTTGTTTGCAATTAATGAAAAATGTTGGATAATGGGTTTGATCAACTCGTTGAAGTTAAAAAGGAGAACGCATGAAACGGTTTACCCTCTTAGTCTTTGTATTTTCTCTCTTTGTTGTTTCACCTCTCTTTGCTCAGTCTGCAAGTGATTTAGAGCTCAAACAAACTTTGGAAGAGTCTTTTCGTAATTCTAATGAAATCCATGCTCGCTTTGATGATAATTTTTATTGGAGCGAAACAAGCAGTATTCGAGTCGAAGTGCTCAATGGCGTGGTTAGTTTACGGGGCATTGTGACAAATTTTGAGTCGAAGAGTGCTTATATTAAAATTGCTGAAACCACACCGGGCGTCACAGAAGTTGTGGCAAAGATTCGGGTGATTCCTTCTGCTCGAAAAGTAGATTAGAAATTTTTAGGATTGTTTAAGTCGCCAGCAATATAACTTTCTTGTTGCTCTGGCAAGAACATGAAGATGGTGTCCCAAGGGCAGTCAAAAGCACAGAGTTTGCAACCAATGCACCTTTTTTGGTCTATTTCACAAAGTTGCATATGCCCAGAATAATCAGTGGTTTGAACCGTGTTAATACAGTCAACCGGGCAAACAGCAATACAAGCTTCACAGCCTGTGCACCCATTGGGGTCGACATAAGCTAGAGGCTTAATTTTTTTTGGTTTCGGTTTTGGTTTTACAGGTGTCTCTGCTGACATGTTAATACTCCTAATTCAGTCTAGCATTATGGAGTTAAACGCGTCAATAACTTGAATTTCAAGTGCCTGATGAGCGGTGCTTTACCGTGATATAATAATAGTAGAAGGAGAAGTCATGATCTGCAAGACAGTATTTGGACTCACAATCAGCTTATTGGCCCTCTCTACAGCCAGCGCAGACACATTTATTTTAAAGAATGGGACAGAGTATAAAGGAGCCATTCTTAAAGAAAATCGCCAAGAAGTGGCTGCCATTACAGATATTGGGATTATTCGTTTTTTAAAGTCAGATGTGAAAAAGATCAAAAAAGGCTCTATCTGGGAAAATAATGCCTACCTAAAAAAAGCAGGGCAATATGTTTCAGGTCCTGTTGTTGCGACTCCTCAGTCAGGCTCTGTTGTCACATCTCCTTTGTCAGAAGGTTCTTCAACAGACTATGCCTTGCGTCAGCGTGAAATGGAGTTGAGAGAGCAAGAACTAGAATTAAAACGAACAGAGATTGAACTCTTAAAAGAAGAGTTAAAGTTAAAACGTGAAAAAGGATCCTTAGAACCTCGACGCGCTCGTCTAGATACTGTGATTGGTAGTGCGGCGCCTCGATCAGAAGAATTTGAACCGATTACAGAAAATGCTATTTCAGAAATCCCTTTTCCTTCAGATCAGCCGGTTCCTGTTGATGAAGAAGCTGAAGAAGAACGTTTGCGTGACATTGCTTTAGAAGAACAGCGCAAAGAACAAGGTCGTAAAGATCGTTTAGAAACCTACCGTCGTATTCAAGAGACTCGTCAAAAACAAGAAGGGATCACGATTCGCGGTAAAATCAATCCTGCCGGCAATGAAAACTACAAAACCTACTGAGTCTCCCTTTTCTAAGAACGATTCCCACTGGCAAGACTACGCTCCTATTTTTGAAACTCAAAAAGCGCAAGACCCTCAACCGAATTGGTTTTTTCAAGAGCATCTCTTTGCTGATCTAAGTGTTGATCAATCAAAAGTATTAGATATTGGATGTGGAAGTGGTCGAGGGATTTGGGCGATTCAAAAACAGATAGGCCATTTTCCAATCGGTTTAGATATTTCAAAACAAGCTTTGGCACAAGCCGAAGAAAATAAGATCCCTGCAGAAAACTTAATTTTATCTAATTATAAAACAGATCCTCTGCCTTCAGAATGTGATGTGATTTGGATTAGTGATCTGCTTCTTTATTTAGATCCAGAGACAGAGCTTTTGCCTACAATGAAAAAGTTAAACCAAGCTTTGAAGGATGGGGGGCGACTTGGTTTTCGGTGGAGCGTCGGCCAAGACGAGCTTTTAATTCGCAAACAGAGTGTGAAATTTTTGGTCTCAGAAAAATTTATTCGAAACCTCTTAAAAGAGTCTCGCTTTCACCTTCAATTTTTAGAGCAGCGAAAAGATCCTATTTATGTGGCTAATGATGTTAGACGTGAGGGCCGAGGGGTTTTTACTGATTGTTGGTATGTTCTTGCGACTAAAAAAAACTAGTGAGCTTCGAGCCAGTTTTTTCCTGATCCGACTTCTACTTTAAGGGGCACATCAAGTTTGATTGCTTTTTCCATTTTATTTTTAACAAGTTTGGTCACAAGTTCGACTTCATCTTTTGGCACTTCAAGTAAGAGTTCATCATGTACTTGAGAGATGAGTTTAGATTTTAGCTTATTCTTCTTAAGTTCTTTTTGAATGTTGATCATGGCAATTTTAATTAAATCTGCAGCAGTTCCTTGAAGAGGGGTGTTGATTGCGGCATTTTCTGCAAAGGAAATGACGCGTTTGTTATCACTCTTTAGATCTGGAAAGTAACGAATCCTTCCTAAGAGTGTTTTTACATAACCTTCTTTGTGGGCTTTCTCAATGGTTTCATCCATAAAAATTTTAACGCCGGGGTAGCGTGCAAAGTAAGCATCGATAAATTCTTGAGCTTCGTAAGGTTCAATTCCTGCATCGCGGGCCAAGCCATACATGCCCATGCCGTAGATGATTCCAAAGTTAATTGATTTGGCGCGGTTACGGAGCTCTGGGGTTACGGAATCAGGCTCTAAGCCAAGAATTGCTGCTGCAGTAGCTGAGTGAATGTCCTCGTCATTTTTAAAGGCTTCTTGCATGGCGCTGTCTCCTGAAAGAGCCGCCATTAACCGGAGTTCTACTTGTGAGTAATCGGCTGAGATTAAAACCGAATCTTTGCTCTTTGGGATAAATGCTTTTCGAATCTCACGACCCATTTTTGTTTTAAAAGGAATGTTTTGTAGATTAGGGTCGCTTGAAGAGAGACGACCTGTAGCGGCTACAGTTTGATTAAACGATGTGTGCACGCGTCCTGTTTTAGGATTTACTAGTTTAGGTAATGTGTCGACATAGGTGTTTTTTAGTTTGTTCATCTGGCGGTAATCCATGAGGTGAGCCACTAAAGGGTTTTTTTTGTACTCTTCTAAAACAGACACATCGGTTGAGTAACCAGTCTTTGTTTTTTTTGCCCGTTTTTTTCCAAACTCTTTATGGATTTCTAATTTTTCAAATAATATTTTTCCAAGTTGTTGTGTGGAGTTAATATTAAATTCTTCACCGGCTAGTTTAATAATCTCTTTTTCTGCTTCAGCTAATTTTGTCTCAAGCTCTTTGCCCATTTTTTCAAGAAAGAGAACATCGAGGCCAACCCCTGTTTTTTCCATGTCATATAAAACATCGCTAAGAGGGAGCTCTATGTTTTTAAAAAGATCTTCTAAATCATTTTCTTTCAGTTTTTTTTCAAAAAGGGTTTGAAGTTGTCCTGTAATGTCTGCATCTTCGCACGCATATTGGCAAACTTGATCCACAGGAACTTGGTCCATGGTAATCTGTTTTTTGCCTGTACCAAGCAATTCACTTGTAGGAATTTTTCTAAAGCTTAAATATTCTAAAGCAAGAGCATCTAAATTGTTTTGCCGGCGGCTTGGATTGAGGAGGTAGGCGGCAATCATGGTGTCAAAGCCGACTCCTTGTACTTCGATGCCGTACTGCGATAAGACCAGCATGTCATACTTGATGTTTTGACCGCATTTTTTGACTTTAGGATCTTCTAAAATTTCTTTGAGTTGTTCGAGTCTCTCCGTGTTTACTTTTCCTTCTTCAAAAACAGGGGTGTAGTACGCTTCATTTGCTTTCCATGAAAAAGAGAGTCCTACGATTTCAGACTCTAAAGGATTTAAACTGGTTGTTTCAGTATCTAAAACAAACGACTTTTGTTTTTTAAGCTGAGCTAAAAAGACATTCCATTCTCGGTCATTTTCAATGAGCTTATAATCTTTTTCTTCTTGTTTGACTTCTGGTTTATCTGGAGCCCCAATCTCTTTTAATAAACTTTTAAATTCAAACCGTTCAAAAAATTCACGCATCTCTTCTTGATCAGGTTCGACCATTTTAAGATCTTCTACTTTTAATTTGAGTTTAACCTTGGTATCAATGGTGACTAATTCTTTTGACAAAAAGGCTTGGTCTTTGTTTTCAATAAGGGTGTTGCGAATCACATCTCGTTTTACGGTGTCTATTTTTTCGTAAAGCTCTTCCATGCTTCCAAAATCTTGAATTAATTTCGTGGCTGTTTTGGCGCCCACTTTCGGGACTCCAGGCACATTGTCAGAGCTGTCTCCCATCAATCCTAGTACATCAATCACTCGGTTGGGTTTGACCCCGAATTTTTCTTCAACTGCTTTTTCATCAATGATCTCAACTTCTTTTGTTGACGAGACCATCTTATACATTTTGATTTGATCTGAAATCAGCTGCATAAAATCTTTATCTGCGGTGACTAAAAAGGTATCCATCCCTTCTTTTTCAGCATCGCGCGCCAATGTTCCCATAATGTCATCTGCTTCAAAACCAGGTTTGCGAATCACGGGAATGGCCAGCACTTCAATAAGTTCTTCAATCCAATCAATCTGAGGGATCATGTCATCCGGCATTTTATCGCGTGTGGCTTTGTACTCTTCATATTGTTCATGCCGAAACGTGGGCTCAGGGCAGTCTAGAGCCACCGCAATATAGTCTGGCTTTTCTTCTTTAAGGATTTTAAGTAGATAGAGCGCGAAGATATAAACCGCGCTGGTATTTTCACCTTCTGCATTGGTCAAAGGGCGGTTAATCAGGGCAAAATAACCTCTGTAGGCAATGGCAAATCCGTCGATAAGAAATAAGCGTTTTTTACTCATAAGAGGGTAATGTATCAAATCCAGTATCAGGAGTTAAGTATTAGCAGATCAGGCTATAAATTTTAGACAAATTTAATTATGATAAAGGTATGCAGCAAAGCAATTTGTTTAATAAAGAATTTTTGGATAATTTGAATCATTCCTATGATGCTAAGTATTTAGCTCTAGACCCTTTAAAATATGTCCGCAAGTTTAAGAAGCGCTCAGATCAAGAGATTATTGGTTTGGTGGCCGCGTCTCTTTCTTATGGGATTGTGGAGCAAATATTTAAGAGCATGGATTTTATTTTGGAGCGGATAGGGAATAATCCGACTCAGTTTGTGGCGCAATTTGATCCTAAAAAAGATCCCAAGCGGTTTGATGGGTTTGTGCATCGATTTAATCGAGGGCCAGATGTGGCTTGTTATTTTTGGTGGTTGCATCAGGTCTATGAGAAGTATGATTCTCTAGAAGCGTTCTTTCTTGAGGGATATTCTGAAGAAGATGAATCGATTCGGCCTGGTTTGACCTCTTTTGTAGATAGGATGCTTGCTTTAGACAGTGCACAAATCTATGGAACTAAGGCATTGCCTAAGAAGGCGCGTGTTCGGTTTTTTTTGCCTCATCCTCGCTTAGGAGGGGCGTGTAAGCGGCTCAATATGTTTTTGCGTTGGGTGGTTCGGCCGGATGATGGAAAGGATTTAGGGCTTTGGAAGTCGATTTCTCCTTCTAAATTAGTGATTCCTTTAGACACACATATTATCAATGTTGTTAAGAAATTAGGCTTAACTCAGCGTAAGACAACTGATTGGAAGATGGCAGCAGAAATTACCGACAAATTAAAAAGACTTGATGCAAACGACCCTTTGAAGTACGATTTTGCACTGTGTCGTTTAGGTATGATGAAGCACTGGCCTGAAAAGCGACAAAACTATATAATGGATGCCTCAAATGTCTGAACATATTCCTACAACAGAATTAACGCTTGTAACAGGTGCCAATGGTTATATTGGCCAGCATGTGGTTAAAGCCCTTCGAGACCAGGGAACGCCGGTCAAGGCCGCTGTTCGTCCGGGTGTTTCACCTAAAGAAGCCGAACTTTTAAAAGAGTGGGGAGCAGAAGTGGTGGAGCTGGACCTTTTGAATCATGCTCAAGTTCAAAAAGAAGTTGAGGATGTAACTTACGTGGTTCATTTAGTAGGAAGCATTAACAAGCCTCAAAACGAAGATTTCATGACCATGCACGAAGGGCGAACTCGCTCTTTGATTAAAGCATTGCAACAAACAAAGCCTAAAAAAATTATTTTTGTCAGTGCCTTGGGCGCTTCCTTTCGTTCAGACAGTCAGTACCAAGTGTCAAAGTGGGAAGCAGAAGAAGTGATTCGCAAAAGCTTTTTGCCTTATGTGATTTTACGTTCTTCACTTGTGATTGGCCATGAAGCAGGCACACGTGATTCTAAATTGATCACAAAAATGTCAGACACTGTGGACAACTCTTCTTTTATTCCTGTGATCTCGCGTGTGGATGGAAAACTCCAACCTGTTTTTATCGGAGACTTAACACGCCTGGTCTGCGAATCTCTTTCTCACGAACAGTTGCAGCGTCAAACCATTGAAGTGGGTGGGCCAGATCAAGTCACTCCATTTGATTTAATGGAAATCATTGCCGAAGTTAAAGGCATTAAAAAACAAAGAAAAGTGATTCCTTTTTTCTTTGTTCATTTAGGTGTTTCGTTAATGGAAAAATTTTCTTCAACACCTAAGATGACGTTAGAGCAGCTCAACATGATGCGCTTTGACAACATTGTCCGTTTTCCAAACATGGAAAACTATTTTGATTTTAAACTCAAAACCATTCGAGAAGCATTAGGCTACTTAAAAGAACCTTCCAAAGCATAAGACAAACCAGGCAGTCTGAATAACAACTAGGGGAAATCAAACGCATGGGGCTAAAACCACAAGGGGTGTGGATTGGGTTGTTGTTAGGGTTTTTGTTTTTTGTTTGTAAAGAGCCGATCTCTTCAGATCAGCATTCTCTTCTTTCTGCTCCTTCTTTTTTTACGGTTCAACCGCAACAGAGGCTTCCATTAATAGAGATTGAAGAAATTCTTAGGCAAGGAACGTTTGTTTCTGAAACGTATGCAGCATTAAATCGAAATGCTGAATTGGCGCCAGGTCAAATAAAAGAGATTTTATTTGAGCGGCTTGAGATTAAGGAAAAACGTTTTGACCGTTATCGGGTTCAGGTTGATATTGGAGGGAAAAAGCCTTTTGAATTTATTCTGGAAGTTGGTTTTGAACCAGAAGCGGCTTGGCACTTGCTGAAAAAACTAGGACTGTTTAAAAACTATGCGCAGAAGAGAATTTTTCCTAAGCCAGGGGTTTTTAAAGAAACAGAGCGCTTAGGCATGTTCTCTTATCAGTATTTTGAGTCGATCTCTTTTGATCAGCTTCCAGATCAAACAACAAAGATTGGGTCTGTTGTGCAGGCGTGGCTAAAACTTGCTGCGATTCTTTCTGATTTAGAACACTACCAATATCGATTACTTCATCTAGACGAAACAGACATTTCTTTTCAAAAATTTGGAAGGCGTCTATCAAGTATGCCTACGGTTATTGGTTTTACAGAGAAAAAGTATGTTGAAGCTGAGTTTTTGTTTGAATATGTTCAACTCTTTTTTAAAAGAGTTCCCAGAGAGCGTCCTCTGTTTTATTTGTTTGATTTGATTTTAAACGCGTTTGGAAATGAAGAGGGAAGAGATTTTCTCAGTCATTTTTATCGAGTTTATCACGGAAAAAGAGAAACAAAAGGTTTGAGTGGAATGGAACAAGTTCTGTTTAATGAGCTGGGCCGTTTTATTCGAAAAGAGCCCCCTCCATATTTATCTTTAAATCAAATTCAAAATCAAATTTCGATTTCTCTTTAAACAGCTTCTTCTAAATAGCTGTTGTGAAGAGAATCTAATTCATTGATTTCTTCTTGAGAAGGAAGTTGATCTATTTCTTCAAAGTAGAGACGAAGTGACATGAGTGTTAAAATGCGCCAGAATCGGGCGCGAGAAGCTTTATCTGTTACTTTAAGTAAATCGAGTGCTTGGCTGCGTGTGGTTTCATTTTGATACAGAGGCATGAATTCTTTAAGAAATGTTTGGTCCTCTTTTGATTGATTGAGTTCTATCATGGCAAAACGAAGCCATTGTTGATCAGAGTCATAGTATTCAGCGCTTTCAAACGCAGCAACAAAATCATAAGCAAAGCTGATCATATGTCCTTCATGGAAAAAAGAGCTGGGGTTTTTTGACTTCATGTCAGGAAGTGAGCGATCCATGAAATAATTAAAATATTGTTTGAATAGGCTCGTGATAAAAACAGAGGCTTTTTCTTCAACCACGTTTCCAACGTCAATAAT
This sequence comes from Actinomycetes bacterium, assembly GCA_029263055.1. GTDB lineage: Bacteria > Auribacterota > JAJCYG01 > JAJCYG01 > JAJCYG01 > JAJCYG01. Next base: position 46,781 of record JAJCYG010000015.1, read on the forward strand.
GGTTGGTTTTCCAACAAGGACATCATCTGTGAATCGGTATTTTCCAAAATAGGTGTTGTTATTTCCTTCAACAAGAGTGTGCATGACGTTTAAACGTTGCATATCTTTTACAAATTGAATGGCCCCTTTTTTATAATAATCTGTTTCTTGGCTTAAGTAAGCCGCTGCCTCAATCCATGTGCGCAAAATGGCAACAAAATCATCTGAATTAGATCCGTCATGTTTGATTAAATAATCAGAGTGACGGATGGGCAAGGTTTGTTTTGTTTTTTTACCGACTGCTTTTTCAATCCCTTTTAGGACATTTTCAATGGCTTTCTTAGGTCTTTGTTTTATTGTCAATCGATGCTGTTCTGTAATCGTTCCATTTCTGGTGACTCCTAGCTTTTGAAATAATGTAACCTCTCTGTAATGTTCCAGGCTTCGATAATTGACAAGGCTCACTCCTTCTCCAAAGGTGACTCCTTCAACAAAGACTTCGGAATAAGCTTCAACCGTGTATTCTCCCTCTGGTGTTTCGCGATCTTTTTTATCTCGCACGTTGTCATAGATTTGTTTGTTTTCTTCTGAGATGTCAAAAGCAGGGACAAAGGCTTGGGCCCCAAATGTAGGAACTGTTTTTGAAGGGCGTAATTTTTTCAAATAATCTAATTCATCCGCTCTAAATTTTGCGCAATTTTGCGCATTGATCCCTATCTTTATGGCAAACGGATCGAGAATGCCTCCGCCAATGAGGGTGATGTCAACTCTGTAAGTCTGTTTTTGAGAGCCAATATCATCTTCGTCTACAACCAGTGTGCTAATCTCTTCTACCACGCGTGGGCGAGTTGTTTCAGGTGTGAGACTGAATTCTTTGTTTCCATAAATGTTATCTAATGTTTGTTGCATGAATTCGCGATCTGTTAGTAAGGCTAAAATAATTTGTTTATGGTCTCCGATTCTAGGGACTTTTTTTGTTGAACTTGACGCACCTAAATCTTGGTGAGGGTTGCCTTCTTTAAAATAAAGGTAAATATCTTTTTCAATGGTTGAGAAATCTCTTAACTCGATTTCTTTATACGTTAGATAAACAATTTCATTGCTGTTCATTTCCACATGAGTATCAACTAAGTACTGCTTGTTTTCTTCCAGATCAGTGTATCTAAACGAAATTTCTAACGAGTTGTGATGGGTTTGGGCCACAAAAACAGAATCAGGATCTAAGTGGTAAAGGGGGTGCTGTGGAAAGGAGTGGTCAAAGATGCGAAGGGCAAAGGGGCGTCTGAGATTTTTTCCTCTTTGCTCTGCTTTAATATAAAGTTGCGTGATAAAGGACTTAATGATTTCATCTAAATCTTGTGTGTACGAAAGTGGGGCTAAATGACGGGCGGGCAGAGAACGCCCTTGATCTCTATTTAAAGTTAGAGTCCAGCTGCTCGTGAGCAGGGCCACAAAAAGAAACAGGTTTAATAATTTACGCATACAATTAACAATACTATATTTAATTAAAAGTGTCAAGCCATTTGTTTGGAGTGAGTTATAAATAATTTGCACAGCTGGTTGATTTGTTGTACACTCTACGGACTATGAAAAAAGAAGAGACAGAAAAATTAGAGCCGTTGATTGCAGACCTGCTTAAAGGGATTGGAGAAGATCCTGAACGCGAAGGACTTGTGAAAACGCCTTCGCGGGTCGCAAAAGCGTATGAATTTTTTACGACAGGCTATTCGTTTGATCCAGATGAATTGCTTAATAAGGCAATTTTTAAAGAAAAGTATGATGAGATGGTTGTGGTGAAGGAGATTGATTTTTTTAGTCTTTGTGAGCACCATTTGTTGCCTTTCTTTGGTAAAGCCCATGTGGCTTATATTCCAAATGGCCGGATTGTTGGTTTGAGCAAGATTCCTCGTTTGGTTGAGATGTTGAGTCGGAAGCTCCAGGTGCAAGAGCGATTGACCAACCAAATCGCGAGCTTATTGCAAGAACACTTAAAGCCCAAAGGGGTTGGGGTGGTTCTAGAAGCTCAGCATCTTTGTATGATGATGCGAGGCATTCAAAAGCTCAATTCTACAGCACTCACTAGTTCTATGTTGGGCACATTTCGAGATAATCAGAATACGCGTATGGAATTTATGGAGCTGATCAAAAAGTAGCTGTTCCACTATTTGGGGAATTTGGTAACATTTAAGATATAAGTACGGAGAAAAAAATGGCTGACACAAAAAAACGAATTTTAGTTGTAGATGATGAACCGGATATTGTTACTCTAGTGAAGTCTCGCTTAGAGGCGAATGGCTATGAAGTGGTTTCAGCTTATAATGGTAAAGATGGTCTTGAAAAAGCTGAAGAAGCTCAACCTGACATGATCTTGCTTGATTTGATGATGCCAATCATGGATGGTTATGAAGCAGGCCAAAAACTTAAAGAAAATCCTAAAACCAAAGATATTCCTATTATCTTATTTACGGCAGCTGCAGCTGAAGAAGTGGCTAAAAAAGGGGCAGACACCATTGAAGCCATTGATTATGTGGTGAAACCTTTTGATGATGCGGCGCTTCTTTTTCTTATCAATCGGATTGCAGATATCACAGAAAAGTCTAAGGGTTAGTCTAAACCTTCAAACTTAGGTTTTCTTTTTTCAAGAAAAGCGTTCATGCCTTCTTTTTGATCTGGAGTGGTAAAGCATTTTGAAAATGTCTCTGCTTCGAATTTTTCTGCTTCAGTAAATTCTAATTCCAAACTTTTTCTTAATTGATGTTTGATTGTGGCTAAGGCTGTTAATGATTTAGCTGCGAGCCGTTCGGCAATTTTTAATGTGTTAGGTAATAATTCTTCAGGTTTGTAAATCCAATGAATTAATCCAATTTCTTCAGCTTCTAAAGCACTGAGGGGTTCTCCAGTTAAAATCATTTTTTTGGCTTGAGAGAGTCCGATCAAACGAGGGAGCCGGACCGAACCGGCAAAGCCAGGAACAATGCCTAGATTGACTTCAGGTTCGCCAATTTTAATTTTGGTTGAAGCGGTTCGCAGGTCACAGGCACAAGCAAGTTCGCATCCTCCGCCTAAAGCAAATCCATTAATACAGGCAATAATTGGTTGAGGCATCTGTTCCATATAACTAAAGAGGGCTTGTCCTGTTTCAGCAAAGGCTTTAGCTTGTTTAGGATTCATTTCAGACATGGCTTTGATATCTGCTCCTGCCACAAACGCTTTGCCAGCTCCGGTTAGAACAATACAGCGCAACACTGCATCTTTTTCAATCTTTTCTAAAAGTTGTTTGAGTTCTGCTAAGGTTTCTAAGTTGAGTGCATTGAGTTGGTCGGGTCGGTTAAACGTGATCACCGCAACATGTTGATTGATTTCGAGTTTTAGGTTTTTTAGTTTCATTTTTTTCTACTCTTATTATACCTGTAAAAGCCTTGGCCTGATTTTTTGCCATATTTACCTGCTTTGACCATCTTTTTTAATAATGGGGCAGGGCGATACTTTGCATTCTTAAACCCTTTATAAAGGATCTCTTGGATCTCAAGAAGAGTGTCTAAGCCAATAAAGTCTGCTAGTTCTAATGGGCCCATGGGGTGGTGCATGCCAAGCTTCATAGTGGTATCAATGTCTTCCTTGGTTCCAATTTTTTCCTGTAAACAGAAGATCGCTTCATTAATCATGGGGACTAAGATGCGGTTAGAGATAAAGCCTGGCGCATCTTTGGCTACAACAGAAGTCTTTTTACATTGTTTGCTCAGTTGTTTGATTGTGCTCAGAGTTGCTCGTGATGTGTTCTTTCCTACAATGATTTCCACTAAAGGCATGGCTGGAACTGGATTCATAAAATGCATGCCAATCACTTTGGTTGGCCGCTTTGTTGAAGTCGCTATCTCTGATATCGAGATAGAAGAAGTATTGCTTGCTAAAATAACATTTGAAGGGAGTGCTTGATCTAGTTTTTTAAAAAGTTGTTTCTTTAATTTTATTTTTTCAGGTATCGCTTCAATCACTAAAAAAGAATGTTTTAAATCATGAATATCAGTAGAGCAGACAATCCTTTTTAAGAGTTTTGCTTTGTCGGTCTTTTTAAGGCTCTTCTTTTCAATACTTCGGTCGATTGATTTGCTAACACGTTGTTCTGCTTTGCGGCAAAGAGAAGCCGTTGCTTCAATCAGAATGACATTGTAATCTGCCTGAGCCATTACCTGAGCAATCCCACTTCCCATAATTCCACCACCGATGACACCAATTGTTTTCATTATTCTTGTCCTTATAGTATGGGGTGTTCCTCTTGAATGCCATAGACTTCTCTAAAGATGTCACACATTTCCCCTAATGTGGCTTGAGCGTGCGCCGCTTTAAGTAAATAAGGAAAGGTGTTTTTGTTGTTTTCAGCGGCTCTTTTTAGTTCACTTAAAGTTTGTGTTACTTTGCGCGAGCTTCTTTTTTTGTAGAGAGCTTTTAATTTTAATTTTTGATCGCGCTCTACTTTAGGGCTGATTCTATGGATTGGAATTTTGATTGGTTCTTTTTCTTCAAAACAATTAACACCGACAACTTTTTGTTCACCCGAGTTTAATTTTTTCTCATACTCATAAGAGCTTTGTGCAATCTCATTTTTAAGGTAGTTGTTTTCAATTGCTGCAACCACGCCACCCATTTTTTCAATTTTGTGAATATATTTTAAGGCTTCAGCTTCGATTTGATCGGTCAGCTTTTCAATAAAATAAGAGCCTCCTACTGGATCAATCGCTTTGGTGACACCTGTTTCATGCGCTAAGATTTGTTGAGTGCGTAAAGCCAAACGGGCTGCTTCTTCAGTTGGGAGTGCGAGGGCTTCATCTAAGGCATTGGTGTGAAGTGATTGCGTTCCTCCTAACACTGCAGCCATGGCTTGCAATGAGACGCGAATTACATTGTTCTGAGGTTGCTGCGCGGTAAGTGAAACCCCAGCTGTTTGAGTGTGAAATCGGAGTAGCCAAGAACGTTTTTCTTTTGCTTTGAATCGGTTCTTCATTAGATTGGCCCAAATGCGCCGAGCAGCACGAAACTTGGCAATCTCTTCAAAAAAATCATTGTGGCAATCAAAAAAGAATGAAAGGCGCGGGGCCACATCATCGA
>JAJCYG010000016.1 GCA_029263055.1 Actinomycetes bacterium
GAATGATGCGTCGATCTACCAGGGGACGAGCGGTTAGATCATTTATAGGGGAGTCATGAACGAGGTTGAAATGACCTAAGGGGGATAAGATAATTCCTGCACGCAAGTTGAGTGCTTCATGGAGCATATAATCAATCACAGCAAACTCGATTTTTACTTCTCCATCACCTTGATTATTATCTGTCCCACCATGTTCAAATTCAAGTTCGGCAGCTACTTTAATTTGGTCTGTCACATCTCCGTAAAAGAAGGGAACAAATCGCTGTTGATCAAAAAAGGATTCTCTCCCTTCAAAGGATTCGAATTCAATATCGGTATACCCACCCAAAATCGTTCGGCCCACAATTCGGTTTTTAAACTCGTCCCGAACTGTACCTAAGAACTGACGACTTTCTTCACCCTCAAATCTTTCAACTCCAGATACTTCTCTGGGAGCTTTTCCTTGCATGTCATCAATTTGAGCTTGTAGGAAATCTATTTTCTTTTCGTACTGTGTGCGCATCTCCTCCATTTGGTGGTAGATTTCCTCCAGCGTGATAGTTTTATCTGCCACAGCATTTCCGGATATCCCCAAGAAGAATCCCGTCATCAGGGTTCCAATAACACGAACTTGACTCCACTTTTTCATTTTTTTCTCCTTTATATAATTAAACTTAAATAGCTTTACTGAATCCATAAGAAAACTTGCGAATGGAAACAATTTGAAAGCGTTGATGGAAACGTCGGCGAAGACAATCAAAATCTTTTCGAGGATCGCCTCCTATGGCCCAAAAAAGACCTCCCAGATTTTTATTTTCAAATTGAATATTTAAAATCAAATTCATCACTTCTTCGATTCTCATGGTTGATATTTGCTTGATCTCTTCTTGATGCCAATCAGTAAGAAAATGTTCTATTTTTAACGAAAGTGCATTTTCTGAATGACAGTAGTGATGGATGATTCCTTGTGTGTGTATTTCAAAGAGATTCTCTGATAAGTTTTCTGAAAATTTGTGTCCCGCACTTTCTAGTAAATTTACGAGCTCTTTCCAATCAAAAGAGGCTGCAATTGAAGCATCAACGGATTGACAGTCGATTTCCCAGATTCTTTTTCGAGTACGGCATTTAGGATCTGTTATCATTTTTTATCTCCTACTTATTGACATTTCTGGCAATAGCCAAAAAGACGATGGTCATGAAAAGTTACTTTAAATTTATGGTGTTTGCTAATTTCATCTTGAAGGGCTTCAATCTTTTCGTTGTGAAATTCAATGATCTTCTCACACTTAACACAGATCATGTGATCATGATGGCCTTTGGCGTTTGTTTTTTCAAAGAAGTCTCTTTTTCCATTGCCCGCTGATTTTTGAATGACTCCAGATTCTAGAAGAAGAGGGATCGTTCGATAAACCGTGGCCCGTGATATTCTTTCTCCTTGTTTTTTGAATCTGTCATAAAGACCATCAACATGGAAGTGGACACTGATTTTTTGAATTTCTTCAAAGATGCGTTTTCTTTCAAAAGTATATGTAAGCCCCTTTTTGTCGAGTAGTTCTTTATATTGTTCTTTTAATCGATGAGCCATCAAAGGCCTCCTTTTTATAGAGCCTTAACTATGATTAAGACCTAATCTCATTGAGACCAGGTCTGGTTGAGATCTTGTCTCAAGATTTAGATAGTTTAATTAAAAATAGTGGGGAGTCAAGTTTTTTTTTAAGGATAGGGTGTAAATATTTAAGCAGTAAGGGATGATGGTATCATCTGATATTTTCTGGGTGATTTTCTGTTTGGGTTGAGTTTGTTTGATAAGATCCGTTGAAACTTTTCTTCTGCTTCTTGCTTGGTTTCTCGAAACCAGCTTTCCTTATTAAGTACTTTTCCATTTGCCCCTGAGGCTTTGCAGACCAGATAGCCATCTGATATTTTTTGGATCCATAAATCATAAAAAGCTTTTTGAGGGCTGTTTTCATCTTTGAGGTGAACATGTTGAAGTGGGGACATTGTTTTTTCCCTTTCTTTATATAGGTCTGTTTTTGTATGCTGATAAAACATATGTTTTATCAGCATGTTTATGTTACGTTATAAGTTGCTGCAAATCAAGGGATTTTTTGGGTGATTTTTAGGGGGGTTTTATCACCACTTATGCGAAAATGAGTTTTATTGCTTCTGTAATAAAAATTGATTGAGAGAGAGTAATGTTAAAAGCTGCTATTTATGCCCGAGTCTCGACAGACAAACAAGATGTTGCTATGCAACTTCGTGAGTTGCGTCAGTATGTGAAAAAACGTAAATGGAAAATTTATGAGGAGTTTGTCGATCGAGGGTATACAGGGTCAAATATAAAGAGGCCTGCTTTTCAGGAGATGATGAGCGCGGCGCATAAACGACGCTTTGATGTGTTGCTGGTTTGGAAATTGGATCGGATGAGTCGATCGATGAAAGATTTGGTTTCGACGTTGGATCAGTTAGGTAAGGTGGGTGTTGATTTTGTGAGCTTTTCTAATGATATGGATACAACCACTTCAACGGGGAAGCTGGTGTTTCATGTGTTGGGGGCTGTGGCGGAGTTTGAACGCGATATTATTCGGGAGCGGGTGAAGGCGGGTTTGGAGCATGCCCGGGCTAAGGGGAAGGTTTTGGGCCGGCCGGCAGTGAGGCCTTATTTGCTTGAGCAGGCAAAGGCGTTGAGGAAGGAAGGGTTGTCTTATCGGGCCATTGCTAAGAGTGTTGGGATTCATCATTCTACGATTATAAAAAAGTTGGGATAAAGCCTATTTTAGTAAGTTGACATAGATAGGGTTGAAATGTATATTATGTGTATAGATAATAACTTATAAAGGTTATTATATGAGCGTATAATATACAATATGAAGATAACTATTAAGAAGTCCCTTTTAGATGAATTAAGCCGAAGAGGCCTTAGCCTTTATTCTTGCGCTGAGATTCATTCTCTCCTTAAAGGGAAAAACCTACCTTATATTCGCAATCTTCTTTCTAGATTGGAAAAGGAAGGAAGAATCATTCATTTAGAAAGGGGAAAGATTCTTTTTGTGCCGGAGGGTTTTCAGGGGGAGTGGTCTGAGGATGCTTTTTATATTGCTTCTAAATTGATTGAGCCTTATTCGATTGGGTTTTGGTCTGCCTTAAATTATTGGAATTATACAGAGCAGATTCCTCGAACGGTTTTTGTGCTTTCGCCAAAGAGAAAGTCGGGAAAGAGTAAAAGAAATATTTTAGGCATGCCATTTCAGTTTGTCTTGGTGCCTCAGAGAAAGTTTGTGGGGATTGAAGAGGTTTGGATTGGAAAGAGAAAAATTTCTATGACGAGCCGTGAAAAGACGATTTTAGATGCGTTTGATAAGCCGCAATATTGTGGCGGGATTATGGAAGCGGTGAAGGGGTTGTTTCATGCCCTTAACGATAAGCGATTTAAGCCAGAGCGACTGATTGAATATGGAAAGAAGGGGAATCGAAGTGCGTTAAAGCGGATTGGTTATGCTTGTGAGGTGTTGGAATTAGAGGTTCCTAAGGGATGGATTGAAGGTTTAAATAAAAATATTTCTCGAGGATATTCTCTTTTTGATCCTTTAAATAAAAAGGCAAAGGGAGAATATAATTCTAAATGGCAACTTTGTGTGAATGTTCCCAGCGACGGTTTTAAGGAATGGATGGTGACTTAAATGATTGCACGTGAGGAGTTGATTCGTGAGTCTGCTCGATTGGGACTTCCAAATCAGGTGGTTGAAAAAGATTATTTTCTGGGGCTGATTCTTAAGGGGTTGGCAGAACATAAGGAGTTTTGTTCTACTTCTGTGTTTAAAGGGGGGACCGCGCTTAAGAAGTGTTATTTTCAGGACTACCGGTTTTCGGAAGATTTGGACTTTACGATTTTAAATAGTTCTGGAACTGAGGAATCGTTTTTTAATTCTACTCTTGAGGAGGTTGCTGAAGAGGTGAATCAAGAGTTTGGTGTTTCTTTTACTCTTTCTGGGATCAGACAGGTTCGAGTGGTGGAGGGAGAGGAAGCTTTTAAAGCAAAGTTGCATTATAACGGGATGAGCGGAATTGGGGCGGTCAGTCTTGACTTTACTTTTTATGAGAATGTTGAGCTTAAGCCTAAAATCTGTTCTATTTTTCATCCTTATTCAGATGGTTTTGAAGCTACCATTCCGACTTATCAATTGGAGGAGATCGCAGCTGAAAAGTTAAGAGCGATCTTAAATGTAAGGACGTATCATCGTGGACGTGATGTGTATGATCTTTGGTATTTGACAAAGCATGGCCATTTGAATATGAAGACGGTGACAAATGTTTTTGAAAAAAAGTGTTCTTTAAAGAAGAGAGAGCAAAATGATTTGCGACTTATTTCACCTGATTATCTTGAAAAATTTAGGACAAATTATCAGATTCAGCTTGAGAACCAGATTAAGGATTTGCCTGATTATTCGGAACTTGTTCGGGAGCTTTCAGAGTTTTTAAAAGGTGTTGTTGCTTAAGGGTGAGCTTGTAGAGGTTTTCAAGAAGATCTGTACCGGCATATCCAAAGACAATGGCGAGGCGCCAATCACCACCAGACAGAGCGCCTGTAACCCCACCTGCTATGAATGAGGTAAACAGAGAAAAGAAGAGGGTGAAAAATTTAATTTTTCGCTCACCTTCGTTTTGTTTGAAATATTTTGTGATGCCAACTGCCGCACGAACAAGCCCGCCAAAAAGGCCTGCAACAATACAGTAAGTTAAGGGGTGGTCCATAAGGTCTCCTTTTTTGGAAAGCATGAATGGTTTAATAATAACTCAGTAATAAAAATTTTCCATGTAGTTTTTGGTGACTGCTAGCCCGCTGGGCGAGTGAGCCGATTGGAGGCAAGGGGGGTGAACGAGCAGCCCGCCGTTCCGGAGGCTGAAAATGCACCAAACATGCCAAACAAAAAAATGGTGGGGAAATTGGGGCCCTGCCATTTTTTTGTTTGGCATCTTTGTTGCCGGCCGGAGGATTAACATAACGATAGTTATGTTAAAGGCGGGCGTGAGGTGGCCAGCCAACGTCGCATAATACATGTATTATGCGACGTTGGCGTTAGTGAACGGAGTAAATAGTTTTGCCGACCCGAGCGAATGCGAGGAGCGGTAAAACTATTTACGGAGTGAGCGTGGGCCACCGAACCCAGCGGGCGGTTGAACTATCACGGCGCGTTTAAAAAAGTGGAAGCGGATTGCCTGCTGTTATTTTTTTCCCTTTTTACCGTGCTTCTGACTTAATGCGCTTCCAGCAACGGATTTTACCTTTTTGCTGGAACCTTTGTTTTTTAATAAACGTGATGCTTTGCTTGCTACATTTTTGCTTGTTGTTTTTTTGTGTGCCATTTTGAAACTTCCTTTCAATTAAAATCGTTAAAAATGGTAGAACAAAGTTGAGATATTATAGCATTTATCGACTAAAAAATAAATGCTCGGATATTAGGTGACAGCGGAAAGGTTGCGGCTTGCTTCATTTATTTGAGTAAAATCTACGCCAAAATCTTCTCGGCTTTCTTTTTGAGGCGGGCTTCGAGTTTGACAGGATCGCCGATTAGTTTTTTTATTTCGTCTATGAGGTCCAGGACTTCGGCTAGGGAGAACTTTTTCAGGCCTTGGATCAAGTCTTCGACTTCGAGGTTCCGTTTAAAAAGAGTCGCTTCAATCGCTTTATCAACGTCTCTGGGCATGATCGTCTTTCGGTCGGCTCGGTCACTGAGTTCATCGACTTCGTTGATAAATTTGTTGATCACATCGTTAAAGGCAACTGTCATTTCATTAAGAGCTGAAACGCTAACTCTTTTATCGGTTCGTTTGGATATAGAGTTTCTGAAGGTTGTTTTTTTGATCACGTCATAGTTTGGCATTTTTTCTCCTTCGGGATCGGGCTTTTACTGGGATGTAAAGTTCTAGGATAGCAGTAAGTTCTCTTAGTTTGGCAACCATTCGAGCTTCTTCACTTTGATCTAAGATCGGTTTAAGTTCTTCACGTAAAAATTGTTTTACCCAATCAGGTTGGAACGCATCAGATTCGATACCGTACAGTTGACCTTTAATACCCCCTGTTGCTTTGAGCCATTTTTTGTTTTTCTTCATCATTCCTTTTAGTGTGGGTAGAGGATATTTGTTGAGCTCGACTTGTTTTGGATCAAGACGAACTGGAAGAGCAATATCAACAACTCGAACATGGCTAATACCATAAAACTTTAGGTCTCGTAAAAAGGCATTTTTAATGATCCAGCCAGAGGTGTCGTAGTCGACTAGACTGAAAATATAGAATGTTTTCTGGAGATTTATTTTCTTCTTTTTTAGCTCATCCACAAAGTATTCAACGCTTAACGCTGAGGGCTGACCACCGAGAGTAATAATGGTAATGTCATGTTCTTCGGCGATCATTTCAAGTAAAGGAAAATGACCATCCTTTTCAGCGAATAAAATAACGTTTGGAACAGCTCCTATCTTTCTTGAGTTTTTGTTGTCATCTACAAAACCCATGTCGCGGTAACGCATGATGTTACCTTCAAGGACTAGGTCGTAGAGTTCTTGGATGAGTTGATTATATTGATCGTATTTAAGGTTAAGAGATTTGGCTCGAGCCAACGTAGGCTTGATGTGAGAGTACCAGAAGTTTCGGATCAGACCGACAAGGGGTTTTTGTTCTCGGGCTAGGATCCATTTTCTGTTTTGCCAAATAATGTTTTTAATCAGAAGACTAACGTTTAAGGGGTGTTTGCGACCTTGACCAAATTCACGAAGGAGCCACTTTTCAGATTGAAGGTGTATTGGCTTGTCGTAGTTTTTGATCCCTTCGCGTAAAAGGATTTTGTCAATTCGGCGGACCATGATTGATTTTAGCATTGAAGAGGTTTTTGCTCACGAAAAAATCCAATTAAAGCTATTAGCTTATTTGAACGGTTTTAGAGAGGCCAATTCGAGCTAGTAGCTCGTATTGGAGGGTTTTTAGGGGCCTAGAAATCGGCCTTTTAAATAACTGGTATTACGATAGTTATAAGGTCGGTTCACCGACTGGCTGGTTACAACGCTGAGAAAAATCGGTTTTGAGATAGTTTGAGTTTACTTTTAGAGCTAGGTTAAAGGATGGCTTCAAGGAAGAATTACAACGAAGGATCTTCACCTTCATGCTCTCCAGCCTCACCCGAGTTCAAGAAACAAAAAAGGCACCTCAGGTCTTGCGACCTGGATGCCTTTTTTGGCTCCCCGAACGAGTCAAAAACAAGAACTTTTCTGTTTCAGGTTAAAATCCAATATTGAATTATTGCATCCAGTTCATTTTGAATAGGAGCTTGTGAGCACAATAAGCTAAAAGCAAAAAAGCTATTCCTAATAAATAGGTTACAGAAAAATTTACTTTTATCCATTTGTTAATTAAAAAGGGGACAAAAAAACTTAAAGTCAAAGGTAACGCTACCAAAATCGAAACAGCAAATTGATGCATTTTGCCTGCATCCTTATATTCGATATATGAAAATAAAATGGCCAACATTGAAACTAAAGGCAAAGCCACAATGAACCCAGCTAAAACAGGCTTTTTCCCCGCCAGCCAGGACGCAAATGCAATGATAAATGCTGAGATTAAAACTTTAGTCAAAAACCACATAGTTACCTTTTCTTATTCAACACCAATCATTATAAATTAATAAACTTTGATGGCCAGCGCTGTTTATAATTTAGCGAAATAGATCTATTTTTTACAACCGTTCATATTCCTCTATTGCTGTAATCCAGTAGATGCCATGTTTTTTTAAACCTATATCACTATTACGCAAGGCCATAAGAACCGGTTCCACATCTTTATCCTTCAAAAGTAAATCTACCCGAATGCGGGGCGTGTAACCAACCACCTTATCTCTGGAGGAAAGAAAAATGTCCTTTTCAGACTGCACACCATGTCCCTCAACACGACTAAATGTAAATCCTTGGACCTGATTAATATTATGAAGAAGATCGGCTGTGTCTTGTTTTATATTATCGTGGATGATTAAAGTTAATTGTTTCATTTTCCTGCCTCCTTACGTCCATTCCGATTTTCCATCCACAGATAGAGAGTTGGCAACAAAACGAGTGTTAACAGCGTAGAAGTAAACAAACCCCCAATGACAACAACAGCAAGTGGACGCTGGAGCTCTGATCCGGGGCCGGTAGAAATCAGCAAAGGAACTAAGCCGAAACACGTACTTAACGCTGTCATTAATACAGGGCGCAAGCGGCGTTCAGCTCCTTCCTCAACCGCTTGTAACACGCTGCGGCCCGATCCACGTAATTGATTAAAATACGTTACCATCACCACACCATTTAGTATTGCCATTCCAAATAGGGTAATGAATCCTACTGAAGCTGGCACAGACAGGTATAGCCCTGAAAGATAAAGAGTGATAACTCCACCAATTAAAGCAAAGGGAATGTTAAGAAGAATTAACAAGGCCTGGCGTAATGAGCGAAAAGTCATAAACAGCATAAGAAAGATCGACACAAGAGCAATAGGGACGACAATTGTTAACCGTGCTGCTGCACGCTGCTGATTCTCAAACTGCCCTCCAAATGTCACATAATACCCCTCCGGTAATGAAATTTCACGGGCGATTGTTTTCCTTACCTCATTCACAAAGCTGACAACATCGCGTCCTTCTACATTGGCTTGCACCACTACCTGGCGTTTGGCTGAATCTCGAGTAATTTGAACCGGTCCGTCTACCTCACGAATATCTGCCAGACGCTCCAAAGAAATTTTTGCTCCCCCTGGCGTTTCTACCAACATCGAAGAAATCGCTTCAATAGAGTTACGTTTTTCTTTTGGATATCGCAACACAATAGCGATAGGACGACTCTCTTCAATAACTTCCGTAACAACACGGCCTCCGATAGCTGTCTCTACTAATTGATTGATGTCTTCAACATTGATGCCGTAACGAGCAGTCGCCTCCTGATCTATTGCAATTTGTAAGTAAAGCTGACCAAACACGGGATCACGTACAATATCCACTGCTCCTTCAATATTACTGACCACCTCTTCGATTTGTTTTGCATTCTCTTCAAGAATTTTAAGATCATCACCGTATAGTTTGATGGCCATGGTTGCTCGAACACCGGTTAGCATTTCCGATACACGCATATCAATAGGTTGGGTAAAAGCTATATTAATATCAGGAAAGGACTCCAGTTTTTTTCTTAGCTTTTCCTTAAACTCGGCCAATCCTACTGTCCACTCAGAACGCGGACGAGTGAGTAGAAAATTGTCTGTCTGATATAATCCCATTGGATCGAGTCGTAATTCATCAGCCCCTGTACGTGACATAACTCCTGTGACTTCAGAAAAAGACATCATTGCTTTTTGATAAATTACGTCTGATGCCAATGACTGCTCCAAAGAAATACTGGGATTTTTTTCTATAATCACAACTGTATTTCCCTCATCCATTACGGACATAAACTCTCTGCCAATCAAAGGAAATAAAAAAATTGCTGTTCCAATACCAATGACAGAGATACCTACAGCGATTTTAATGTGCCTCAAAGCCCATTGCATCACTGGAATATAAATACGTTTCAGTATCCTTAATAATCTCCCTTCATTATCTTCCCGTTGAAGAACAACAGATGGCTTATATGACATAAAAAAACTAGCCAATACAGGAATAATTGTCAAAGAGAGCAGTAATGAACCTATTAAGGCAAAAGAAATAGTGATAGCCAAAGGCATGAACAACTTTCCTTCTAATCCGGTAAGGCTAAATAAGGGGAGGAAAACAACTATAATAATGAGAGTGCCTGAAATAACCGGCGCAGCAACTTCTAGTACAGCACGATAAACCAAGTGAATACGGTTTACTCCATTAATAGGCTGACGCAACCTAGTATGAATATTTTCAACAATGACAACTGAGGAATCAACTAACATACCAATGGCAATGGTCAGCCCTCCAAGAGACATAAGGTTGGCGGAAATTCCAAAAATGCGCATCATGATAAAAGTAAAAAGCACGGCTAAGGGTAATACCAAAGCAACCGTCAACGCACTGCGTAGATTACCAAGCATAATAAGCAATATGATCAATACAAGTATTACTGCCCCTGCCAGTGCTTTTTCTACCGTATGAACTGCAGACGTTATCAATTCACTTCGATCATAAAAGGGAATGATACGCACACCCTTTGGCAATGAAGGTTTAAGTTCTTCTAATTTTCGTTTGCTTTGCTCAACAGCGATTCGGCTGTTAGCCCCTTTTCGTAATAAAACCAAACCGGTTACAACCTCTCCTTGACCACTGTTGGTTACACCGCCATAACGTGTCAGAGAATTAATACGCACATCGGCAACTTCTTTAACATGAATTGGGATACCATTTCTAGTGGCAACAGTTACATTGCCTATATCGTCAATATCTCCCATATTTCCAACCGTGCGGACCAAGAGGATTTCATTTTCACGGTTAATTCGATCTCCTCCTGCATTGCGGTTGTTTCTTACCAGCGCCATTTCAAGATCATCAAGCCCAAGTCCGTGTTGAACCAACGCTTCTGGATTGGCAACAACTTCAAAAGCACGGACTTCACCACCAAGAGAGTTGACATCAGCTACACCCTCAGCTGTTCTTAGACGGGGTCGAATAATCCAATCCTGAATCGTACGTAATTCTTGGTTGCTGTAGCCTTCGCCTTCAACACGATACATATAGATTTCACCTAAGGGGGTCGTAATCGGAGCAAGATCAACATCTACTTTCTCAGGCAGAACACTCCTTACCTGATTAAGACGCTCTGCAACCTGCTGACGAGCCCAATAAATATCTGTACCATCTTGAAAATCAATGATGATGATGCTAAGCGCATATTTACTGATTGAACGCAGTACCCTTTGCCGAGGCAGTCCTTGCATCTCCATCTCGATAGGAAAGGTTATCCGCTGTTCCACTTCGTTGGGGGACATGCCAGGAGCTTTAACGATCACCTGCACTTGGGGTACCGAGATGTCAGGAAATGCGTCTATAGGTAAACTTTTATAGGCCCACACACCGCCCGCTACCAACAAGACAGCCATCAGTAAAATCATCAAGCGCTGTATCAGGGAAAAACGTATCAGTGCGGCGATCATAATTTTTCTCCATTAATGTCATTACCAACAGGCTCTTTATTTTCTATTAATGACAGACCAACCACCAGACCTAGATCTGCGGCTTCAAGTGAAGCTTCATACAGTAATTCCAAATAACGTCCTTGAGCATTAAAATAGGTGTTATTTGCATCTATGAGCGAAAGA
>JAJCYG010000017.1 GCA_029263055.1 Actinomycetes bacterium
TCTGATATTGAAGAAAAAGACCGCTATGACATTGTTTTGGCTAATCCACCTTTTGGTGGTAAAGAGCGAAAAGAAGTTCAACAGAACTTTCCCATTAAAACGGGTGAAACCGCATTTCTATTTCTTCAGCACTTTATTAAAATTCTTAAAGCTGGTGGCCGGGCAGGGATCGTTATAAAAAATACTTTTTTAAGTAATACTGATAATGCCTCTGTCTCGTTGCGAAAACTACTTTTAGAAAGCAGTAATCTGCATACTATTTTGGATTTACCGGGCGGTACTTTTACCGGAGCGGGGGTAAAGACCGTGGTGCTTTTCTTTGATAAAGGAGTTAAGACTAAAAAAATTTGGTTCTATCAACTTAATCTTAATCGTAATCTTGGTAAGACCAATCCGCTTAATGAAAATGATCTGGCGGAATTTGTGAAATTACAGAAGAAAAAAGAAAATTCAGAAAACTCTTGGACTATTGATATAGCTGATGTGGATAATAACACCTTTGATTTGTCTGTGAAGAATCCGAATAAAAAGAATGAAGCGGTTTTGCGAAGCCCAGTAGAGATTTTAGCCGGAATGAAGAAGCTGAATGAAGAAGTTTCGGAAATAATGAAGGCAATTCGAGAAATTATATGAAGCATCGGTGGGAAGAGAAAAAACTCGGACAAGTTTGTATGGTTATTGCAGGGCAATCTCCGGAAGGTAAATACTATAATACTTCAGGCGAAGGGTTGCCTTTTTACCAAGGGAAAAAGGAGTTTAATATAAAATACCTCGGTTCGCCTTCTACATGGACTACAAAAACTACAAAAGAAGCCAATGATGGCGACATTTTGATGTCTGTAAGGGCGCCCGTTGGGCCAGTTAATTTTTCTACAGGAAGAATTTGCATAGGACGGGGACTTGCGGCCATTCGGGCTTCTAAAGATATTGATAAAGAATTTTTATTTAATTTTCTTATTAAACATGAAAACGAAATTATTGGTAATGCTGGTACAGTTTTCAATTCAATAAATAAAACTCAAATAGAAAATATTTCAATTCCTCTTCCATCTCTTCCGGAACAAAAGCGGATTGTGAAGATTTTGGATGAGGTATTTGAGAAAATTGACAAGGCCAAAGAAAACGCTGAAAAGAACCTGCAAAACGCCCGCGATCTGTTTGAGTCTTATCTGGAAAGCGTCTTAGGTAACCCAGGGGCCGATTGGGAAGAGAAGCGGTTGGAAGAAATTTGTGCGATTAAGCACGGTTTTGCTTTCAAAAGTGAGTTTTTCACTGACAAGGGTGATTATGTTCTCCTTACTCCTGGTAACTTCAATGAAGTAGGTGGATATCGTGACCGTGGCCATAAGCAGAAGTATTACTCTGGAGATATTCCACCGGACTTCATTTTGACCAAAGGCGATATGCTGGTCGTAATGACTGAGCAAGCCGCAGGGCTACTTGGTAGCCCGATAATAGTGCCAGAGTCCAAAAAGTTTCTTCACAACCAGCGGCTTGGCTTAGTTATTAGTAAGCCGGGTGTACCATGGCTCAGTGAATTCTTTTTTCACATTTTTAACACTCAGAAAGTGCGAAAGAAGATTCACGATAATGCTTCAGGAGTAAAGGTGCGGCATACTTCGCCAACCAAGATTGGGTGTGTGTCCGTTTCATTTCCAACATCTATTTCGGAGCAACGTAAATTTGTTTTAATATTTGCTGAACTCAAAGAAGAAACTCAACGTCTCGAATCAATTTATCAGCAAAAATTGGCTGATTTAGAAGAATTGAAAACATCAGTATTACAAAAAGCCTTTAATGGTGAACTTACAGGTACACAGGCATGAATGAAGCCGAAACAAGAGCTGAATATATTGATCCGAAATTGAAAGAATGCGGATGGGGTGTGGTTGATGGTACGAAAGTCCTTAGAGAATACAATATTACTGTTGGAAAGCTTCAAACTGGCGGTGTACGTGCAAAACCTTTAATTGCAGACTATGTGTTGATGTATCATGAGCGTAAATTAGCCGTTATTGAAGCCAAAAGTGATGAACTTGAAGTTGGTGAAGGCGTAGCACAAGCCAAGAACTATGCCGAAAAACTACACCTAGAAACAACTTTTTCCAGTAATGGAAAAGAAATTTATCAAATCTGCATGAAAACTGGCGAAGAGAGTTTGGTTACCGCCTTTCCAACACCTGAGGAACTATGGAATAAAACTTTTGCCGCTCAAAATCAGTGGCGAGATGCTTTTAACAAATTGCCGTTTGAAAATGTGGGTGGCACAAAAGAACTCCGTTATTATCAAGAAATCGCTGTTAGAAAAACGATGAATGCCATTGCCAATAACAAACAGAAAATTCTTCTAACAATGGCAACTGGTACGGGTAAGACGTTTGTTGCTTTTCAGATTGCTTGGAAACTGTTTCAAACCCGTTGGAATTTAAAAAGGGATGGTGCGCGTCGGCCACGAATTTTGTTTCTGGCAGACAGAAATATTCTGGCAGACCAGGCTTTCAACGCCTTCTCTGCTTTTCCTGAAGATGCGTTGGTACGTATTGATCCTAAGGAAATTCGCAAGAAAAAGAGTGTGCCAACTAATGGCAATATCTTCTTTACGATCTTTCAAACATTTATGTCAGGCAAAGATAAAGAAGATAAACCCTCCCCTTATTTTGGTGCATATCCGGCTGATTATTTTGACTTTATTATTATCGACGAATGCCACCGTGGTGGCGCTAATAACGAAGGCAACTGGCGTGGTATTTTAGACTATTTTTCTCCCGCTGTTCAACTCGGGCTTACGGCTACACCTAAACGTAAAGACAATGTGGATACTTATCGCTATTTCGGTGAGCCGGTATACGTCTATTCGCTCAAAGAAGGCGTTAACGATGGGTTTCTGACACCTTTTAAGATTAGACGAATTAAGACAACCCTTGATGATTATGTTTATACTTCTGAGGACCAAATTGTTGAAGGAGAAGTAGAAGAAGGAAAAGTTTATAAGGAGCCGGACTTTAATCGAATTATTGAGATCAAAGAGCGTGAAGCCAAACGGGTAAAAGTATTCCTAGATGAAGTCGATCAAAATGAGAAAGGGATTATTTTTTGTGCCAATCAGGAACACGCATTAGCTATTCGTGACTTGGTCAATCAGCTTAAAAAAAGCTCTGAACCAAATTATTGCGTCCGTGTTACAGCTAATGATGGCGCTCTGGGTGAACAGTATTTACGTGAGTTTCAAGACAATGAAAAGAGTGTCCCTACTATTCTTACAACCTCACAAAAGCTTTCAACGGGTGTGGATGCTCGCAACATACGCAATATAATATTAATGCGCTCAATCAGTTCTATAATTGAATTTAAACAGATTGTAGGCCGTGGAACGCGTTTATTTGATGGGAAGGAGTATTTTACTATTTATGACTTTGTAGATGCATATCATCATTTTGCTGACCCCGAGTGGGATGGTGAGCCTATAGAACCAGAGCCAAAGCAACCCAAAGGGCCTAAAGAACCTCAAGACCCTACTATTATCTGCGAAACGGAGACTCCATACAAAACAAGAAAAAAGGTTAAAATCAAATTGCGCGATGGAAAAGAGCGTGAAATTCAACATATGATCGCCACTTCATTTTGGGGCGCTGATGGCAAGCCTATCTCAGCAGAAGAGTTTCTTCAAAACATGTTTGGCTCTTTGCCTGATTTTTTCAAAAGCGAAGAAGAGCTGCGAAAAATATGGTCTAGTCCGATTACACGTAAGGCTCTACTTCAGAAGTTAGCTGAAGCCGGATACGGTTTGGACGAACTCAGCACATTGCAAAAATTGATTAACGCTGAGAAAAGTGATTTATTTGATGTCCTTGATTATGTTTCTTTTGCGATGAAGCCCATCACAAGAGAAAAGCGTGTTGCGCAGGCACAGACAAAAATATTTAGCGGGTTAGATAATAAGCAAAAAGATTTTTTAGAATTCGTACTCTCAAAATACATCGAAACAGGTGTCGACGAACTAGACCAAGAAAACCTTCCTGAATTACTCATCTTGAAATACCACGCCCTAGAAGACGCCAAAGACACCCTTGGAAGCGTAGAACAAATCCGAAATATCTTTATAGACTTCCAAAAACATTTATATGAGGCCTTTGTAATTTGATAAATGTATTAATCGAAGGTTATAAAAGGCGTCTATTTTTTTTAGGTAAATTTCAACCTGTCCCCTTTACTTTTATTATAAAGTTGAATAACTATGGAAATAGAATCCTTTAAACTTCCTGCTCTTGAAGCATTGGCGAAAATCATTGGAAATCGTTATACGGGAAGCGAAATAAGTGAGATGTTCAGAAAAGTTGGGTTTCAGGAGATAGTACACGATGGAGGCACAAAATGGCGTTTTGTTTACTCTTCTCTTGAAGACTTACAGAAGCAGAAACACGGTCCCTTCAATGTTTTTAAAATCATTGAACAGCTTTGTGATCCGCAAGAGTACTTTTCTTTGCCGGAATTACACCTAATTATTTGCGAACAAGTGAATGGGATTTTACGTTTTTATGGACTGAGGGTAGGCGCTGATGGCAAAATTAGTAAAACTGTAGAAAAAAGCACTACTCACAAAAAAACAATTCTGGAAAATGAAAAAATATTTGAAGATAGAAAATTTCACCTTAAGGTTGTTCAGCATGGAAGAAAGTTGTTTGTGGAAGAAAACTATTTTCATGCAGTTTTTGAGTGTTGTAAGGTGTACGATAAGAACGTAGCGATCACTTCTCAAATTCAAGATCACGGCGCGAGTTTGATGTCTAGGGTGTTTTCACTGAGCGGAACTCTTAAATTAAACAGTCAAATGACAGAAACCGAAAAGAACGAACAAGAAGGTGTTATGCATTTGTCTATGGGTTTAATGCGTGCGGTGAGAAACCCTCAATCGCACGAACCGGCCTTGGATTGGCCTATCACAAAAGAGGACGCGCTCGACTTATTATCGTTTATTAGTTTCTTGTTTAGAAAGCTTGATAAGTCCATCTACTTTAATAACGATGCCAGATCTTAACAATTTAAAGTGTCCGTCAAATCCGGGGTAGAGCTACTTGTCCCTTTTATTGCCAATAGGTTTATAAAGAAGCAGAGGTTATGTCAAAGCTGTGGCTGGGATAAAAAGCTACAAGTTCACCACATCAAACCCCAGCATTTATATCCACATCTTGCCCTTGATGAAAGCAATCTCATTACTTTATGTAGGGAATGTCACTTTCGCTTTGGGCACTATCTAAATTATAAAGACTACAATCCTGAGGTAGGGCTGCTTTGTAAGTGGTTGCAGGAGTTTAGGGAGTAAATTAAAATTATCCAAAATGTATGACTTCGCCATGGAAGTGGGTACTATATACAGTATGTGGTATAAAATTGCCACAAATGTTGTTGAAATGCTATAAAAATGGTATAATATATATGAAATTAAAGGCATAAAAATGACAGCATTATTAGAAAGAAAACAACAAAATCATTTTGGAAAAGCTCAAAAGCTTGAGCAATTTGTGAAAAATTGGAAAAAAGCTGCTGTTGAGGATATGGCTAAAGCTTCAGATCGTTGTTTTGATACGTTTAATGAGTATCAAATGGCAATTGCTAATATTCAAGATCCTGAAGAAAAAAAAGAACAAAAGCTAATTTCTTATAAAATAGTAATAAAAATACTTCAGTATATAGAAACGAAGGGCAACCATGCTCATATTCATTTTCTTTTAACTGAGTGCAAACCTTTTGCAAAATTGATTGAGCACTATAATAAGTTCTGTGCAAAAGTTGAAAGCAAGTATGATGTTGAACTATATATTGAAAAGAAAATAAGATCCAATAAGCCATTATATCAAAAGATAAAATCTTTATTAAAGTAAATGGCTTCCATCCGAAAAATTCATTATTTAAATTATTTCAAAAAATCTTACAAACAAAAAAATAAAGAGTTTGTTCAACAAGTTCAAAAGCTGAAGGACTTATTAGGAACGCCGATAGGGGATTCTTTTGGAGAACAGCTAAAGAAAGAATTGAAGCCTTTAAGGAGTTATCCTAGAGGACGTAGAAATTTAAGGATTCTTTATTTGCTTTGTAGTGATTGCAAAAAGAAAGCTTTAAAAAAGCAATGTAGTTTTTGTGAAACAGATATACATTCTATGAATGATGCGGTTTTCTTTTATGTTGGAAGACATGATAAGGCTTATGATAATGTGACTAGCTTTTTTAAAAATTTAAAGAAATAACCATAATCATTCTTCCAGCCCAAATCGTTCTTTTATTTGTGAAGGGGACAGGTGTTCACAGTTCACAAAATGCGAATGAGTTTTCAAAAAGTAGTTAAAAGATGGTGCCCGGGAAGGGACTTGAACCCCCACT
Source organism: Actinomycetes bacterium (assembly GCA_029263055.1). Lineage (GTDB taxonomy): Bacteria > Auribacterota > JAJCYG01 > JAJCYG01 > JAJCYG01 > JAJCYG01. The sequence goes on from JAJCYG010000017.1 coordinate 6,376, forward strand.
GGATTGCTCCAAGCAGATTTTGAGTCTGCCGCGTCTGCCATTCCGCCACCCGGGCTCGGGTGAATTACCACAAATTGTAAAACCAACCCCTAAAACTTACCTAGTCCAGAGTTTGCTTTTGAGTGCAGAGTTGTGCGAAAGGCGAATTTCAGGGCTGAAGGCGTATATTTAAATACGTCGAAGTCCTGGAATTTGCCTTTCGTGCAGCTCTGTGCCAAAAGCAGACTCTGGAGGGTAGGGGGATCGAACCCCTGACCTATAGACTGCCAGCCTATCGCTCTCCCAGCTGAGCTAACCCCCCGTAAGTTTTTAAAGATCAGTACGTCAAAATCGGAGCTAATAGTATACTCAATTACCTTGGAAAATAAAGGGTAAAGTTTCTTGCTTAAAAACTTACAATTTTTTATGATAAAGAGCCTTTGCGAAAGGGGTTAGAACAACGTGAGAGAAGATTCAGGCCGATGGGTTGCCTTTGGGGTTTTAGTCCTGCTTTTAGTGGGGATATTGCTTTCGCATTTCAAAAAGCAAGAAGAGGTGGCAAAGCCTTCTCCTTTTAAAGAAATAGAGAGGGCGCAACCGGTACGTACGGTTGATGATTTTAAAGAAAAGACCCAACCCTTAGAAATAGATGGTTTTTATCCTAGTGACCCTCAAGTTTTAAAACGGACCTTAAGCGGTCTATTAAAAATAGCCCAAAAGAAGAAAGTCTCGGGGAAGTTGGTTGGTTTAATCACCCCACATGCTAGTGCTGAGTATTCTGGTGAAATTGCGGCCCAAGCGTTCAAGCAGCTTGAGGGGCTTTCGTTTGATACGGTTGTTTTGCTTATCCCGAATCATGAGGGAGCAAGCGTCAATGGCATTGTGGTTTGCCCAAAAGGAAAATGGGCTACGCCATTTGGTGTGGTTGAAGTGGATAAGGAATTAGCTAAAGCATTAGGCAAGGAGAGTTCGCAGTTTGATTTTGCGGTTGATCCTTTTAATAAAGAACATGCGTTAACGGTTCAGCTCCCTTTTTTACAAGAGACATTGGGTTCGTTTAAAGTATTACCGATTTTGATTGAAGGGCGCTCAGCTGAAAAAGCGCTTCGTTTAGCAGATGCGTTAAAGAGAGTGAGCAAGGGTAAAAAAGTTTTGTTTATTGCGACCTCTCATTTTTCTAGAGGGCAAGAGTACAGTAAAGCAAAACGACTCGATTTTTTAGCGACATCAGCCATTGAACAAATGGATTTGGATAAGCTAAGAGAATATGATCAAGAAGATTTGATTCAAATGTGTGGTTACACGCCTGTGTTTACTCTTTTAACTTTATTAAAAGAAGAGGGTGTGCAAAAAGCAGAGTTGCTTAAAGTAGCCAACTCAGCAGATGTGACCGGTAATAAAGATGAAGCAATTGTTGGTTACGCTGCGATTGGATTTTATAAATAGGAGTTTTAAAGAATGAGTGAAGTGCAGGAATACCTTTTTAATGACATTGAAAATCGCTGGCAAAACGAGTGGGAAGACTCAGCTCTTTTTAAAGTAGATCTCAATGATAAAAAACCAAAATTTTATTGTTTGGTGATGTTTCCTTATCCGTCTGCAGCGTTGCATGTGGGCCATGGCCGTGTTTATATTATTGGCGATGTGGTGGCGCGCTACAAAATGATGCGTGGCTTTAATGTCTTAGCCCCTATGGGATTTGATGCGTTTGGATTGCCTGCTGAAAATGCCGCCATTAAAGGGGGAGAGCATCCTGAAAAAAGCACCCTCCGTAATATTGAAACCATGCACCGCCAGTTTAAGAGTTGGGGTGTGGGTTATGACTGGGACCGAGAAGCGGTTTCTTGTTTGCCTAATTATTATAAGTGGACCCAATGGTTTTTCTTAAAGATGGTTGAAAAGGGATTGGCGTATAAAAAAATGGCATCTGTGAATTGGTGCCCCTCATGCCAGACCGTGTTAGCGAATGAACAGGTGATTGATGGAGCGTGCGAGCGTTGCCAATCTAAAGTCGATCTACGTGATCTCGCACAATGGTTTTTTAAGATCACAGATTACGCGCAACAACTTTTAGATGACATGGAACTGCTTGACCATTGGCCAGAGCGGGTCAAGACCATGCAACGCAATTGGATTGGCCGCAGTGTCGGTTCTGAAATTGATTTTAAAGTGAATGATTTTGATTTGACCTTGCCTTGTTTTACAACTCGTATTGATACGATTTATGGGTGTACTTATTTTGTGTTAGCTGCAGAACATCCTGATTTGCCTAAGCTGGTTAAGGGATTGCCTCAAGAAAAAGAGGTGCTTGCCTTTGCTCAAAAAGTAAAAGCCGAATCTAAGATTGAGCGGATGGCAGAAAATGTGAAAAAAGAAGGGGTTTTTACGGGCCGAACCGTGACCAATCCTTTTACAGGCGAAGAGATTCCTGTTTGGGTAGCCAACTATGTGTTGATGGATTATGGAACAGGGGCTGTGATGGCGGTTCCAACTCATGACCAGCGTGATTTTGAATTTGCTAAAAAATATGATCTCAAACTTAAAGTGGTTATTCAGCCTGAAGGAAAAACACTTTCAGTTGATGAAATGAAAGAAGCTTATATTGAAGATGGGGTTTTAGCCAACTCCTCTCAATTTGATGGCTTGCCAAATCGCAAGTCCATGGAAAAAATTGTGGCCTATGGCGAAGAGCAAGGTTATGCGCGCGCAAAAATTCATTTTCGTTTGCGTGATTGGTTGATTTCGCGGCAACGGTATTGGGGTGCTCCGATTCCAATGATCTATTGTGAGAAGTGTGATGTGGTTCCTGTACCTGAAGACCAACTACCAGTGTTACTGCCAAAAGATGTGAAGTTTAAGCCAACCGGAGAATCTCCATTAAAACAAAATAAAGAATTTGTGAATACCACCTGCCCAAAATGTGGCGGGAAAGCCACACGCGAAACCGATACTATGGACACATTTGTCGATTCCAGTTGGTATTTTTTGCGTTACATTTCACCTGGAAGTGATGACGCTCCGTTTGTGTCTAAAGATGCCAATAAGTGGCTGCCGGTGGACCAATACATTGGTGGGATTGAACATGCTATTTTGCATTTGCTCTACTCACGTTTCTTTACCAAGTTTGTTCATGACTTAGGCTTGATTGATTTTAAAGAACCGTTTCGCAATCTCTTTGCTCAAGGCATGATTGTCAAAGATGGAAACAAAATGTCTAAGTCAAAAGGGAATGTGGTGAATCCTGATGAGTTGATTGCTAAATTTGGAGCTGACACGGTTCGTTTGTACACGCTCTTTATTGGCCCTCCAGAAAAAGATGCGGAATGGAATGATGCCAGTGTGGAAGGGTGCTACCGTTTCTTAAAACGAATCTGGCGTCTTTTTCATGAATACTTAGAATTTAAACAATCAAAGCCGGGTGAATTAGCTAAGCTTTCTGACAAAGCAAAAGAATTACGCCGTCAGTCTCATTTGTTGGTTCAGAAAATTACACGCGATTTGGATGAAGAGTGGCACTTTAATACTGTGGTTGCTTCAGTGATGGAATTTTCTAACTTTTTTACTCCGGTTCTCAAAGAGGTGGTTCAAGAAAGTGCTGAAGGAGCTGCAATTGTGGATGAAGCGATTCGCAATTTAGTTCTTTTACTCGCTCCTTTAACGCCGCACTTAAGTGAAGAGTTGTGGCAAAAACTCGGGGAAAAACAATCGGTTTTTAAAGCAGAATGGCCCTCTTTTGAAGAAAAGCATATGGTTCAAAAAGAGGCAGAGGTTGTGCTGCAGGTAAATGGAAAAGTACGGGGGCGTATCCAAGTTCCGGCTGATTTAGATAAAGCAGGACTTGAAAAATTGGCTCTTGAGTCTGAAGCAGTAAAAGCCTGGTTAGATGGGAAGCAAGTTGCTAAAGTGATTGTGGTGCCTTCTAAGTTAGTGAACGTGGTTGTAAAGTAACTTATGTTGGTATTGACGTTAAAAGAGAGACGTGTGTTGTGGTTGTTGCTTGGCTGTTTCTTGCTGGGTGCGGCGTTATACGCGGTTCAAGAAAAAGAATTTGCAGTCGGTCGGGAATACTCTGTTGTGGTGCCTGGCTCAAAAGAGAACGTGGCAGAGGTTGTTGAAGAGAAAAAGATCAACCTTAATGAAGCAACTCAAATTGAGTTAGAACAGATTGCGGGCATTGGCCCTTATATGGCCAAAAATATTATTAGTTATCGAAATGAACACCGGCGATTTTTTAAGATTGATCAATTAAAAGAAGTTAAAGGGATTGGCGAAACTCGTTTTCAAAAAATTAAAGAATTTGTGCGTATCCGATAAGGAGGAGACAATGAAGAAATTAAGTTTAGGTTTAGCTCTGTTGTTTATATCGTTTCAATTAACCGGTTGTATGGCCATTACGGGAAAACGAATGGGCGCGCTTATTGATGACACGGTGATTGTCAGCAACATTAAAGGAAAGTACATGTTTAGCAATGATGTGCATGCTTTCTGGATTGATGTCGACAGTCATAACGGAGATGTTGTGTTGATTGGCTCGGTTCAAAACAGAGATGAAGAAGATATTGCGATTCGACTCGCTAAAAATGTAGAGAGCGTTCGTAGCGTAACTTCTTTTTTAAAGATTAAAGACCTCGGAGAAGAAGACCAAACAATCTATGATCAGGAGTCGCCGTTAGATTGATCTGTTTGCGTTCTCTTTTTTGTTTAGTTGTGGTTGTTCCTTTTTTGTGGATCTCAAATCTACAAGCCAATGAAATTAATTTACGCCAGAGGATTCTTCAAGCCGATCCAGGTCAATGGGTGCGGATGAAGAGCCCTGGCGGAATTGAAACCGTCACCTTAATCACATCAAAAGATAAAAAGTTTCTTTCTGTAGAGATCCATACCTACCGTAAAACAAAACCTCAATCTTGGGTGGAGCAAGTTTACCGTTTAAAAGATCAAAACCTTATTCAGTGTCGTGTCAAATACCCAGATGGATCCATTGACGAAATTCCTGTGAACCAGGTCTCTCTGTGGGTTGATATTTTTAAAAACAAAGGGTATACCTTTGTTGATAATGAAACCGTAAAGGTGCCTGCCGGAGAATTTGAGGGAGGGCATTATCGAACCATTGTGAATGATAATTTGATTCATCTTTGGTTAAGCAAAAAAGTACCTGTGACAGGTTTGGTCAAAAGCCGTTTTAGAGGAGGAAGTACCCAATTAATTGATTTTGGGAATGAAGGAATCCAACCTGTTTTTTAATGAACACCCCGTTTGTACTGACATCTCTTTTTCTTATGGCTGGCATTCTTGTTGGCTCATTTTTCCCGTGGAATATCCCTTTTCTTTTTTTACTGGGAACGCTCTTTTCTGTTTTAGCGTGTCTGCTCTTAAGAAAATCACTTTGGTTGACTGCTTTAATAGGGATCGCTTTTTTTTGTTTAGGAGGGTTCTTAGCCCAAAAAACACTCTACTCATTTCCTAAAGATCATCTCTCTTCTTATTCTTTAGAATTGCCGCAGCAGGTTCCACTTCGTGCCATTATTTCTGATGAGCCGATTCAAAAACGATTTAAATCGCGAGCTGGACGAAAAGTGTTTAAGGTTCAAGTCCCTTTTAGTTTGAGTGAAATTAAAATAGAGAATCAGTGGCAACCTGCTTCGGGAAAATTAGTGTGTGATCTCTTTTTTTATTCTCAAGCAGCGCATTGGAAAATAGGGGAGAAGATTGAGTGTTTGGCTCGATTAGAGCCACTTCCTCAAGGGGGTTACGGAAACTATTTAAAACGAAGGCGGATCGCGGCAATTGGAAAGATAGGTTCGACCCAGCAAATAAAAAATTTAGGACAGAGCCATCAATATTGGGTTAAAAGAAAGCTGCAGGTTTTACGGCAAATATTAGAGCGCAAACTTGTTTATGGATTGGACGAGACTCAAGACCGGCAGATTTTAATGGGCTTGGTTTTTGGAACCCGAACTCAGTTTTCTCCTCAGCTGAAAAAGCTCTTACTTGAAACCAACACCTATCACATTATGGCGATCTCTGGGTTTAATATGGCCTTAGTTATTTTGATTTTGACTTCTTTGCTCTCTGCTTTAGGACTTCCGTATCGATTAGTGGCGCTCATAATGGGTGGGGTGATCCTTGTTTACATGGCGTTAGTTGGCTGGCCTGCATCCGCCACACGCGCCGGGGTGATGAGCCTCATTTTTCTTTTGGGTTGGGCGTTAAATAGAGAAGTCTTTACTTTAAACCAGGTGGCACTCAGTGCCTTTATTATTTTAATTTTTTCGCCCATGCAACTCTTTATGCCTGGCTTTCAACTCTCTTACATGGTGGTGTTAGGACTTATCTTTTGGACAGAGCCTCTTTTAAAGCGGCTAAAAAAATGGTTTTTTCTGGATCGATTGCCAGAGCAAAGTCGAGTCAAACAACTGCTGCACTCGCTTCTTATGGGGCTTTCAGTCTCATTTATTGCTTGGTTGTCAGTGTTGCCGATCATACTCTGTTTATTTGGGAGTTTCTCGCTTTATTCGGTTTTAACCAATCTTGTGATTGCTGGAACCGTCTCAATTGTGACCGGGCTGGGGTTGACTGCTTTGCTGGTTAATCTGATTGAAACCAATGTGGGGCTCTACTTTAATGAGGTCAATGCCTTAATTATCGATCTTTTAATAGGGGTATTACGCTTTTTTCACCAGCTACCTGGTTCTTTTTGGCAATTTCCCAAACAATCGCAGTGGTGGTTAGTCTTATATTATTTTATAATGTTCTACTTTGTTTACAGAAAATCTACGAGAGAAAATGAATCTATTTCATAAAAGAGAACGAATCACGCTCTACTTTATTCTGGCCTTGGGGGGCATGGGGCTCTTTTTCTTTCTCTCGTTTTACAATCAAGTCTCTCCAGCCGCCTCATTGCAGTTTCAAGTCTCACGTTCAGAAGCCGCTTCTATTGCAGAACGTTTTCTAACTCAAGCTGGTTATGACCTTAAAGATTATAAGAAGGGAATTCTGTTTCAGTCTGATGAAGGGGAAGCAGTCTTTCTTGAAAAGAGTTTGGGAACTGAGCAAGCCAATCTTTTTTTTGATGAAGAGTATGCACCTTGGTATTGGCGCCTGCGCTGGTTTCAGTTTTTAAAGCAAGAAGAGTTTGATGTGGCGATCTCACCTAAAGGTGAGTTGGTTGGTTTTTATCATCGAATCAGTGAAAAAGATGGGGCGGGCTTTTTAACAGATCAAGAAGCGTATCAAACATGTAAAGACTATGTTGAAAAGGCGTTAAAGGTTGATCTGTCAAAATGGGCTCAAGTTTCGCATGAGAAAAAAGATCGAGAGCATCGAAGGGATCACCTGTTTCAATGGACGCCGCTTAATCCTTCGTTAAAAGAAGGAAAAATGTTTCTCTCATGTGGTGTTCAAGGAACCGAAGTCTCTTCTTTTTCTAAGTATGTGAAAGTGCCACCTAGTTTTACAGACCAGCAAGAACAGTCTGCAGCTAACCGCGAGCTTTTGACTTTAATCTTTAATCTTTTTTATTTGCTCTTAGGGGTTTTTGTTGGAGCAGAGTTTCTTACTTCATTTAAACGGAGTTTTTTTAGGTGGCGCATTCCTCTTTACCTTGCATTGGGAATGTTTGTTTTAACCTTTGTCTCTGAAATGAATTCTCTTTCAGTTAATTGGATTGGCATTGATACAAAAGAGAGCTTGTCGCATTTTCTGCTCACAGAGTTTTTGTCTAGTTTAATGACGTCGCTTTGGGGCGGGCTCTTTTTGTTGATGGTGGCCTTGGCTGCAGAAAATATGCAAACCCTTCTGAGAAGTGAGAAGCCACTCCTTAGAGATATTTTTAGTTCTAATTATTTCTTATCTAAAAAATTCTCTCAAGCGATTATGATTGGTTATGGGTTAGGGGCGTTGCAGCTAGGTTATGTGGCTGCGTATTATTTGATTTCTCAAAACTTTTTTGGGGGATGGTCCCCAATGGACAGCCCTTATTTTAATATTGCCAGTTCGTACCTGCCTTGGATCTTTCCTTTAACAATCGGGCTGACAGCCGCATTAAATGAAGAACTCTTCTTTAGAATGTTTGCCATCTCTTTTTTAAAGCGTTGGTTTAAATCAAATTGGATTGCCGTGTTGATTCCTGCCGTGATCTGGGGCTTTTTGCATTCAAACTATTTTGTGGAACCGATCTACAGCCGTGGTTTAGAGCTGGCTGTTGTGGGTGTGGTCTTAGGCTTTGTCTATTTGCAGTATGGGGTGTTGCCTGCCATTTTAGCCCATTACACCTATAACTCTGTTTTAGGGTTTGTGCCGCTTTTGCGTTCAGAAAGTTTTTTCTTTCAAATCTCAGGATGGATTTCACTTTTTTGGATTCTTTTACCTGGATTGTTGGCCCTCATCTCTTATGTTTTGATTCGAAAGAGACATTTAACAGGAGAGTTTGTTCGAAAAAAAGTTGAAGAAGAACCACGGAAGATGAAAGGCTTGCTCTATTGGGGCAATCAGATCGCCTATGAGTTTTTATCGCATTCAACTAAAGGCCGCTCAGAAAAAAGAAAATGGATGCCGGTTGTTGAGAGCCGACTTAAAAAAGGATTTTTTTGTTTGCTACTCTTTTTCTTTTTACTCTCTATTGGGGGCTTATACTTTTTTCAACCTGAGACTTTAGGGGGCAAGCCCAAAATCTTAATCGGTAAAAATGAAGCGATTGAGACTGCCAAAGAGTATTTAGAAGAAAATGGCATTAACGCTGAGTATCAAAACGAGGAAGTGGCTTTTTTTCGAAATAATTCGGTTGATTTTAATACTGTACTTGTTCGCAAGGTTGGATTAGAGAAAGCAAATAACATTTTAAAAGATGAAAAAATCTCTTTCTTGAGATGGGGGGTGCTTTTTTACGAATTAAAACGAAAACAGCGCATCTCCATTTCAATGAATGAACAAGGGAGAGTCGTTCGATTTCAGTATCTTCAGGATGAGAATAAAAAGTTTTCTCAAGAGCTTTCAGCAGCAGAAGCAAAAGAGAGTGCCCTTGCACTTCTAAAACAGCACCGACATTGGGACTGGCCTTCGTTTAAGTTTGTTGGAGAAAAGACAAAACAGGTGAAGGAGGGGGTTGAGCACCTGTTTATTTGGGAACATGCCCTGCTAGGGGCGCCTAGTTTAAAGAATCGCATTAAAATTTTGATCCAAGGGGATCAGCTTGGAGGCTATCAAGAAGAGACCGTGGTGCCAGAATCGTTTCAGCGCGGTCAAAAAGAGAAGAAAAGTTTGGAAACCTTTTTCAAAGCTCTCTTTGCCATTTTGATTTCGATTGCTGTTTTAATTTTAGTCTGGGATGTGGTGGTTAAGTTTCGAGATGGGCTGTTTCAGTGGGGTGGGGCAGCGCAAATAGGGATGATCTTTTTATTTTGCGAGCTGATCAGTAAAATAAATGGGATCCCGCAAATCATGGTGGAACTCGCTGAAGCCGCTCCACTCAATCCCTCTGTTTATCTTTTAGAAAAAGGGTTAACCCTGCTTGTGGGGCAGATGGTGAGCTTGGGATTTGTGATCTTTTTAGCTGCTTATGGGTTGGGGCTAGTCCGGCAGGTTTTTGGGTTTATCCCGTTTGTTTTTAAGAAAGGGGGTTCAAAGGAGCTTAAGCAAGTGATGCTTCAGGGGGCCTTGCTCGGTATGCTTGCCTTTCCTTTATTATGGTTGGGCCAGCAGATGTTGACTTCGCTCCAAATCGCCTCTTTCCCTGATTCGGCACAGGTCAGTTATCTCTTTTTTAAAAATTCGATTTTAAATACAACTTTCCCTGGGATTGAGTTGGGGGTCACGGCCTTGAAGTCTGCGCTGGTGATGACCCTCTCTTTAGGGGTGATGTTGGCCTTTTTGCTTAAAGTCTTTAAAAAGCCGGTTTGGGTCTTCCTTATCTTAGCCTTTATGAGTTCGTTCCAATTTTTTACCTCAAATAGCAGCTGGGCTGATATTGCGGTACAGGTTGCGGTGCAAACCGTGATTTTGGCTGGAGTCTTTTTGGGGATGAGGAAGTGCTTTAAGTATAATCTTTTCTTCTACTTTACCTTTTTCTGGGGAAGGGCTCTTTACCCATCAGTGCCGCTAATTGGGTCTTCGGATTTACAGCTTATACTTCATGGTTGGACCGCTCTCTGTTTAATGGGATTGCCTCTTTTGATTTTCGCTTTTTTGCCAAAACTAAAATTGGCTTCAAAAACCGGTTGACCCCAACTGCTAGGCGTCTTAACATAGGACTACTATGGAACAGTCTGATCAAATTTTAATTGGTGAATCCAAAGACAAACTCTTTTTTTCAGTGAACGGGCGGGGAAATTTTCAAAATAGCCAGCCAATGAAAGAAATTGCTTTGACCATGATGGATCAAGGTAAAGAGTCCTTTATTTTTGATTTAAAAAATTGTATTGGAATGGATTCTACTTTTATGGGCGTTTTAGCTGGGTTGGCTGTGAAGTTGAAGAAAAGAGATGGATCTCGATTACAGATCATTAATATTTCTGCTCATAACCAAGATTTACTTGAAACATTAGGATTGAGTCAGCTTGTTGATATTGTGGACTCAAGTCAAGAAAGTATTCCTGAAAGCAAAGCAGTAGAGGGAACCTCATCTGATAAAGCTCAAGTAGCAGAACATATGCTTGAAGCACACGAAACACTCAGCGGCATCAGTGAAGAGAATCAAGTTAAATTTAAAAACGTCATCGATTACATCAAGGACGATCTAGGAAAAAATAAAGGATGAGTTTTTCTTCAATTCTCTGCTTCACATTAATAGCCACTGTGATAATCCTTGCTCGTCGTCTGTCAAAAATCAATAAAGAACTCAAATCCCGTTCTGACAATATTCTCCAGCTGAATAAAGAAAAAGATGTGGTTTTAAACTTTTTAGATAAAGCAGGCGATACCTTTACAGAAAAAGAAAACCGTTCTTCAGATGATCTTTATGGTGTGGCTTTAGAATCAGCGTGTAATTCTCTTAAGGCATCGGGTGCGGCGATTTTTGCTTTAGATGCAGAAAATAAATATTTGGGCACACGCTTGGTGCGTGGCTTGTTTCCTCCTTTTTTTGAAACCGCTGAAAGTGTGGTGGGAAAAGCAGCTTCAAAAAGCAAGTTTTTGAGTAGTCTGCTTGATAAACATCGCATTCCAATGGGCCAAGAAGTGATTGGTGAAGTGGCACAAAGCCAAAAACCGCTTTTAATCCCTAATGGGATGGAAGATTCTCGGTTGCCCCATGCGTCAGACCCCTTTTTACAAATCAAAAGTTTAGCAGCTGTCCCATTAATTGTGGGATATGAGTTGCTCGGAGTGATGGCTGTTGTGAATAAGCAAAATGATGAGAGTTTCACAAAGACAGACCTTTCCATTTTAGAGTCACTGGCTGATCAAGTCGCATTATCTTTAAATACAGCTGATTTAAAAGAGACTCGTCAGCAAAAAGAAAAGTTGGATCGTGAACTTGAAATTGCTAAAGAAATTCAACAGTTGTTGTTTCCAACGGCTCGTCCGATCATTGATAAATTTGATATTGCTTATATGACCCAAGCAGCTAAAGAAGTGGGTGGCGATTATTTTGACTTTATTGATGTGGATGAAAACCGAATAGGGATTGTGATTGCTGATGTTTCGGGTAAAGGGGTGCCAGGGGCATTGATCATGACCATGGTCCGTTCTATTATGCGTTCCATTGCACCAGGTAATCTATCGAGTAAATCGGTTATTTGTGAGTTGAATAAGCAAATCTCAAAAGATTTAAAACCTGATATGTTTATTACCATGCAGTACATGATTTTAGACAAGCATAATCAGATATTGACCATTGTTCGAGCCGGGCATGATCCTTTGATCCATTATCATTCCAATCAAAAGAAGATTGAATTGGTTAAGGGGCGGGGGATGGCTATTGGCATTGTGGAAGGTCCTGATTTTGAAGATTCACTTGAAGAGATTGTGATTAAGCTAGAAGCTAATGATTTGGTCTCAGTCTATACAGATGGGGCTACTGAAGCACGTGACCGTGATGGAAAAGAGTTTGGGCGCGAAGGGTTGGGAGATGCGATCCGTGTCTCAGCAGGAAGCCCTTCTAACTTAGTGGTTCAAAATATCCGTCAGCGGATCTATCGTTTTACCGGGGGAGCTCCTCAAGAGGATGATTTGACCCTCCTGGTTCTCAAGGCCCTTCCTTAAGTTCCCATCCCAATCCATTGATTTTTATTGATAACATGGTATGCTATTAGGCTTTAGAAATATTTAGTTAAGGAGATAGAGATGAGTCAGAAGGATAAGGAAGTCCCTTCAAAAGAGGTTGCTCAAGATAAAGAGGCCCAAGAAGAAGTGGAACAAGCTTTAGAAGAGAAAGCTGCTGAGGAAGAGCTCTTAAAAGAGTGGGATCCTGAAGCAATTAGAGAATTGATCAAACGGGCAGCTGAAGGCGAAGAGGCAAAAGAACGTTTTTTGCGGCTTCAAGCTGAAGTTGAAAACAATAAGAAGAGACTGGCTAAAGATAAAGAAGAGTTTTTAAAGTTTGCCAATGTGCGGCTTTTAGAGTCTTTAATGCCTATTTTAGATAATTTTGATTTAGCGTTGCAGCATGCTGAAAAAGATCATGACCCTAAACATGTTTTGCAAGGGATTCAAATGATTCGTAAGTTGTTTGGAGATGCGTTTAAAAAAGAAGGGCTTGAAACCATTGAGCCGTTAAATGAAAAATTTGATCCACATAAGCATGAAGCGATTGGGTTTGAAGAGACTGATGATAAAGAAGAGGGGATTGTCGTTGATGTGCTTCAAGTCGGTTATCTGTTAAATGATCGTTTGATTCGCCCAGCAAAAGTTCGGATCACAAAGAAAAAAGAAGAAGAGAAAAATGCCGACAAATAAAAGAGATTATTACGAAGTCTTAGGTGTGTCTAAAGATATGAGCGATGATGCGATTAAAAAAGCATATCGCAAGCTTGCCTTAAAATATCATCCGGATCGAAATCCAGGAAATACCGAGGCTGAAGAAAAATTTAAAGAAGCTTCAGAGGCGTATGAAGTTTTAAGCACACCAGAAAAACGCCAACAATATGATCAATTTGGTCATGAAGGAATGTCGAGTCAGTTTGGTCCGGGTGGATTTAAATGGGAAAATTTTTCTCATGCCGGTGATTTTGGCGATATTTTTGAGTCCATTTTTGGCGGTGGGGGTGGAGGCGGCGGCTTCAGTGATATTTTTGGCGGTGGTGGGCGTCGACAAACAGGAGTGAGTGGTTCTGACCTTCGCTTTGATTTGGAAATTGAATTTGAAGAAGCCGCTAATGGTGTCTCTAAAACCATTAAAATCCCACGTATGGAAACATGTGAGACCTGTAATGGGTCTGGAGCCAAAGCAGGAAGTGAACGACAAACCTGTGCTCATTGCCAAGGAAGCGGTCAGATTCGGGCTTCTCAAGGTTTTTTTAGTATCAGTCGAACCTGTGCGCATTGTTCGGGTTTAGGGACTGTGGTTAAAAATCCATGTAGTGGTTGTCGTGGACAAGGAAGAGCCAACAAAACAAGCAAAGTCTCTATTAAGATTCCTGCAGGGGTGCACCATGGCATGCGATTGCGTGTGACAGGTGAAGGTGAGGGGGGCGCATTTGGAGGTGATCGGGGTGATTTGTATGTGGTTATCCATGTGAAACCTCATGCTCTTTTTGAACGTCAAGAAGATGACATTATTTGTGAAGTTCCCATCAGTTTTCCGCTGGCCACTTTAGGTGGAGAAGTGGATGTGCCCACTTTAAGTGGTAAAGTGAAACTTAAAGTTCCTTCAGGAACGCAAAGCGGCAAGGTGTTTCGTTTGCGTGGCAAAGGAGTGCGCAATGTTCAGGGTTATGGTAATGGAGATCAATTGATCCGCATTGTTGTTGAAACCCCAACCAAATTAAATGGTGAACAAAAAGAGCTGCTCCAACAATTTGCTGAAAAAGGGGGAGAAAAAATTCAACCGATGTGTCACTCCTTTTTGCAGCAAGCAAAAAAGTTTTTTGGAAAATAAACATGAGCCGTTTTCTCGTTGATCCACAGCATATCTCAGAAACTCAAGTGGAGCTCCAAGAAAAAGAGACGCACCACATTAAGAATGTTCTCCGTTTTAAAGAAGGTGATGTGGTGGTGGTCTTTGATGGCGTGGGCAATGAATACCGTTGTCAGATTGAATCGTTAGAAAAAAAAGAAGCTCTCCTCTCTATTTTAGAAAAAATCCAATCCAAACAAGAAAATAGTGTGCAGGTTTCCTTAGCTCATTCTGTGACAAAAGGAGAACGTTTTGATTGGGTCGTAGAAAAAGGGACTGAGCTTGGCATGCAGCAAATCATTCCGTTTAATTGTGAGCGCGTGAATGTAAAGCTAAATGAAGAAAATAAAATAAAGAAACAACAGCGTTGGGAACGTATCACTCAAGCTGCTTCTAAACAGAGTGGTCGAGTCACCGTGCCAAAAGTTTCTCCTGTCTTAAAGTTTGATCAAGTGATTGAGCTTTTCTCAAAGTATGATGCGGTTTTACTTGCCTATGAGCTTGAAAATGGAACCGATCTTAAAAATGCATGGCATTCTTTATTAAAGGATAAAAAAATCCAAACAGTTTTAGCTATCGTGGGCCCTGAAGGGGGGTTTTCAACTCAAGAAGTCGATGCCATGGTTCAAGCAGGTGCTCAGTCTGTTTCTTTGGGACAAAACATTTTAAGAACCGAGACAGCTGCCATTGCCATGGTCGCCATGATTCAATACGAGTTGCTCTCATGAAAAAATTTAGTATTAAAACATTAGGGTGTCGGGTCAATCAGTATGACACGCAATATGTGCGCGAACAGCTAAAGCGTGCGGGATGGGAAGAGAATCAAGAAGGTGAAGGCTCCAACCT
>JAJCYG010000018.1 GCA_029263055.1 Actinomycetes bacterium
CGGATGATTCGTTCGACAAAATGAAGATTTTTGCCGACACCAACGGGTTCGCATTTCCCTATTTGCATGACGGGAGCCAGCAGGTCGCGCGCGACTGGGACGCGGTCTGTACGCCGGATTTTTTTGGCTTCAACGCCGAACTCGAGTTGCAATATCGCGGACGGCTCGATGAAAGCGGGCGCGAGGCGGCGTCTCCTCAAGCGCGCCGCGAGTTGTTCGAAGCCATGATGATGATCGCCGAGACCGGCGCGGGACCGGCCGGGCAGACCGGCTCCATGGGTTGCGGCATCAAATGGAAAGCGACCTGACCCGCGCCCGTCATTTATTCAGAATTTGCTAACCCTGTCGGTTACGCCTTCTTTTACGCCCTGTTGCTATTCTCATCGATAATAATTCGGGGAAAAGGGACTATGGGTATCCTGTTGCGTTATGCGTGCCTGCTCTGTCTGGGGGGAGCATCTCTATTCACTTTTGTGAGCGCCAGCGCGGTCACGGGGCAGCGTTTGGCCGCCTCCAGTGGCTATGCGGTTCAGAATCCCGCCGACAGCGGGTTCTTGGTGCTCGCGGTCATTGGCGTGCTTGGATTTCTGTCAGTTGTGAATTTCGCCCTGCGCAGATTTCCTTCGCTGGTGAAGGACTGGTACGAGCGCCGTAAGGGCTCGATCGCCACTTTGATGATGGTTGCCGTGATTTTCATGGTGTTCCTGGTCACATAGCGCCAGGAGCTGAAAAAGTTTGGTTTGCCCGGGGGGAGCCAGCTGGACAACCGCTTCGATGAAGCGGGAAGGCCATTGGGGAAAGCGCTTATTCAGCGCTGGTCTGAAGGGTCCGGTATTGGCGGGGCGAAAAAATGGGGCGGTCCCAGGCGGGCCGCCCCATTTCTCATTTTCCGTGTCTGCGCTGGCTTAAGCGCTGTAATACATGTCGAATTCGACCGGGTGAGGCGTCATCTCGGTACGCTCAACCTCTTCCATCTTCAGCTCGAGATAACCGTCGATCTGGTCGTCGGTGAAGACACCGCCTTTTTTCAGGAAGTCGCGGTCGCCGTCGAGATGTTCGCACGCTTCGCGCAGCGAACCGCACACGGTCGGAATGCCTGACAGCTCTTCCGGCGGCAGGTCGTACAGGTTCTTATCCATCGGATCGCCCGGATCGATCTTGTTCTCAATGCCGTCAAGGCCGGCCATCAGCATGGCGGCAAAGGCCAGATACGGATTGGCCATCGGATCGGGGAACCGCACTTCGCAGCGCTTACCCTTCGGGTTCGCAACATGCGGGATACGGCAGGACGCGGAACGGTTGCGGGCCGAGTAGGCCAGCAGCACCGGCGCCTCGTAACCCGGGACCAGACGCTTGTAGGAGTTGGTCGACGGGTTGGTGAAGGCATTCAGCGTCTTGGCATGCTTCAGGATGCCGCCGATATAGAACAGGCAGGCTTCGGACAGATCAGCATATTTGTTGCCCGCGAATACTGCTTCACCCTTCTTGAAGATAGACTGGTGGCAGTGCATGCCGGTGCCGTTGTCGCCAAAGACGGGCTTGGGCATGAAGGTGGCCGTCTTGCCGTAGGCCTGGGCCACATTGTGCACCACATATTTGTAGATCTGCAGCTGGTCGGCGACCCGAACAAGACTATCGAACTTCATGCCGAGTTCGTGCTGGGCGGCGCCCACTTCGTGATGGTGTTTTTCAACGGTGACGCCCATTTCGGCCATCACGCTCAGCATTTCCGAACGGATGTCCTGCGACGCATCAACCGGCGGCACCGGGAAGTAGCCGCCCTTGGTGCGGACCCGGTGACCCAGATTGCCCATCTCATACTCGGTGTCCATGTTTGTGGGCAGTTCACTCGCGTCGAGCTTGAAACCGGTGTTGTAGGGATCCGAGGCGAAACGCACATCATCGAAGATGAAGAACTCCGCTTCCGGGCCGAAATAGGCGGTGTCGCCGATGCCGGTCTGCTGGAGATAGGCTTCCGCCTTGCGGGCCACGCCGCGTGGGTCGCGTTCATACAGCTCACCAGTGGTCGGCTCTATGATATCGCAGAAGATCGCCAGCGTCGTTTGTGCGAAGAACGGATCGAGAATAGCGGTATCCGGTTCGGGCATCAGGGCCATATCCGACTGGGAAATGTCCTTCCAGCCAGCAATGGATGAACCGTCGAACATGATCCCGTCGGCAAAGGCGGCTTCGTCCATGGTGGTAACGTCCATGGTGAGATGCTGCATCTTGCCTCTGGGATCGGTAAATCTCAGATCGACGAATTTAATGTCGTCGTCCTTGAATTGTTTTATAACTTTACTTGCGTCTGCCATTTTACTCCCCTGTTTTGCCTGGGAATTTCCCCCCGGCTGAATGGAATTCGATTGAGTTCACACAAACTTTCGGCCCCTTGTCTGGGGGCCTAAATCGCGTCCTGTCCGGTCTCGCCGGTACGGATACGGATGGCGTTCTCGACCGAGGACACAAAAATCTTTCCATCACCGATCCGTCCCGTTTTCGCGGAATTCTGTATCGCTTCAATGGCTTTCTCGGCCATATCGTCGCCAAGCACAATCTCGACTTTCACCTTGGGCAAAAAGTCGACGACATATTCAGCGCCCCTGTAGAGTTCCGTTTGTCCCTTCTGACGGCCAAAACCCTTGGCCTCGGTGACTGTAATGCCCTGCAATCCGATCTCCTGCAGCGCTTCCTTGACCTCATCCAGCTTGAATGGCTTGATAATTGCCTCAATCTTCTTCATCGATGTTCTGTGGGCCTCCCCGAGTGTG
>JAJCYG010000019.1 GCA_029263055.1 Actinomycetes bacterium
CTACCTGACAACTTGAGCTTCTCTGAACTTGAAGCTTTATCCGAAGCAACTCATTCTAGCTTATAAAAAAATGGAGCTGGCGATGGGACTTGAACCCGCAACCTGCTGATTACAAATCAGCTGCTCTGCCAATTGAGCTACCCCAGCGTCGAGCATCGCTCCTTTCGCCTCCGGCTCAAGTCGCAGATACTCTCCTTGAGGGGGAATCTACGATCCCCCCTCAACGCTGCACTCACTTCGTTCGTTTCGCTGCTCCCCCAAAAGATATTTTTTTAATTATCTTTCGTGAAACCGGCCTCTCGGCAATGTTCCAGCGAAACTTCTTTAATATTTTAGCTGGCGATGGGACTTGAACCCGCAACCTGCTGATTACAAATCAGCTGCTCTGCCAATTGAGCTACGCCAGCAAAGCATTATTACTTCTATATGGTGGGCAGAGAAGGATTCGAACCTTCGAAGGCAAAGCCACCAGATTTACAGTCTGGTCCATTTGGCCGCTCTGGAATCTGCCCATAAATTGTTTTAATCTAAACTTGGAGCGGGTGAAGGGAATCGAACCCTCGTAACTAGCTTGGAAGGCTAGCGCTCTACCACTGAGCTACACCCGCACGCAAATTCCCCTAGGGGGAAAAGCCTGAGTAGTATAGGAAAAAGCGGGGTGGGCGTCAATTAGGGAATTTCTCTATGTGAAATTGACAATAGTGGAAGACTAAAAGGGGTAAATCCTTCAAATTTGTCAATTTAGAGCATTTTTCTAAGCTAATTTTTGGCACAGCCTTTGCTCTATTGGGAGCCTCATGAAAACTAAACCAATAAAGGAGGCTCCCATGCCCAACTTCAATAAAGTCTATCTAATGGGAAATTTAACTAAAGATCCAGAGTTGCGCCACACCGCAACAGGAACCGCAGTTGCAGATCTACGCCTAGCTGTAAACCGATGGTACAAAGCCAATGGAGAAAATGAGAGCAAAAAAGAATCTGATTTTTTTACCGTTGTGGTCTGGTCACGCCAAGCAGAAACATGCAGTCAATATTTACAAAAA
This sequence comes from Actinomycetes bacterium, assembly GCA_029263055.1. Classification (GTDB taxonomy): domain Bacteria; phylum Auribacterota; class JAJCYG01; order JAJCYG01; family JAJCYG01; genus JAJCYG01. Next base: position 1,044 of record JAJCYG010000019.1, read on the forward strand.
GGATCCCCTCTTTTTGTGGAAGGACGCCTCACTTCTAAAACGTGGGAAGGGACTGATGGAATCAAGAAACACAAAACAGAAGTGATTGCCTCAAAAATTCAATTCCTAAACAAAAACGGCACCCCTTCCACCTCACGCGCCTTTGAAGAAACTTTAAGCGATAAAAAATCTGAAAAGGAAGAAGCTATTCCGTTTTAAGAAATAAAGTCATGGATGGCACGGGGGAGGGACCATAAAAGGTCCCCTGCCATCAAGCTGGGTTCGCCCACTTCTTCTACAGCTAAGTCACCGGCTTCTCCGTGAAGCACCACTGCGAGTTTAGCGGCATTAAGAGGGGTTAAGCCTTGGCCTAAGAATGAACCGATGAGGCCGGCTAAAATGTCACCACTTCCGGCTGTGGCCATTCCAGGGTTTCCGGTTGTGTTGATAAAGACTTCTCCTTCTTGAGAAGCAATGACCGTCCCAGCTCCTTTTAGAACCACGGTTACTTTGTGGGTTTTGGCAAATTTTTGAGCCAGCTCCCATCTATTTTTTTCTACGGCTGCAGTTGATTGACCCACTAGACGACCCATCTCGGCACTATGCGGCGTTAAAATAAGAGGAACTTTAACTTTCTTAAGCACGGCTTTGTTTTTAGAAACAATATTTAACGCATCCGCATCTAAAATAGCTGGCTTGGTTAATTTTGGAAGAAGTTGGAGAATACATTTTTCAACTTCTTCATTTGTGGACAATCCAGGACCAATCACCCAAACATCACATTGCTTTTCTAATTCAAGTAAAGGCTTAAGCGCTTGTAAACTCAAGGTTCGTTCTTTGGTTTCAGGCAATGGAAAGGTAATCACTTCTGTTACTTTTTGTTCTAAAACATCATTCAAGCTTTTAGGGATCGCCGCTGTCACCAAACCACTGCCGCCTCTTAATGCTGCTGAAGCAGCGAGAGAAGCCGCACCAGTGTGACCCACTGAACCTGCTAAAACTAATACTTTTCCATAGTCCCCTTTATGCGTAAGCCGTTTTCTACGACGAGGAAAAATACCATGTAAATCTTTACTCATTAATAAGTGGATATCGGTTTTAACACCATTTAAAAGAGGATCAGGAATCCCGATTTTTCCAATGCGGATATGGCCGGCATAATTCAAACCTTCAGCAGCAAGCAAACCTTTCTTCGGCAAGCCCATGGCTAATGTTTCATCTGCTTCCACACACGCACCAGGCGCATGCCCTGTATCGCCATTTAAACCTGAAGGCACATCAATAGAGATCACCATTTTACCTGATTCGTTGATCATCTTAATCACACTGGCCAAATAACCTTCAATCGGGCGTTTCATTCCAGTGCCTAAAATACCGTCGACAATCAGGTCTGTTCCATACAAATCACCTAAAATATAATCGAGCTCTTCTTCTTTAGTCACACGAATCACATGACCATTCACATCAAGGAGTCGATCCAAATTAAGTTTGGCATCGCCTTTAATATCATCTTCATCACACAAAAGAACAGTGGTTGCTTGAATTGAATCTTCAATCAAAACACGCGCAGCCACAAACGCGTCGCCGCCATTTTTACCTTTGCCAGCAAATAAGAGTGCTTTTTCTTTTAAGGTGAACCGATCAATCATTCGCTCTGCAACACGCGCTACTTTTGTGCCTGCATTTTCCATCAACACTTCAGAAGGAATATCATGCTCTGAAGTAGAACGACGATCCAATTCTTTCATCTGTTCAACAGTAATCACTTTCATGAAATCAACTCCACCATTTCTCGAACTGCTTTTTCCATTCCCTCAAAAAGTGCCACAGCCACAATCCCGTGACCAATATGCAACTGTTCTAAATGAGGAATGCGCAGCGTCGGTTCTACATTAATATAGTTAAGGCCATGGCCGGCATTCACACCCAGCCCCAAGCCATGCATGGTTTCACCTGCAGCAACCAAACGAACAAGCTCCCGATCTTGCGCATCACTTTTTTGGGCATTCGCATAATCACCTGTATGCAGTTCGCCAAATTGAGCGCCCGCTTCTTTGGTTGCTTGAATTTGTTCATCATCAGGATCAATAAAAAAGCTAACTGAAATTCCTTGGCTTTTTAATTCAGTGGTTCCCTCTTTCAGATGTTGAAAACACTTCTTCACATCAAGCCCCCCTTCAGTGGTGAGCTCTTCTCTTTTTTCAGGAACAAACGTAACTTGGGCAGGCATTAGTTTTAAGGCAATGTTGATCATCTCTTCTGTGCAGGCCATCTCTAGATTAAACGGGACAGTCACTTGGTCTTTAATTAAAAAAATATCATCATCTTGAATATGACGACGGTCTTCTCGAAGGTGAGCTGTAATCCATTTGGCCCCACCCCGCTCTGATGCTAAAGCTCCGGCAACCGGATCAGGCTCTTTACCCAAACGCGCTTGCCGCACCGTTGCGATATGATCAATATTAACGCCCAGTTCTACCAAAACAATCTCCTGTTTTGCGTCATTCTGAGGCAAAGCCGAAGAATCTAGATCCTTCGCTATGCTCAGGATGACGCATGCATTTAATTAACCTAACTTTTTCTTAATAAGACGCGCTAATCCATGAGCCAACGAATCAATGATCTTTTTGCTTTTACCTTCAATCATCACACGCGCAATCGGCTCGGTTCCTGAATAACGCAACAACACACGTCCTTTGCCCGCCATCAATTTTTCAATACGAGTTAATTCTTTTTTAACTTCAGGAATCGTATTAAATGCTTTTTTATTTTTCACTTTTACATTCACAAGCACCTGAGGATAACGCTCCATCACTTCGCATAACTTAGATAATTTTTTTCTAGTGGCTCTCATCACACGCAAAACTTGAAGCGCGGTAATAATGCCGTCTCCTGTTGTGGTATGATCAGAAAAGATCACATGGCCTGATTGCTCCCCACCTAAATTAGCCCCCACATCCGCCATCTCTTCTAAAACATAACGGTCACCCACAGGTGTTCTTAAAAACTTAATTCCGCTCTCATTAAACAGCACTTCTAAACCCATATTCGTCATCACAGTGCCAACCACGGTTTCATTTTTAAGATTTCCCTGCTTCAACATGTCTAAAGCAGAAATCGCCATGATGTAATCCCCGTCCACCACATTTCCTTTTTCGTCACATAAGATCACACGGTCTGCATCACCGTCGTGGGCAATCCCAACGTGTGCCTTATGTTTTTTGACAAGCTTGGCCATGTTTTCAGGGTGAAGCGCGCCGGCCCCTTCATTAATATTAATTCCATCCGGCTTATTATTAATGACAATAATTTCAGCACCTAATTCTTGGTACACTTCTGGAGCGACACGGTACGCGGCACCATTGGCACAATCAACCACAATGCGCATGCCATCTAAAGTCATTCCTTTAGGAAAAGAATTTTTAGCAAACTCAACATAACGACCCAAGGCATCATCAATTCGATACGCTTTACCCACTTCAGTTGCTGTTGGGCGATAGTTGTCAATTTTTCCAGAAGTGATCAGCTTTTCCATTTCAGCTTCTTGCCAATCTGGCAATTTATGACCTGTGCTAGAAAAGAATTTAATTCCATTATCTTGAAAAGGATTGTGTGAAGCAGAAAGAACAATGCCTGCATCGGCACGCAAACTACGTGTGATAAAAGCAATGCCGGGTGTTGGAATAGGACCAACTAAAAGAACATCAACCCCCATAGAACAGATTCCAGAAGCAAGCGCACATTCCAGCATATAACCAGAAATACGGGTGTCTTTTCCAATCACAATACGATGGCGATGCTTCCCATCTCGAAAGATATACCCGGCAGCACGCCCCAATTTCATGGCAATCTCCACAGTCATAGGGTGAAGATTTGCCACTCCCCGCACTCCATCTGTCCCAAAAAGCTTTTTCTTCATGGTCTTCCCTTCATTCAGTCTAAGATTCTGTTTAATTTACCAAATCACCTAAGTGAATGAAAGATCTAAGGATAGGAGGTCTTAAGACATACTTGAAGCTAAATGAGCAACTTGCTTCATCTCTTTGACATCGTGCACCCGAATGCCACGCGCCCCTTTTTGGATTGAGATGGCTACAGCAGCAGCTGTGCCATAACTTCGGTCTGCTTCCATGTCATCTATGCATTGGCCAATAAAAGATTTTCGAGAAGGGGCCATCAAAAGCGGATAATTTAATGCAGTTAATTCTTCGAGGTGTTTAAAAATTTTAAGATTATGTTCTAACTTTTTTCCAAAGCCAATACCAGGATCAATGAGGATTTTTTCTTTATGAATCCCTTTTTTTTCTGCGTAATGAATTCGCTCATGAAAAAAGTTTTTCAACTCTTCAATCACATCTTTATAACTTGGATTAGCTTGCATGTTTTGAGGGGTGCCTTGCATGTGCATCAACACAATATCAGCGCCTGCCTCCACAACCGTATGAGCCATATCAGGATCGCTTAATGCAGAAATGTCATTCACAACTTCAACCGAACCAAACTTAATCGCTTCACGCACAACACCTGATTTGGTGGTGTCTAATGAAAGGGGAATATTACATTCTTTACGGATCGCTTCAACAACAGGGCAGACTCGATCAATCTCTTCTTGTAGGGAAACAGGGTCAGAACCAGGACGGGTCGACTCTCCACCCACATCAATGACGTCAGCCCCTTGCTCCACCATCTGCAAGGCACGCTCTTTGGCTTGCTCCACAAGCGTGTACTTTCCTCCATCAAAAAAAGAATCAGGGGTCACATTTAAGATCCCCATCACAAACGGTTCTTTTTTATCCCAAAACATGTTTTACGTTTCTTGAGGAGTGGGTGGTAAGTCCAAGATAGGGTCTGTTGGTTTATCAGGCTTTGGGCCGTCTGGCTCTGGATCAGAAGCTGTTGCAGGACCTTCATCTTCGTTATCTTCTCGCGCAGGTTTTGTGTAGACCTTGCCGTGAATAATGGCAGAAACTTCTTCACCATCCACCACTTCTTTTTCTAAAAGAACTTGAGCCACTAGTTCAAGTTTGTCTCGATTGTCTAAAATCATTTTTTTGGCGCGCTCATAGCCTTCTTTCAAAATACGTTCTACTTCAGCATCAATTGCTTCAGCTGTTTTTTCACTGTATTCTTGTGAACGAGACATTTCTTTTCCTAAAAAAACATGTTCTTCACGCTCGCCTAAAGTAATGGCACCCAAATTACTCATGCCCCATTCTGTCACCATCAAACGCGCAATTTTAGTCGCGTTTTTAAAGTCACTAGAAGCCCCGGAAGTCACATCACCAAAGGTAAGTTCTTCAGCAATTCGTCCGCCCATCATCCCAGCAATTTGACCTAATAACCCTTTTTGAGTTTCATGGTACTTGTCTTTTTCAGGCAACTGCATGGTTGCGCCTAAATAAGCCACCCCACGAGGAATAATAGTCACTTTATGCAACGGCTCACATTCAGGAATTAAGTCTAAGACTAATGCGTGCCCAGCTTCATGGTAAGCTGTGATCTTACGATCTTTTTCATCCATGGTTTTAGAACGACGCTCACGACCCCATTTTACTTTGTCGCGTGCTTCTTCTAACTCATCAATGGTGACTGATTTTTTATTTTGGCGTGCAGCCAAAAGAGCGGCTTCATTAATTAAATTAGCCAACTCAGCCCCGCTAAAACCAGGCGTCCCACGAGCCACACGAGTCAAGTCGACTTTTTTACTTAAAGTCACTTTTTTAGAATGGACCTTTAAAATACCTAAACGCCCTTTTAAATCAGGTAAGTCAATCACAATTTGACGGTCAAATCTTCCTGGACGAAGCAAGGCAGGATCCAACACATCAGGTCGGTTTGTCGCGGCAACAATAATAACCCCTTCATCTGTATTAAAACCATCCATCTCAACCAACAAAGCATTTAGAGTTTGTTCACGCTCATCATGTCCTCCACCTAAACCCGCACCACGATGGCGGCCAACCGCATCAATTTCATCCACAAAAATCAAACAAGGCGCACTTTTTTTACCTTGTTCAAACATATCGCGCACACGGCTTGCCCCAACTCCAACAAACATTTCAACAAAATCAGAACCACTGATTGAGAAAAAGGGAACATCCGCTTCACCAGCAATCGCTTTGGCTAATAATGTTTTTCCTGTTCCTGGAGGTCCCATTAAAAGAACCCCTCTAGGAATACGGCCCCCTAATCTTTGGAATTTTTTAGGGTCACGCAAAAACTCAATAATTTCTTGAACTTCTTCTTTAGCTTCATCAATCCCTGCCACTTGATCAAATCTAATTTTATCTTTGTCACGATTAAGCATCTTAGCTTTACTCTTCCCAAAACTAAGCGCCCCTCGGCCAGCCCCTTTAACTTGTCTATAAAAGAAGAACCAGAGCAATCCAATTAAAAAAAGAGGCGGTAATAAAGAAAAAAGAACGTTCATCCAAAGCGTGTTGGTTTGCTTGACATTAATTTCAACACGATTGGCTGTTAATAAAGGAAAAAGCTCAGGGTCATTGGCTAAAATATTGACTTTATACTTTTGCCCATTTATCAAATTCCCTTCAACGAGCACGTTGCCTTCACTCATGTTGGCATTGCGGATTTGTTTAGCCGCAACGGCTTCTTTGAACTCCGTGTAATTCATCGGACGAACATCTTTTTGCTGAACTGTTTTCATTTGAAATAAAAACAAAAGAGAGAGTCCAACTAAAGTCCAAATAATTAAAGGTTTGGCCCCTAAATTTTTTTGAGGCTCTTTGTCACTGTTCTTATCTTTTTGCTTGTTTGTCTTTTTAGGTTTTTCCATAACTCTCTCGCTTATAATGAGCTTAATAATCTAGCAAATTCTTTTTCACTCGCCAATAGAAATAAACAGGTCTTTTCCACTTTTTTGGGCAAAAACCCCGTCGGGAAGCGATATTTTGCTCTCACCCCGCTTATCCACTAATAAATCAGCTGTTTGCACCAAATGTTCTGCATGAAAACGTTCACTCGATCCTGGTGCTAAACGTCGGATAACCCGCTTCACAATTTCTTGCCGCATAAATGGAGAGGCTTTTTTCAACACCCCTCCTTTCAATCGTGCCTGTGTGCCATTTAATCGAACAGAGCGTTGCCACCACTTTTCAGTCTCTTCTTCAATGTATGAAAAGACCTCTCGATGCTGATCTGCACTGCGCGATAAAATTGTTTTAACTGCAGGATTCCATTCTTTTTCAAGTTCAGGTAGCAGCTGATGCCGCACATAGTTACGACGGTACTTCATATCTGTATTACTTTTGTCGAGTCGAAATTTTTTTTCTTCCCTTTTTAAATAGTCTAAAATTTCAGCACGGCTCACTTGAATCAAAGGCCGTACTAAACGCAATTTTCCTTTTTGATTTACAGGTGGAATACCCCCTAATCCATCCATACCAGCGCCCCGTACCAATCGCATCAAAACAGTCTCTGCTTGATCATCTAAATTATGCCCCGTTGCTACAGCAGTGGCCCCTGTCTCTTGAGCAACCTCTTCAAAAAAGCTATAACGCAAATCCCGAGCTGTCTCTTCAATGCCAAGTTTTCGCTCTTTCGCAATTTTCTCAGTATCTACCTTCTTAATATAGAAGGGAATTTCAGGGTGCTCAGTTGCTTGTGCAACCCACTGTGCATCTTCATCGCTTTCATTTTTGCGCAATCCATGATTCAGATGTGCCACAACTAGCTCCAAACCAAGTGCTTGAGAAAGAGACAAACAAGCATGCCATAGAGCCATGGAATCAGGCCCCCCTGAGACAGCCACCACCCATTTCTGCTTAACCCCCGTATTTGCTTTAACTAACGGAAGCATGTCATAACGGACTAAAGTCTGTTTAATTTTTGCGATAAAGGTGTTCATAGACGTTAATTGTACAATATTGAGCATTCCATTCATAGGCTTGAATTAAGAGAATTTACAAGACTAGGCTATTGAATCGCGTGAGTCAAAGAAGCGCTATTGGCAAAAAAGTACAGCATACCAAGGACTAAGGAAGATTTGACCAAGAAATCAATCTTTTGGCTTCGAATTTGATTCATAAATTTGGCTTTAATGTGCTTCATTTCTAACTCCCTTCAGCTTTATTTATATGCATTCCTCATGCCAAATCCTCATGTGCATAAGAAACAGCGTCATATTTAACCTTGACTTGTCCTCAGATTCCCTTAAACTAGCTCCACATTGTGACGCGGGGTGGAGCAGCCTGGCAGCTCGTCGGGCTCAATATCCGTAGGAGCAAAGTGAATACAAAACAACGAGGGGACATAGCAGAACAGGCAGCTGTTTTGCATGCATTAAGACAAGATTGGGGAGTTCTTCATCCTGTCGGAGACAATCTTCCTTATGATTTAGTTTTCGACATAAGAGGAAGACTCACCAAAATACAAGTTAAATGCGCTTGGTTTGATGAACCTTCTCAGAACTATGTTGTAGATAATCGTCGAACAAAGACAAATCGACGAGAAATGGTTCGAGAAAGATATTGCTCATCAGACTTTGACTTTGCACTTGCTTATATTTCTCAAAAGGACTTGTTTTATATTTTTCCGGTTGATGTATTTATTCGTTACGGCAGTGAAATTCACATGGTCGAAACGGACAAACGGCAACGAAAACCTAGATCCGCCGATTTTCGTAATGCCTGGCATTTACTCCTACAATGGGCTGCACATTGGGAAACTGATGTGCGAAACTTGTCAAATTCGGGGAAGCCCCTGGCGGGGGTAATCCCGAGCCAAGCTCTGAAAAGTTCAGAGAAGGTGTAGAGACTTGATGGCAAGCACCCTAACGGTTTAAGCCGAGGGTGAAGAGAAAGTCCAGACCACAAAACTACGAAATACCTCGTAGTGCAGCGGAAGCTGTAGTGGTAAGCATAACCCGGAGGTCGTAGGTTCAAATCCTACCCCCGCTACCAAAATGATCCTCGAGAGGCATAGCCTTTCGGGGATTTTTTGGCTTAAGACCATATTATAGCGCGCGATTAATTACCAAAACCTTTGAAACCAAGCCAAGTCGAACTTCTCTTTTGTGAAGAGCGGCTAATAAAGGCTTTAATGACACGGAATCAAAATTAAGTGCAGACAAAGACCTCTTAACAAACTGCAGCGAGTCAGCTGTTCCAATTAAAACCAAAGCCCAAGCAGCATAATATTTTTCTTTTTTTGTGACTTTTGCATCTAACTTCATTTTACGAGGATGAAAGACTCGATCAAAAGAGGGTGTTTTTTTCCTCTTTCCATTTGACCCAGCTATAGCTGCTAACTTCATATGTTTTGACCGAGTGCCATTTAAAACTAGTCGCAGCAACAACAATCCTTTCAGGATTAAACGAAGTACGTGGTTTCGATGCTCAAACCACCCCCGAACCCACTACTCTGTTACTCCTCGGCTCAGCACTTTTTGGGCTGCTTCCAGCCAAGAAAAAATTCTTTAAATAAGACTTACCTAAATCAAGCTCTCTTTTTGGAAATAAGGTTATACAGCCAAGCCACAAGCACCCCACCAATAAACCCATCAACCAAAGCCCACACCACACCAATAGGTAAATTGGTTAAGCCTGATTGGGCACGGTAACCAGGATAAAAAGAAGCAATCAAACGCAGAAACTCATAACCATAACCTGAAAAATAACGGTTTAGCACTCCAACAAACAACACAGCAAATCCCCACAAAATACCTAAAGTAACTCCCAACGCAATTGGATTTAATTTATTTTCTTGCATAAAGCACCCCTTGTTAGTTTGTTTGGTGACACAACAAGTATAGCAAAAATCCCTTAAAGAGAAACCTCAACAGCATCGACTCTAGGTAAAAAAACTTTAGAATCAAGCAAAGAGGCAATCCAATCCAATTTTTGTTGAAAATAGGCTAACTTTTCAACTTGCCCGACTTCGTCCAAATCATGAATAAGAAAAAGGTATTCCTGTCTAATAAGCTTAAGTAAAAGATATTTCCATTTTTGCTTGGCATTGGAAGAAAGATCAAATTGCTCTATTCTCTGATAAAAAGGTTCGACTAAATCTAATTGAGGAGAATGTTCCTCAAGTGCAACAAGCAATTTCACAACCATCTCAGTTAATCCAGAGATCTCAAAGTCTTTATCGTTTAACAAGCTCTCTTCAATATAGCCAAGATAAGGGTCAACCCAATACCTGACCACAAAATAAATCAACTGTTCTTGAAGCTCAGAATGTTGAGCGATTAAATCTGAGATAAAAAAGAGAGGTTGTCGAACAGAATTTAGGCCCTTATCATAAAAAAACTCAGGTAAAACCTGAACAGCCCCAGACAAGAATATTGTTTTATTTTGCTCAGATAAAATAGCTCCTTCAATTCTTTGAGATGGCAGAAAGCGATCACTCTTTAGGCCCGCTATAGTACAAACCTTCTTCACCCATTGCTCAAATAAAAGAGACTCTTCTGGAAAAATCACTTTTGCTTGATCAACATCTGTAAAAAAGAAATGGCGCTGTAAATCTACTGGAGTTTGTCCAAACTGAAAAAGAGGGGCAGAAGACACCACCCCTTCTTTAGAATAAAGACTTGTCCACTCGCTCATGACAGAGGTCAATTCCTCTCTCATTTTAACGCTCCTTAAGAGGTCTTCTTGATTCAAAATAAGCATGACAATAGAAAACGATTGAGGCTGTGATAATTCTTTTAAAAAAGGGAGAACAGAAAAAACATACCCTTCTTTAACAGAAACAGAAGTCGTCTTATCCATAATCACATTAAAAGTTTTCGTGAAATAAGAAAGAAACTTCGGTTCTTCCTTAAAACGAAACAGTCCTTCTAAATATTTAATCCAGGTTATTTTATTAACAGAATCAAATTCTTCAGAGTCAAGTACAGGCTGAGCAATCTCTTGATAGACTTTAAAAAATGGCTTCACATCCGTTACATTTCTAAAAATGTTCACATTAAATTCGAAAACACGCCATTCTGGCAAATGATCGTTTAGTTTGTTACTAATGGATTCTCTAAATTTTTCTACTTGTGATACGTCCAAAGCTTTAAAAAGGTCTATTAATAGATCTAAAGCATAAGGAAAATCTCTATCGGAATTCCACCCTACTAGATCAATCGTAAAATACACATCGATAAAAGAGGTAAAATTAAACAGTTGTTTTTCACTCTTTTGCTTCTCTCCAACCTTACTTAAATAATGAAGATAATTAATATATTCAGACCATATATTATATACAGGAATAAACTCATCTCGATCCAGCAATCTTCCGTCCCTATTTCTGTAAGGTGATTGTGGAGGATAATAGTTAGACCATACAGCATCCTCTAAACCTGTTCGAGAAAGCCATGCTTCGTATTGTTGTTGAAAAAGGTGGTTATCTACAGATAAGCGAGCAGCTAAAGGGATATACTTCTCATTACTAAGGAGAAAAGACTCTCTTTGCAGGTGTGGAGCCACAGCAAGAATTTGATCAATTTGTTTCTGATCGAGAGCATCAACAATTAAAGAAAAAAGTTCAATAAGCGAGCTAACAACATACGGATTATGCCAACCATCAGCTCGAACAAGGTATTGAACAAGAAGATCGGTTTCTTTTAATTCTAGCAAAAACTTAAAACATACCCTTCTCACACCAGGGGCAACAAAAATATGATTTAAATTTAGTATTGATGAAAGAGCAGTCAACACTTTAACCCGCTTTTCTGGAGCAAACTGATACATTTTTTTCGCATATTCAAAGATTACGGATTGATTTTGATCGTTATTTTCGCTAACAGCCTCAACGGGGTTGCCTAAAGAATTTAAAAAAGCATCCATTAAATTAATAATTTTTTCTTTTTCTTGTTCACTCTCAAAAGGCAAACTAACAAGTAAATCTAAATACTCTTTAAATTCCTTAATACGATTTGTCTCTGTAAAATTAGGACCAGAAAACTCGCTTACAGATTGATCAAACCAATGAATTGCCTCTTCATGAAATCCACCGATCCAATAAGCTTGAGCAATACGAGTGTGATTCCTAAAGCGCCGATGCTCTTTACAAACCTTACTCATTAATTCAAACTTTTCTAAAAAATGCTGTCTAACTGCCTCATCTTCAATAATTTTTATGGTCTCTAAAAATAAATCTACGGCAAATTGTGGCAGGTAGTTATTCGGTTCACATTTAACCAACAACACAACCGCACTGTCTAAAATTTTATTAGCCTCTTCTGTAAGGTCAAGTCGATATAATAGTTGAGCTACTTTAATAAAGAAAGAAACCCTATTCCTCTCTCCAACAACAGCCCCCTTTTTTTCAATACCATCAACCGTTATCAAAGATTCATCTTCCAACAGTTTTAACGCTTCTTCTGTATAACCAAAAGAAATCAGCAATTCAGAACGAAATAAAAGAAGATTCAAACCACCTGTTAAAAAATTGTTTATCTTTTCAAACAATGTTTTTTTGCGGTTTTGCTCCTCTTTAAGGTCAAGTCGATGGCCCAACCAATCAGCTTGGTCTTGAAAAGAATG
>JAJCYG010000020.1 GCA_029263055.1 Actinomycetes bacterium
ATCAGTATAAAAGTGAACTTTCTCACGCAATTGATGATAAAAATCGCCCCAGCTTTTATTTCCTCTAGCAGATTGATCTAGCTGATGCGCTAATTCACGGCTCTCTTTTAAATACTTGTAGGTTGAGGAATAGGGCGTATCTAAAATCATTCGTCGAATCCAATAAGAGTGCTGACGGCTATCAGGATGATGTAATAAAAAGCTCAAACCAGCCTGAATCCAACTTTTGTCTTTTAATGGAATCTCTCGCAGCTGCATCACGGCACTGAGCCAAGAAAAAAGAGGGGCTGCTCGATTGGGATCCCGTGAGATTTCAGTCAATTGTTTGTGGAGTGAGGTTTCATCTAATAAAAGAGGGGAACCAACTAAAACCGGGGCCAATTTTTCAACCCATTCAAGGCCCCTTTCTTCAAATGCCGCTTTTAACAACTGAGCGTAAAAGCGATCGGTCTGTTCATAAAAGAAATCAGGGAATTCTGTTTTAAAAGGCCACTCAGGCACATCTGTTTTTAAGGACTTAGGAATCAACGCGGCAAAATCTTGTAAACTAACTTCAGACTCATTAATCACAAAAAGAGCAGATAAGGTTGACGTGAGTCCCCACTTCCATAAAAGCGTGAAATAATCTTTATCTCCTAAAGCGGTTTTTAATTTTTGAAGTTGGGTCAACGCATCATTTATTTTTCTCCCGTCTTCGTTCTCAGGACTTCTTCCCAACGGAGACAAAATAAAATCATTTAACCCAACCTGAAATCGATCCTTTTGTCGAAGTAATGAAAACATTTTTTCTTGTGTCAGAGCATCTGGATAAAGGCTTTGAATATGAGCCGTGTTAAGAGAATCTGATGAATACAAAAAGTCAAAAAGATTGACTTCTCCTTTTTGCTGAAGGGTAATTAACTCTTTTAAATAATAGCTTGTTAAAGAGCGAATCCCATTTTGAAAAAGTCGGTTAATCTCATCCTCATAACCTTTTGCTTTAGCCAGCTGCACAACTTGCTCAATATAGTTCAGATCTGTTTCTCCAAGAATAAAGAGCCCTAAATAAAGACTTGTCGCACTGTGACGTATAGAATATTTAAAAGAAGGCTCAGTAATAAGTGACATAAAATAAGAGCGAGCCAAATAGACTGTTTCCGGATTAAGTTGGGCTGTTAATAAAGCCTCTTTGTCTGTGCGAGTAGCTCCTCTTAAAATCAAGTCTAATGGCTTCAAGCAGGAACCAAGAATAGTGTGATCCTTTTTAATGGTATTAAAGGCTGATTCAAAAGAAGCAATTCCATTCAGAGAGGAATTCAATCCAAGCCCCGATAAGAAAAAGAAAAACGCTTTTTCACCCCCGATTTGAAGAAAGTTTTGAAAGAGAAAAGTCTGTTTTCCGTAATTCATTTTTTCTTCAGCTAGATAATCAAGAATCGCACCTAACACTTCTTCTTTAGACGCTATTTCAAAAAGATCAGAACGGACTTGGAAGAGAGCCTCTTGATTGTAATCACCCTCTGGAAAAGTTTTTAGTTTTTCAAAAAGAAGGATTTTTAGCTCACCCTCAACTTGCTTGGGTTCGATACCAGCTAATGTGGGATAAGCGATTGAAAGCTGTACTGTTTCTGTGAATGGAGCAAGATAGAATAAGGGCTTGTTTGAAACAGGGGTTGTTCCAAAAAGAATTGAGACAATAATGATGAGTGAACACGCTTTTCTAAACACACAGACCTCTATTATTTTAAAGTCTTATCATATCATTTTCAGACAAAAAAATCAATCCAATTATAATCATAATAACCTCTTATAAACACAGTTACATTATTTACTTAGGGCCTCTTGAGCAATCTCTGTTTAGGTGCTAAGCTAATAGTGAAGACAAACAGGGAGAAACAGGATGAAGAAAATGTTAATCCAAATCGGGGGGATCACCTTTGGGTTGTTACTAGCAGGCAGTTTAGCTAGTGCAGAACCTGGCTGGGGACCTAAATGGAAAGAGAGCCGAGATAAGAAACCTGGCTTTTTTGAAAACGGTTGGGCCGACGAGCAAGACCGAGAAGTCAAAGGTCAATTAGGACGTGGCTCAAAATATTCCAAACAGAAAAACCCTACTCCGCTCAATGTATGGTGGAACGATTCAAGTCCATCATTTGACACACAATACTAAAAAAGCACGTCGCTGAGGACGTGCTTTTTATAGTTTATCTTAAAATCAATCTAAAATTTATTCTGGTTTTGTAGAAGCAATCTTATCTTGATTAGCTGTTTCTTTAGCCGTCATGGTTGATTTTTTAGCATCAGTCACTTTTGCTGTTGAATCAGATTTTTTGCTATCACTTTTAGACAAAGGACAACAAGCAGAACCAGCTAAAGCTCCAGAACTGATTCCCAAAGAAAGTGCTATCACAGCAGTCACAACTAGTTTTTTCATTACACGCCTCCATTATGGTGTTAGATAACTATTGTTCTAAAATAAACGAGATTACCTCGATCATACTACACTTTCTTTTTAGATCCTTGATATTTTTACCATAAGATTATAAAATCCGCGCTGTTATGAATAAAGAGACTTTCGATATATTGGTTTTAGGCGGGGGACATGCCGGGTGTGAAGCTGCTTTGGCTGGCACGCGTATGGGCAAATCTGTCTGTATGGTCACATTGAAGCGAGACGCGATTGGAAGAATGTCGTGCAATCCTGCTATTGGTGGATTGGCTAAAGGACATCTGGTGCGCGAAATTGATGCACTGGGCGGAGAAATGGCCAAGGTAACCGACAAGACCGCGATTCAGTTTCGCATGCTCAATACCACCAAAGGACCTGCTGTATGGGCCCCTCGCGCGCAATGCGATAAATACAAATACCAACAGACCATGCAATCAATTGTCGAACAACAAGAAGGTTTAACTGTACTTGAAGAAATGGCAACAGAACTGATCATTAAAG
Organism: Actinomycetes bacterium; assembly: GCA_029263055.1. Lineage (GTDB taxonomy): Bacteria > Auribacterota > JAJCYG01 > JAJCYG01 > JAJCYG01 > JAJCYG01. The sequence continues at coordinate 2,930 of JAJCYG010000020.1, forward strand.
AAAATCAAGTGATCGGAGTGCGAACTCAACAAGGAAAAACAATTGCTGGAAAAGCAGTGATTGTCACTACAGGTACGTTTTTAAATGGATTGATGCACACAGGTGAAAAAACCGCTACCGGAGGGCGAGTGGGCGAACAAGCAGCTGTGGGTTTAACCGAAAGTCTCGTCGCTGCTGGATTAAAAATAGGGCGTCTAAAAACAGGAACGCCTCCAAGACTGGCGCGTGAATCAATTAACTTTGAAGCAACCATTGAGCAGCATGGCGATCCCAAACCAGAACCTTTTTCTTATGCACACGAAACCGTTTCATATGATCAGATTCCGTGTTATATGACTTACACAAATGATGAAACAAAAAAAGCGATCAAAGATAATTTGCACCGTTCGCCCATGTACTCAGGAAAAATAATTGGAGTGGGGCCTCGTTATTGCCCTTCAATTGAAGACAAGGTGGTTCGGTTTGAAGATAAAGAACGCCACCAAATTTTTCTCGAACCAGAAAGTTTAGAGACCAATGAAATTTATGTGAATGGCTGTTCCACAAGCATGCCTGCTGAAGTCCAAGAAGCGTTTGTCCGATCAATCCCAGGATTAGAAAATGCGGTCTTTTTAAAACATGGGTATGCTGTTGAATATGACTTTGTTTTTCCTTACCAAGTGAAGCCAACTTTAGAGACTCAGAAAGTGAGAAACCTCTTTTTAGCGGGCCAGATCAACGGCACCTCTGGATACGAAGAGGCTGCAGCACAAGGACTTATAGCTGGAATCAATGCGGTTTTAAATTTGAATGAGCAAGAACCCTTTGTGCTCGATCGCTCTGAAGCTTACATTGGCGTTTTGATTGATGACTTAGTTACGAAGAGTACAGAAGAGCCTTATCGTATGTTTACCTCAAGAGCCGAATACCGTTTGTTGCTTCGCCAAGACAATGCTGACATGCGCCTCACAGAAAAAGGGAAAGCAATCGGCTTAATTGATGAAGAACGTTATCAAGGTTTTGTTGAAAAAAGAGAAGCCATTAAAGAAGAAATCAAGCGTTTAAAAAAGACCTTTGTAGGCAACCAATCTTTAGAACAAATTTTGCGACGCCCTGAAATTCGCTACCCTGATTTAGCTATTGTAGAAACGACCAAGCAGATTCCTGTAAAAGAAAAAGAACTTAAAGAGACTCCATCAGCGACGGAGAATTGTGTTAAACCACACGAAGACATTGAACTCACAGCTGTTGAGCGCCAAGTTGAAATTGAAATAAAGTATGAAGGTTATATAGCCCGACAAAAGCAAGTGATTGAAAAGTTTAAACGTTTAGAGAATAAGGTGATCCCTGATTTCTTTGACTTTGAAAAGGTCCCTAGCTTAAGCCGTGAAGGAAGAGAAAAGTTAATCCAGATGAAACCTTATACTGTAGGCCAAGCCTCTAGAATCTCTGGAGTCTCTCCAGCAGACATCTCGGTTTTGATTGTTTGTTTGCAGAAGCGAAGCCTGTTCCACGTGGAACATTAAGCCGCTGCTATTCGAAGATCATTCTTAAAGTCATCTAAGACTCGTTGCTTTTCAAGGGATGAGGCTATCATCAAAGCAATCATTGAAATAAGACGCAGATCAGATTGATTGAAACTTTTGTTTGATTGGGTGATAGAAATACTCAAAACCCCTATAGACTTTTCTCCTATTTTTAAGGGAACACAGACAGACGAAAAGATCTTATCCGCCTTTTCTTGAAAGTTCTTAAATTTGTCTCGATCAACTTCTTCGTTAATCACAAGAGGAATCCCATTGATGAAGACCCAACCTGCGATACCGTCTCCAGGATTAACGCGAGTCGATTCAACAATCTCATCACTCAAACCATAGGAAGACTCTATTTTAAGAACTTCGCCATCATAGAGCATGAGTGAAATTCGGTCAGGGTGGAGCCAGCTTTCAATCTCTTTAACAGAAAGATCGACTTGAGATTGAACGGTTTCCTCTAGAGAGATCTTTTCCAAAAAGTGCTCTATTTTTGCTACAGAGAGGGAGACTTGATTCCCTTGAAACATTGCCTTTTTCTGCATTCTCTCATTGAATAAACCAGACTCATTCCACTCTGCTACAGCGAAATAAACAACAAAGAGGATCGTCAAGAATAAGAAGAGAAAGCTCACAAATCCAATGGGCTGCATAAATAAAAAGGAGTCCCACATAATGGTCATACACCCCATAACAGAGAGTGCCACAATCACTAGTCTGAGGAGTTGAATCGGCTTTTTTCGTATGCTTGTTTTGAGAATCATTTGGTTTATATCCACTGCCCTTTTCCTTTCAACTAAAAGTGTTCCACGTGGAACGTCTCACTCACAGCAGAGGAGATTACTTTTTATACACCTTTGTTGTGAGCCGATTGAGTTTTTTGACTTCTATCTTTAACCCCTCAATCGACTCATTTTTTTCTTTGAGCTTTTTAAGCAAACCTGTATTCACAAAATCACAATATAAGACGTAGACTCCAACCATTAAGGCCAAGAGGATGAATAAGATTGACTCAACAGAGGGGACCGTTACGGTAGTCAAAACCGAGCGCTCGTAGATCAATCCAATACCTGCAAATGAAATGATCCAGAACCTAAGCATCCTTTCCCGGTCTACCGCGTTCCCAAAAACAAACTCTCTAACTTTTTTCTTATTCATCTTCCGGCCTCCGATTCCCTATATATGCATAGCCCGTTCCACGTGGAAAATCGCTAAGCCCTATAGGAGGAGACCTCTCCAAACCAACCTCTTTTTCGCCCTTATGCAACGATTTCCTTCGCACCCCTGCAAAACATTCAACTTGTTCCACGTGGAACATTGCCACACCCTTCAATGACTCTCTGTCAGTAATTCAACTTAGGTTCAATGCTGATTCAATTAGTACCAACTCCGTGTCGAAGTGTTTCCACAAAGGGCCGTTCCCTAGGCGACTTGCCGCCCGGCAAGTCACCAGACTCACTCATACTCGGATCCACACCCAGAAAAAGTAGCCTTCTTGGGCAGGGTCTCCTTCCGGCTCCGCTTCGCTGCGCCTACACGAGCCCCTGTCGGAAGGCTACTTTCTCTGGGCCCCTCTCTCCTCAGATGCCCTTTGTGGAAACACTTCGACACTCCGTTTACCAAATAAACTTTTATACAAAAATATTTAACCAACGTAAAAATAATCTGAAAGATGTCTCCCCCGAACCTTTAAGGAATGTTGCCGCAAAGACGGAGCAAAAAATGTGAGGGAAAGAGCAAGACTGGTGTCTGAACGGAGCCTCGCGCCGAATGTGCGTCTGCCAAGGGGGCTTTAGCCCTCTGGCAGAAAGCCATTCGGGCCAGAGACGCAGTGAGTTCATTCTTGCCCTCACATTTTTTGCGCAGTCTGCTGCAAATTCCGGGTGAGGGGGAGACATCTTTCAGATTATTTTGGTACTGTCTGACTCCGCCCATTAGAGCAATATTCCAGCACGTAATATACCCTGGAATTCATTAGAAAAGGGGAAATCGTTTGACGGGGAAAGGGGGATGGCTTAAGCTGGGAAGCAGCAAATATGGGGGTGTTCCACGTGGAACATAAAAGCTAATTTATTTATAAGTATTTCTTGTAGAGCATCTTATAGGTAAGTAAATTTAAAAAAGGGTTTGGATATGGGTAAGGTTATTGCGGTAACTAATCAAAAAGGTGGCGTGGGTAAGACAACGACTTCGTTGAATTTTGCGGCTGCTTTGGCTCGAACAAAAAGAAAAGTTTTGTTGGTTGATTTTGATCCTCAGGGAAATGCAACAAGTGGAATTGGTTTTGATAAAGGTGATCTCGAACAGACTGTTTACGACGCTATCTTAAATGGAACTCACTTTCATGAAGCAGTCTTAGAAACCAAGTTTGAAAACTTAGACCTGCTTCCATCTAATGTTAATTTAACCGGTGCAGAGATTGAATTAGTTGGCGTTCCAAAACGGGAACAGCGTCTGAAAACAGCCTTAAAAAAAGCAAAAGATAAATATGATTTTATTGTGATTGATTGCCCACCTTCAATGGGGTTACTCACGCTCAACGCGCTCACAGCCGCAGACACCATCTTAATTCCAATCCAATGTGAGTATTATGCTTTAGAAGGATTGAGCCAATTGCTCAACACATTTGAACTAGTTAAGAAAAACCTCAACACCAAACTTGAGATTGAGGGAATCTTAATGACCATGTGGGATGTGCGAAACAACCTATCCAAATCAGTGGTTGAAGAAGTGAAAAAATACTTTGGAGACAAGATTTACAAAACCATGATCCCTCGTAATGTAAAGGTGAGTGAATCCCCTAGTTTTGGAAAACCAGTTATCTACTATGATATCCGCAGCGTCGGCTCAGAGAGTTATTTGCTCTTTACTAAAGAATTTTTAAAACGAAATCAAAAGAAAAAATAATAAAGATTAAAAAGGAGTTGTACCATGGCTAAAGTTTCATTAGGAAGAGGTTTAGGTGCTCTTATCTCAGATAAAAGAACCACCCCAAAAGAGAGTCCTTCTGGTAGCACAGAAATTGAGATCAAAAAAATTAAGGTCAACCGGTACCAACCGCGGCACCAATTTAATGAAGACGCAATTAAAGAACTAGCAAGTTCCATTAAAGAAAAAGGGATCATCCAACCCCTTTTAGTTCGTCCTACTGATGAAGGGGCTTATGAACTGATTGCGGGTGAACGCCGTTTTCGTGCCTCCAAGCTATTAGGCCTCAAGAAAGTCCCTGTGGTGATGCGTGATGTCTCTGATGAAGACAGCCTTGAGCTTGCCCTTATTGAGAACATTCAAAGAGAAAACCTCTCACCTATAGAAGAAGCCTTGGCTTACCAACGCCTCACAAAAGAGTTCAAACTGACTCAAGAACAAGTTTCTGAAAAGGTGGGAAAAAAGAGAGCCACCATTTCAAATATTCTAAGACTTCTCTCCCTTCCTGAGGAAATCCAAAACTTTATCCAAACCGATCAAGTGAGCATGGGTCATGCCCGGGCAATCTTGTCACTCCCATCAGAGAAACAACAAAAAGATTTTGCTTTAAGAGTGATTGCTGAAGGCCTTTCAGTGCGCGAAGTCGAGCGGATGGTGACAGATATTTTACATCCAAGCGGGTCTCCACAAAAGAAAGCAAAACGGGCTAAAAAAGATTCTCACGTCGCTGATTTAGAAAGAAGACTTGAACAAAGACTCGGCACAAACGTTAAAGTGCATCACAAAGGCAAAGCAGGTAAAATCGAAATCCAATACTATTCTATGGATGATTTTGACCGCATTTTAGAAATACTCGGAGTTGATGAGCAACTGTGATTCGTTTTGTAGGGCATCTTATTGTCCTCACACTTTTTTGGATTGGAAGTAGCTTTTTGGTTAGCTATAGGCTCTATCAAATCGTTACCAGCAAGTGGGTCTACCTAATCTGCGGATTAGGGCTCATTGCTGCAATCTGGTCCGTCACTCAAGCATGCCGTAAATATTACTCAAAATAGGAAGAGACCATGACTCAATCAAAAGAAGCACGTGCTAAAGAATATGACACAATCCACAACCGACTCACCCTAGTGAACCTAGTTCTCACATTTGGCTTCTTAATCGCATGCTTTGCCATTGGAGGCAATGGGGGTTTGTCAGGCTGGTTTGTCCGCTTAATTGAAGAGAGCTTTAATTCAAGCTGGGCCATTGTTGGCCTCTATGCTGTTGGAGCGGTCTTATTCAGCACCCTTCTCTCTCTTCCTTTAAAGTTCTACTCCAGCTACACCCTTGAACACAAATACGACCTTTCAAATGAAACAGTGGGTGGGTGGTTTTTTGACCTCTTTAAATCACTGGCCATTGATCTGGTTGTCAGCGTACTTATCATTGAAGTGATCTATCTCTTAATGCGAAATGTGACTGAGCTCTGGTGGCTCTGGGCAGCCGGTCTCTGGATTGTTTTTTCCATTTTAGTCGGCAACCTTTTTCCGGTGCTTATCCTCCCCCTCTTTTACAAACTCAAACCTGTTGAAAACAAAGAGCTCGTCGACAAACTTGTCAAACTAGCCAACAGAGTCAATGCAAAAGTCCTTGGTGTTTTTGAGATGGACATGAGCCGAAAAACAAAAAAAGCCAATGCCATGCTTGCCGGTTTGGGTAACACAAAGCGAATCATTTTTGGCGACACCTTACTTAAGAATTTTACAGATGAAGAGATCGAAGTGATTTTAGCCCATGAGCTGGGACACTTTTACCACAAACATATTTGGAAACTGATTCTTGTAAGTGCAGGCTTAACCTTTCTGGGACTTTATTTGGCCAACTCAATCTTATCTGTTTCTCTCGATATTTTTGGATTTAATGGTTTTGATGATGTGGCAAATTTTCCGCTGCTAATTCTTGTCATTTCCCTTTTCTTTTTAATCACAGCCCCATTGAGCAATGGTTTTTCTCGAGCCTGTGAACGCCAATCCGATCAATTTGCCCTCGACCAAACCAAAGATGTTGATAATTTTATTTCTGCTATGGAAAAATTAGCTGAGCAAAACTTAGCCAATAAAGAACCAAATCCGATCATGGAATTCTTTTTCCATTCCCACCCCTCCATCAGCAAACGTGTTGAAATGGCTAAGAGACATAAAACTGGGTAGCGGTAAGACACTCACTCTAGCTAACTTACCAGTATTCACCTCCTTTATATTAACCACATAACACCTTTACAAACAATCATTTATATGATATTATTTTACTCTTATGAACAAATTCATATTGTATTTAACACTCATTACATTTTTAGGAACCAATGTCTTGCCGCAACAAGCAATCCAACAAGACACATTGGCGCCACAATCTATTGTCCATTATGAAGAAATTGTCCGCGCACTCACCAGCATCAAAGGAGGAAAATCTCCTTCTTTTAGATCTACGAGGATCTTGGAACAACTCTCTTTAGGTGAATTTCAAATTTTTAACTCTCAACCAAATCGGCTCAATCCAGAAGAGACAATCGTGGCGATGGATCGAAGAGCACTAGAACGTCGTCGACGTGTTGTGGGTGGTTTGGAAATGCCTGATTACAATCAAGATCCTGAAACTGAGTTAAGGATAAAAAAAGACCCAAACATAATTATTGGTGATTTTTTAAATTCATATTTTGGCGTATTAGAAAAATTAAATCGTTTTGAACTCCAATCCCAAGAATCACAGATCACATCCGAAGAAAAAGCCAGAGTCTTACAAGGAGCTCTTGATGCAAGCCACGAACTCCACAGCATCAGACTGAATCGTTTGATTAGCCCTGAACAGATAAAAGAATACTTAGAAACCCACCAACAAGACCCAGCGATCTTTAGAGACCCTTTAGGAATCATGAAGCTCTATACTGAAATGATTCGACGGTTAAAGAGTGATTGGCCTGAAGAGGGGGAACTTTCAAAAGGCTCTATTTACAATACTCTTTTTACAAACATGCTTAGTCGAGTCTATGAATGGCCGAGTATAACACAAAGTGACATCTTTATTTCTCTAGATAAACTATTCATTGTGATTTTAGTTCATTTAATGGGAGAAGAAGATATCAATCGGTTTGGTCCTAATGAACAAGAAAATTTTAGAGATGTATTTTATGAAGTTCGCACTAGGGTCATCAGACGAAATGTTGCCCTATCAAGGGTTAACATATCACATGATGTCATAAACTTAGAAAGTACAGATCTCCGAAGAGCTGATTTAAAAAGATGCCAACTCACGGGTATCAACTTAAAATATGCTGATTTATCAAACGCGAACCTGGCTCAAAGCGAATTAACCAATGTCAATCTTGATAACACGATCTTAATTGAAGCAGACTTAAGTGATGCCAGGTTATTCCGTTGCTCTCTTATCTCATCGGATCTAAGAAAAGCTAATTCAAAAAGATGCCACTTCAAAAGGAGCAACTTAAAGTATGCCAATTTGTCAGAGGCCAACCTAAAAGCGACACGGTTTATAACGTGTAATCTCAATAGGGCCATTTTAAGGAGTGCAGACTTGAGCCAGGCATTAATACGTTACTGTCAGGTGTTCTCAACCGATTTGAGTCACGCCAATTTAAGCGGCACTGATTTAAAGCAAATATACTTTCAAGGGGAAAGAACCGCCCAATTTGATTCTCAGGTTGAAGGAAAAGAAGAAACGATTTTAGTTGAAACTGATTTTACAGGTGTCACTTTTGAAGAAGGCAAAATGACTAAAGAACAGGTCCTGTCCCTTGGTTCACTCAAAAAAAATCAGTTAAAACAAATAGACATTGTTTCCCCTCCAGGTTTTTTTGCACGTCTAGAACAACGCTATCAACTAAAAGCGATAGCTAGATACTACGTAAAGGCAATGACAGAGTCTATTCTTAGAATTACAGTAGTTGCTACTATCACGGTTATTCTTTTGTATCTTCTTATTTATATTTATTGGAAGGCTTCTGACCTTATAGAAACGCGGGTTGAATCAGAAATAGTAAGACAACAATCAAATTACGAAAAGCTTTCAGTCAAAGAAAGAATTGTACGTTTAAACAAGCTTAGAAAAAAGATGCCCTACTCAAATAGTGCTCCTAAGGAGATACGTTATAATAAACCTCCTGCTAAAACATTAAGCGAGCAATTAGATCGTTTTATTCAAAAAAGAGATTCGAGTGCGTACTTTGCTCATCCTACAATAGAAATATTTATTGAATTAAACTCTATTTTTAAACATGATCCAGATCCTTTAATTCGAGCCAAATCAATTGATATATATAGAAGACTTTTAAGCTTTTGGGATAAGCGGTTTATGCCCCAATGGAAAAAAACAATAGATCAACATTTAAAGGATATTATGTTTACATTGGGCACAGATAAAGATCCATTGGTTCGAAATGAAGCCCTAAGAGCGCTAACGTTCTTGAATGCTTCGTGGATTGATACTTTTGTTTATTCGAGAACGTTATATGATTCCAACCCACAGGTAAGAAAGGAGGCTCTATACGAACTTTTTTATCAAGCAAAATGGCTCTTTAGTGCTTATAAAACCAGGTCTCCTATATATGCTCTTGATACTAGAACCAAGCACTACATCAAGTCACACACGGGATTACTAAAATTTCTTCTTTCTCTTAATCAAAAGCAATTAAACCTTTCACCTGTTGAAAAAATAAAATTTCTTGATTTGATTAGAAAGGCTCTTCGTTGGGTTAAAGATGAGTCTCTTATAAAGAAAGCTAAAAAATATTTAGAAGAGGCTAAAAAAGAGGAAGAGACGTCGCTGAATACAATTCCTCAACAAGAGACTGAATTTGCCTTTTCACTTTAAGGCTTCTCGCCTAGAATAAGAGATCTTATGGAAACGCTTTACGTTGTCGCCACACCTATCGGTAATTTAGAAGACATCACCCTTCGGGCCTTGAATGTGCTTAAGGAAGTTGATCTGATTGCGTGTGAAGATACACGCCATACAGGCAAGCTGCTGAAACATTTTGAGATTCAAAAACCACTGCTTTCTTATCACCAACATAACGAAAAATTTCAAACAAATAAAATTTTAGAAAAGTTAAAAGATGGGAAAAAAGTTGCGTTAGTGAGTGATGCAGGCACACCTGGTATTAGTGACCCCGGACAAGTGATTGTCGAGGCTGTGATTGAAGCTGGGGGCAATATTGAATCGGTTCCTGGAGCTTCTGCAGTGATCACTGCGATAAGTGCAAGTGGGCTTTGCACCGACTCCTTTTTATTCAAAGGTTTTCTCTCTTCTAAACCTTCAGCACGAAAAAAAGAGCTACAAGCAGTGGCTCAAACTAAAGAGACACTTGTGTTTTACGAAGCGCCTCATCGGTTATTAAAAACATTAGACGATATGTTTGAAGTGCTTGGGAACCGTTCTGCATGTGCGGCAAGAGAACTAACCAAGCTGCATGAAGAGTGGGCACGCGACTCAATCAGCGAGTTGATCACCCACTTTAAAGCCCGTCCTGCTATTAAAGGAGAGTTTGTGTTGATCATCCAAGGCTTCACAGGAGAGCAAGAATGGCCTGATAGCCCGGCTGAAGCAGCTCTTAAACTTATTAATGAACAAGGCCTTTCCAAAAAAGAAGCAGCCAAGCAAGTAGCCCACGAACGAGGACTCTCCTCTCGTTCCCTCTATCAAGAACTGATTTAGGGCTTTAGATAAAGCACCAACTCTTTCTCTTGGTTTGAGATGAAAATACCAGACGTTCAAATTGACGATTCGGCCTTGTTTTGCTTTAATAAACAGCTCAACTTCATCAGTTTAGTTCGATCATGCTAAGAAATAGGAGTGGTATTTTATGTCTAAGATCAGTCAAGTAATTGGTAGAGAAATTCTAGACTCCCGTGGTAACCCCACTGTGGAAGTCGATGTCATTTTAGAATCAGGTGCTACAGGCCGTGCCGGAGTTCCTTCAGGAGCCTCCACCGGAGAACACGAAGCTGTAGAACTACGCGATGGCGATAAAGCGCGTTACCTCGGTAAAGGTGTTTTAAACGCAGTCAAAAATGTGAACGATATTTTAGCCCCAGCTGTCATTGGGATGGAAGCAACCGATCAATCAGGTGTGGATCAAAAGATGATCGACACGGATGGCACTCCTAATAAAGGAAAGCTCGGCGCCAATGCTATCTTAGGTGTTTCTTTAGCCCTTGCTAAAGCAGCTGCTAACGAAGTGGGCAAACCTCTTTTTCAATACCTCGGCGGTGACACTGCTGTGACCCTACCTGTACCGATGATGAACATCATTAATGGTGGAGCCCATGCTGATAACAATGTTGACCTCCAAGAATTCATGGTCGTCCCTCGCGGAGCAGCTACTTTTCGAGAAGGCTTGCGTTGGGGTGCTGAAATTTTTCATGCGCTTAAAAAAGTTTTAAAAGATAAAGGTTACAATACGGCAGTCGGTGATGAAGGTGGTTTTGCTCCTGATCTTAAATCTAATGAAGAAGCACTTACAGTGATTTTAGAAGCGATTGAAAAAGCAGGTTTCAAACCTGGTAAAGATGTGTTTATTGCTTTAGACCCAGCCTCGAGTGAATTCTATAAAGATGGAAAATATCAAATTGGTGGCAACGGTGGCCTTTCTTCTGAAGAGATGGTCGACTTTTATAAGAAATGGGTTGAGAACTACCCAATCGTTTCTATTGAAGATGGGATTGCTGAAAATGACTGGGATGGTTGGAAAAAACTAACAGATGTCATTGGTGAAAAATGCCAGCTCGTCGGAGATGACCTTTTTGTGACCAACACAATCCGTCTTAAAGAAGGCATTGAAAAAGGGGTTGGTAATTCGATCCTCATCAAAGTAAACCAAATCGGTACATTAACAGAAACGTTAGAAGCAATTAAGATGGCTAAAGATGCTGGTTACACAGCTGTGATCAGTCACCGTTCCGGTGAAACTGAAGATGCGACAATTGCAGATATTGCTGTGGCAACCAATGCAGGCCAAATCAAAACCGGTTCGCTTTGCCGTGCAGACCGTACTGCTAAATACAACCAACTGCTTCGAATTGAGGAAATCCTTGGTTCCAAGGCGGTCTATGGGAGTAAGTAAAATACGATGGAGCGATTCGCGACCACATTAATTTGGCTTGTGGCAATCACTGCGATTGCCCTAGCCATAGGAACTATTTTTTGGCCGCAATTTATGAAGTACGAAGAGCTCAAACGATCTGAGAAAAGTCTTGAGTTACGGATTGACTCAGAACAAGTAAAGAACACAAAGTTGCGGCAAGAAGAACATAGTATGAGAACCGATCCTGACTATGTTGAAAAAGTAGCGCGTGAGAAATTGGGCCTCGTCAAACCAGGCGAAATGATTTATAAGTTTGAAGAGGACAAGGCAGAATAAACCATGAAATTCCAACTGACAACAAGGACACGTGAGGCTATTGGTGGGTATGCGTTTATCATGCCTAACTTTCTTGGCTTTTTGATCTTCACATCCCTTCCTGTGATTGCTTCTTTTATTCTCGCATTTTATAAGTGGGATGTGATCACACCGTGGCAGCAAGCTGAATTTGTGGGTCTCGACAACTTTATCAAACTACTCGGTTTTCACCATGACCCTGTTGTAGGATGGAAAGCCAATGACCCCCACTTCTGGTACTTCCTTTATAACACTGCTTATATGATGATTGGGATTCCTATTACCATGGCTGCTTCCTTATTTGTCGCATTGGTCATGAACAAGAAAATCAAAGGAATCGTTATTTTTAGAACCGTGTTTTTTCTCCCATCGATTTGTGCTGGAGTGGCACTCTACATGTTATGGCGTTGGATTTACAATCCAGACTTTGGATTGCTCAACTCCTTTCTCCAAACCATTTCAGGAGACTTGATTCAAGGACCTAAATGGTTAAACAGTATTGCTTGGGCTAAGCCCGCTCTGGTGATCATGAATATCTGGACCTACATGGGTGGTTACAACATGATCCTTTATCTAGCTGCTCTTCAAGGAATCAGCCCTGAACTTTATGAAGCAGCTGAAATTGATGGGGCCAACGCCTGGCAAAAATTTTGGGCTGTGACCTGGCCAATGATCACACCCACGACATTTTTTATCTTTGTAATGAGTGTCATTGCTGGTTTTCAAGGGGGCTTTGAATCAGCCTATGTGATGACAGGTGGAGGGCCCGCAGGGTCGACAACCACGATTGATTACTATATTTTTAACAACGCCTATGTTTGGCTGAAAATGGGTTATGCTGCTTCAATCGCTTGGATCTTATTTGCAGTGATTTTTGTGGTGACCTTATTCAACTGGAAGTATGGCGGTAAAGTGGTTCACTACGGTTAATCGAGAAAGCACAAACATGACTACAGCCTTATCTGAATCAAATGAAACAAACGTGCCAAAAACGGCAAAGAAAAAGAAAGCACCCAAAAAGCTTAAAGGGGTGAAAGATATTTCTTTTAAAGAGCAGCTATTAACCTATACGCTTCTCACCTTATTTAGTTTGACCATGTTAGTTCCTTTTATCTGGATGATCTCCACTTCATTAAAAGATTCAGGCTCTGTTTTTGAATTTCCTCCTCGCTGGATACCTTCTGTCACTCATACCTATATTGAACGAGAAGGCACAGAGGTCCCTGTTCGAGTGATTTTAGATAATAAGAAAAATGACTTTGTTCGCCTTAAAAGCTTGAAGCAAGAAAAAGGAAAAGGAAAAGCAAAATTTTACGATGTGCCTCGTGAAGATGTAAAGAGAGATTGGAAAATGAAAGTTGTGTGGAGCAACTACCCCAAAGCCTGGAAAGCAATTTCACTTGGGCGCGGATATGTAAACAGTCTCTTTATTGCGCTTGCTGTCACATTTGGACAAGTGATCACAAGCTCCATGGCTGCCTATGCTTTTGCACGGCTTCAATTTCCTTTTCGAGATCAGCTTTTTTTAGGCTATTTAGCGACGATGATGATTCCACGCGTGGTGATGATGATCCCTGTTTTTATTCTGTTTAAAAAGATTCCTGAATTACTAAATGGCATTTTTAATACTCAATACTGGAGCAGTGATCTTTTTATCGGAGAGTTCTTTATTGGAAAACCAATTGGGATTGATTCTTATTTTGCGTTGATTATGCCTGCTCTCTTTTCAGCGTATGGTACATTTATGTTACGTCAGTTTTTTATGTCGATTCCAAGTGACTTAGAAGATGCAGCTAAAATTGATGGCTGTAATCTTTGGGGCATTTATTGGAAAATCATTCTTCCGTTATCTAAACCTGCTTTAGCAACCATTGTCATCTTTACCTTTATGGGAGCGTGGCGTGAGTTTATGTGGCCTTTGGTGGTGGCCAACTCGCAAGAAATCATGCCATTGCCCGTCTTGCTTGCTTCATTCCAGGGTCTCTATACAACTGACTGGACGTTACTTATGGCCGGATCAATCATTGTGCTCTTCCCTATCATCATTATCTTTGTCTTAAGCCAACGCTTCTTTATTGAAGGGATTCAACTTGGCGCGGTCAAAGGCTAAAATAAGTCGTGCGTTTGTTCACACCTTTTGGGATGTCTTTGACAACTTAGGTTACTGGATGGTTTGTAACCTGATTTGGTTTGCCTCTCTGCTTACGGTTGTTCTCGCTCCCTTTACATTAATCGGCTTACTCCAAATTCAAAAGAAAGTGATCGAAAACAAACCTCTTTTTGTGCGAGAGTTTGTTTCTGATTCATTTAGTTTTGGCTTAAGACCCTTACTGTTGTTTTTGCTTCAAGCAGTTTTAATGGGGATTGCTTTTTTTAACCTCTCTTTTTATATCACTCACTTTGGTGTGCTTGGTCTTTTTATGACTCTCTGCTCACTCTTAATATTGAGCTTTATTTCTGCTATTTTCTTCTTTGCCTACCCTTTAGTATTATTTGGTCACAGCGTCGTCAGCTGTCTTAGAATTGCCTTCTTTTTAAGCGTGAAACACCTCGTTAAGGTCATCCTGTTTTTTATTGTCTCTTGTCTCATAACCTTCTTAGGAAGCTTAAGCGTGGTGGCGGTTCCTTTTATCTTAATGGCGATTCTCGCTAGCTTTTGGGGCAACCTCTTTGATCAAATCAAACGAATAGAAGGCCTCAAAGAAGAACGCCCACTCCCTGAAAAAACACTAAAAGAAATCTTTTTTCCTTTCCATGGTTAAATCAAAAAATAAAATTCAGACAATCAAAATCACAGGGGCACGTCAAAATAACTTAAAAGATCTCAGTCTAGAGATTCCTTTAAATGAGATGACTGTGGTGACAGGGTTGTCTGGCTCCGGTAAATCTAGCTTAGCCATTGAGACGCTTTATGCTGAAGGACAGCGTCGCTATGTCGAGTCATTTTCTGCTTACGCGCGTCAATTTCTTGATCGGATGGACCGACCTGAAGTGGATAAAGTAGAGGGGATTCCCCCTTCGATTTGTATTCAACAATCCAATAATGTAAAAACCTCTCGGTCGACTGTTGGAACCATGACAGAAATCAATGATTACATGAAGCTATTGTTTGCCAAGATTGGGATTCAACACTGTCGAAATTGTAGCAAACCAATTCATTGCGACTCACCAGAGACAATCTTACATTCAAAATTAAAACGTAAATCAAAAGAAAGTAAATGGATTGCTTTTCCTGTTTTTCTTCCAAAGAAAACAGTGCTCAAAGAGGCATTAGAATCCTTTCAAAAACTAGGTTTCCACCGTATTTGGGTAAAGAATAAATTTGAATCTCTTTCGGATAAAAACCTAAAACCCTTCTTTGGTAAAAAGGTCCTTGTTCACGTCGATAAAGTTGCTTTTATTCCTGCTGAAAAACAACGTTGTTTGGAGTCTCTGGAACAAGCCTTTCGATTTGGAAAAGGGGCGCTCAGCCTACTCAGTGAAAAAGGGAAAGAGTCTAAATTTAGCACCCACTTTCATTGTGCGCCTTGTGACATTGCTTACCCTGATCCCACACCTAATCGCTTTTCATTTAATAACCCATTAGGAGCGTGCCAACCGTGTAAAGGATTTGGCCGAACCATTGATATTGATTTAGATCTGATTATTCCAGACAAACGCAAATCACTTAAAGAAGGGGCTGTCAAACCATGGCAGACAAAGTCTTACAAAGAAGCTCAATATGAGATGATGACATTTTGCCGTAAGAAAAAGATCCCTACAGACATTCCTTATGAGCAGTTAAAGGCTACAGAGAAAAAGCAGATTATCGAGGAGACAAAGGGGTTTTATGGGGTAAAGGGCTTCTTTAAATGGCTTGAGACTAAGACCTATAAGATGCATATACGAGTGCTTCTTTCTAAGTACCGGGCTTATGTGATGTGCCAAACCTGTAATGGGACTCGGTTCCAAACAGACTCCTTGCTCACAACCATTAATAAAAAGAATATTGCTGAGATCTATTCACTTAGTTTAGCTGACTGCGTCTCGTTTTTTAATTCCGTTAAATTAAGTGACTCAGAAAGTGAGATTGCCGCACTCCTTTTAACAGAAGTTAAGAATCGTCTTCATTACCTTGTTGAAGTCGGTTTAGACTATATCTCATTAGATCGCCAATCTCGAACCTTATCAGGCGGGGAAGTCCAGCGCGTAAACCTGACAACAGCCTTGGGATCGTCGCTGGTAAACACTCTCTATGTACTAGATGAGCCCAGCGTGGGGCTCCATCCGCGTGACAGTCATCGGCTTGTTCAAATATTACATCAGTTAAAAGCAAATCAAAATACTCTTTTGGTAGTAGAACACGATCCAGAGATTATTCAAGAGACCGACAACTTATTAGATATTGGTCCTGAAGCAGGTGAACGAGGGGGCCACATAAATTACCTCGGACCTTATTCAGAAATCAAGCACGCAAAGAAAAGTATTACGGTTGACTATTTGCTCGGTAATAAGAGCATTCCAATCCCCTCTCAGCGTCGTCAATCGAATAGTTCCTTTATTAAAATTAAGAAAGCGACTGAGAATAATTTAAAAGAAATTACGGTTTCATTTCCACTTCATCAATTTGTTTGTTTAACAGGTGTGTCTGGTTCTGGTAAGTCTTCGTTGCTTGAAGATGTTCTCTTCAAAAAT
Organism: Actinomycetes bacterium; assembly: GCA_029263055.1. GTDB lineage: Bacteria > Auribacterota > JAJCYG01 > JAJCYG01 > JAJCYG01 > JAJCYG01. Next base: position 19,472 of record JAJCYG010000020.1, read on the forward strand.
AGTTTGAAAGCAAATGGAATTGGAGTGGAAGCTGTTGGAAAGTGCCAAAGTATTGAAGGCCTTGATCAAGTTAATGAAGTGATCCTCGTCGACCAAACTCCTGTCAGTGGCACCCCACGCTCTAATGCTCTGACATTTTTAAAACTCTATGATCCAATTCGAAAACTTTATGCCGCACAATCTCATGCTCTAGAATCAGGTCTGACTGCCAGTCATTTTTCATTTAATATTGCGGGGGGGCGATGCGATGGATGTGATGGTGCGGGTTATGAAAAAGTAGAAATGCAATTTCTCTCTGATGTGTTTATTAAGTGTGTGGATTGCGATGGCAAGCGGTTTCGGCCTGAAGTCTTGAATGTCACCTACAAAGAAAAATCAATATCCGAACTGTTTCAATTAACCGTGAATCAAGCCATAGAGTTCTTTAAAGAAGAGCCTAAAATAGCCCTGTCGTTGCAAGTCTTAGTGGATGTGGGGATTTCCTACCTTCCTCTAGGCCAATCACTTAACACACTCTCTATTGGTGAGGCCCAGCGCCTGAAGCTAGCTTCCCACCTGATCCAACCTAAGACAAAAAACAACAAAGGCAACCTCTACCTCTTTGATGAACCGACCACGGGCTTACACTTTGAAGACATTGCCAAACTGATCAGAGCCTTTAATCAATTAATTGATAAAGGGCATTCTCTAATTGTGATTGAGCACAATATGGAGATCATTAAATGCGCAGACTTCATTCTTGACCTGGGTCCAGAAGGTGGAATCGGCGGTGGAGAAATTGTGGCTCAAGGCACCCCAGAACAAGTTGCCAAAACCAAAAACTCTCATACAGGCACTTTTCTAAAAAAATACCTTTCAACAAAAAAGTCAAAAACAACTATCCACAACCCGAAAAACAAGAACCTTTCAAAGAAGACTGTCTCAGCAAATAAAGAAGTGATTTCGGTTGTTGGGGCTAAAGAGCATAACCTTAAAAACCTCTCAGTTGAGATCCCTCGAAATCAATTTATTGTCATTACCGGGCTATCAGGTTCAGGCAAGTCAACTCTCGCTTTTGACATTCTTTTTGCTGAAGGCCAGCGACGCTATCTAGATTCTTTATCTCCTTATGCCAGGCAGTTCTTAAATATGATGGATAAGCCAGACATAGAGCACCTTACAGGGATCCCCCCCACTATTGCAATCGAACAGCGGATCACAAGAGGAGCCAATAAATCAACAGTTGGGACCGTAACAGAGATCTACCATTACCTGAGACTTCTCTATTCTAAAATAGGCAAACAACATTGCGTGAAATGCGATAAACCAATTAGCAGTCAAACATCAAGACAGATCACGGATAATATTAAAAAAACATTTGGGGCCACAACTGTTCGTTTGATGGCTCCCCTAATCCGAGCTAAAAAAGGAATTCATAGAGAGCTGATTAAAAAGCTCGCTAAAGAAGGTTTTAAAACCATTCGAGTGGATGGTGTCATCTTAGCAACTGAGCCGACACCTCAACTCGATCGATTTGTAGAGCATTCTATCGACGTGGAAATGGTCCAACTCAATCTAAAGAAAACAAAAACGAAAGATCTCGAAGAAAAAGTAGAAATAACATTAGAGCGAGGTAAAGGCTCTCTTTATTTGACCACACCTAAAGGTGGAGAACATCTTTTTAGCCAGCATCTTTATTGCCCACAATGCCAACTCAACTATGAGGAACTTGACCCGCGGCTTTTTTCATTTAATACACGTCATGGTTGGTGTGGTAAATGCCAAGGCATGGGCTTTACTTTTGATTGGGAAGAAGAAACCTTTTCTACAGGCAAAGAGATTACTGGGTTAATTAAAAGTGGCAAACGAAGTTGCCGTACCTGCAACGGTAAACGGCTCAAACCTCAAGCACTGAGCGTGAAGGTTAAAGAAAAGACCATTCATGAACTCGTCTCTTCATCGGCATCAGAACTGCGTGACTTTTTTGATCAAGTTGATTTTAAAGGACGAGAAAAAAAGATCACCCAAAACTTATTACGTGAGATTCGCGAACGGCTTCACTTTCTCAATCAAGTTGGCTTGGCTTATCTTTCATTAGAACGTTCAGCCATGACCTTGTCTGGAGGCGAAGCCCAACGGATTCGGCTCGCCGCTCAATTAGGGGCCAACCTAAGAGGCGTCTGCTATATCTTAGATGAACCAACCATTGGCCTGCATAGCCGAGACAATCAACGCCTTCTCGACACACTAAAAGAGCTACAGAATAAAGGGAACAGCCTTATCGTGGTCGAGCACGATGAAGAGACCATGCGCATGGCAGACCGCATCTTTGACCTAGGCCCTGGGGCAGGAAGTCATGGCGGAAAGATCGTGGCTCAAGGAACCCTTAAAGAAATTCAGAAAAATAAAAAATCACTAACCGGTCTTTATCTAAATGGAAAGAAGCGAGAGCGCCTCGCTCCGATTCGTTCTTTAAAAGGAGCAGAAAAACTCACCCTTGTTTCTCCAAAAGAAAACAACTTAAAAGGAGATAATGTTGATATTCCTCTAGGTCGATTTGTTTGTGTCACAGGTGTTTCAGGATCGGGTAAGTCAACATTGATTTTAGATGTTCTCTTAGAAGGGATGCGAAAAAAATTAGGCATCAAAACAACCTACGTGGGCCAACACAAAGAAATTAAAAATGCGAAAAAAGTAGAACGTGTTTTAGAAGTCGATCAAACACCGATAGGCAAAACCCCACGCTCCAACCCTGCCACCTATGTGGGATTTTACGATTCCATTCGCCGTCATTTCTCGTCGCTGCCTGAAGCGAAGATGCGAGGTTTCACACACAGTCGTTTCTCCTTTAATGTGGCTGAAGGACGCTGCCCTGAATGCACAGGCCAAGGCCAAAAGAAAATCGAAATGAGCTTTCTTCCTAATGTTTATGTCCATTGCGATGCCTGTAATGGAAAACGTTTTAATGAAGAAACCTTAGCCGTAACATACAAAGACAAAAACATTTTTGATGTGTTATCAATGACCGTCGAAGAAGCCCATCTCTTTTTTGCCCACTTTCCTAAAATAGCCAAACCTTTAAAAGTCCTTTTAGATACAGGATTAGGTTATCTCACGCTCGGTCAATCTTCCAACACACTTTCAGGCGGAGAAGCTCAACGTTTAAAACTCGCGTTTGAACTTTCTAAATCCCACAGAGGAAAAACACTTTTTATTTTGGATGAACCGACTACAGGCTTACACTTTGCTGATATAGACAAACTGATCCGCGTGCTTCATCGCTTAGTGGATCAAGGCAACACGGTCATTGTGATTGAACACAACCTCGACATGATTAAAGAAGCCGATTGCATCATAGACCTAGGCCCAGAAGGGGGCGAAGCAGGGGGCAAATTAGTTGCTTGGGGCCCTCCTGAAAAGGTGATTCAGTCTAAAAAATCTCATACAGCCACCTACCTTAAGAAACATATCAACAGGTAGTTCTTTTCTCAATTAACTGCAATAGAGCTGCTTATGTTATTTATTGACTTTTAGCAATATTTCTTATATAGTTTCTCTTTCTGTAATCCGTAACAAGGTGTAGGCGTAACGATGTTTAGACAAATTTTGACACTTTTAATCGCTGTTTCAATTGGTTTTACCCCGCCACTTTACCGGCAGGCTGACACCCTATCTCCCAAAACCCCCTTTTCGGTTCAAGCAGCAGCAGAGAATATATTTAACGATTTAGACAATCACTTTGCAGAAAGCTTTGCCACTTTTGAACAGATTTTACAAACAACCCCTTTTAATGAACCCTTAGAAACATGGACACTCTCCGATCTACTTATTTGGACCAAACCTTTAGAAGCAAACCATGCTAAAATAGAATCATTAGAAATCATTCTTGATAAAAGAGAGATTGCTCAATTAAAAAGACTTCGAAGCAAACTCCCAACAAAAATAAGAACCGTTAAAAACGTTTTAAACAAATTTCATTCTTATAATGATGCTTTAGTTGCTGCTTCCAAAAAAGTTCAGCATACACTTGTCACAGAAGATGGTCGGGTTATTGGGGGCGTGCCGCAATTGCTTGCAGCTGTTAACTTGCTCTATCTTCAAATACATTGCAGCAAGATTTATGTGCGTCAAATCAGTACTAAGACTCAGAAAGAACCTATACCGGCTAAAACAACGGCCATTAATGATTCAGCCAGAGACCTTGCCACTGCTATAGGTGACGTACTCAATGATATGGTCCAACAACCTGCGCTGGCCAAACGGTTTTACACCATGGCAAAGCTTCTTAATTCAGGAAAAAGCAATGCCAGTCTTAACAAAAAGTTAGTCCCGACACTATTGGCTTTAAACGAAGCAGACAATGTCTTAGATTTACTTGAAAGACAAAAAAGCGCTTTGACAGAAACAGAAGAAAGATATCGGATTCTTGCCTTAATAGACTTAAACGATTTTGAAGCAACAGATAAAATCATTCAAGAAGCTCAGCGAACCTCACAAAAAAATGAAGTTAAAGAAAGACTTAAGGTAAGAAGAGGGATTTTAATTTACGAGCAAGGAAAAGCAGCCCTTTTAAATGGAAAAGAGAAAGAGGCCTTAGACCACTTTAAAAAATCCGAGCGCTATCTGCGCAAAGTTCAAACATCTGATCAAATGGAAACATTCATCAAAGCGCTTTATCTTTCTCATTCTCTTTATCACCTTGGAAAACTAGAACAAGATAAAGAGAAAATAAAAAAAGGATTGCAGCTCATCCAGCCTTATATTGATCGACTTGGTGAGTCAGGCCGTATTCAAAATGTAGAACTCTTTAACATTCACGCTCTTCTCTTAATGGAACTCGGTCAACATAGCAAAGCACTTCTTTCTATTAGAAACCTGTTATTCTTAAACTCCCTACAATCAGATGCTTACACAAGGTCCATGCATCTTCTCTCAAAATTGGGATTAGAAGATAAAGCTTGGGAGGCGTTTGAACGCGGCTTTCGCCTAAGCGGCCATGAGTCAAATTTTCTAGCAGAATTTTTTCAATTCTCTCCAGAATACCCAAAGATTGGTATCGCACTATTTACTCGATTACTTGAAAGCCAATGGGGCGACCAAGCCGAAGCAGCCTTTAAAAATCAATTTTCCCAATCACAGTACAGCATCTATCCAATCCAAGCCCGTGCGATTTTAAATGGGGTAATGCAATCACCAGCCGCATCAAAGAAAGCAAAAGCAATATCCCTACGACTTTTAGAAGCCTCTGAAATTATTTGGAAACAACCTAGAAAAGTAAGGGCTCAAAAAGCAACTCCAGCAAAGACACCTAAAGCAGCATCAGCTAAAAAACCAACACAGCCAGAACCACGTGAAGAACATTGGATTGCTGGTTTCACGAATGTTCCTTTAGAAACTATTTTTTCTGATTTTGTGCCTCAGATAAATAAAGAAGAGGTACCCAAAAGAAAAGCACTCATTGTAGAAAAACCTAAAAGAGAACTCGTTACCGATGGAGAACTAGCAACACAGATTTCATTTGCAAGCAGCAAGGGTTTTCATAAAGCCGATCGCTTCAGAAAAATGCTGACATTAAATGTGATCTTAGAACTTTTAGGACGAGGCCAACAAAACTCAGATAAAAGAAACCTTTATCTGAGATTCGCCAAAAAACTTTTAGAAGATGACGATGATTTAATAGGACTGTTACTTGATGAAGAGGGAAACAAGAAACGTTCAGATAAAAAAAGAGCCCTACAAGAACAAGCTGTAATGGAAGTAATGAAAAGCGCAGATGAATATGGGCTCAATAAGAAAGCAATCGCCTCAAAAATGCCTTCTCGTCCTATGTCATCAACGTTGGATGCTGAAGTCACACAACTCAATAATGAAATGTTAGGAACAAAAGATGTTTATAAATTTTGGTTTCAATTTGGCATCGTGGTTCGCGCTTTAATTTCAGAATACCACTCTCAAGGAAACTCAGTCAAAGCACTCGAGCTCAGTTCTTACTTTATTAAGCATATAGAAGCCTTTACAGAAGAACATCCTGATGCTCTCCATGAAAGCTTTACCAATGCACTCAGCTTTGTTGATTTGGCAGGTATTTACATCTGGCATGCAGATCTCATCACCGATCCAAAAGAAAAGCGAAACTATTATCAAAAAGCCCTGATCTGGGCAGAAAAAGGTTTAGAACTCAAAGAAAAATCAGAAGACGCTTTTTTAAAAATTAAAGAGATTCAAAGCTCAGAACCTAAAAGACTTGGCAAACTCATTCCAGCAACTCTGTTGGGCATGCCAGAGCAATATGATCAGTTTCAACGTGACTACTACAACATGATCATGTTAATTCAAAACTTCCTTGATAATAATGAAGAGCGAAACAAAATCGCAGAGAAGTTAATAGCACTCCCTCCTCACAGATCAAGCAGCTATATGGAAATGACCCTTAAAGCATACCTCTTGCTAGAAAGACATGACGAAGCTGTTGAGGTTGGATTAAATTATTTGAAACAATCTGGATCTCGCTATTTTTCATTTTTAGCCCTATTGGCCAATAACGCCCTGCTAGCCAATCGCTTTTCTGAAGCATTTGGCCTCACCTACCAATGTTATCTTGCCACACCCAAAAACAGCAACATTGCTCAACTATTTTTGAAAATTTTCTATAAGAATATAGAATTAAAAGAAACCCAAGAGGCTCTAGACGCCTTTATCAACTACCTATTTAGACACTATGATGCTTCTGCTTTAAGGGTCTACTTAAAAGAAGTTTATAAGTTCAAAAATGAAACATGGAAAAAAGACTTTTCAGCAAGAATCTTTAAAAAAGCATTTCCTTCTGGTCACATGAGTAATATAGGTCCTATTTTCAAAGAGTTGTTAACAGAATCTAAGACAGGACTTTTGAATCAGCTTATGGATCAGCTACTAGAATTTCATAGTCGAGACAGTGCGCTTTTTATGCGAATCTTTGCTTATATACTTAGAGGAGATGAAGCGATCGTCAATAGCTTTACTCAATCTCTCCAGCAATGGGATGGTGATCGCCATACTTTATACGAAGCACTTCAAAAATATAAAATCAAAAAACCAAAATCCAAAGCTAAAACAAAAGTAATAAAAAGATATGAGGTTCTATCGACAAGACTTAATCTTTGGAGAGAAATCTTAAACACGGCACTACAAACAAATGAACCTTCTAAAAGAAAAACATGGCTTAAAGACCATTTTAAAGATCTTGAAGAAGAATGGATTGAACAGATCTACTCATCTATAGAAGAACCGTTTTCTCTAGACAAAGAGGTTCTAATCTCGACTGCAGAGAAACTCATTAAAACAAGGCTCTCTCAAACCTATCCTTATTTACCTGAGGCGAAAAGAGACGAACTGACCTTAGACATGATTGCAGGAGAAAAGAAGTTTACAGCCTTTGCTGAAGC
>JAJCYG010000021.1 GCA_029263055.1 Actinomycetes bacterium
GGAACAGATAGGCTTCTTCGTTGGAGCATTTGGCAGACCCGAAACCGGCAATCGACTTTGGTCCGTTGGCATCAAAAATGCTCTTCATGCCGCCTGCGGCCTTGTCCAGCGCCTCTTCCCATGTGGCCTCGCGGAAGACACTCATCACGTCTTCGTCGCGCAGATTCATGGTGGAATCTTTCGGCACGTCATCGCGGCGGATAAGCGGCTTGGTCAGCCGGTCTTCGTGATGGATATAATCGAAACCGAAGCGGCCCTTGACGCACAACCGGTTGTTGTTGGCCGGCCCGTCGCGGCCATCGATATAGAGAATCTTGTCGTCCTTGACGTGGACGCTCGTCTGGCAGCCCACGCCGCAATAGGGACAAAGCGTATCTACGGTGCGATCCTCGAAGCCGGTACGTACACCAGCCTCGTCCAGCAGGTTAGCTTCCATCAGCGCGCCCGTCGGGCAGGCCTGCACGCATTCGCCACACGCCACGCAAGTTGATGACCCCATGCCGTCATCAAAATCGAACACGACCTTCGAGCCATGCCCGCGATAAGCCATGCCAATGACGTCATTGACCTGAACCTCACGGCAGGCGCGCACGCACAGATTACAATTGATGCAGGCATCGAGATTGACAGCGATGGCGGCATGGGTGGAATCGGCCTTAAACTGCTCTCGGCGCGGAAAGCGGCTGACAGGCTCCACACCCATATCGTCTACCCAGTTCCAGAAACGGGAATCGGGATCATGCGAGCTTTCACGCTCGGGCTGATCGGACAGAAGAAGTTCGAACACCATTTCGCGGGATTTCTTGGCGCGCTCACTGGCCGTTATGACCTTCATGCCTTGCGAAGGCGTGCGGACACAGGAGGCGGCGAGCACCCGCTCGCCTTCAATCTCTACCATGCAGGCGCGGCAATTGCCGTCCGGGCGGTAACCCGGCGCGTCGAGATGGCACAGATGCGGAATGCGCGTGCCTTCGCGCTTGGCAACCTGCCAGATGGTCTCGCCCGCTTCCGCCTCGACTTGTTTGCCGTCGATTTCGAATTTGATCGGATCGCTCATTTCAAATCCTCCGGGAAGAACTTTATCACGCTTCGCAGCGGATTGGGCGCGGCCTGCCCCAACCCGCAAATCGAAGCATCACCCATCACAATCGCCAGATCCTCAAGCATGTCCGGGTCCCAGTTACCGGTCCCCATCAGCTTAACGGCTTTTTCCGTTCCGTTGCGGCAGGGCGTGCATTGCCCGCAGCTTTCATCTTCAAAGAATTTCATCAGGTTCAGCGCCACGTCCTTCATATCGTCCTTGTCCGACAGGATGACGACTGCGTGGGAGCCGACAAAACAGCCATGCTCTTCTAGCTTGCCGAAGTCGAGCGGAATGTCGGCCATGGATTCCGGCAGGACGCCGCCAGAGGCTCCGCCCGGCAGATAGCCTTTAAATTTGTGCCCATCGAGCATTCCCCCGCAATGGTCTTCCACCAGTTCACGCGCCGTGGTGCCGGCGGCAACAAGCTTGACGCCGGGCTTTTTAACGCGGCCCGAAACCGAATAGCTGCGCAAACCTTGCGCGCCGTTTTTCCCTTGGGAAGCAAACCATTCCGCACCGTTCTTGAGGATGTCCGGCACCCAGTAGAGCGTCTCCACATTGTTGACCAGAGTCGGCCGGTTGAAGATACCGACCTGCGCAACGTAAGGGGGACGATGGCGCGGCAGGCCGCGCTTGCCCTCGATGGATTCGATCATTGCCGATTCTTCACCGCAGATGTAGGCGCCCGCACCACGGCGCAGGTAAATTTTCGTGTGGTCGGCAAGGCCAGCCTTCTCGACTTCCGCGATTTCTTTCAGCAGGATTTCGCGGGCAGCCGGATATTCATCGCGCAGATAAATGTAGACCGCATCCGCTTCCACCGCCCACGCACCGATCAGCATGCCCTCAAGGAAGGCGTGCGGGTTGGTTTCAAGATAATACCGGTCCTTGAAGGTGCCAGGCTCGCCTTCATCCGCATTGACGGCCATCAGGCGCGGTTTGGCCTCCGCGCGTACAAAACCCCATTTGCGGCCTGTCGGAAAGCCGGCGCCGCCTAAGCCCCGCAGGCCGGCATCGGAGAGAAGTTCAACCACTTTCTCAACTTTTCTCTCGCCTGAAAGGCATTGTTTAAGAATGCTATAGCCGCCATCTTTCTCATAAGACTTGAAGTTTGCATAAGCGGGAATATCGGGATGCAGATGCCCCTCCCCGACCGCTTTCAGCACCATATCCGCATCAATGTGATCAAGATGCTTATGCCCGGCCTCACAGACGGGCGCGGTATCGCAACGGCCCATGCAGGGCGCCCGCAGAATACGCACGCCTTCCGGTGCTTTTTTCTCCAGTTCCGCGATCACCTGCTCGGCCCCGGCCATCATGCAGCTCAGCGACTCGCATACACGCACCGTGACGGGCGCGGGGCGCTCCTCTCCATCTCGCACAATATCGAAATGGGCATAGAATGAGGCGACCTCATAGACCTCCGCCATGGGGATTTTCAGCTCTTCGCCAAGCGCCTGCATATGGCCCGCAAGCAAGCAGCCCTCGGCGTCCTGAATGAGATGCAGATATTCGATCAGCATATCGCGCTGGCGCGGCCGATCCCCCAACAGCCTGGCGATGGCTTCGGAGTCTTCATTCGCAAGCAGCCGGCCCTTGGGAAAGACAGGCGCCTTGCGCCGGCCCGAACCGGGGTGGATGCGGCGGTTTTCGCCGCCGTTCGTCATATCGTTCATGAGAC
>JAJCYG010000022.1 GCA_029263055.1 Actinomycetes bacterium
ACCCCACACCCCCAGGGGTAACATAAACCGCGCCCCAAACCATCACAATCACTCTTAACAGTGTAACATTCCAAACACCCCTAGCTGGCCAACAAACACAAACCCCTGAACTGTAAACCGCCCATCCACCCCAAAAGGGTAGAGTATACCTTTATCCCGCAAGGGGCTAATATATACATAGCCCTCTAGTGTTAATCAGCCAACTAACCCAAGAGGGCCTGCTATACATACAGCCCATCAGGGTTAAAATGCCATATTCCCCCAGAGGGCTAAATAATATCTAACCCTATGGGGGCAATTATATACTTCACCCGCCAGGGTTTAATATACATCACACCCTCAAGGGTCTAATAGCAGAGTTCGTTTTCTGGAAAGACTTCAAAAGCATGTCAAAATTTTCCCTAGGGGAAAGTCATTTAAAGGCACTCCAAAAGTAAACTACAATTACCTCAAAAAACTGGCCAAAGCTTAACCTAATCAGCTAAAGCTAAATCTATTAATTCTCTTTTTTTATCAAGTATTTTCCTGGAGTTGCTAAATAGAAAAGTTCGATATGAGTCTACGAAGGGCAGCCAAAATAGCAGAAGATATTTTAACTTTATCCACAAGCCAATAGATTTTTTAAAGATTCATCTTTGCTATACATCAACCAGTTGCGAAACTCGTCCAATACGGGGAGAAAGTTGGCCCTTGGGGTTTTTAACCCTGAGGGCCTTTTTTGTTTCTCAGACCCTGTTGAGATGCTTGGTTCGATTACTCCGTAATTGGTGAATGTAGTCTGCCTGGGCTCAAGGTATCCAGACTTAATCATAGGTTCTGTAATTACTTTAGTGGTTCTTTGTGGCGGGGTTCAAATTATACAGGAAAGAGCCAAAGAAAGAGCTGCTCCCTAATTTTTTTCACACTGGCGTGTTTCTACAGTGATATGGACGAGTCTATGGTCATCGGAAATTCGTTTTTTATATTTTTCCGCTTGTAATGGTTCATGAGCAACAATCGAAATTATAGCGCTGTATGTATTAGGACCAATTGCCCATAAGTGTAGATCGCTGATCCGGCTGTCACCATCTCTTTCAATTTTTGTTTTAATCATTGTTTGGATTTCTTCAGGTCCTTGCTTATCCAGTAATGTATGGCTAGCCGATCTCAAAAGTCCCAAAGACCATCTAAAAATTAGAATAGAGCCGACAATACCCATTAAGGGGTCCATCCAAATTAGTCCAAAATATTTGGCTGATACAAGAGCAAAGATGGCCAGAAAAGATGTGAGTGCATCTGCAAGAACATGCAAATAGGCAGAATGCAAGTTATGATCATGATGGTGTGCATGGACTTCTGTTTCATGATGCTGAGATTTTTTAATGTCTAAGAGCAGCACAGAGAATCCATTCACTAACAAGCCAATTACAGCTACAAAGATGGCCTGATTAAACGCAATCTCTATGGGATTAACGATTCGTTTGCTACTTTCCCATACCATTATAAATGCAAAAACTCCGAGTAGGATGGCTCCTGTGAAACCGCCTAAAGCATTGACCTTGCCTGTTCCAAAGCTGAAGCGGGAATCAAAAGCATGGCGTCTTGCATATTTATAGGCAAACAGATTGATACCTAATGCAACCGCATGGGAGGCCATGTGAAGCCCATCGGCAAGCAATGCCATTGAACCAAAGATGATTCCAGCCGCAACTTCTACAATCATCATGGTTATTGTCAGTCCTACAACTATTGCAGTTCGTTGTTCGCCCTTCCGCAGATGGTCTTGTCCAAAGGTATGATCATGCTGCCATGATTGGATATCTGTTTGATGCATTTCGTTATCCTCTTTACTTTTTTAGGATAACATATTATTTAAAAACAGTTCTTTCTGAAGAGAGATCAATCAGCTAGTTGCTTATACTCATTGGCTAAGAAACCAATAAGATTTGTTATCCAGCTATTGCGAGCTCCTTTTTTGTTAAAGTTATCATTTTTTGTGCTGGTTATGCTCTCTGATTTTATCCGTTCACGACGCTTAAGCCTAAACTATTTTCTGAAGGGGCTAGGTTTAAGGATTTTTCTTGCATAAAAAGCTTAATTGTATAAGAGTACAATTAAATTTTAGAGATTATTTATGCCAATTAAATCAAATCCTGTTAAAAAGTTAGTTATAGCCCTTGTCGCGTTTACTTTCATGACGGCACTGTTTTTTCCTGTAGTCTGTCATGCCCTTGCGCATTCTGCCGTCGTAGAGTTGTTACATGAACATGATGCTCACCACCACGCCATACCTTTAGCCGATGATATTCCAGTAGTCCGTAACCAAACAAAAAAGATATCGATTCAACAGTGGACCGACCAAGATGTGGTAAAAACCATCGTCTACCTTGGAGCAGCCTTCTCGCCAAGTGAGGGTCTTGACTATTCAGTGACTGTAGAACCGCTATGGATTCCGACTCAAAGGTTTCACCTATCTTCTAATCTTGCGAACGCGCCTCCTGCATAAGATATTTCTTCTTTAGACATTCAAGATTTCTCCATGAACTTTAGAAACATAAATATCCAACTGTTTAATTAGGTTGTCAAATGATCAAAAAATTTACATTTATATTTTTTACTTTAATTGCAATAGCAGTTCCACTTCCATTGTTTGGACAAAATTTTTCTAATGCTTCTCAGGAAGTCTGGACATTGGAAGATAGTGTGAAACATGTTCTTGAGGTCTCTCCCCGAATCCGCGCTGCCAAAGCTGAAGTAGCTGCTCGAGAAGGAGATTTATCTCAAGCAGGAGCTTGGCCTAACCCGGATATAGGATTTAATGTTAATGATAAATTGGGTATTGATGACAATTCTGGTGGAATTGATCTGACACAAATCATCATTAATCAACCTATTTCTCTTGGCCGTTTGTCACGCCAACGTAAGCAAGCCAAAGCTAGACTTCAAGCAGCCAATCAAGAGTTTCTCTACCATAAATTATTGCAGGAAAAGGAAACAGCTCGTCGTTTTTATATATTCCAGTTAACAGCAGCTAAATTGGATTTAGCCGAAGAGCAATTGCGAGTTGCCAAGCGTTATCAAAAGGATGATCCGCTTGTCCGTTATTTGACGCCTCTTGAAAAAAAGCGTCTGAATATTGTACTGGCAACCGCCAGTCAGCAAGTAGCCAGCGCTGAAGGCGAGTATAACGAAGTACTCTCCCATTTTAAAATGCTTTTACAATTACCACAGGATGTTTCATGTAAGGTAGTTGCACTAGAACCCGTCCAACGTTTAAAGATATTGAATAATTTAATAAGTCTACAAGAAAAAGGTCATCCGGCTCTTATGGCTAAAAAGCATCAGCTGGAGGCGGCAAATGCCACTATTGCGCTTGCCCAAGGGGAACTATTTTCAGATCCGATAATAGGTATTTTTGGGGAGAGGGATCTTCTTGATGAAGCTAGAGAAACTTTTTATGGCTTATCTCTGAACTTAAAAATTCCATTATGGGACCGTAAGAAAGGAGCTGTTGCTAAAACAAAAGCTGAGGCTGAAAAAGTGAAATATGACTTGGAAGCGTTAGAACAAGAATTAAAAGCCAAATTACACCAAAACTATATGCACCTGGGACATTTGATTGAACAGGCAGAACATTACCGTAACGAAATATTGATTTTTGCAGAAGAAGTCTTTGAATTAACTAAAAAAAGTTTTGCTGTGGGCG
>JAJCYG010000023.1 GCA_029263055.1 Actinomycetes bacterium
GATCCAAGTGGCGCTTTTCAAATAAAGCGTAAAGCACAGGGAGTACCAACAACGTTAAAAGTGTTGCAGAAATAAGCCCGCCTATTACTACTGTAGCTAAAGGCCTCTGCACCTCAGCTCCTGCGCTATGAGAAAAGGCCATTGGAATAAAGCCTAAGCTAGCAACTAAAGCGGTCATTAAAACAGGCCTAAAGCGGGTGAGCGCACCTTCAACAATTGCTTCTTGCAACCCATTCCCATCTCTTCTCAATTTATTAATATAAGAAACCATAACTAATCCATTCAGCACAGCTATCCCAAAAAGGGCAATAAAGCCAACACCTGCGGATATACTAAATGGAATTCCTCGAATATATAATGAAAAAATACCGCCAATAGCAGCTAGGGGAATTCCTGTATAAACAAGCAATGCGCTTCTTATAGAACCCAAGCTGGTGTAAAGCAAAACAAAAATAAGAAACAAAGCTAACGGCACGACAATATAAAGTCGCTTTTTAGCCCTGTTTAATTGTTCAAAGGTTCCTCCCCAATTCAGATAATATCCTGAAGGAAGATTAAGTTGTTGATTGATTTTGTTCTGAGCTTGTTCGATAAAGCTTTGTATATCAACTCCTCGTACATTGCATTCAACAACCAACCGGCGCTGACCAAATTCACGGCTAATTTGAGCCGGCTCCGCTTCTATCTTTATATCGGCAATTTGACCTAACGGGATCATCTGGCCCTGCGCACGAAAAACAGGGAGATTTTCAATCGCTTGAAGATTAAACTCATTTTCCAAATCAAACTTAACCGCTATTTCGAATCGCTTAACCCCTTCCAGCACTGTTCCAACCACACGGCCCGATTGAATCGCCTCGACAGCATTCAAAGCATCGTCCACATTAATGCCATAGGGGGCCATCTTTTTTCTATCCAGCTTGATTCGCAAAACGGGCAGGCCAGTCACCTGCTCCATCCGAACATCTCTTGCGCCGGAGACTTGAGACAGCAAACTAACCGCTTTTTCTCCATACTGATTAAGTACTTTTAAATCAGGGCCAAATATTTTAACAGCCACATCTGAACGAACACCTGAAATCAGCTCATTAAATCGCATTTCTATTGGTTGTGTAAAACCATAGCCCACTCCGGGAATGGCGTCTTTTAATGCTCCCTCCATTTTTCCAATCAGCTCTTCTTTGGTTTGTGCTGTTTTCCATTCTTCTTTAGGATGCAAAATCACAAAAATATCAGAGAGCTCAATTCCCATTACATCGGTTGCCACTTCAGGCGTTCCTGTTCGTGAGACCACAGTTTTCACTTCTGGAAATTGTTTTAATACCTTTTCCATTTCTAATGTGGTCTTGACTGACTCTTGAATAGAGATGCTGGGATAGCGCCAAGCTTGAATCGCAATGTCTCCTTCATCCAAACTCGGAATAAATTCTCCGCCAAGAAGAGGAAACAACATCATGCTGGGAATAAAACATAATAAGGCAATAACGAGAGTTACTGTTTTACGCTTTAACACCCAGTTCAACAAACTGCGATAAACATCTTTCATAAAATGTAAAATTTTAGGTTCCTTCTCTTTAGCCCCTTTGCGAAACATCACCGAGCAAAACGAAGGAACCAAAGTAAAAGCTAAAAGCAATGAGGCGCTTAAAGCAAACACAACCGTAAAAGCCATTGGCTTAAACATTCTTCCTTCGGTTCCTTGCAAAGTTAAAATCGGCAGATAAACGATAATGATAATGCCGACACCGAATAGAACTGGCCGAGCCACCTCTTTGGCTGCTGACAATAAAGTGCGTTGATTTTCAGAAGAGTCTTTTGATGGGGCGTTATTCAAACGCCGGATAATATTTTCAACCATCACAATAGATCCATCCACAAGGAGACCAAAATCGATCGCTCCCAAACTCATTAAGTTGCCTGAAATTTTATTGGTGGCCATACCAATAAAAGCAAAAAGCATAGAGAGAGGAATCACAGCTGCTACCAGAAAAGCGGCCCGTATATTTCCCAACAACAAAAACAACACCGCTATAACAAGCAATCCCCCTTCAAATAAATTTGTTGTCACTGTACGGATCGTTCGGTCAACTAAATCGGTTCGATTATAAAAAGGGACTATTCGAACACCCTTTGGAAGAGCTTGTTGAATTTCTTTGATCTTTTTTTCAACCCGGCGGGTCACCATACGGGCATTTTCTCCAATGAGCATTTGAGCCATGCCGCTGACAGTTTCCCCTTTTCCATCTTTTGTGGCGGCTCCTAAACGAGGTAGTGAACCTATTTGAACGGTCGCTAAATCCTTAATACGAACGGGAAGACTTCTCTCTCGTACCGTGACAACAATATTTTCCAAATCTTCTTTACCTTGAACTAACCCTTCTCCCCGAATAAGAACTTGTTCCTGAAAACGTTGGATATAAGCACTACCAACCACTTTGTTGTTTTTTTCTATCGCTTCAAAAATATCTTTTAACGCGATACGATAAGAAACAAGCTGTTTTGGGTTGATCGCAACCTGAAACTGTTTGGCCAAACCACCCCACGCATTCACCTCAATCACACCGGGAACAGAACGAAGGCGATACGCCACTTCCCAATCCAATAACGTTCTCAACTGCAAAAGGGTATAGCCTTCCCCCTCTAAAGTGAAGTGATAGATCTCTCCCAAACCGGTCGTGGCTGGACCCATTTCAGGCGTGCCGAATCCTTCAGGTATGTTTTCTTTGGCTTCAGTCAAACGCTCTTGCACTAACTGACGGGCAAAATAAATATCGACATGCTCTTCAAAAACAATTGTTACAGAGGAAATACCATAACGGGAAATAGAACGGATTTCTTGAACATCCGGAAGACCCGTCATGGCCGCTTCAACCGGATAAGTAATGAACTGTTCCACTTCCAGCGGCCCCAATGCAGGGGCTTTGGTTTGAACTTGAACCTGGACATTTGTAATATCGGGAACCGCGTCAATGGGGAGACGGCTCATAGAAAAGAGACCCACTCCGATTAAAAGAAGGGCGAAGACAAAAACGATAAATCGATTTTTAACAGAAAAGTCTATCAGCTTCTCAATGCCCATGGCCATCACCACCCAAACTCTCTTTGAGAAATTCTGACTTTAAATTGAAGCTGCCACGGGTAACAACGCGATCTCCCACATTCAAACCGGACAGTATTTCTACATAATGGGAATTTCTCACACCCACTTTGACTTGAGTCAAGAGGAATTCATCTTCGCTCGTCTGTAAAAAGACAATTGATTCCCCATCTATTGAATGAACCGATTCCATAGGGACTAAGAGGGCTTCACTGTCAAGCAATCGCTCAATTTTACCGGTGACAAACATCCCGAACTTTAAGTCGTGTTCTTCAGTGTTTTTAATATCAACGCGAACTTTAATGGTTCGAGTTTCCTGATCGATACGAGGAGAGATATAGACCACTTCTCCAGCAAAAGCTCTTTCCGGGTAGCTTAATGTTTCCACTTTCACTTTTTGTCCCACTTTAACCGCTGCCAAATCTTTTTCATAAAGGTCAAAGCTTCCTCGAACCACATCGGGATCGGCTATCGTGAAAAGAGAGCTCAATGGGTCAACCCGGTCCCCCGTTTTGAAATACTGGCCAATCACAATGCCATGCGAAGGAGAGCGCAAGGTCAAAAGCTCTCCTTCTTCAGTCCGAACTTGAGCCAGAGCTGCATCCGGATCAACAACGCCGCCAAGCTCAACATCAACAGATTCCAACTGGCCGGGTCTGGGTGTCGAGACATGCACTACTTGTTCGGTCTCCTGAGCAATCTCACCATAGACTTCAATTATGTCCACCAGTTTTTTAACACTCGCCAGAGCCGTTTCAAAACCTAAGCTTTGTTGAACCTCTTTAGAAACATGAATTGCCTCTGTATGCTCTTCATGTTCTCCCTCTTCGGCATGGTGATGCGCAGAATTATCCGATTTTCCACACCCATTAATAAAAAAAACCATTAGAAATAAAAATAAAATCTTTTTCACTGTTTACTCCTTAATTAAAATTTCTTCACCGATAGCCAATTCCAGGTTAGCCATCTTTTCATGAACCGCTGCCAAGGAACGAAAATAACTCAATCGCGTTTCGCGTATAGCAACTAGATTTTCCAAATATTTGAAAAACGAAATCTCCCCCTCTTGATACTGGACAAGAGATTGACGCATCAGCTCATTCGCTTCCTGTAAAGCCTGTTCTTGTAGTCTTAAATCTTGCTCGGCCAATTGCATCTCAAGCATTCCTTCATACACATCAAACCGAACTTGATTCTCCATCGATTTAAGTTCAATCTCATTCTGCTCTAGAAACGCTTTTGCTTCCTTTGTTTTATCCTGGTTGAACCCCCAAAGAGGGTAAGAGAGATCGATTAAAACTGAAGTGTCGTCTTCAAAATCTTCCCGAGTCTTCTCAATTCCAATCCCTACTTTGGGCAGAAAAGCTTTTAACTTCTCGCTTTTTAAGATCTTTTCGGATGCTTTAATTTCACTTCTTTTTTGTTTTAAATCAGAGCGAGAAATTTGAGATCTCTCTAGCAGGGTTTTCAGTTTTTGGCTCAGCGCTACGGGACTCAATTCCCCCTTGAGTTCAAGAGGAGTTAATACATCTTTTCCCATTAAAAGATTTAGTTTCGCTTTATTCAGCTTAATCAACTCTTCGTCTCTTAAGAGCTCCCTTTGAGCACGCAGCACCTCAATTCTGGCACGAATTAAATCGCTTCGAAGCACACTGCCCGTTTGGAAACGGGTCTGAACCAAAGAAAAGAATTGCTGGGTCGCATTTAAATTGGCTTGAGCCGTTTCATATTCTTTTTTCGCAACTAACCCTTTTGCGAAAGTCAATTTCACATCCCGTTTGACCAGAGCCAAAACCCTTTTGTAACCAGTCTGTACAGCAGAGAGTTTTTCTTTGGCTGCTTGGGTTTCAAGAAACCAACTGGGGAGAACATTTAACGGCTGGCGAACCGAAACACTGTCAAGATTGGAAGAGCCCTCCTCTAAACCTCCAACTTCCAACTCAACCTCAGGGTCTGGCAATTTTTTAACAGAAAGAACTAGAGCCCTAAAAGCTTCGATTTTTTGACGCTCTTTTTCCAGATTGGGATTTTGCTTCACCGCAAGCTCTAGTGCTTGTTCAAGAAACAGCTCTTCCCCCTGGACAGCTGAAACAACGAGGACAAAACCAACAACCATACTTAATACATATATCTTTTTCATATTGAACCTTGTATAGGTACATTTCTTCTGAAAATAAAATATCAATTAGAAATACAAACCCGAATTTAAACGAGGTTTTGCGGAGGATGAAACAGAGGAAAAACAGGTGAATCAGCTAATGACAATTGTTCAAATGAATAGGCTTTAGAAACAACAAGTGCGGAAATGCTTGGCGTATCTACCGGTTCAAAAAGCACCCCGCCATGCGTGGGGTGACAAATAAAACAACACTCTTCAGACATAGGATCTTCACCTTCATGCTCTCCAGCCTCAACCGGTTCCAGACAAACAGAGAAAACAAAGGCCAAACAAAGAAAAATAAAGAGTGATTTTTTGTATTTATTAAAATGTCGCATCTGTTTCACTATACCACATTCTGAAAAAAAAGCCCCTCAAGATTATTAAACCTCAAGGGGCAAATTTCTCCCCGTGTTGGACGCATTTCGACACCCGAGCCTAGAGATGAAATTGGCTGTTAAATCATTTCAAAAAGATGTGAAAATCTCAATAGCTGGATAGTTCGGCTACAAATTATTAAAGATAGGTTTACGCTTTTAACTTATCCACATCTGGTTGATAGGTTAAAACCTGCCCCCTTACTTTACTGTATTTTTTTTTGCTTTGTATTGTGAGAACATGTTCTATGCTTTCTTTCACATATTTATGTAAATTCTTGCTATCTTTTTCTAAACCAGAAGAAAACAAAAATAACCATGTAGATTGGAATAATAAATCTACCGTACGCGAGTGTATTTTAATTCCATAGACATGTACTCATTTCCATCAGCACTCATAGCGTAGCTTCTATAGATCTGTTGATCCTCATTGACTGCGATCCATTCTGAACGGCAGTAACGGGCCTTTTCTCCAGTCATCGGACAAGAATGGGAGCCGGTTTGTTTCAATGTTCGGGTTGATGAGTCAAATTCGCCCGTCATAGACATCATGCCTGTTGTCATACTGTCAAACCATACCGTCATATACTCTCCACGAATATTGTCATAGCCAGTGTAACCAAGCCCGTTAAATGTCTCTCCCATCCAAGGGCCTTCGACTTCCTGCTTTAAAAAACGGCCGCCGTAAATCAATTCATGTTTTGCCGTGCCAGCCATTTCTTCAGCCGGGGACTCCGGTTTCATCCAGTATTTTCCGGTATAAGTCCACTCCCCCACAAAAGGCTCCAGCACCTTATGGTTTTCATTAGGAGACATCAGCTCTTTCATTTTCTCCATTTGCTCGGCCATTGCCGGATCCATCGGCATTTGTGAACTTTCTTCTTTTGGTGCCGCATAAACAGCACTCCCTGTAAAAACAAACAGCAGACTCAATACAAACAAACGATTCCATACTTTCATTTTATATTCTCCTTAAACCGAACTGAACCGGTTCATCTGGTTTAGTCAAGGGTGCCGATGTTCACCGTTTACAAATTGAGGGCAACCTCAATCCTATCGTATCATCAAACAAAAAGGCCGTCAGGGCAATTACGCCCCAACGGCCAAAGCTCCCCGTATTGGACGCATTTCGACACCCTAGTTTGGAAATGAGAGTAGCTGTTAAACAAACCAAAATGATAAAATTTCTTTAAAATACTTATAATAAGCATCTTACAATCAGCTTAAAACCTATTCAAATTTTTCATGTATAGTATATGTATAGTTCATGTATAGGGTATGCATATCAAAAATAAACATGTATAGTATATGTATAGTATATGTATAGGGTATGCATATCAAAAATAAACATGTATAGTAGGTATATAGGATAGACATATTATGATTCACAAAATAGAAAAGCCAGACACCTCAACAATTAAAGAAAAAAGAATTTTCGATCTACTAAAACTAGATAAAATTAAAAAAATATTTCAAAAATCTTTATCTCCCTATGCCTATTGG
>JAJCYG010000024.1 GCA_029263055.1 Actinomycetes bacterium
GGTAGATTGAATGAGTCTGAACAAGCTAACTTCCAATTAGATTTTGAATATTTAATATTTTCAGTCGCTTCAATTAACATTTGTGGATTGGCATCTAAAATAAGCCCTTGAAAATCCCCTTTTAGCTGTGATGCAATTCGAGCAGGCCCAGAGGATAGGTCCATCACGTTATTTGGTTGAATCTGCTCAATTATTTTTTGACAAAACTTGATCTGTTTACTATTTAATAACATACCTAATGGTGATTCAAAACGCTGCTCAACATAGCTCTTAGCAATTTTTTTTTGACTATAATATTGTTTTAACTCGTCTTTATTTAACATCGTTACCTTTAATTAAACTTTGATAAGCAACTAAATGCTCTTCAACAAAACGATCTTGAGAAAAATACTTTTCTGCACATTTTCTTGCTCTATGGCTTAAGCTAGAATCTACTTTTTTCAACCTTTCTAAAGCTCTTAATGCGCCGTTTAATGTTGGCTCAAAAACCTCTCCAACTCTTTCATTTTTTACAATTTCAGCAATCGCTAAAACATTTGAGACTAAAACAGGCTTTCCGCATGCCAATGATTCCATAATGGAATGTGGGTATGTTTTACCCCCATCTTTTCGAAATGGAGCTATCGTGACATGGCATTGCTTATAGAGATTTTTAATGTCTGACTGCCTCTCAAGAATTCTAATATTTAGAGGCCTCTTTCTTTTAAATTTTTCAAATAAAGTATGCGATTTTTCCCCCCACATGCGCCACGCTATGAAAAATTGAATTTCAGGCTTTCTTTCTGCCAAATCAATGAGTAAATCAAGCCCTCTTCCAAAGTACTCTGATTGTTGTATTGGTGTACTCGCAAATAACACGGTAAAAGGCTTATTTCTGGGAACAGGTGTTATTTTAAATCGCTTTAAGTCTACCCCGGGCAATATCTGTTTAATTTCTTGAGATTTATTGGCAATACGGGCTACCAATTTCTTCTGTTCTTTGCTTTGAACAATAAAGAGATTGATGTTCTTGTACATTTTTTTCTGAAGAGGAGGTAAATCTGTTACAACCGATAAAATAACCGGTCGATGTTTTAATATTTTTAAATAATGCCATGCTCTTAAATCAGCATAAATGTGATGAAGTTGGAAGGATTTTCCAATAAAGAGATTGATTAAACGTAGTAGAATGAAACCTTTAAAATTAAAACCAATAACGCGTTGTTTTAGAGAAAAATTAAACCAATAATAAGCAGAAAGACCAAAAACAAAACTTTTCTTTAATTTTCGGTGCAAAGCCCAAACTTCGTTGGAAATAGCTTCTTGATTTGGACAGAGAAAATGAGTCCAAAAACCAACCCGAAGTTTCTGTTGTTTTTTTACCCCTAAAAGTTGAGCGGACATGTCCCCTTGATTTTTCATAAGTCGCTACTATACATAATATTATACGAGAATTGACCGGCTGTCAAGTTCAGGAGAACTAGGAAGAGACAGACTTCTACTTGAACATAACCTTCTTTACTGTAAAGAGTTATGAGTCAGAAAAGTATTAACTTACTTTTCTGACTCTAACTCTGATGAGATTTGAATTTGTTTCAACTTTTTTAAACCAGCAGTTAGACCTACTAGAAAATAAAAAGGTTCAAATTGTTCAATACTTAAAAAAATAGCACATATAGAGTATCCTAAAATTGAAACAAAAATCATATTGGAATACGCAGAAAGGGTCGGATCCTTATTTTTATAATACCTCATTAATTTTTGTAAATTCCACATGCTGACAAAAATTAAAAGTATAAAACAAATCATTGCCCCCACTCCATTTTCAGCTCCAATTTGAAGAAATGAACTGTGAGCAACTCGTTTTGGTTTAGCTGAAGGGTTATAATAAGAAGCATATTCTCCATAATTACCAAAACCAAATCCAACAATAGGTCGAGCTTCCATCATACCCAAACCACCAACCCATGCTTCTATTCGACCTTGAGCAGAAGCATCGCGTTCCTCCTCATCTAAAAATGCACTAGCGACTCTTTCACGACTCTCAACTCCCCATAATCTAAAAAAAATAGGTATAAAGACTATTAACAATGCAACAGTTAATAATTTTTTTGGCGTCTTTAAAAAACAAAACAACAGAACAACAGCCATTCCAATAAAACCACCTCGAGACCATGTAATTAAAATAGCGTGTACTAAAACTAAAAATATAGCAGCCAGACCGATTCGAACATATATATTCTTTTTTTCTAGTGCAGTAAAAAAAACAAGCGGGAGAGTCACAACAAAAATCATAGCTAAAGCATTTCTATCCCAAAATACTCCTCCTTGAATACCAGGCCCATGAATAGTGCCTGATTGAGCCCAAGCACCAGAAAAATAATCAAGATTTGCATTAATGGCATGCATTGTAAAACAACCAATCGTTACCCAAACTAAGAGTTCAAATCTCTTTGTCGTTTGAACCATGCTGGATAAGAAAAAATAAAAAAGAATGACCTTTGAAAAAGAATAATAAATATTCCATGATTTTTCAAAGTCCATAGAAAATAAAGTTGCTATTGTGATAAAAACCCATAAAAGAGTCATAAAAATATCTTGATTGACTGATTTAGTTTTAAAAGGGCGGGCTGTTTTTCTTTTAAGAAAATAGGCCAACATAGCAGCCAAGGCAACATACAGGGAAAGGTTTGACCCCCCTAATGACCACCAATAAACTTCTTGGGGCCGGTAAAAAGAAAGCGTATAGTAGCCTAAAAGGCCAATGAACGGATTAATAAAAGTAGCAATGACAGTGACAAAAAGAATCGCATAGGCTGCTAATTCAGAAAGATACATGTCGTTATGCTAAATTTAGCTGTAAGTTGTTTGATAAGTTATGTATCATTTTAGAGAATATTATTATATGCATGTCTAATATTATACAACATTTTTGGACTTAGAGTAAAAAGTGATCAAATCAAGTTCTATTTTCATTATTCTTCTTTTAGCCGTTTTTCTTCGTTTAATACTACTTTTAATCTTCTGGAATCAACCTGCAACAATATTAGATGAAAAACATTACCTACAATTAGCAGAAAATCTAGCCAATCATCAGACATTTTCCTTGATTTTAGGGCAACCAACTGCATTTCGCCCCCCACTTTACCCGTTATTTTTATCCTTTATTCATAATTCACTCAATGAAATCAACCTAAATACGGTCCGCATTATTCAAATATTGATTAACACAATTAATATTTATTTTATCTTTTTAATAGGAAAACGTCTTTTTAACAAAAATACAGGTTTAATGGCAGCCTTACTCTTCTCAATATATCCAAGCTACATTTTTTTTACTCATTTCTTGCTCTCAGAAATTCTTTTTACATTTCTATTAACCCTCTTAGCCTACTCTTTTCTCTTATTTATTGATTCAAAAAAACCTTTATATATATTCTTGGTGGGCCTATTTTTAGGTTTGAGCGCCTTAACAAGAAGCATTGTCTACCCATTTATAATCATTTTATTCCTATCTCTCCTCATTTATTACCGTAAAGAATGGAAAAAAGCTCTGATTTGGGGATTATTACTGATTTCAGGTTACTTGATTGTCATTGCCCCCTGGTCAATCAGAAACACTCAATTATTTAATCAATTTGTTGTTGTAGAAACGTTTAGTGGCACCAATGTCTATTTAGGCAATTATAAAAACACTCCCCCAAATCACCCATGGAAGGCAATCGAAATCACAGGAGAAAAAGCATATTATTATGGGCATGACAAAGAGTTGAAGGGAAAAAATGAGGCGGAAAAAATGGTTTGGGGCATTGCCAAAGCTAAAGAATATATGCTTAGCCATAAACTTCAAACGATCAAACGAACCTTTTTCAAAGCATTTCATTTCTGGGGCTTAGAACGCTCTGTTCTAGGTTTTTTTAAAAACAAGCATATAGAACATTTAAA
>JAJCYG010000025.1 GCA_029263055.1 Actinomycetes bacterium
TTAGGGATCGATGAAGAAGTTCTTCAATCAGTAACAGAAAAAAAATTACCTCCCACTGTACGACCAAGAGAAAGTTTAGATGCTATAGTGGAGCGGCTCGGGGATCAATCCTTAGAAGATCGTTTTGACGGTGAAGAGCCAAAAATAATGCTTGAAGGGGAAGGATGTGCAATAGGAAAAGGTTGTTACGACGTTTTCAGTCACCAAAGAGTCAATCAATTGATTCGTAAAGCTCATGCTGATCCACGTTGGGAATGGATTGAGGTTAATTTGTCGAGGCCGCGGCCTGCTGCAGGGACCACCGAGGGTGAGATTTATCAGTTTATGCTTGAAGTGGCTAAGCGTGCAGAAAAACAAAATGGGTTAGAGGCTGTTAAAGATTTTGCAGGGACCACATTTGTTTTTCTTAAGCCAAAGGGAATAAGAGCTGAAGAAATACCGGTCCTACTTTGGATTGATGATGGAGAGCATTTTCAGCTGGGACATGCTGGTACAGGCGGTAATTTAGGCAAAAGTCTCTATCGTCAGCAAGTTTATAGCTCATACGGGTTGATTCATCAATTAATGAGTCCAGGGGAGGCATTTGAAGAAAACTTAGATGTGGCCGCTAAATACTTTGCACACGAAGCCAAGCATGCGCAGGAAAGACGTACAAGCCGCGAACAAATTGGAAAGGCCCAAACCATTGAACATTTTGATGAGGTAGATCAAACCTTAGAATTACTTGATCTGGTCATAGCCCGAGATATTCAAAAAAATCAAAGCCTAGAATCATTGCCAAAAATTAAAGAGAGTCCGGCGATTTTTTCTAGTACTTTAAAGGGTTCTATAGACATTTCTTTATAAGGTCAGACATTAAAATATATCAGAATAGGATAGGCTATCTATGGAAAATAGCAACGGTAGTGAGGAGCTAAGCAAAATATTTTTTAGAAAGAGTTGGATTTGCTATACTTAGATCTATGACTGAAGAATTACAGGTTTTACAAGAAATCACATCAAGATTAAACCAATTAGATATTCCATATATGATTACGGGATCTATGGCAGCTAATTTTTATGCGCAGCCGCGTATGACTCGTGATATTGATTTGGTTCTTGTTTTAAAACAATGCAATGTTGAAAAATTTGTACAATCTTTAAATAAAGATTTTTATGTGGATCAAGAAATGATTGAAGGTGAGATTAAACGTAAGGGAATGTTTAATCTGATCCATCACAAATTTATGCTTAAAGTGGATTGTATTTTATTAAAAGATAATGAATACCAAGCAGTTGAATTTAGCAGGCGCATTAAACGAACCGATGGAGAGTTTGTTTTTTATGTTATTGCGCCAGAAGACCTTATAATATCAAAGCTAAACTGGGCCAAACAAGGTGAGTCAGAAGTCCAATTGCGTGATATAAAGAATGTACTGAGCTGTGTTGAGGACTTGGATTTGAATTACATTGATGAATGGGTTGGTAAGCTTGATTTGCTGCAGTTATATGAGCAGGTGAAAAGATGAAAGATACATCCCAAAAAATCGAGGATCAATATAGACGTTTATTAATGAGCAAGAGCAATTATGAGCGCTTGGTAATGGGAACATCTATGTATGACACGGCTAAAAAATGTGTGGAAATGTCTGTTAAATGGAAGAACCCCAACATCACAAAATCAGAATGCCGCAAAGAAATATTTAAGCGAATGTACCAATCCGATTTCGAGCCAGAACAATTTAAAAAGCTGATTTCCAATCTAACATTCTAAATCTAAAACAACTTAAATGAAGCAAATGACAGTAGAAGCCAGCCTCTATAAAGAGCGCCCTGTAACGTCGCATAATATATATTATGTAAAGTGTCCCTAGGGTGAGTTTCAGCCCTCTGGCTCTATGGGTTTCAGCTGTTTACGGCTTATTAAATGGCCATGTGGATAAGTTGTGTGTAAAACTTTGTGTGTGTATCTTTGTTGCTGGTGTCTTATTCTGGGCGCAGCGAAGAATTTCTACTCTGCTAGGATTTGTTCAAAATCTTTTAAGATAGATTGGTAGCCTTCGAGTTGGCTAAATTGGGTAAGTATTTCTTGGATATATCCTGTATCTAGAGTCTTGCCCTGTTTTATAAGGACATTTTTAACATCTTCTAAGTCTCTAGGTCGGCTTGCAAACATCTTGTGGATGATTAGGTGTCTTCAGCAGAGGCAAAATGGACTTCTGTGCCCCCTATCTGCACTTTTTTACCTCTCTCAATGGCTTGTTTTTCATAGGGTAAAAAGGAAAAGATAAAATCTACTCGGATACCTGTTGATTGATCGATACAAGGTAAAACATTTGTTTTATTGATAAACTCTACATTTGCTTCATCCATTGGATTGATTCCAATCGTCTGAACAAGTGATATTATCTGTGAGCTGTTTTGGCAATCTATCCCAAGTGTGATATCAATGTCTTCAGTTAATCGTGGTTGGCCATATTGTAGTAAGGCTTGACCCCCGATAATCATGTAAGGAATTTTGTTTTGATCAAATGATTGGGCTATTTTGGCGAGTAGTTTTTCAAACATTGGATTTGTATTGTGGGTGGTTTAAAGCTTTTGCGATGCGGTAATCTTTTTCAATTCCTTCTAATGGATTCTTTAAAGGAAGCTTTCCTAAATGTACAGCTTCATTCCACAAGCCTTCAAAAATGACCAATGCTTCTTGATAAGTCCGTTTCGATTTTTGCTGATACTGATGATTCAAATCATTCAGTAAATGTGCGTTCTTAATCATACCTATATTATACCTGTTATGAGCTGATTTATCAACCTCTAAAAGGCTTCTTTCTGCTTGTATTGCAGTTGTTTATAATTCTTAAAGCTTCAATTAAGATTGATTGTCCCTTATTCGTGCTTTAGAGAGAGCTCTCCTCTAGCTGAGCACAAGTAGGCCTCTCACCATAGTTGTTTACAGATATAATCTGTGCTTCTCATATCTTTAGAGTGAGGTGTTGAGTGCTTGGTTTGGCTGGGTGATGATTTGGGTGTCATCGATGATGATGATATAGTTCAAAAATTGTTCAGGAAAATGTTCTTTTTCAATTCGACTCTTATTGATGACAGTGCCGACAGACCAACGTACAACCCTGCAAAGCAGAGCGCTATCTAAGGTGGTGTCTCGTATATTGCTCCAGCCAAAAAATATACGGTTCATAGGCGACGAAGTATAAAGCAAATTTAAGTTAGCACCTGTTAAGTCTAGGTGTTCCAAATTAAATTCTCTATGATGATTCGGTGGAATATATGAATAGGTCATTCTATCTGAAATATATCCGATGAGATCGGAATGATTTTTTAATTCTTGAAGAGATGTGGATGTGGTTCTTGCTTGGAATGCATCTAAGACATGAATTTGATTTGCTTCTGGTAAACCCTTGATCCCTTTCACTCCTTGTAAGTGAACTAAAATGCCTCTAAAAAGATGGAATAAATTTTCTTGAGAATTTAGGTCTGATAAAGCTGGAATATTTAGCCAGTCAGCAGCTGGTTTTTTAAATAGATAGTTGTAGAGTTCATTTTTAGATAGAGGTCCTTCAGAGGGCCAGCCCCTCTCCTTTAAAAAGCGGATCATGAGCATGTAAAATTGAACTAATGAGACTCTTGTAAAGAACCCTTCCTCAAATTGGTGTTTTTCAATAAATTTTCGAACATCATCGGCAGTCACACTCTCTGGAATTTTTAAGAGGTGCCTTTCTTTATGAAGGCGCACGGCCTCCTCTCTATTTTTTTCTGAGGCGTACTTTATTTTATTTCTAATGACATCAAATTTTTCTAAGTACTCTTTAAGAAAAAACTCTGAAAGACTTATTTCACCTGACCGAAGTGCGTCCATATCGCGGTTGTTCTTACTTTGACTATTCGGGTCAACATCAAATCTTCGCTGATTTTTTCGTCTATCTGAATCAAAACTCATTTTTAATTGATTTGTACGAACAATTTCATTTGCTGGAAGTGATTGGGCTAATTGTAATAGCCGCATGTCTGATGAAGGGCCATTATCTTTGAGGCGCCCCAATAAATGTGCTGATCCTGAAAGGAGTAATATGCCCCCTATTGCGAAGCTAAAGGTCATGTTGGCTTGGGTGTAGGATGCTAATAAGAGGCCTGATGAATCAAATGGGAAGTAGCTATAAGCAATGAAAAGCCCTGCAATAAAGAAAATGCTCGCTGCAGCCAGGGCCATCTCCCCCACCCACCCTGCTGGGGCGATGAACCGGGCCTGTTCAGCTGTAGGTTGTCCCTCAAAAGTGGTGACAGGCTCAGGAGCCTTGGTTTGTGGATTAAATATTTGAACTGATTTTAGTTTTAATCCTTTTATCTTTAATGCCAAAGCATGTCCTAGTTCATGAGCGAGTGGAAACAATACAGAAGTATTAAACAACCACGAACCTGTTTTATTTCCATCAAATTCAACTTCTTCTTCAGGGTCTGGTTCGATGATTAATTCATAGGTACTGCCAAGGTAGTACTTCATTCGAAATCGTTGTGATTCATACACACGTGCTTTGTCCAGGTTTGCTCCGTTCAGGTTTACTCCGCGCATTTTTACTCCGCGCAAGTCTGCTCCGTACAGGTCTGCTCCGTACAAGTCCGCTTTGCTCAGGTCTACTCCGCGCAAGTCTGTCCCGCGTAGATTTACTCTGTCCAGATTTACTCCTTCGAGGTCTGTTCCGCGTAGGTTGACTCCGCGCAAGTCTGTTTTCCTCAGGTCTACTCCGCGCAAGTCTGCTCCGCGTAGGTTGACTCCGTACAGGTCTATTTCCGACCCAACTCTAAGATTTTTTGTTGGCTCTATAACGTATGGATAAGTATTATATGATTGTGAGTGTCTAAATCGTTGTTGCTCTCCTTCTCCAAAATTAGCGATTCCATTGACTCCATGCAGATGAAATAAAATAGCCACACTTAAGCGGTGCATATTCTCTTCTCGAAGTTCAGTCTTCTGACTCAAAGTGTTCATCTCTTGCCAGTCATCCAGTAAATTACCAAAAACATAATCGTAGATATTTGCTTTAGACAAAGGCCCTTCTGTTGGCCAATCCTTTTTTAAACGATGAAGCATATGAGTATAGAATTGCATTAAGGACTGTGAATCAAAAAAGTCGGGATCTGTTTGAAATTCTTTTAAAAAAGCGTGGATCTCTTCTGGAGTAATGGATTCATCTAATTCCAAATCATGTCTTTGTTTGATTAAAACACTAATTTTTTCGTCGTTATTTGACTCTCCTCGCAATGGTTGAATTTGATTTTCTATATTATTAAACTGAGTTAAGTATGTTAATAATGGCGTCACCTTTTCTGAAGAAAATGGAATTCCGTTTAGTCTTATTTTATTGAGTAAAAAACGAAAATTGGTTTGCCAATCTTCTTGATCTGCTTGCGAATGCCTACTTCGTCTACGCTGATCGCGGTCAAAATTGGGTATGTCTGCCATAAGTTCGATCTGTGGAGTTTTGCTTAGTTCTTTAACCAATAAACGATGTTTTGCTCTTAGAGGTTCATTTGTTGGATCTCTTTCTAATTTTGCTCTAATCCCGAAAAATTGATTCACTAAGGCTTCTCTTGAGGATAAATGAATTTGAGAGCTTGGACTTAAAAATTGGGGCTGACTTTTTGAGACAATAACAGGCGCTTCCAAAATGAGCAAAAGACTCAAGAAGGAGGAGGTTAAGAGTTTTGATAGTTGCATTAATGTTTTCATAAGTTATAGATAATACATGAATTATGTAATATTGTCAATAGACTTATTTGGGTGGACAAGTTGTGTGGAAAGTCTCTACCTTTTAGGTAGATAGATTTTTTTTAAAGGTTTTGCAGCTTAAGGAAAATGAGAGAAAAGCAAGAAAGACAATATAAAAAAGCGCCCCTAGCCTTTCAACGGGTCCATCTTCTGGCAAGAGGTGATATAAAAGAACATAAAAGAAGGCAAGAATAAGAGAAATTCCCCACCGATAAGTGCTTTTAAAAGAAGAGTCAAAAATAGCCTTTGCTAAGAAGGTCGCTGGAATAAGAAAGACAACGCCATGGTGTGGTTGAGCTGTAGAGCTTAAAAATACGACTATCAAGCTAAATAATCCAACATAAAAAACATCTTGAGAGCTATCTTTTTCTTTTGGTCTGCGACTATCCCAGAAGAAATAGAGAGAAAATAGAACGAGCCATAAAGCTTTAGTGGCGCTAGCAATCTTAAAAATAGCATCTTTTGAAATGTCCATCACATTAAGGTCAAAACGCCCTGCCGCACTTAAAAACTCAAGAAGAGCAGCATTAATCGACATCCAGCCTGCTCTAACTCTGAGCAAAAAATCAGGTTCAAATGAGTCAAATATTGTGAGAACCCAGCATTCAGTGAGCTGAAAAGCTTTATCAAAGCCCATTACCCAAATTGGAGTGACAATATAAAAGAAAACCAACCATAAAGAAACCACCACAACAAAAGAAAATTTGCGACGGATTAAAAAATAAGGCAAAAATAAAACGCTATAGAACTTTACAGCAATGCTAGCTGCGTAAAGGAGACCTCCCCACCCCACCTTCTCATTTTTAAGAAAGTAAAGCCCTGCTAACAAAAGAGCTAAATAAATAGAATTAGAATTCATCAGGTGTAGATCAGATTGAATGAAGTAAGAAGCTATTAAAAAACCAAAACAAGTGATTGGGTAACGATAAGGGTGTGTGGAAAGATTGAGTAACCGAGGGAGAAGCCAAAAACAGGCTAAGAGAGAGAGAACCATTAGTGAGACCCAAATGGCCCCTCCAACATGAAAGCCTAAGTCTGCGAGCCAAACTCTAAAAAGAACACTCGGAACCGGATAAACAAAACCAGCTTTGTAAGAAAGTGTTTCAAAGGCCCACAAGCTTAATTCGTGGTTGAGGGCATAGTCTGCTCCAAAAGCGAATTGTTCCCCTCGATAGAGTCTCCTACCATCGAAAATGCATTTAACAAGAATCCATCCCATCCCACTAAAGTAGATTACGTTTAAAATCTTATAATATTGAGTATGAATTTGCTGGAGCTTTTCTAAAAGTTTTTTCACAAGTTGCTCTAAAATTGATTTTGAAAAGAAATTTTTGTCAAAATTAAAAATGACATTATAAGGTCATATAAAAAAAAGCGAGTCTTATTAGAAGTAAAATCAAATAAGAGGAGCTGCAAAGGATCTTAAATACACAATTTGTCTCTGGACTTAATGACGCCTTATGGGAAAAATATATAAAGTCTTCAATAAGTTAGTGCCCTAACAAGTATAACTATCTTCCTTCAGGTGGGTTACTCGGTATCTACTGTGATGGCAATCTCTTTGTTTTTGATGGAGTTTAGTGCATTCTTTTGTTATACTAGATGTAATTCTATAGTTAGGAGCTAATTAAATGGAAAAGACAATTACATCGACAAGACAAGTGCAGTGGGAAAATGTACTTTTCTTTGGTTTTACAGCATTTATTGCTTTAATTGCGACCCCTATTTATATTTATCAAAATGGGATCTCGCTTTCTGAAGTCTTGCTATTTTTATTTTTTGCTTTTGGAACAGGTTTAGCTATTACCGTTGGTTATCATCGGTTATATGCACATTCTACTTTTAAAGCGCATCCGATTGTTCACTTCTTTGTTCTCTTTTTTGGGGCAGCTGCTTTTGAACAATCTGCGGTTCGTTGGTCGGCTCAACACCGTTCTCATCACCAATTTGTCGACACTGATCAAGATCCTTACAACATTAAAAAAGGTTTTTGGTATGCCCACATTGGTTGGTTGTTATTTTGGCATCATGAAACCTCCCTTAATAATGTTAAAGATTTAGAAAGAAATAAGCTTGTGGCCCATCAGAATAATCACATGATGCTTTGGGGTTTTGTTGCGGGTATTTTTCTTCCTATTGCTCTTGGAGTGTTGACAGGAAGTAGTATTTTGGGCGCTTTCTTCATTTTGGTTTGTGCTCGTTTTGTTTTGATTCACCACTCTACCTTTAGTATTAATTCTGTTTGTCATATGTTTGGTAAGTCAACGTATGACATTTATGCGAGTGCTAAAGATCACTGGTTTGTGGCCTTCTTAACAAATGGCGAAGGCTATCATAACTTTCACCACCGCTTCCCTACTGATTACCGTAATGGAGTTCGTTGGTACCAATGGGATCCTAGTAAGTGGATGATTGCTGGACTCTCAAAAATTGGACTAACCACAAACTTAAGACGAGTTTCTCGTTTTACGATTCTTGAAGCACGTTTGGCTGCTGAAAGACAGCGTGTGAATGATCGCTTGGTTGGAATGGAGAATTTTTCTAGCCTTCATAACGCCTTAGACCTTTTAAAAGAAGAACATCAAAAAATGAAACTAACTCTTGAGCATTGGGATCATGCTGTAAAAGAATACCAAACAATACTTCTAGAAAAAGGTTCTAAGCAGTCTCGAGAACTGAAAAAAGAAGCGCTTAAAAAGATTCGTTTAGCTCGTCTTCAATTTCGGAAACATTATTCAGAATGGACAGAGTTTATTTCTCTCCACCCTCTTGACCTTCAACGGAATCTTTTAATTGGTTCTGTTTAGATAATGATCTTTACATAAAAAAGAGGCTAGATCGAATTTCGACCTAGCCTCTTTTTTTATTTTATAACTCTTCTTTTATGCTTCTACTCCAGCGTCCCTATAGCTTGAAGTTCATGGGCAATGATATAGCTTCCGCCGTGAGCGTCTACAAACTTTACCTTTAAGAATTTGGCTCGAACAGGTTGTGTAAAGGCCAGTTCTTGGTAGGCGTTTTCTGCAAACGCTAGGTTCATGGTTTCAAGAGTGCCTATTTTTTCGTAGCCACTGGTTGGGCTTGATGAGCTGGCCCATACCTCAATGGTTTTAGGATTGCGCTTGTATGTTTTAAAAATAGGTGTGGTGATCTTTTTAATTAATGCAGTCTTCCCATTTTTAAAACCAAAGATTGCTTCAGAGTTAAAAGAAATGCCTGCTTCTTTTCCAATATACATTGGGTTCCCATCAATCAAGAACGCCATTTTAGGTTCTGAAGAGGCAATGAGTTTTCCGCCGTTTTCAGTAGCTAAGAGGTTTTTATCGCGCCCAGCTTCTTTAGCTAACTCGGCTTGAAATTCCCCTTCTGAAAGAAACTTTCCATAGGCTGCCCATTCAGGTTGGTAGGTGTTGCTTCCTCCCCCATTAATTCGGCTGCTGGTGATGGCTTTAAGCCACTTTACAGGGGCTGGAGTCTCTAGTTTGGTCACTTGCCAGACATTGTCAAAGTAGACCTTGTTTTCTACCTTAGCCCGGCCAATAAAGCGAAAGCCTTTATCTGGACCTTCAATAGAACCATAGAGATCAATAAAGCCTGGGTGATAATTACTTTGAGTTTTAACAGGATAACCAAATCCTTCAATTAAGACTGGTTGGGCTCCTTTAAATTCAAACACCGCTTCTTGACCTTCATACATTGCTTCTGTGTTCTTATCTAAATTGCCATCAATTAGTTTGGCAAATTCAGGTGTGCTTGAAGAGACAATGCGTGTTCCGGTTATTGCAGCAAGAATGTTTTCCCCTTCTTGTTTTTTAGGTTTAAGAAGGAGTTCTGCTTTAACCGCAATTTTCTTTAATTGTTTTGTTAATTCACCGGCACTTGTGGCATTGGCGTAAATTCCACCGGTCATCTTGGCGATTTGTTGCAATTGAGCCCGTGCTTTAGCATTTACGTTAAAACCAATGGTATGAATCACGACATTGATTCCCTTTGCTTTTAAGCCTTGAACCACAACAATAGGGTCTAAGCCACAGCTCTCTTCTCCGTCGCTGATTAAAATGATTGTCTTTTTAACATTGGCTCCAGGAGTGAAGTCATTGGCTGCTTCTTGAAGGGAAAAGCCAATTGGGGTTTGACCTTGTGCCAATAAGCCATTCACTTGGTTGAGCATTTGTTGTTTATTAATTCCTCCGATTGGAATGATGAGTTGGGAATCGCGACAAGACAACTCTGGGTTGTCGTCGGTTGGTTGAGCCCCAAAAACACGCAAACCAACTTTACTTCCTGCTTCAATCTCAGAAGTAATTTGTTTGAGCGCTTCTTTGGCCGCATCAATCTTTAACACTCCATCTGCTGTAGGGTCTGTCATACTCCCTGAAGCATCAAAGATAATCTCAATCTCAGGAAGGGCTGCTACTTGAGCCTCTCCTGCTTTAGGAAGCCCTAAAAACAAGACGGTTAAGGCTATTAATAGTGAACTGATTCGTTTCATGTAAATCTCTCCTTTATTTAACATCCAAAGTTTAAGTTGCGGATACTAGAGCAACCGCTGTGCCAAGAGGGCTTTTCTCTATGAAAGAGAGAAGCCCTTTCCTTAATGTTGTTTCGAATTATAGCAGAATAGACCACAAATGCAGCCAGATTTGAGGTGTTATGAGGCAGATAAGGTAATCGCTGTGCTGAGAACTTATTCGGCTTTGCCTATTCGGCTAGGAGGCCAGTAGATACAAAAAGCGTTTCCCTTGATGTTTTCGCGTGGCACAAAACCCCAGTAGCGGGAGTCTTTGGAATTGCTGCTGTTGTCACCGAGTACAAAGTAATGACCTTTGGGAACAATCACTGCTTCGCCTTCTTTAGCAAAGTCACCTCTGTTTTCGTAATAAATACTTGTGAAGACTTCAGGCTTATTAAGCCACTTTTCGTTGACGTAAAGTTTACCTTCTTTTATTTCAACACGGTCACCCGGTAAAGCAATTAAGCGTTTGATAAAATCACGTGAGCCATCCCAGCCAAAAAGAAGGCGGACGGCATTGATTGGGTTTTTTGAGGGTTCTTCGTAAAGTTCATCAATTCCCGATGTGGTAAAAACAACAATGTCTCCCCTCTCAGGTTCGTGCATCCAGCGATAGAGAAATTTGTTTACAAGGATTTTATCCCCTGTTCCATAATCCATGGCACCATGAAGTGTGGGTTGCATGGACCCTGTTGGAATTTTAAAAGCTTGAACCACATACGCACGTAAGACTAAAGCGATGACAAGAGCAACGAGAATCGATTCAACTAGTTCACGAAATTTGCCTTTAGGCTTTTTTTGTTTTGTTTCCATGGTTTCCCTTTTAGTCAGATTTTAAAACTTCCATAAATGCAGATTGAGGGATTTGGACTTTACCGACTTGTTTCATCCGTTTTTTACCCTCTTTTTGTTTTTCCCACAGTTTTCTTTTACGACTGATATCTCCACCATAACATTTGGCTGTTACATTCTTGCGTAACGCTTTTAC
>JAJCYG010000026.1 GCA_029263055.1 Actinomycetes bacterium
TTTGACCTTTTTGGACTTAGGTTTACAGGACACCCTGATTTAAAACGGATTCTTATGCCTGATGAATGGCAAGGCCATCCTTTAAGAAAAGATTATGCATTAACCGAAGAATCGGTTGAATTTAAGAATGACGTGAAACCAAAGGTTCCGTCGGAGATTATTCCACATGTTAAAACAAGAAATCGAAAATCGTGATTTAGAAAAAGATTCAGACTTGATGGAGCTCAGTCTTGGGCCCCAACATCCGTCTACGCACGGTGTGTTGCGCATCAAACTGATTCTTAAAGGTGAGATTG
Organism: Actinomycetes bacterium; assembly: GCA_029263055.1. Classification (GTDB taxonomy): domain Bacteria; phylum Auribacterota; class JAJCYG01; order JAJCYG01; family JAJCYG01; genus JAJCYG01. Next base: position 297 of record JAJCYG010000026.1, read on the forward strand.
TGCAACAAGCCGAACCAGTCATTGGTTACTTGCACACCGGTGTGGAAAAAGAATGTGAAACACGCACCTATCATCAAGTGGTGACTTTGGTTGATCGCCTAGATTATTTGTCGGGTCCTGCTGAAGAGCAAGCTTATATTGCCACCGTCGAGAAATTGATGGAAGTGGAAGTGCCTGAACGAGCGCAAACTATTCGTTTGATTTTGCTTGAGTTAGCGCGTATTTCAAGTCATTTACTTTGGTTGGGAACCAGTGCTCTAGAATTAAACATGTCTTCGATTTATATGTACTGTTTTGCTGAAAGAGAAAAAATTCTCGATATCTTTGAATTGATTTCAGGGGCTCGCATGTTTCCAGGTTACTGGCGCATTGGCGGCGTGGCACTTGATTTGCCGGTGGGTTTTGAAGAAGCCGTACGTGACTTTTTAAAGAAGTTTCCACGGATGTGGAAAGATATGGATAACTTGCTGACCAATAACTATGTGTGGTGCGAACGACTCAAAGGGGTTGGGGTGATCACCGAGGAAGATTGTCGTCAGTATATGTTAACCGGTCCCACGTTAAGAGCGTGTGGTGATTCGTATGATGTGCGTAAAGTTTATCCTTATTTGAATTACCAAGATTATCAATTTGATGTGCCCACTGCCACGTTGGGTGATTCGTATGCGCGTTATGAAGTGCGCATGGAAGAATTTAAACAGAGTGCCTCTATTATTGAGCAAGCGTTGGGTAAATTAAAACCAGGGCCGTTTATTACAGATAACCGTAAAGTGGCGTTTCCTCCTCGGAAAGAGCTCCGTCGGAGTATGGAAGCGGTGATTCACCAATTTAAATTAGTGAGTGAAGGATTGCATCCTGCAGTGGGAGATGTTTATACCTGTGTGGAGTCAGCGCGTGGCGAATTGGGTTATTTTTTAGTGAGTGATGGAAGTAACAAACCCTATCGTTTGCATGTGCGCGCACCTTCGTTTGCCCATGTCCAAATCTTAAGCAAGTTGCTTGTGGGCCAAACCATTTCAGATATGGTGGTGACCATTGCCAGTCTCGACCCTATTTTAGGAGATGTGGATCGTTAAAATGTTAAGTGAAAAAGCAAAAAACTCAATTTTAAAATTGCAAGACAAGTACCCTGTAAAGCGTTCGGCATTGTTGCCTGCTTTGCATGTGGCACAAGCTGAAATTGGTTACTTGCCACAAAAAGTGCAACAAGAAGTGGCAGATCTGTTTGATCTCAATGTGACAGAAGTTCACTCGGTGGTTACTTTTTACGACATGTTTTTTGAAGAGCCTACAGGCAAGCATTTGTTGCATGTCTGTAAAAACATTTCATGCATGTTGCGTGGTTCTGATGAAGTGATTGCAAAATTTAGGGCTAAGCTCGGTTTGAAACCAGGCGAAAAAACAACAGGAGACAAGCAATTTACTTTGGTTGCTTCAGAATGTTTGGCGGCATGTGACCGAGCTCCAATGATGATAGCTAATGATAAAGTGATTGGCCCGATTGAAGAAAAAGATATTGATTCAATTATTGAAGAAACAAAAAAAATGGATGGGCATCCATGCCCTGTTCCCAATATAGACATTGAACGAGGAGCTTCGCACTAAGTTATGCCTGAGCTAAGAGTGTTACTTAAAAATATTGATGTGCCCAACCAAAAAGACTTGGCTGTCTACGAGCAAGATCAGGGGTATGCTACTTTGCGCAAAGCACGTGAGCAAACTCCGGATGAAGTGATTGAAATCGTTAAGACAGCAGGTTTGCGGGGTCGGGGTGGAGCTGGATTTCCTACAGGAATCAAGTGGTCCTTTGTGCCAAAAGATCCCAATCTTGAAAAATATTTGGTCTGTAACTGTGATGAAAGTGAGCCCGGTACATTTAAAGACCGTGTGATCATTGAAAAAGATCCACATCAATTAATTGAGGGCATTGCCATTGCCAGTTACGCCATTGGCGCTAAAAAAGCATTTATTTACAGTCGGGGTGAGTTTTATGAAGGGATTCATATTTTACAAGCTGCTGTAGATGAAGCCAAAGCTAAAAGCCATCTGGGTGATTTAGATATTGTGGTTCATACCGGTGCCGGTGCTTACATTGCGGGCGAAGAGACTGCTCAACTTGATTCTTTAGAAGGGCGTAAAGCTCAACCTCGTTCCAAGCCACCCTTTCCAGCGATTGCCGGTTTATATGGAAAACCAACCGTGGTCAACAATGTTGAAACCTTATGTAACGCAGTCCACATTGTTAAAAATGGGGCCGAGTGGTTTCAATCAATTGGCAAAGAACGTAACAACGGAACCAAGATTTTTCAAATCAGTGGTCATGTGAAAAAACCAGGTGTGGTGGAGTTGCCTTTAGGCACAACACTACGTGAAGTTATTTTTGAACATGCAGGCGGCATGCTTGATGGCCGAACCTTTAAAGCTGTTTTTCCGGGCGGCTCTTCTTGTTCTCTTTTAACAGAAAAAGATTTAGATGTTGAGATGGACTTTGACAGTTTGGCCAAATTAAAAACAATGCTAGGAACAGCCTCACTGATTGTGATGGATGATTCTGCAGACATGGTGAAAGTAGCGCATCGTTTGATGGAGTTTTATCAAAATGAATCTTGCGGAAAGTGCACGCCTTGTCGTGAAGGAACTCGTTGGATGGTTCAAGTTTTAGAACGCATTTTATCTGGAGAAGGAACGCAAAGTGATTTGGATTTGATTTTAAATGTTTGCGACGACATGGCAGCTAATTCATTTTGTCCGCTTGCTGTGGGAGCGGCTCCTCCTGTGATTAGTTCTGTGGTTAATTTTCGAGAAGAGTTTGAAGCATATGTGCAGAAAAATCCAAATGCAGATAAGCCAAGAGAAATGAAAGTAAAGGCGTACATTTAAGATGAGTACTGAAACTAAAAACAAACAATCTGAGAATATAAAACAAGAGATGATCAATTTAACGATTGATGGGCAAGTGGTATCAACTCCTAAAGGGAGTACTGTTTACCAAGCCGCTCAACAATTGGGTATTGATATCCCAATCTTTTGTTATCAGGATCGTATGCCTGCTTTGGGTGCCTGTCGGATGTGTTTGGTTGAAGTTGAAAAAATGCCTAAACTCGCTGCTTCGTGTTCGCAAGGCGCTATGGAAGGAATGGTTGTACATACTAAGAGTAAAAAAGCTGAAGACGGTCGCAAAAGTATTATTGAATTTCTTTTGATCAACCACCCGCTTGATTGTCCTATTTGTGATAAAGGTGGAGAATGCCCGCTTCAAGACAACACATTAGATTATGGTTCTGGGATCAGTCGTTTTGTGGAAGACAAGCGCAAATTAGAAAAGAAAACAGCGCTGGGTCCTCTGTTGATTGTGGACCAAGAACGTTGTATTGCCTGTGCCCGTTGCACTCGCTTTGGTGAAATCGTGGCGGGTGATGATGCGCTTAAATTAAAAGACCGTGGTTTTCGCACAGAAATAGGAACACCCAATGACCAGCCTGTCGAATCAAAATTTATTGGAAATACGATTCAGATGTGTCCTGTTGGCGCGCTGACAAGTCAGGTTTATCGTTTTCGTGCTCGTCCTTGGGATAATGACACGGTGGAGTCAACCTGCACATTGTGTGCGGTGGGATGTAACATGAAAGTTGATACCCGGGACAATGAAATCTTAAGAGTCCGTTCAGTTGAAAATCGTGACGTGAATGATATTTGGATGTGTGATAAAGGTTTTTTTGGTTATGAACATGTTAATGATGATAACCGAATTAAAACACCTCTTATCCGTCGCAACGGTGAATTGGTTCCAGCTGGTTGGGAAGAAGTTTTAGAGCTGATTGCCAATAAATTTAAAGAAGTCAAAGCAAGTCCCAAAGTGGGTGCTTTAGGTGGGTCTCCTTTAACTGTTGAAGAAAACTATTTCTTTCAAAAATTATTTCGTGAGGTTGTTGAAAGCCCAAATGTGGATGCGCGGGTTGGCTTATCTCAACAAGATAAAGATCAAGAAGCGATTCCTGCTGGAACTGAAATCAGCCTCGGTGAAATCGAGTCTCTTGATAATGTGCTTGTCTTAGGATCGGACCTGACGGAAACTTTTCCTGTGATTTGGTTGCGTTTGAAACAAGGGATGAATAATGGGGCTAAAGTTGTTGTGACAGGCCATCATCAAACAGAAGTTTCACCCCACAGTAATAAAGAAATCATTCATGCTCCAGGTGAAGAGTTTGCTGTGTTAGATCAACTTGAAAAAGAAGTGCTCCCAACTCTAAAAGGAAAGAGCGCTCTCTTTATTGGAGAACAATATTTAAAATCAACATCACGCCGCAAAATTTTATCAACTCTTTTAAAATGGAAAAAACAAAACCCTGAGTTGAGTTTAAATATTTTAGAAGGAACCGGTAATGATTTAGGCGCTCGTTTTGCTGGAATGCATCCTGCAATCGGTCCTGCAGGCAGTGATGCGAAGCAAACAGGTTTGAGCAGCTCAGATATGTTGATCCAAGCAAGCAAAGAGCCCTGGGATCTTTTTTATGTGGCTGGGGCCAATCCCGCAGCTAAAGTACCGGCCCCTCTCTGGGACCAAATCCGTGAAAAAACAAAATTTTTAGTTGTTCAAGATCTCTTCTTAACTAAAACAGCTGAAGAAGCAGATGTGGTTTTGCCAACGCTCTCCTTTATTGAAAAAGGAGGACATGTCATTAACATTGAAGGACGTATTCAAGAAATTCGTGCTGCTAAAAGTGCTCCTGAAGGTCTTTTGAGTGATGCAGAAATATTCACGTTAATTGCTCAACGTTTGGGAACCACATTAATTTTAGACAAAGAGTTTAGTGAGCACTTAAAAGTAGAACGTCTTCCATTTAAAGTGCCAACTCAACTGGAAGAAATTTCTGCTTCAACTCAGTTAGAAGAGATCAAAGGGGAGCAACTTCGTTTGAGTCTTTCTCAAAAACTATTTGATCATGGCACGCGCGTTCAATACTCACCTGCGATTGAGCAGCTTGTTAAAGAACCGACTATTTCGATTCATCCAGAAGAAGCAATCAATCGATTGCTTAAAGAGGGCGATTTGGTTGTTGTGGAGTCAGAGCAAGGTACTTTAAAAGGAACGCTTAAAGTCACAGAAGCTGTGGCTAAAGCAACCGTGGTGATTCCTGAAGGCTTTCCAGAATTGTCTGTAGCTCAATTAGGCATGAAACTTTCTAACGCAACAGCGGTTATAGTTAAAAAAGGGTAAGTATTTATTTATTATGTGGATTGATATTATTGAAGTCTTAGCAAAAGGTTTGACCTTGGTCCTTGTCCTTTCAGGATGTGCGGCTTATATGACATTGTGTGAGCGGGTCTTGATGGCGCGCATGCAATTGCGCTTGGGACCAAACCGAACCGGTCCTTTTGGTTTGTTCCAGCCAATGGCTGATGGAATTAAACTGATTTTTAAAGAACGGTTTCAACCTGCAGGTGCAGACACACTCACTTATTGGTTGGCTCCGGCGATTGCTGCCTTTATTGCTTTTTTTGCTTTTGGTTTGATTCCGTTCGGACCGAGTTTTGAATTTATGGGGCGTGAAATTAATCTTTATATTGCCGATGTGAATTCTGGCATTTTAGTGATTTTAGCATTCACTTCTTTAGCGGTTTACGATGTGGTTTTAGCAGGCTGGTCTTCGAACAATCGGTATTCTATTTTAGGTTCGATACGTGGAACCGCACAAATGATTAGTTATGAAATTCCTTTAGGTCTTTCTATTCTTTCAGTGGTGTTGGCAGCAGGTACATTGAATTTGCCTGGTATTGTTGAGGCTCAAGCTGAACGTTGGTTTATTTGGACCCATCCGATTGCATTTATCATTTTTGTGATCTGTTCATTTGCTGAAACAAATCGTGCTCCTTTTGATTTGCCTGAAGCAGAACATGAGTTGGTGGCAGGTTATCACACCGAATATGGGGGGTTAAAGTTCGGTATGTTTTTCATGGCTGAGTATATTAATATTTTGCTTGTTTCAGCCATTGCGATCACGTTCTTCCTTGGTGGATGGCGGGGTCCTGGCGATCTGCCAGTAGTTTGGTTTGCCGCAAAACTAGCTGTTTTTGTTTTCTTTTTTATGTGGGTTCGAGCCACATTGCCTCGTGTTCGGTATGATCAGTTGATGACATTTGGTTGGAAAATTTTAACGCCAATAGCGATTGCCAACTTAATTGTCACAGCCTATTTTGTTTTGGTCTAAGGAGATAAAATGAAGTTGCAAATTGGAAAATTTATGTCGATGTTACGTGGTCTTTTGATTGTGCTTAAGTATGCTTTCAAACGTCCAGTTACATTGCGTTATCCAGAAAAGAAACGGGATTTACCAGAACGTTCTAAAGGACGTCACCATTTAACAAAGTGGGCAGATGGCTTAGAACGCTGTGTGGGGTGTGAGCTTTGTGCCATTGTTTGTCCGTCTCAAGCTATTTACGTGAAGCCGGCTGAAAACACGCCTGACAATCAAGTCTCTAAAGGAGAACGTTACGCTGCTGACTATCAAGTCAATATGTTGCGTTGTATTTTTTGTGGTTACTGCGAAGAAGCGTGCCCAACAGGAGCCGTGGTGTTGGGGAATGATTACGAACTCGCAGGTTATGATCGCCAATCTTTAATTTATACCAAAGGAATGTTAACGGAAGAAAAACCAGGCGAATCTGGTTTTGATCCAAACAGAGAAATATGAGTTTATTCTTAGCCTTTTTATTAATTTTATCTGCCTCAGGCATTCTGATTGCAAAGCGACCGGTTTATGCCGCGTTGTCTTTTTTAGGGACGCTTATGCTTTTAGCAGTGCACTATCTGTTGCTTTCAGCTGAGTTTATTGCTGTGATGCAAATTTTAGTTTATGCCGGCGCGATCTTAGTCCTCTTTATTTTTGTGATGATGCTTTTTCAAGATGCGTACGCAGAAATTCATAAAGCAGTAGCGCAAAGTTCTAAGGTTTTGATTTGTTTTGCTGCCTCGGCATTTGTTGTAGGTGTTGGTTTTGTGCTCACACGTGTGTCACAAATCCCAACTCATTTTAGTGCGCCATTAACAGAAGGCTTTGGCCAAGCTAGAGCATTAGGAAAAGCGCTCTACATTGATTTTTTCTTCCCATTTGAAGCAGTATTGTTGCTTTTCTTAGTTGGGATTGTGGGTGCGGTTTACATTGGAAAGAGGACTCCAGAGAAATGAGTTTATCCCTATTAATTATTTTAAGTTTTGCTCTGTTTACGATCGGCTTGATTGGTGTGCTGACCAAACGGAACGTGTTGGTCTTTTTTCTGTCGATTGAAATGATTTTAAATTCAGCCAACTTGCTCTTTATTGCGTTTGCCCGTGAATGGGGCAACATGACGGGGCATGTGTGGGTCTTTTTTGTCTTGGTGCTAGCTGCTGTTGAAGCGGCTGTTGGGTTTGCCATTGTGATTCATATTTTTAGAAGCAAACGAATTGTTGATATCGATCAAATTAATTTATTAAAAGGATAGAATGAACTTAACTTTAATTGGGTTACTCACCCCTTTACTTGGATTTTTAGGTTTGATGTTCTCGTCAAAGTTCATCGAACGAAAATGGGCTGGCCGGATTGCTTCGGGCACAGTGCTGGTTTCGTTTGTCTGTTTTTTTACCCTGTGGTTAAACGGTACCACCGGAAGCTTTACTTATTTTGATTGGATTCCTTTAGAACAGTTTAAAGTGGGCTTTACGTTAAACATTGATTCTCTGTCGCTGTTAATGACTCTGATTATTACTGGAGTCGGTTATTTGATTCATGTGTTTAGTATTGGTTACATGAATCATGATGAAGACTTTGCACGCTACTTTGCTTGCTTAAACTTTTTTATCTTTTCCATGTTGACGTTGGTCTTAGCCGGTAACTTAGTTCTTTTGTTTGTGGGTTGGGAAGGGGTGGGGCTTGCTTCTTACCTTTTAATTGGATTTTGGTATCACCGTCCTGCAGCTGCTAAAGCTGCCACCAAAGCTTTTGTGGTGAACCGAATTGGTGACCTTGGTTTGATCATTGGAATTTTACTTACTTATAAATTATTTGGCACCGGTGACTTTAATGAAATCAATTCGCAAGCTAAAGAAATGTTTGCTGTTGGGGCCCCCGTCATTACGCTTCTAACGTTTTGTTATTTCATTGGTGCCATGGGTAAATCAGCTCAGGTTCCTTTACATGTTTGGTTGCCAGATGCTATGGAAGGGCCGACGCCTGTGAGTGCGTTGATTCACGCAGCGACTATGGTGACAGCAGGTGTCTATTTGATCGTCCGTTTAAGCCCTGTTTTTCAACTCGCACCCATCACTTCTTATACGATTGCAATCATCGGAATGATTACAGCATTAGGCGCTGCATTTGCCGCGCTCTCACAAACTGAACTTAAAAAAGTGCTCGCTTATTCCACAACAAGCCAACTCGGCTTGATGTTTTTAGCCTGCGGAGTCGGTTCTTATTTTTGTGCGATGTTTCATTTAATGACGCATGCCTTTATTAAAGCTCTTCTCTTTTTAAGCGCAGGAAATGTCATTCATATGATGAATGGAGCAACGAGCATGGAAAAAATGGGAGGCTTGGCCAGCAAACTTCCAAAGACTAATAAATTATTTATTTTGGGTGTGCTGGCTCTTTCAGGGATTCCTCCTTTTGCGGCGTTTGTGAGTAAAGACTTGTTGCTTGACGAGGTGGCGCACAATGGGTACCACATCCTTTATTTTTGTGGCATGGCTGTTTCTTTTTTAACCGCGTTTTATTTGGGCCGGGCTTATTTCTTAACCTTTACAGGTAAATCCAGACTCGACGAGAAAATCTCCAAAGTGATTCATGAAGCGCCAAGCGTTATGTTGGTGCCGATTGCTGTTCTTGGTGTTTTTACTGTGATCGGTGGTTTCTTTGGTTGGTTTGGTGGAGCGCACGCCCCATTACAAACATTTTTAGGTCAAACTTTTGACACCCATGGCATTGCTTTTAAGTGGGGCCATTTAACAATGCGTTCCATTTTGATTGCGATTGCTGGTTTTGGATTGTCCTGGTTTGTTTATAAAGTAAAAGCACGTGATGTGGATGGAGTCACTCTTTTACGCCGCGCATTTTTTGTGGATCAGATCTATGACATTTTAATTGTAAAGCCACTCACATTTCTCTCGAAAATCATTTCGTTTGTTTTGGAACCGGTCTTTTTTGAAGGGACCATCCGGGTGTTGTCAGGAGTGGTTGGTGGAATCGGTAATTTGTTGCAGCGAGCACAAAGTGGTCAAATCCGTTCGTATGCGGCGTGGATGGTAATTGGTGCAACCTTACTATTAGGCTTTTTAATTTTTTAGCGAGAACTTATGGAAACTTTAAAACTTTTATTTTTTATTCCTTTATTTGGAGCTGCTGCAATGCTCTTAATACCTAATTTAGGTAAAGAGTTGCTCAAGCGAATTGCTTTGGGCTTGAGTTTGATTCCTTTGGCTCTGCTCGTTATTAAAAACAACAGTTTGCTTGGAAGTACGATTCAAACGGATTGGCTTCCATCTTTGGATATTCAATTTCATCTGAGCGTTAACGGTGTCTCTCTTCTCTTTCTGTTCTTAACTGCTTTGATTGTTCCGATCAGTCTCTTTGTGGTTGAGAGTGAAAAACTCAAGTCTCCTAAGTTTTTTTATAGCCTTGTGTTGTTACTAGAAACTTTCTTAATCGGCTTTTTTACCGCTCAAGATTTAGCTCTTTTTACTATTTTTTGGGAAGCCATGCTTTTACCCATCTATTTTATTATTGGGATGTGGGGTTTTGAGAAGTGCCGAGAAGCTGCGATTAACTTTTTAATCTATATGTTGGCTGGTTCAGCATTTCTGATTGCGGCTGTTTTAGCGCTTTATATTGGAGCGGGTACTTTTAATATAGCTGAGTTAAGCCGCGTCGCTGAAACATTGCCTCAAGCCAAATGGATCTTCTTGGTTTTTGTGCTGGCGTTTGCTGTGAAATCACCTCTGTTTCCGTTTCATTCGTGGTTGCCTAATGCGTATACGCGTTCTTCAACGTCAGGAACTATTTTGCTTTCAGCTATTTTGTCTAAAGCAGGTATTTTTGGGATTGCCACAATCGTGATTCCGTTCTTTCCAAACTTGATTCAAGAGTGGAGTTCTGTTTTATTAACCATGGCCATTGCAGGTGTCATCTATGGTGGTTGGGCAGCCTGCACACAAAAAGATTTTAAACGTTTAATGGCCTACAGTAGTTTCTCCCATGTGAACTTTGTTTTAGCAGGACTCTTTGTGTGGCAAGGGGGCGCTTCATCAGGGGCTCTCCTACAAGCTTTTAACCATGGAGTGACTATTGCTGGAATCTTTTTAGTGGTCCATTGGTTGGAACAGCGCATTGGATCAACTCAGATTACTTCTCGACGTGGTTTGGCTAAATTTATGCCGCAACTTTGCTGGTTGACCCTTGTGTTTGTTCTATCGTCGGTTGCTTTACCAGGAACAAATAGTTTTGTGGGTGAAATCTTAGTTTTCTTTGATGTGTTTCAAGCACACCCTTGGTTAACACCTGTCTTAGGATTAACGGTTTTGCTTTCAGCTATTTATTCGTTCCGTTTTATGCAAAAAGTTTACTTTGAAGAACCGTCATTGCATCAACCTGAATGGGTTGATATCAAAACAAAAGAATGGGCGCTTGCAGCTCCGTTGATACTTTTAATTTTTTGGGTAGGCATTTATCCTGCTCCGTTTTTAAACTTAACCGAAACTGAAAAAAATAAAACTGTTTTTGCTGAATTA
>JAJCYG010000027.1 GCA_029263055.1 Actinomycetes bacterium
ATGTTATTGCAGAATCAGCAACAAGTATAGAACAGTCTTATATACTCGACAAGCAGGCCAACCAGGAACATGAAGAACTACATAAAAGCCTATCTCCTGAATTCATCAAACTCGATCATGCTTTTCACGAAGAAGCAAAAAACCTGGCATTAGCAGCCAAAGCGAAAAACCCAGCTAAAATAGCAGACTCTTTTGCTCGAATGAACCAAAGCTGTATGGAATGTCATTCTGCGTTTGCTACAAGGCGTTTTCCAGGTTTTGATCAAAAATAAGATAGAGACAAATTCGGCTACTTTAAAACGTCCCATGAACCACCCACTTTTAAAACGCGAAAGTCGGCATCGTTAAGATGATGCTCTCTTTTAGCTTCTCTTAGGTCGTCAACAGGTTCTTCATACCCATCATCAGCTAAGTATTTAAAACAACCAAAGTGAATGCCTAAACTCTGCTTGGCATTCAACTTTTTATGCGCCAACACTGCTTCTTCAGGATTAAGATGATTGTGCTCCATAAACCATCTTGGCTTGTAAGCACCAATAGGGAGTAAGGCTAATCTAAATTGACCAAACTCTTTTTGGGTTCGAATAAAATTATACCCTTCGCCATAACCTGTATCGCCGGCAAAATAAATATTTCCTCCGGGTGTTTCAATCACAAAACTGCCCCACAATGCTTTATTATGGTCCCACATTGTCCGAGCCGACCAATGTTGTACAGGCTGTAAATAAATATTAACTAAATCTGTAGCAGCATAACTCTCTCCCCAATCCAACGCCTTTATTCGTGCGGTAGCATCTTCCTGTTGAATAATGACATCATTGCCTAATGGCACCACAATCATGGGATCATCACGACGAACTAGACGCCTAATTGTGGGCAAATCAAGATGATCATAATGACTATGGCTCACCAAGATTAGATCTATTTTAGGAATCTTATTAAAAAGTATTCCTGGGAGCTGTATCCGTTGAGGCCCCACCCCTGATACAGGACTGGCAAACCCAGACCAGATAGGATCCGTTAAAATATTAAGTGATTCGGTTTGAATCAAAACAGTTGAGTGGCCAACAAATGTAACACGCAGATCCTCTCTTTCTACCTTTTCAGGCGGCACGTCAAAAACAACTTCTGAAAAAACTGGCGGCCATACTCCTTTATTACGATTGAGGCGCCACTTCACAAAATCACTAAAACTATGTGATTGAACAGGGTCTAAATTATTAAAGCGAACGCCATCAAAATGAGCGGTCTTAGAACCTTGGTAATAAGGGTTGGTATTTGTCTTATATTTGACAAAGATAAAGAGGGATAAAAAAACAACTCCTGAAATAAGAATCAGCTTTTTCATAGGCTTATTAGTCTAGCCACCTTGGCCAATAATTTGTAGTTTAATTTTTTTAGGGAGTTTTTTAATTTGAGCTTCTAAGGAGAGGGCTTCTCCGCGAGTTTTGATTGGTTCGATGAAAACGAACCGCTTAGGGGGATTATAACTTGTAAAATGAGCTGATTTGTTTTGATGTTGTGTAAACCGGCGATCCAAATCATTGGTTATACCGGTATACAAAAAATTATTCTGACATTCTAAGATGTAAACAAACCAGCCCATTTTCAAGCTAGGACGATCAGGTCTTACAGTTTAACTACGTTTTTAGCTTGAGGACCCTTAGGACCTTCAGCAATTTCAAACTCAACGTCTTGACCTTCATCTAAAGATTTATAACCTTCGCCTTGAATATCAGCGTGGTGCACAAATAAATCATTACCTGATTCTTGAGCAATAAATCCATAACCTTTGTCATTACTAAACCATTTTACTTTTCCACGAGCCATTGAACACTATCTCCTTTTTTTATTTATACTACACCTACATTAGGTAAGTTTACAGTTTGACCACATTTTTAGCTTGAGGACCTTTAGGACCTTCGCTTAGTTCAAACTCAACGTCTTGACCTTCTTCTAAAGATTTATATCCATCACCTTGGATATCCGTGTGATGCACAAACAAATCATTTCCTGATTCTGGTGAAATAAATCCGTAACCTTTATCATTACTAAACCATTTTACTTTTCCACGAGCCATTGAACACTATCTCCTTTATTATTTATTCAAACAACAAGAACAAAAAAAAATCGCAAGGCAAATAGAACACCTTACGATATTAGTATCTATCTTGTTTGGAACATTATAAAGAATTGATTTTATATGTCAACTCTTATATCTTAGGGGCATATATGAAGCAAATAATCTCATTTTTACTCATATTTCTCTTTATTCTATGTAATGATGCCTCGGCAAAGGAAAAATCAATGAATCCCCCTATTAAAGAGACCCAGGAAGCGATTTTTGCAGGTGGCTGTTTTTGGTGTTCAGAAGCTGATTTTGAGAAATTACCCGGCATTATAGAGGTGATTTCAGGCTATACAGGGGGAGAAACCGAAAATCCTTCATATAAAGAGGTCACCACTGGCCGAACCGGGCATTTTGAGGCTGTTAAAGTGATTTACAACCCTTCAGTGATTGCCTATGAAAAACTGCTCGAATACTACTGGAGAGGGGTTGACCCCACTGATGCAGGAGGCCAATTCTTTGACCGCGGCACTCAATACAAGACCGCCATCTTCTATTTTGATGCAGAACAAAAAACCAATGCTGAAAAATCAAAACAAGCACTGGCTGACTCAAAACGATTTGGCGACAGTCCGATTGTGACAGAAATTCTAGAAGCCGAGCCTTTTTATCAAGCCGAAGAATATCACCAAGGTTATTACAAAAAGTCACCGGCTCACTACCAGCGCTACCGAACCAGTTCAGGTAGAGATCGATTCATCAACAAAGTTTGGGGCAAATAAAACTAAAGAATGAATAAACTCTGGGGCTTCTTTCTTTTACTTATTTTTACTTTTAACTCATTAGGATGTGGCTCTCTTTCTATTGTTCGTGAAAAATCTTTAAACAAAGCTCTGACTGATTTCGAACAACTCCAAGAACCGCCACTCTTACCTCAGCGCACAGCAGAGTTGCCCCTTGTCGCCGCCATTCCGGGTCTCAATCTTCCGGGTGCCCCAACAGGTCACAACCAATTTGGCCAGTTAGCTCAACTGATGCAAAAAGAAGGTTATCCTTTTTTCTTTGTTGCTTACGACGAAAAAATCTATCCTGTCAACGATGTTGCGGGTCTTTATTATGGTAAACATTCTATTTCCATGACACGAGTACTCCCCACCCTTTCATCAGCCATTGAAAAAGAGAATGAGATTCGTTCAGAACAAGGTGTAACACCACTTAAAGAACTCGTTCTTATTTCATATAGCCAAGGGGGTGTACTTGCTGCAGATGTGGTACGCGCCATGCTACAGTTTAAAATTTATTGGGATGACTTTGTTGCTGAGACAGGGATCGAATGGAAAATATTAAAGAATGACCCAGAGTTTTTATTTTTTAAAGAAAACTTAGAAAATGCCATTGTATTTACCAACATCAAGCGCCAAAACGAAAAACAACTCAACCTAAACTATGACTTCCGACGATTCGATAAAAAGATTGAAAAAGAACTCGAACAATCAAAAGAACGTTTTAGAACTTATCTAACTAATCCTAAAGAACTTTTTCCTAACAGAAATTTCGCTTCGGGACGAAACAAAGGTTATCCAAGAAAATACTCGAAAGTATTAAAATGGCTTGAAAAACCTTTTATTGGCCCAGCGATGAGAGGTGACTATGGATTTTTATTTTGGAAAAACTATGTTGAATACGAACAATTTTTAGACCTACAGCTTCGCTTCTTTTCTATGGCGGGTTCTTACTTTGGCTCACCAACAGCCAACAAGACATATGACATTTTAAAAATACTTCCCCGTCGATTAGACGATGCCTTAATCGGGCCTGTTGAAAACCAAATCCGCGACACACAACTAGGTACACGCAACCACTTAAATATGATCAAAGACTTTTTAAAACTAACCAAACCTGAAAACCAAAAATACCGCAGAGAAAATGTTCTTTTTTTAGTGGGAGCTAACGGAAATAAAGGAGATGGACTCGTCGGTCAATCAAGCGCTCATTTTAGTTCACATGCTTACAGCGAAATACAATTAAAGGAACTACTCTCTTCTAACTCTGAGAACACAATTCAGCTTAAAGAAGAACGCATGCCACGATATCCTGTTACAGGTATCAAAGCACACCATCTACCCAAAACAACTCTTTTCTTTTTTAAAGAGCCAGGCATTGCTCAAATCAGCACTAAGAGTACTGCCTACCAATTCCTAATCCCTTTTCTAGAAAAGGATTTTTCTAAACTAGAAAAACTACACAGCGCGCATAATAAAGATTTAAGAGAATTTATGGTGATCGTGGACTTGCCTTTAGACGACGCGCTAAAAAATTATCGCATCAATCTCAAACCCCAATCTAAACACATCAAACTAACAGGAAGGTTTTACAACGGCTCTGCCCACTCTTATGTTTGGACAGGCTACTCCACCCAAAAAGAAGGCTTCTTAAACATCGACACCATTGACCTTGATGAAACAGCAGAGTTAATTCTAAGCTTATCTAATGGCACAACCATTAACTCTGAAATAGATGTCAACATCCACCCTGGTACTAACCACATCATTCAGGTCACTTCAAATTAGACTAATCAGAAGCAACAACAACATCCCAACGCGTGCTCGTATATGGGGGTTGCACCACTTTAGACTCTCCGCGAAGCATCGCTTGCATGTGCTTGCCGCCTTTTTCAGCGGCTTGTTTTTTCCACTCTTCCAAATCTTGAACCGATTCCCATTGAGTAAAAATGCCAAACTGTTGCGGGTTTGGTCCTTTTAGCAAAGCCGCAGAAACAAAACCAGGCACACCTTGAAGCATGTTTTTTTGCATTCCAAATATTTTTGGTAACACATCTACTTTTTCTTCAAAAACATTGATATCAATCAAGCTAACGCAACCGGCTTTGTTGTTAGAAGATTTTGTTTTTTTCGATCCTAAAGACTTTATTTTTAGAACCATTCCCATAATAGCTAAACCAAATTTATTCATACCCATAAAAAACCTCACTCATTTAAAACTTCTTTTAATTTAATATCTGCCTACATTGCTAAATAACTTTTAAAACAAAAAGAACCAATTGGGCACCGATAAGCATAAAAATTAAAGCCACGGGATAAGCTGCTGCATAGCTAATCATTGGAATCTCTGAATCTGTTTTACTTCGTATTGCTCCTAGAGCAGGAGTCGAAGTCATGCCACCACAGAGGCCACCTAATATTTGAAGAAGATTAATTTTCAAAACATAATGAGCAAAGAGAAAACCAAAAATCAAAGGCAAGGTGGTGATACAGCCCCCAATAAAAAAGAGTTGAATCCCATATTCTTGCACCGTCTCCATAAAAGAACTTCCTGCTTTAATTCCTGCATTCGCTAAGAAAAAAACAAGTCCCAACTCCATCATCAACAAACGCGAAGCAATAGGAATGCGGCCCACAATTTTACCAATTCGACCAAAATGACCTAATAATAAAGAAACAAGCAGCAATCCCCCACTCAGTCCAAGAGTAAAGCTTTGAAGTCCAAATAAAGAGATCGGTATCAGCCCAATCAAGACTCCGACTGTAATCCCCACAGAAAGTGAAAGTAAATCTGTTTCATGAAGTACTTTTTTATTATGGCCACAAACTTCTGCAAAACGGAGCACTTCTTCAGGACTCCCCACAACCCTAAGCTGGTCATTTTCTTCAATACAGGTTTCAAGGGATGGAGTAAACACTTTTTCATTACGAAAAATTCGAGTCACTGTAATTCCGTAATTATTTAATAAATCTAATTTTTCTAATGATTCTTCAATGAGATCACCTGAGGTCACCACAATATCCATTCTGTCTTTGTCAGAAATAGTTTCATAGGTAACTTTTTTAACTCTTTTTCCAATATATTCTATTACGGTTTCAATCTTTTCTTCATGTCCAACAAGCCTCACAATTTGGCCTTGCTCAAAAAGCATGCCTGCTTTTAATGGGACTAAAGAAGTATTTTCCAAAACACGCGAGACCTGGCAATTAGATTCAAAAATAAAATGGCAATCCTGAATTCTTTTTCCAATAATGGCTGGATTTTCAACAGAAACAAATATTAAAACAATATTTGTTTTATCATTGCTTGTTGAAGAGTATTCTTCTGAGAGTTTGTTTAGATCTTTTTTTAAGAATTTAGGAAGCAGCTGCACAAAAAGAACAACCCCCACAATACCAAAGGGGTAAGCAATCCCATATCCCACGGAAACATTTGTTCCAAAATCTTTAAGCGTATCCATGGCTGCTGCAAAAGCAGGCGTACTTGTTAACGCACCAGCAAGAAGACCCGCAGCAAGGTCTCTTGGAAGTGAAAAAGTTTTAGCGAGTAGAATCGTTGTGACAGCAGCAATTGAAACAACCAAGATAGAGAGCTTAGCTAAATCAACCCCTTGCCGAACAAAAGAACCCATAAAGGTAGGGCCCGCGCTAATCCCAACACAAAAAATAAATAATATAAGCCCTAATGTGCCTGTACTTGATGGGATAGTAAAATGAAAGTGTCCGAAAAAAAGAGCCGCAAATAAGACACCCGAACTCCCCAAAGAAATCGGGCCAATTTTAATACTTCCAATCAAAAGTCCGCAGGCGATAATTGTAAATAGAGCAATAAACTGATTATCAAGAAGGAGTTTCCAGAAAGGAACCTCTGCTTGAGTCTTTTTTTCTGAAGAAATAATTCGATCTGATGGAAAAACTGTTTTAAGTATTCCTTTAGAATAATGTTGAATAACAGAACCTGTTATAGACTGCTGGTAATAACCCCCAAAATTTAAAAAGCTCACACGGCCTAAGGGGGTTTTAAAAACTTTATTCAATAACACTTCATTTAAAGATTCTTTTTTTAGCGCACTTTGTTGAAGCGCTTCTCCTGCGATCATTAAAGCTGAATAAGCTTGAACACTATGATATTGAGGATAACTTGTTGAAAAAGAAGTTGAAAATTTATTTTTGTATTGAGAAATAAACTCAACTGAATAAGGGTTTTGAGAATCATCTTGCCATGGCGACAAAACAAAGGCATCTAAATTTGTTTCTTTAGCGTATTGACGAAACTCAGACGTAACAAACCCAGCTAAAAACCCAAGGATATGAGCTTTACCTTTTAAGTCATTGCAAATTTGAATACACGCTTTTGGTGAGCGTTGAATGACAATCACCGTTGATTTTTTATTTTTTAATGCACTCGCATCGTCAATCACCGTAACAGGAAAAGGAAGGGAATAACGCAGTGCCTTTATAGCGGATTGCGCAAATTCACTCTTCTCAGCAATAATATAAACAGCCCTTACCTTCCAATCAGCTTGCTTACTCACAAGATAGTCTGAAACAGTTTTAGATAATATTCTCGAAGGTAAAGCAATACGAAACACATTTGGGTGAAAACTTTTAGTGAGATTATCTTTAGTGGCTGAAGGAAGAATAATAGGAATTTTTTCTTTGGCAATAATCTTAAGCACATCTTCTGATTGGGCACTGTTATAAGGCCCAATCAAAATATCTGGTTTCCAACTCAAAACAGTCTTCTTTAAAAACCTTTTTAAATTTGAAGTTGAAGCAATATCAAAATAACGCACATCCAATTTAAGGTCATTTCGTGCTTGATTGACCTGTGCTAAATCATAGCCCTTCCTTTGAAGCTCACCAAAACCAGCAAAAACACCACTTTCAGGAAGAAGAATCGCCACTCTGGCCAAGCGTTCGTCAGCAGAAAAAGCTCTTTCTCCTAAAAAGAAAAAACAGATAATAATGAATAATTTTAATATTTTCATTGATAACTCGTCCTAAGTTATCAAATTCTAGCATACAGCCTTTTAAAGGAATACTCTTATCAGAAGGAAAAATTTGGGCCTTTTTCAGCACTAGGCCATTGACAGATCAACTGAAAATGAGGTCTTATCAGGCGAGCTCTCTACTTTAATTTCACTTCCATGCTTGGCAGCAATAATAAAGCAGTTGGTTAAATCTAAACCGTTTATCCCACTTCTTAAACTTCGATCAAACTTATAAAAGGGGTCAAACAACCGAGGAATGTCTTCTTTTGTATAAACTTCACCTCTGCGTGAAACCGAAAACCGCACATCTGGCAAGCCGCCAGGGTTCTCTACTTTTGAAACATGCAACACCACTTTAGACTGTTGAGGAGCTTCTTTAGCGCAATTTTTAATTAATAAAGAGAACAACTCCTGAATTTTAAGCCGATCCACCACAACTTCTGGCAAACCTGGTTCCACCTCTTTAACCAACTCAAGGTTTTTCTCTTTTAATAGCTTATGCACTTGAATGTCTTCCACATCAATTAATTCTTCAATCTTATTTCTGTGAAAGTCTTCAACATTGCAATTACGCACCCACGTAAACATCCCCACAATCTGCTGCACTAATGACAAATCAGAAACTGCCTGAGTCAAAAACTCATCAAAAAACTCCCCATCATACTTGCCCTCTTTCATTAGAGTTAACTTCTGAGGCAACAAATCGTAAAACGTTTTAGTTGGCACCAAACCATTATTAATGTGATGGGCCAGTCCCGAAGACATCGACTCATACATTTGAATAAACCGATCTTTAATTCTCTGTTTGACCTCACCAATACTTTGTTGCACTTCTAAATTTTCAGTATACTTGCCAAGTGAATCACTTAAAATTTCTAACGTTGTATCTTCATCAATAGGTTTTTGAATGTAACGGTACACATCCCCTTTGTTAATAGAATCAACCGCTGTCTTCAAATCAGTGTAACCAGTAATAAGCACCCGCACCACTTCAGGCCGACACACCTTTACCTGCTGCAACAGATCCACCCCATTCATACCAGGCATGCGCTGATCAGTTACAATCACCCCAATAGAGTCTTCTTGCTTAAGCACATCAAGCGCTTCTTCACCGCTATTGGCTGTCACAATGTCAAACTGGTCCTCAAAGGCATCCACAAAGCCATCTAAAATGGCAGCCTCATCATCAACCACTAAAAATTTATATTTGGTCTCTACTCGGTTTTCCACAACCTCTTATCCCTTCTTAGAGCTATCTATGGGCATCGTAATGATAAACTCAGTCCCCTCACCCACAGTACTTACACATTTGAGCACTCCCTTGTGATCGCGTACAATATTGTAACTCACACTCAAGCCCAAACCTGTCCCTTCCCCTACGTCCTTCGTTGTAAAGAACGGATCAAAGATCTTATCTAACTTATCTTCAGCAATTCCCATACCATTGTCCCTAATGGAAATGTTGATATTGTCGCCCTCAAGCCAAGTCCGAATCCAAAGATCCCCCTTCTCCTCAATCGCATCCACAGCATTCTTAAACATATTGAGAAAAACCTGATTCAACTGATTCAAATCACAAAAAACCGCCCCCACCTCACAAAAATCTTTATGAATTTCAACTCGATCTTTGGCCTCATTACCCATCACCATAATCGAAGACTCAATCCCCTCATGAATATCTTGATGATGAAACCCCTCAGAGTCCTTCTTAGAAAAAGTCAAAAGATTACGCACCACATTCTGCGCCCGCGCCAACCCCTCATTCAAATTCCCAAACCCCCGCTTAGTCTCATCCAAAAACCACTTCAACTCTTCCTTCTCACCCGCCTTCTTCAACATCTTCTTAATCTTAATATTTGCCAAAATAGCAATATCTAAAGAGTTATTTAGTTCATGCGCCACTCCTGCAGCCAACTCCCCAACCGAAGCCAGCTTCGCTGAATGCACAAGTTGTGCTTGAGTACTTTTCAGCTCTTTCACAGAATCAGCTAGTCGATGACGACTCTCAAAATCACGTTTACGTAAATTTGAAGAAAAATAACTAGCTGCTACAGCAATAATTATAGTTTCCAAAATAAATAAATTATTATTTACAAATATTTTAAAATCAACAATCTCTCCTAAAACTAAAATAGGCAATAAATACATTAAATAAACACCTATACTAGCGATAAGAGCTTGATAAAACTCCCACGTAAATAAAACACCAATAGCCAAGATGATAAGATTTAGACCCGCGTAGTAGGGCGACTCATACCCTAGGTTATGAATGATGATACTTAAAGTAGTCGAAATAATAAAAACGACAAGCATTCCAAGAAGAAGGCCATTTTTTTTCCCATAAGAAGAAAAAGAAAAACCATAAGTGATTAAAACTAAAATAGCTCCAATAACTCGAATTAGTAAAAATTTTCCAAAATATTCAGGCTGCATATAAGCATCTAATACAGATGAGCCAATAAGCAAAGAGGAACCAAGAAGACATGCAACCCTTGCACGTTGCAAATTCAAATCACGTAAATATTCTATGTAGGACGGACCTATTTTCATTTCCATATAATAACTTTATATATGCAATAATTATGCCATAAAAATTGTAGTTACTATAAGATTAGGAAGACGGGCGTTCTTTAGAGATAACTAAGTAGAGATAAACACCTTGACTGTCAGGGTTAACCGTTATTTTAGCTGTGTTTGGAAGACTATCAGATAGAGCCAAGAAACTTTCACTAGTCCTTCTATTTAAGACCCACTCACCAATATACTCTGTTTCCATAATACTAGGATCATTACGAGACGCATTAACAACTAATAACTTTCCACCTGGTTTCAAAAGCTCAT
>JAJCYG010000028.1 GCA_029263055.1 Actinomycetes bacterium
GAAAGAGAAGAAGAATTGGGGGCCTGGGAGCCGAAACATCGGAGCGGCTACTCCCTAGTCCCATTGAACCTCCCTCGCCTAAAGGCGAAGGATTCTTGCTTCATAGCTCCGCTAACGCGGCAGCTCCACAAGCTTTAGGACCGACATCCCGGCGGCCCTTAAATTTAAAGCTGCATTGTGGTCTCTATGGATTTTAAATCCACAAGAACAGCTATATTCTCGCTGATGTAGGGGTATATCGTTTCGTTTAAGGCAACTAAAACACTGCTTGGTACTCGGAAAGTACTGTCCAACAGCTTCTAATTTCTTACCATACTCTCTACATTTATACTTCAACATCTCTAAAAAAGACCTCCAGCCCATATCACTTATAGCTCGTGCTAAATATTTGGAAGCTGAAACTAAAAGAGCTCTTATTTGCAAACTCTCGACTACAATCACGTCGTGGCTTTTGACGAGCAGTGTCGAGAGTTTATGCAAAAAGTCGGCTCTTTTGGCTCTAATCTGAGCATGCCATCTATTGAGCTTTATTCTGGCCTTTAAGCGGTTTTGGCCTCTCTTCGCTTTTTTAGAGAGCCTGCGACTTAAATATTTTAGTTTTTTTAGATCTTTGGTTAAAAAACGTCTATTATCGATCTCTTCAATTCCGGTTTCAGTGGCAAGTGTGGCAAAATGTTCGATACCGAGATCTATTCCCAAGACACTTTTAAATTCAACTAGGGGATCAGGTTTTTCTAGTTCACAGGTCACACAAACCATCCAGTTATTTCCTTCTTGCCTTACGGTAACTTGTTGGATATTGCCTTCGATCTCTCGAGATTTTTTAAATTTCACCCAACCTATTTTAGGTAAATAGATTTTTTTTCCTTGAGCTGAAACGCCTTGTGGGTACCTGAAAGACTCGTTAGCTCCCTTACAACGAAATTTTGGGTAGCCCGGAACTTCTTGATTTTTGACTCGACGAAAAAAGTGGTCCAGGGCTCTTTGTAGATCAATGAGAGCTTGTTGAAGAATTTGTGAGTGTATCCCCTTTAACCAAGACGTCTCTTCTTCTTTTTTAAGAAAAACAAGCTCATTGCTCTGTGAAAAACGAGAGATAGTTTTTTTCTCGTTTGTCCAAAGAGTATTTCTCTGATCTAATGCTCTGTTGTAAACCCACCTACAAGCTCCTGCAAACTGTGCACAAAGACTCCTCTGAGAACTCGTAGGACAAAGACGGTATTTAAAAGTCTTGGTAAAGATCATACAAATATTTTAAACTTTGGTCTATGAATAAGTCAATGGCAATTCGAAGAGGAAGAAACTGTGTGTTCTTAATGCACATTCATTTGGTCTTTGTTACAAAATACAGACGAAAGGTGTTTACAAAGAAGACCTTAAAACATCTAAAACCCATTTTTTCTAAAATTGCAAACAAATTTCAGGCAGAGTTAATAGAGTTAAATGGTGAGAAAGATCATGTACATCTTTTGATTAACTATCCTCCAACTTGTACCGTTTCTAAATTAGTAAATTCTTTGAAAGGAGCCTCTTCTAGGTTGATTAGAAAATGGAAGGATCCTCTTATCCAAAAGGCTTTATGGGGTAAAAGCTTTTGGTCACCCAGTTATTTTGCGGGTTCGTGCGGAGGAGGCACGGTAGATGTGATTAAACAATATATAGAGAACCAAGAGCAACCAGACTGAACTTTAGTGCCTTACATCCCGGCCCTAAAGGACTTGTCATTACCCACATTTTCAATTAAAGTTTTATTTTTCTAATTTTTTAATAAGGGTAGGAATTATGGATTCTAATGATTGGATTAAGCAGCAATGGAGCGATGCAAAATTAGGTGATTTAAGACGTAATTCACGGGCTTTAAAAATAGCCTCCAACTTGTTAAAAAAAACATCTTCAAGTCTTCCTCAACAATGTCCTAATTGGGCACATTTAAAAGCTACTTATCGTTTTTTTAATGAAGAAGAAGTTACTTTTAATGCTTTGCAGCAAATACATAGAAATTGGGTAATGAACCAAACAATAGAAAAAAAACAAGTGCTTTTTATTCAAGATGGCTCAGAAATAGACTATAGTTCTCGAGACATAGAGCTTGGGCCTATTGGAAATCATAATGGTCATGGATTTTGTCTGCATAGTACTTTAGCTGTAGAAGTTAATAATCATTATCAAAATATTTTAGGCATGCCTCATCAAATTTTATGGGAGCGAAAAAAGTATAAAAAAAGTGAAACGCGTACGCAGAAAAGAGCGAGACCTAATGAGGCAGATGTTTGGGCGAATTCTGTGATTACAATTGGAAAAGCACCTCCTAACAGTAAGTGGATTCATGTTTGTGATAGAGGAGCTGATATTTTTAAATTTTTAGAAACCTGTATTCTTTACCAACATCATGCGTTGGTACGTATGGTGCAAAATAGAAAGCTTACTGTCGACGGACAAACGAAACAGCTTTTAGAGGTGTTAAAAAAAATAAAACCTCAGGGAGTGTTTCAACTTGAGCGTAGAACAAGAGGAAGTAAAAAAGCAGCAATATATGATTTGCAAGTAGGCTGGGTGAAAGCTGAAGTGCATTCTCCAAAATATATGGGTAAGAAGGCACGCTCCATTTTAGGTCATTACATCAAGGTTTGGGAAGATAAAAAGGATGGGCTTGAGTGGATATTATTTACAACTCTTCCAGTTGAGAGTTTTGAAGATGCCTATGAAAAAGTAGAGTGGTATTCAATGAGATGGATGATAGAAGAGTACCACAAATGTTTAAAAACGGGCTGCTTAGTAGAGCAAAGAAATTTTCATACAAGTCAAGCCCTACAAGCAATAATAGGGATGTTAGGAATCATAGCCTGTAGATTATTAGAGTTAAAGTATATGGTCAAAAACACAGAACAGATAAAAGCAGGCGCAGTAGTGAATCAGGAGCTATTAAATATCATTTGCAGGAGAAATGAAATAGATTCTAAAAACCTAACTTTAAAGGATTTTTGGAGATATGTGGCAAAATTAGGAGGCTTTCTTGGACGTAAAAATGATGGAAATCCAGGATGGCAAACTTTGTGGAGAGGCTGGACTCAACTACTACTCATGCAACAGGCAATCATAGATTTTCAGAAATGTGGGTAATGACAAGCCCTAAAGGACCGGGTTTTACGGCAATAGAGATAAATATATTTTTCTTAAATATTTATTTGTCAGACCTAGCTTAGCCGATTATTTCAACAACGGCTATTCTTACGTTAAATGATCGTTTTCCCTCAAGGTTATTGGCGTTCGATAATGATAAATTCAATCTTTTCTACTATTCGGAGAAAAGTAAACTGCCGTTTTTGAAAAACTTGAGGAAATTGAAGACGAGTGGTTAGCCCTTGAAGCTGAAAAAGTGTTGGCAGATATTCACTCAGGTAAAGAAAAAACAATTTCTTTTCAAACCTTAAAAAAGCGGTTGGAAGCGTGAAGTTTGAACCTCCCTCGCCTAAAGGCCTTGTCATTACCCACATTTCTGAAAATCTATGATTGCCTGTTGCATGAGTAGTAGTTGGGTCCAGCCTCTCCACAAAGTTTGCCATCCTGGATTTCCATCATTTTTACGTCCAAGAAAGCCTCCTAATTTT
>JAJCYG010000029.1 GCA_029263055.1 Actinomycetes bacterium
GTGTCTGGAGTGCAACGATCACCGCCGGCATCATCGCCTTGCACCGCAAGGGGAAGAGCCTGGAGGAGGCGTGCACGCGTCTTCTTGACTCCGTCATGCAGTTGCACTCGGAAGAGAACAAGGGCGCATGGCGCCGCACCGCGGATTGAGACAGGTGCCCCGCATCGAAGTGATGCGGGGCGCCCTGTAAACGCAGCCGAGCAGACCTCGCGTCGTCGCGTTTCAGGAAAAAGTAGTAGCTCTCAACGAGATAAAGTGGGTTGCCGTCTATCGACGTCGGTTTTACCCACGTGAGATAATGGTGTCTGGAAAACAACCACTGGAGAACCACCATGGAAAAAATCATCGACAAAATCCGCAAGCTCCTGGCACTGGCCAAGAGCGACAACGTCAACGAAGCTGCCGCAGCCGCGGCCCGAGCCCAGGCGATCATCGACAACCACAAGATTGACCTCGCTCTCCTGCAAGAAGAGGAGCAACACGAAGAGCAACCCGAGGAGCCCGTGCGCAGATGCCTGGACTTTCCTCTGTTCGCCGTAGCACGACGCATTCCTGCGTGGAAGTGGGACCTCGCGTGGTCACTGTGCGACGCGAACCAGTGTCGTCCCTGGAGCAGTACGGAGTACGACGAGGCCGAGGAGAAGTATGCGCGCGTCTGCTACGTCATCGGGCGCACGGGCGACGCACAAACCGTCCAGTACCTCCACCAGTACCTGGCCCACGAGATTGACCGGCTCGCCAAAACCCACAGCGGAAAGGGACGCACGTGGCTCAACAACTTCCGGCTGGGAGCCGTCTCCGAGATTGAGCGGCGCCTCAAGCTGAAGAAACGCTACGACCGCAAGGCGCTTACGCGCAGCGCCGCAGAAAGTGGTGACTCCACCGCGTTGGTCAAGATGGAGAGCGCCCTGGCGCGCATCGAGGCGCAAGACAAGATGGTCGACAAGTGGATGGAGGCCCAGGACGACATGAAGTACTCCTCCAACTCCAGCGACGTCTACCACGACCCCGACGGCTTCGAGCAAGGACGTACCGCGGGAGCATCCGTCTCCCTGGGGGCCGGCAAGACACGGGCGCTGGGGACCGGATCATGAAGAAGCAAGACATGAAAATCGGCATGCACGTCGGTGTCGGCTACGTCGAGCGCCGGCGACGAGGACGACCCCAACCCGCTACCGAGGCGTACATCCTCGTGCTGCCCGTAGGGCGTCCGCGCGACGTAGGGCTGTACCGGCGCAGCCAAGCTAAAAGCCCCGCAGGGAAGGTGGGGCTCGCAGTACTCTCGCGTGATGGCCAACGGTGGGAGCCGCAGTGGCGCCCCTCGGTCGAGGTACTCCACCAAGATTGGGACGCGCACGTTGCCGAAGCCATCAGGTGCCAGGAAGAGTCCGACCGAAGGCGCGCCGAAATAGAGAAGCGCCGGCTAGCTAAAAAGACACGTGAAGGTGCGCTGAGTGAGCGGCTCAAGACTGTCGGACTCACCCTTACGCATTTCTATAGCTACCGCGGTAGGGCCATCGACCTGGACGGCGCCGAGACGCTGCTCGCACTACTGGACGAAGCGCGCGGCGTGGCTGAGACCATGCGACGTGAATGGGCGAAGCACTACCCCACATCACAACAGATCGCTCTCCCCTGGGAGATCGATGTCACCGACGAAGACGAACCACTGACGGGAGCAACCACATGACCGAGAACAGAATGAAAGCAGCGAACAGTCTTGCCACCGCCTTGGAGGCCGTCACGTCGCAGGGGGACAAGCCGTCCTCCCGCGCCATGGCTGTATGGCACATCGCTACGGCGTTGCAACACCTCGGCCTTGAGGTTGAGGCCGACTGCGACAAACGCGAACCGCTGCGCCTCGTCGCAAAGGAGAGCACCCCATGAACATGACCGAAGAATACCGACAGTGGATCGCCAACTGGCTCTCCACCAACAACCCCTACAGTAAGTGCGCGGAAGCAGTCACGGCGATGCACGAAGTGTTCCCCAACCTGACCGTGGTCAAAGGACACGCGGACACCGACTGGGGAAGACGAGCACACTGGTGGCTCGTCACGCCCACCGGCGAAGTCGTGGACCCTACCGCCAGTCAGTTCGGAGCCGTCTTCGCATACGACCCGTGGAAGCCAGGCGACAAAGCGCAGGTGGGGACGTGCATGAACTGCGGAGACGAAATCTGGAAACCCCTCCAAACACTAGACGAAGAACCCAAACGCGAGTGCATCTGCTCCACGCGGTGCAGCGACGCTTTCGCGACTTACCTCAACTCGGAGATGTCATGACCGACCGCAACACCCTGCTACTTCTGCAGGCCATCGGCTTCGCCACGCGTAGCATCCTGTGGGCGGTGCGAGCCGAAGGCGCTGAGAAAAATCTCCCGTCCATCGGGCGGGGGCCTATCACGCAAGAAGGGGGACCGACCACGCTCACCCCCGACCAATGCCGCGAGTACTGCCGTGGCATCTCAAACAACCACCTCACTCGACTGCAAGAATGCATCGACGTTTTGCAAGACCCCGAAGGATAACCAGGTTTTACGACCTCGACCCCAACCCCTACGCACAGGAGGCAACCACGCCATGAACGGACAAGAAGACAGACTCCAAGCCGCGCGCCATCTCGGCGAGGCTATCACCGCGGTCGCATCGGGCGGAGACCCAGACGCGTCCCGAGCCGGCGCCATCCTAAACATCGCCACCGCGCTGCAGTACCTCGGCCTTGAAGTTGAGGCCGACTACGACAAACGCAAACCCCTTCGCATCATTGCACAGGAGGAACCAACCACATGATCATCATCACCAAAAAGAGCCCAGACCCCGGAGCCGTCAACCCACCCGTCCATTTCTACATCGACGCGGACATGGACGCCAGCGTCCGCACCTTCTGCCAAGACGATGACGAAGGAAAACTCGCTGTCAACGGCATCGTTCTCACCAGCGTGGGATGGCAAGAGCTTCGTAACCGAACACCAGAAGCCATCGCGCTCAAGGAACTGACCGAGGCGCTGGACAAACGACTGGCCCACTGCATCGGACACGACAAACCGGGCACCCCCACCTTCGGTCTGGGGTCTTTCCTGAGCGGCGACAACGACGTGGTGTCCGCCCTCCA
>JAJCYG010000030.1 GCA_029263055.1 Actinomycetes bacterium
AACATCTTCATTTCGCTCACCTAGTATAATTATACCATGAATTGCCAAACTTTTCTGACGGTAATTCTACTAGCTCTAACTATTTACCACAACAGATGATGCAAAGAGAGGATTAGCCTCTAGTATTAGAAGGAGTCGTAAAGGAGTTTTTGTTTTACTTCGCCGATGGCTTTGGTGATTTCGATATTGCGCGGACAGGCATCCACGCAGTTAAAAACAGTATGACACTTCCAAACAGAGTCAGCATCATTCATCATTGCTAAACGTTCTTCATCCGCATCATCACGGCTGTCAAAAAGAAAACGATGCGAGGCCACAATGGCTGCAGGCCCAATATAATCTTTGTCTGCCCAAAAAGTAGGACATGAAGTGGTGCAGGCGCCGCACATAATGCACTTAGTGGTATCATCAAATTTGTCTAATTCTTTAGGACTTTGTCGGCGCTCTTTTGCAGGAGGTGGATCTTGATTTATTAAATATGGTTTTACAGATTTAAACTTTTTAAAGAAACTTTTCATCTCTACAGCTAAATCTTTAACCACTTCAAAGCCGAGCATGGGCTCTAATGTGATTTTAGAACCACAATCTTTAATCAACACTTTACACGCTAAAGCATTTTTTCCATTAATACGCATTGCATCACTACCGCACACACCATGAGCACAACTTTTACGATAAGTGAGCGTTCCATCTTCATCCCACTTTGCTTTATTCAGTGCGTCCAAGACACGATCCATTGGCTCCATATCAAGCTCATACGACTTGTAATAAGGCTTTTTATCTTTTTCTGGATCAAATTTTTGAACTTTTAAGGTGATTTTCATCTTAATATTTTCGTTCTTTAGGTTGAAACTTAGTGATAATCACTGGCTTTGTCTTTAATTCTATTTTTCCATTCTTCTGATAAGCGAGAGAATGCTTAAGCCAGTTCTTATCATCACGATCAGGGTAATCTTCTCGAGAATGTGCTCCTCGACTCTCTTTTCGTGCAATAGCAGCGGTCACTAATGCTTGGGATAAGTCGAGTAAGTTTCCCAACTCCATTGCTTCAAACAAATCAGTATTAAAATTTTTACTGGTATCATCGATATAACAGTCTTTATATTTTTCTTTTAACACTTCAATTTCAGCTTCCATTTCTTGAAGTTGATTTTCCACACGAAAGACCGATGCTTTTCGCATCATCTTCTTTTGAAGTTCTTCGCGTAATGCTCCTACCTTCAAACTTCCTTTAGAGGAGCCTTTTCGCCATAAGTTCATTTCTTCTTTAATTTTTTCTTGAGGATCAGAGCTAATAGGAACATGGGAATGATTTTTAGCATATTCAATCATGCTTCGTCCTGCTCGACGGCCAAAGACTAAAATATCGACTAAGGAGTTTGTTCCTAAACGATTGGCTCCGTGCACAGAAACACAGGCGGTTTCTCCTGCGGCGTACAAACCAGGCATCACTTTGTTGTGCTCATCCACAACCACTTCTGAATTCACATTGGTAGGCACACCCCCCATTGCATAATGGGCGGTCGGTTGAACCGGAATCGGATCTTTAAGCGGATCAATCCCCATATAAACTCGAACAAATTCTGTAATGTCTGGAAGCTTTTCATCAATTACTTTTTTGCCAAGATGCATCAGCTCTAAATGCACATAATCTTTTCCATCAATGCCTCGGCCTTCAGTCACTTCTTTATGAATAAAGCGAGAAACCATATCCCGTGGGGCCAAATCTTTTAAAGTAGGCGTATAACGTTCCATAAAACGTTCACCTAAATTATTTCTTAGAATTCCCCCTTCACCCCGAGCTGCTTCTGAAAGCAAAATACCCATTTTGTAAATTCCGGTTGGATGAAACTGGAAAAACTCCATATCTTGAAGCGGGATGCCATTGCGCAACGCCATACTCATTCCATCACCTGTTAAAGCATGGGCGTTTGAAGTAATGGAAAACATACGACCGTTTCCACCTGTTGCAAGTAAAACCGCTTTAGCATGAAACGTTGCCAGTTCACTTGTTTCAATTTCAGCAGCCACCACACCAACACATTGTTCTTTTTCAATAATCAAATCAAGAACATGGTATTCATCATAAAAGACCACATTATTTTTAATGCATTGTTGGTAAAGAGTCTGAAGAATCATGTGGCCTGTTCGGTCAGCGGCATAACATGAACGTTTAACAGGACCTTCTCCAAAGTTTTTAGTGTGTCCCCCAAATGGGCGTTGAGCGATCTTGCCATCTTCAGTTCGACTAAAAGGCAAGCCCATATGTTCTAACTCGTAAACAATGTCCACTGCTTCGCGACACAAAATTTCAACCGCATCTTGGTCTGCTAAATAGTCAGCCCCTTTCACCGTATCAAACATATGCCATTCCCAAGAATCTTCTTCAAGATTACCCAGCGCTGCACCAATTCCACCTTGCGCCGCACCTGTATGAGAACGTGTCGGATAAAGCTTGCTCACAACAGCCACTGAAACATTCGGATCTTGGGATGCAGCCAACGCAGCAAACAAACCAGCTCCACCAGCTCCTACAATAATAATGTCATAACGATGTGTGCTCATAATTTAACCTACAGCTTTAAATGTGAATAAAATTATTGCTCCAAGAGCAAGGATAATAAAGGAGAGTGTATATAAAGAAGACAACGCAAAAAGTTTCTTACCAGGCGAACGAACATAATCACCAATCAAAACACGAATTCCATTTGTTCCGTGCATCATTGCGAGTACAAGCATCACGAAATCATACGTTCTCCAGAAAGGAGTTTTCCAACGTTCAACCACAAATTGATAGTCAATATTTTCAATGCTATTGAACACATGCATAATGAAAAGGTGGCCAATCGCTAAAACAGCAAGGATCACTCCTGAAATGCGCATGAAAAACCAAGCACGTAATTCAAATTTATCTTGAGGACGGCCTCGACCGCCAGCGACATTGCCTTGCATTAAAAATGAACCCTCTGAATCATGATGTAAAAAACAGGAAGAAAAATAACTGAAAAGAGAACCATGGCTCCCCAAAATATTTGAGAATGGTATCGAGTGGCACCCACCCAGAAATCAAAAATACAAATGCGCAAACCATTTAGGGCATGAAATAAAACAGCAGCAAAGAGACCAATCTCACCTAATTTAAAAAGCGGATGAGTGTAAAGCTGCATCATATAATTGAAATATTTTGGACCCCAACCAAGCAAGGCTGTATCCACAATATGAATAAGCAGATAGAGGAATATCGCTGCACCTGATAACCGATGCAAAAAATAAGCCCATTGCCCTGTCCCACCTTTATACATAACCTTCTCCAAAAAAGTAAACGATGGTACCCGGTACCGGTGTTTACCATTGATGTCTTAACAAATTAAGAGGCTTATATTACAATAGAGGCTTCATTATTGCAAAGGCCTTAGTTTTATATGAGTCAAGTTGAAGCATTGAAGAAAATGATTGAGAAAAACCCTGATTCTCTGCTCGCCCAATTTGGATTAGCCAAGGCGTATATGGAGCAAGAAGACTTTGCTTCAGCTGCCATCCACTTTCGCGAAGCGATCCGCATCAAACCTGATTACACAGCCGCTTATCGGTTTTTAGGCCAATCCCTCGACAAAGGCGAACAAAAAGAGGAAGCCATCCAAGTCTACACAAAAGGCATTCAAGTCTCTGAACAAAGCGGAGATATGGAAGCTGGAAAAGTAATGAAGGTCTTCTTAAAAAGATTGGAATCTCACCCCAAATAAAGTACAATGACGGCTCAATGAAACAGATTCACACAGGAGTTGTTCAACATGATGTCAAGCAAAGCCGATCTGCTACATATAGCCGATCGCACATTTCAGTCACGGTTATTCGTGGGGACAGGCAAGTTCCCTTCACTCGAAAAAATGCAAAAGGGATTGGAAGCATCTGGCTCCCAAGTTGTGACCGTAGCCCTGAGACGCGTCGACCTCACCGAGAACCAAAACAACATCCTCGAGTTTATCGATCCCGAAAAAGTCCTTATACTACCGAATACCTCTGGAGCTAGAAACTCTGAAGAAGCCATTCGACTAGCCCACTTAGCCCGTGCAGCTGGACTACCCCATTGGATAAAATTAGAGCTCACACCTGAGCCACGCTATTTATACCCAGACCCAATTGAAACGCTCAAAGCAGCTGAGCAATTAGTTAAAGATGGATTTATTGTTCTTCCTTATATGAATGCGGACCCTATTTTAGCCAAACGGTTGCAAGATGTTGGTACTTCAACTGTGATGCCGCTCGGTTCTGCAATTGGTTCCAACCAAGGTTTAAGAACAAAAGAAGCGATTCAAATTATTATTGAACAAGCAACTGTTCCGGTTGTGGTGGATGCTGGAATTGGCGCACCCTCCCATGCCGCCGAAGCCATGGAAATGGGAGCAGATGCTGTTTTAGTGAACACGGCTATTGCTGTTGCAAAAGATCCAGAAGAAATGGCACGTGCTTTTGCACTCGGAGTGCAAGCAGGTCGCAAAGCTTATTTAGCAGGCAAAGCAGCTCCACGCCAAACAGCTGAAGCAAGTAGCCCCTTAACTGGTTTTTTAGAAGAAATTAAAAATTAATGTCTTTTGTTGAAGCATTCAATCAAATCAATTTTAACTCTCTGCTCAAACTTTCAGAACAAGC
>JAJCYG010000031.1 GCA_029263055.1 Actinomycetes bacterium
AACACAACCAGTATGCAAAAATCTAGGTGCAAAAGTATGAGTGCCGAAAAAAAAATAAAATCCCTACACCAACAAATCAATCAACATAATTACAATTATTATGTGTTAGACACTCCAACAATTCCTGATGCCGAATACGACCGCTTAATGCGAGAATTAGAACAACTTGAAACAGAGAACCCAGGGTTCATTACTCCGGACTCACCAACCCAGCGGGTAGGCAGTAAAGCAGCAACCGGCTTCGCCCAAGTCAAACATGATGTGCCAATGCTGTCATTATCCAATGCGTTTTCCGAAGAAGAATTAACAGCGTTTGATACACGAATAAAAAAATTATTAGAGACAGGAAAAACGATTGGCTATGTTTGCGAACCAAAGCTTGACGGTGTCGCTGTCAGCTTGTTGTATAAACAAGGTAAGCTAATCCGTGCAGCAACCCGTGGTGATGGCTATACCGGCGAAGACATCACCCAAAATGTTAGAACGATTAAAAGTATACCACTGGTTTTAAGCGGTGATGATTATCCCGGTGAATTGGAAGTCCGCGGGGAAATTTTTATTCCAATCGCGGGTTTTGATGCGTTTAATGATAAAGCTAGGGCTGCAGGCCAGAAAACTTTTGCTAATCCGCGTAATGCAGCCTCTGGAAGTTTACGTCAGCTTGATCCAAAAATGACTGCCTCGCGTCCATTAGATATCTATTTTTATTCTTTAGGCAAAGTAGAGGGTGATGGCATTGCGGATAATCATATGGATCTGCTGGCTCAGCTTAGAGGTTGGGGATTACGTACTAACCCTGAAATTCAATTAAAACACGGTGTGCAGCAGTGTATAGAATTTTACAACGCAATCTCAGATAAACGTGATAGTTTGGCCTATGAAATTGATGGGGTGGTTTATAAGGTTAATTCTTATGCCGCACAAAAAGAATTAGGCTTTGTGTCGCGTGCACCGCGTTGGGCGATTGCGCATAAGTTTCCAGCTCGTGAAGAAATGACGGTATTACAAGGGGTTGAGTTTCAAGTAGGACGTACGGGTGCATTGACGCCGGTTGCACGACTTGAACCGGTTTTTGTTGGTGGTGTCACGGTTAGTAATGCCAGTTTGCATAATCTTGATGAGATTCAGCGCTTGGACGTGAGAATAGGGGACACGGTAATCGTGCGCAGGGCTGGAGATGTGATTCCTAAAGTTGAAGCGGTGGTGATGGAGAAACGACCTAAGAAGACTCAGAAAATTCGCCTGCCGCATAAGTGCCCAGTTTGTGGTTCGGAGATTATTAAGGCGGAAGGGGAAGTGGTGGCACGTTGCACCGGTGGTTTGTTTTGTCAGGCGCAATTAAAAGAAACGATAAAACATTTTGCGTCTCGACGTGCAATGAATATTGATGGTTTGGGTGATAAGCTGGTTGAGTTATTTTTACAACAGGGTTTAGTGAGTGAAATTGCAGATTTATTTAGTTTAGACAAGGATGCTGTTGCAAATCTTGAGCGTTTGGGTGATAAATCAGCTGAGAATTTATTGAAAGCGTTAGAGAAAAGTAAAGCGACAACTTTGCCACGTTTTATTTATGGCTTAGGAATTCGTGAGGTTGGCGAGGCGACCGCAAAAAATCTTGCCAATCATTTTGCTGACATCGACAGTTTGTTAGCTGCTGATGAGGAAGCGCTCGTAGCTGTGAATGATGTCGGTCCGATTGTTGCAGCACATATACGCGGTTTTTTTCGGCAAAAACATAATGTAGAGTTAATCGAAAAGTTACAAAAACTAGGTGTTCATTGGCCTAAGATTGAAAAAGCTGCCGCTGTTGAGCAGGTTTTAGCCGGGAAAACATTTGTGCTGACAGGGACATTAACATCAATTACCCGCAATGAAGCAAAAGATAAATTACA
Organism: Actinomycetes bacterium; assembly: GCA_029263055.1. GTDB lineage: Bacteria > Auribacterota > JAJCYG01 > JAJCYG01 > JAJCYG01 > JAJCYG01. Next base: position 1,893 of record JAJCYG010000031.1, read on the forward strand.
GGCTTTAGGTGCCAAAGTATCCGGCAGTGTATCTAAAAAAACCAGTTATGCAGTAGTAGGCGCCGACCCAGGCTCAAAAGCCACTAAAGCAGAAGAGCTAGGCGTCGAAATCCTAGATGAACAAGCCCTATTAAAATTAATCACCTAATTGATTTGTTGCTGTGAATACATCCTTGTACGCTAAAAAAAGGAAAAAACCATGAACTCAGAACTAGCCATAATAACCGGCGGCGGCACCGGCATAGGCCAAGCCATCACCTATAACTTAGTCGAAAAAGGTTATCACGTATTAATCACCGGCCGACGCGAACAACCACTAAAAGACACAGCAAATAAAAACCCAGAAAAAATCACCTGGGTCAGTGCTGATGTCAGTAAAGAAGAGGGCAGAGAAAAAATTGTCGCTGCCATCCCTGAAAGCACACAACTAAAATACCTAGTCCATAACGCTGGTATCATTACACCATTATCAGCTATAAAAAATTTAAAGCTAGATGAGTTCAGAAAAATTCAAGCCATTAATGTCGAAGGTCCGTTATTTCTAACTCAAGCCCTGATCCCAAAATTCAATGGTGGAAGAATTTTACATATTTCCTCTGGCGCAGCACACCATGCTTATCATAGCTGGGGCTGTTACTGCATCACTAAGGCTGCACTTTACATGCTGTATTTATGCTGCAATAGCGAACTGCAAGAATACGGTATTTTAACCGGCAGTGTTCGCCCTGGCATTGTTGATACGGATATGCAAACAGTTTTGCGTGATGATAAAAATTCGTTTCCGAACCAGGATCATTTCAAGCAGATGAAAGACGATAACCAGCTCGTGACTGTCGATGAGTGTGCGACATTTATTTGTCAGTTTTTAACGGCGACGACTGATGCGCAGTTCGCTCAAAAAGAAGTGGATATTCGCGACTAAATCTTGCGAGATAACAACACATAAAAACTACCAGTACCACCATGCTTGGCTTGAGCGGTGCAAAAGGCGAGAATAAATTTTTGTTCACGCAGGTAATGATTCAAGGCAGATTTTAACACCCGGCCTTTACCGGGAATGATAATAACGGTTTTACATTGTTTGGCTAATACATGTTCAAAAAATTCCTGTAGGGAATGGTGGGCTTGTGACCAATTCATGCCGTGTAAATCCAGCCGCGCATCAATCGCCACCTTACCTTGCTTTAAGTTTCTGATTTGTTTGGCTTGCAACCCGCCTTGGGCAAAGAATATGCTCTCTTCGGGCTCCAGTGCATCATGAAAATTCGGTTCTATAAATTCAAGCTCTTGTCGAGGCGGCAGGCTTATTTTCTTAGTCTGGGCTGGTTTGGGTTTGATGTTTTGCGGCTTAATGGGCTCAGCATCGCCAAATAGCTCGCGAAAGCTGTCATCCTCATCGTTGTGCATGTTTTTTTTTGTCATATGAGTATAATACTAGCATGAGAAAAATTCAGATTAAATTTGATGAGGC
>JAJCYG010000032.1 GCA_029263055.1 Actinomycetes bacterium
TCCACTAGCACAAGTGAAACACATCAACGAGAAAGACCTTTCTTTTCGAATTCCTGATTGTGTTGGCAAGAACATCCGCCACATGCGCAAAGAAAAACATCTCACACAAAAAGATTTAGCCACTGCCATTGGATGTGAACCGAGTTACATCAGTCACATTGAAAGAGTGTCGCGCAGCATTTCAATTCGCCACCTTTTTCAAATTGCTGAAGCCATGGACACCACACCTGCTTCTTTAGTCACAGATCATTCAAATCAATTGGCAGAATGCCTCGAACTTTTAGAACAACTCGATGCTGAAGGATTAACTCAAGCCAGAGAATGGCTCAGACAGTTTCACCCACACCCTACCCAACGCTCTGCTTAGACTCAAACAACTTTCCCTGCCACGTATCGCGTCGTTCTAGTTCTTTATCTATTTCTTGAAGCAGAGGTGCTTTTTCAAGAGCCCAATCAGGTGCCACAGCTAGTTTAGGATTTGGTTCGCCGCAGACACGTTCCACAATCATTTCAGGCGGGAGCCTTTCAATAATATCGCAAACTAGTTTGATATAGGTTTCTTTATCCAACATTTCAAATTCACCGCGGCGCCATTCTTCTGTCATGGCCATCTCTTCTTCTAAATAAAGATTGTGAATTTTAATACCATGCGGATTTAGGTCTATGATCATTTGCGCTGATTCCATCATCATCTCAGATGTTTCATTAGGTAAACCTAAAATAAGATGTGTTGTCACAGCAATACCATGTTCTTTAGTACGGATGACAGCATCTTCAAACTCTTCAGCAGTATGCCCTCGATTGATTCGTTCTAAGGTTTGATTGTGTCGAGATTGCAATCCATATTCAATCCACACTTGAGTCTTTTGCTGAAACTCTTGGAGCAAATCTAACACCGCATCACTCACACAGTCAGGACGCGTGCCAATGGCTAACCCCACAATGTCCGGGTGATCAATTGCCGCATCATAAAGCTCTCTTAATTTTTCAACAGGGGCATAGGTATTTGTAAAAGCTTGAAAGTAAGCAATAAACTTTTTCACATGCTGGCGCTTCATCTGTTCTACCGCATGCGTGACTTGTTCTTTTACCGAGATTTCACTAACAATAAGAGTAGAGCCACTTCCTGCCACATCACAAAAAGTACACCCTCCTTTTGCTCGGACACCATCTCGGTTCGGACACGTAAAACCAGCATCGATCATGACTTTGCGAACTTTTTCGCCATAAAGTTTTGTCAGATAGTCTCGGTAAGTTTTATAACGTCTCATTTTTAAAACAAAACCTTTCCGTTAACCATCGAAAAAAGAATATCTTTAGATTGCCCCTTCCAGACTAAATATGAACTCAACTCTTTTGCTTCTAATCCTTTTTTAGGAATTTTAATCGCCACGCAATCTGCCTTCTTCCCTTTTTTCAAACTCCCTATCTCTTTTTCCATGCCCATTGCTGTAGCACCCCCTAAGGTAGCCAGACGAATCACTTGATCGCACTCAAGCCTTCCTAAAAGTGCGGCATCTCGCAAGGTTTGAAAAAAGTTCAAACTTCCTGAGGTCGAAGCCCCATCTGTTCCTAATCCTACCGTTACTTTTCTTTTAAGTAATTCGTGAACAGGGGCTGTTCCTACATTCAAAAACTGGTTGCTTGTTGGACAAAAAGAGACGTTCACATCTTTGTTCGCAAGAAGAGAAACATCTTTGCTATCGACTTGAACACAATGGGCTGAAAGCAAGTGCGAACCTAACACTCTGTTAGCACTCAAATATTGAACTGAAGACTTGGCACGGGCAATTTGTTTCTTACGCCCTGGAAAAAGTTCAGCTAAAGCTCCTTTGCCTTTTTGGAAAAAGAGAGTCTCTTCTTTAGATTCTGCCACATGAGTGGTCAAAGGAATTTTTTCTTGCAAGCAGAGGCGGCTCAAATCACGAAACATTTTTGTCGGCATAGTATACGGGCTGTGAGGAGCCAAACCCAAACGAATTCGATCAGGATAACTTTCTTGATTCTGCTTTAATGTTTCAATTATCTTCTTTGAAAACTTATCTGGCTGCGCTTCTGTAAAACCAAAAACCTCTTGGTAAAATATAGCACGCAACCCCCTCTTCTTAAGCTGTTTTAAAGGAAAGTCTGTGGGGCCACTATCTGCTACGGTTGTCACGCCTGAGTGAATGAGTTCGTTCAATCCCTTTTTAACAATCTGCTTCAAGTCTTTTGAGGTTTTCTTATTTTTTTTAACAGAAGAGACCATTGACTTAAACCAAGTTGAAAAATCGCGTGAGGCTTTCTCGTCGTAATCATGAACCAAATGACAATGTGTGTTCACAAAACCAGGGAGGAGAATAGAATTTTTTAACTTTATTTTTTTACTTCTTGGATAACGTTTTTCTAATTCTTTTTGTAAACCTATATCAACAATCTTATCTTTTTCAATAAGAAGCGCTCCATTTGAAATCGGTTTTTGACTAACAGGATAAACCCATGCGGCAGATAAAAGTGTTTGCTTGGAGAGGCTACGACGCTTCATCAAATTAAAGAGACTGTTCTGTCTGTTTCTGAAGCTTTTTAAGTTTTGACTCCATCAAGGTACGGGCTGATGGCGTAACACGGTCCACATACATCTTGCCGTTAATATGGTCACATTCATGCTGAAAAATCCGCGCTTGCATGTCAGTAGCTTGAATCAAAACATCTTTTCCATCTAAGTCTTGCGCCTTAACAATAATTTCAGTGGTGCGGGCGACATCCCCTTCCAAACCAGGAATCGACAAACAGCCTTCAACCATCCACTCCTCCCCCTTCATCTCAATGATGTCAGGATTGACTAAAGCAATCTTTTCGCACCCTTCATAATGAGCCGAACCATCTAGAACAATAATGCGCTGATCCAGCCCTACTTGGTTGGCTGCCAACCCAATCCCACGCACTTCATACATGGTTTCAAACATGTCGTCCACAATCTTCTTAAGATTGTCATCAAAGACAGTCACATCTGCTAATTTTTTCCTCAGAACCGGAGTTCCATATTTCGTGATTGGTAAAACAGCCATCTCTATTCCTTTTCGCTTGCCAGATCTACTTCAAAATTGCATCATAGTGTAGCAAAAGGGAGGCACTTATGGAAGATTGTTTGTTTTGCAAGATCATTAACCAGGAGATCCCCTCAAACAAGGTCTATGAGGATGAAGAGATCATTGCCTTTGAGGACATCAGTCCCCAAGCCCCCACTCACATTCAGGTTATTCCCAAACAACACATTGCCAGAATTTACGATGTCGATGATTCCACCTCTCATTTAGTAGGAAAAATGACCCAGGTAGCTAATAAAATAGCTAAAGAACAAGACCTTTTAGATGGCTACCGATTAGTCATCAACTGCAATCCAGGCGCCGGCCAAACCGTTTTTCACATCCACCTCCACCTACTCGGCGGCCGAACCTTCAAATGGCCTCCAGGCTGATTTTAAAAACTTCATAAGACATAAGAATCGTCAGGCTAATTAGTTAGAGACCCCTTAAAGTCAATAGACACAATAATTCTGCCTTGACAAAATAATGTTTAAATGCTATCTTATTTACTTAATTCTTTTATTGAAAGAAGGTTATGTACTTGAAAATAGCAGCCGTACTGTTTCTTATTTTTAACTTAATCATAGGATCGAACACCTCTTATATAAATAAGGGGCCTGTCCAAGCAAACTTACTCGCCTCCACTTCGTTGTTCCAAAATCAAGGAAGTTTATCGGACCTGGTTTCTAAATTGGTTGAATTTGCTGATTCAAGACGAGGCGGAATGGTTCAAATTGATTCTGCGGCATTAATTAGAAACTTAACTGAAAGAATGCGTTTTGAAGATATAGAGCCACATGTCGTTCGACATAACCTCAAAGATCCAATCATATTAGGTTCTGACAGCCATCTAATAGAAATGATTAAATACTCCAATGCTAATCTAGGAGATATTCAAGCTCATCTAGGTGTCTACTATCTCTACCTTAGATCTCAGGAATATCAAAAAGCACTTAAATATTACTTAAGGTATATTGATGCTTCTGTTCATTCAGATAAAGAGATTGTTATCCCTTTAACAGACGAACTCTCTTCTCAAGATATTTACGATTTTATCCTCCCCTACCGAGAAGAATCTAAAAAAGAGAGGCCTAAAATTAATTTAACCTACCCTCAACTTGAATTTCTTTTTGCAGAAATGATTCGAAAAGGAAAACGTCTAGGATGGCCTAAAGAAATGAAAGGAAATGCTCAAAGCAAAGTAGATCACCTGTTAGGAACTCTTTTAGGGGAGAGCCATTGGCAAGAATTTCCTATACTAAATCAAGCCTTTACCTTAGGTAGTTTGTATTTAGAACCGAGACAAATCAGATTACGATTAGCCTTGGTTATTTTATTGCACATGATTGAAACTATTAACAATGAATCTGATTATGAATATGGAGACAGCCCTCTCTTTGGTTATTATCATTTTCCAGAACGGCGAATGCCGGAAGTAGAAATGATATCTAATCCTGAAAACCTTGCTGGTGGTGAACTTATCTTTTACTTTGGAATCGAATTAACAGGTCAGGGAAACATTGAATTAGACTATTTAAGAGGACTAATACCCTACATACCTTTTGATATAAACTCAAATGCTTATAAACCATCCTTGTTAAACGGAGCTGACTTAAGATATGCCTCTCTTCCAAAAATAAATTTGAGGAGATGGAATTTTAGAGGGGCTCACTTTGAAGGAGCTCTCCTCTCTAAAGCTCTTTTTGGAAATGCCGATCTAAAAAGCGCCCATTTTGAAGAAGCCATTTTGGAAGAAACTCATTTTACAGACAGAGTAGAGGAGAACATAGAAGACGTGATGCTTGCAGAATTAGAAGGCGCCCATTTTGATCGTGCTAATTTATCAGGGGCTCATCTTGAATCTAATGATTTATCAAATATAATATTTAGAGATGCTAACTTAACAAGAGCACACTTAGACACGTACGCACCTTCTTTAATAGTGGATTTTCCTTGGTTTGTCGAGGATTGCAAGCAATACCAAAGAAGAATACAGAATGCAGACTTTACCAATTCAAAAATGGTTGGTTCAAAAATAGACTTAGTTGTTTTTGATAGCTGTAATTTAACAAATATAGATCTAACAAATGCCACTATTTCTGAGACTCTTATCAGTGGTGACCAGTCACATACAAGACTAGAAGGTCTTAACCATTTCCTTTTTATTGATGTTGATTTAAGAAATAGTCAACTGGTATCTTCAGACAAAGAGCCATTCATGAGTCTTGAAAGATCCGACTGTCGTGAAGCAATCTTAACAGGAACGTTTTGTATACATTACAGTGTCGATCTTAGAGGTGCTACTTTGAATAATGCAACATTATTATTAGAGGGTACATCGGACTCTAATTTCCAAGGCCTTGACTTTAAAAAAACAAAGCTCATTTTTGAGGGTTTGGAGAAGACTTTAGATAACACCAATTTTAGCCAAACAAATTTAGAAAATGTTGACTTTTCAAGATTAGAAGAAATAGACAAAGTTGATTTTTCAGAGGCAAATTTAACAGGAGCAAATTTTAGTAAGGTTAGACTTCAAAATGTTACTTTCACAGGGGCGACATTAGCCAAAGCCAACTTAAGTGAAGCCGATTTAACAGAGCATGATTTATCAGGACTGAATCTCAGAAGCGCCATTTTAACCAATACGATTTTACTAGATGCCGACCTAAGTGGCTCTGATCTACGCAATGCTGATTTACTAGATGCCGACCTAAGAGGTACAGATTTAAGAGATGCTAAGATTGAAGGGGCTGATTTTACTGGTGCCGTAGTTGGGGCAGACCTTGATGGCTATAAAACCTTTATCTTAAGATCTCAATTAACAAGCCACCCTCAACTAAGCAACATTAAAAACCCTGACGCATTATTTAGTATTTTTGAAGATCTCGTACCCAACGCTGAAGATAAAATCAACAGCGCAATCTAAACCTTACTCATTCTCTTTTAGCAATTCACGCGCAATAACGATTCTTTGAACTTGGGAAGTGCCTTCTCCTATTTCGCATGCTTTGATGTCGCGAAAGAATCGAGAGAGAGGAATTTCTTCGGTACCACTTAGCGGGGCAAGCAAGTCGATTGCTTTAGTGCAAACACGCATGCCCATTTCTGTGGCAAAGAGCTTGCCTATGGCAGCTTCTTTTTTAAATGGTACGCCTTGATCTTTTAGAGCTGCGGCTGTGTAGATCATATTGCGCGCCACCGTGATTTCTGTTTCCATGTCAGCTAAAATAAATTGGAAGGCTTGTTGGTCAATTCGTTTTCCATTCCAAAGGTCTGCGTATAAGAGTGCTTCTTTTAATTCTTCATCAGCCCCTTCTATAGGTTCTCTCTTTTCTTTGAGTAACCATTTTAAACATTCATCTAAAGCGCCTTGGGCCAAACCAATGGCCATGGCCCCCACTCCAATGCGACCACTGTCGAGGGCATTGAGAAAATATTTAAATCCATCTCCTTCTTTGCCTAGCAAGTTTTCTTCAGGGATGGTGCAGTTTTCAAAAACAAGCTCGCAGGTATCAGAACCACGCCAGCCCATTTTTTCTAGCTTTTGACTGACAGTAAATCCAGGTGTATCCTTTTCAATAATAAAAGCGCTAATACCATGTGTCTTTTTTTCAGGGCTTGTCACGGCAGAAATCAACATAAAGTCAGCTGTACTACCATTAGTGGTAAACATTTTTGTGCCGGTGATCACCCAATTCCCATTTTTCTTTTCAGCATGCGTGCTCATAGCTGCGGCATCAGAGCCAGAGCCAGGTTCGGTTAAACCAAAACCACCCAGCTTTTCTCCTTTCACCATAGGAATCAAATATTTTTTCTTTTGATCAGCTGTTCCTGCAAGAGAAAGCAACCCACAAGGCAAAGAAGAATGAGCTGCTAAAGTCACCCCTGTTGAAGCACAAACCCGCGAGACTTCTTCGATCGCAATGGAGTAACAAACATTATCTAATCCCAAACCACCATTCTCTTTAGGCTGAGAAACGCCAAATAGACCTTCTTTGGCTAAAGCTTTAATATTGTTCCAAGGAAACTCCGTGGTGCGGTCAATTTCTGCGGCATGTGGCAAGATCTGCTTTTCAGCAAATTCACGTAATTTCTTTTTAAAGGCAAGTTGTTCTTTATTTAAAATCATGCTGGCACAAAGTAAACATCAGAAGCTTTTAACAAGGGTCTCTTTTTAAACTCAGCTTTGATGTTCATCCCTATGGTTATTGTACCCTCTTTTACCTTTTTTAGTTGGGATTGGAATAAAGTACTCACTCCAGGGAATTCAACTAAGACTAAATGGTAAGGGGTCTGTTTTAAAAACTCTTCACTGCCATAATGGCATGTGGTCCAAGTGTGCACTTTTCCCTCTTGAGGTAATTCTATCCATTTACACGGCTTTCCGCACTCCATACAATTTAAACGAGGCGTGGCATAACTTTTTTTGCATGCAGCACAACGCGTTCCCATTAATTTCTTTTTCGTAAGTCCCTCAAAAAAAGGAGACAACTCTCCATAAGAAACTTGGTAATCAATCGAATAATTAAATTCTCTAGTCAGTATCTTTTTCATTTCATTCTCAACTCACCTGCCTGTGGATAACGGGGCCTGGCCCCGTTATCCACAGGTTATGCACATTTTAAGGTTTTTCCATCACAGTAGCAGTCACATACGTTCCTGTGCCACCGTGACTGTGTATTAAGCCTCGTTTTGGTTTTTTAATTTGTAGTTTGTTGTTTTTAAAATGTTTTTTTATTGTGCCTTGTAATTGCCAGAAGGCAAAGACCGCTTGCATTAAACCAGAGGCGCCGATGGCATGGCCTGCACCAATTAATCCGCCACTTAAATTGACAGGGCATTTGCCGCCGTAGTGGGCATTGCCAGAATCAATGTACTTTCCACCCTCTCCTATTTTGCACAAACCTAAATCTTCATACGTTTGGATTTCTGAAGAAGTGAAGGCGTCGTGCAATTCAACAAAACTTAAATCTTTAAGTGGATCTTTGATCTTAGCCATTTTATAAGCTTGCTTAGCAGCCAAACGACCTGCGCGGCAAGAATGGACACCAGGGTAATCTAAATCTTTATACTCTTTTTTGTTTTCATTTGATAAAAGAGGCACATCACCAAAAGGACGATCTGCTAAACGCATTGTATCGGTTGCACTCCCTACACCTGTAATTCGGATGGGATTGCTTGAAAGCTTTTCTGCCATTTTTTCACTTGCTAAAATAGCGACGGCAGCACCATCGCTCATCACACAACAATCAAGACGCGTTAAGGGATAAGCAACCATTTGAGAATTCCGAATTTGTTTAACAGATAGTTTTTTGGGACTTTGTGCAAAAGGATTGTGCTTGGCATTGCCATGATTTTTAATCGCAACTTTGGCCATTTGTTCTGGCGTGGTCCCAAACTCATGCATGTGACGCACCACCATCATGGCGTAATAACCTGTATAAAAACCACCTAACGGATAGTCAAAGTTCATGTCTGAAGCCATGGCAATAAACTCATTGCCTTTCCATGTTCTCACACGGCTCATGGTTTCAAAGCCAAATGCCACACACACATCCATTCGGCCCGAAGCAATGGCTTCGTACGCAGACTGAAAACAGAGACCGCCGGTAGCGCCTCCCCCTTCAATACGCCGACTCGGTTTAGGAACAAGGCCGAGCGCGTCATGGGCCATAATGCCAGCCATAAGCTGATGGTGAAAATGGTCGGAAAAATAAGATGCCACGCTTCCGTCAATATGCTCTTTACGGAGGCGTGGCAAATCAGAATAGGCTTGGTCAAATGCTTCTTGAACCAATCCTTGATGGGTTTTCTCAGGACGGGCCTTTTTAAACCGGGTCACACCACCTGAGATCATATAGACTTGTCGCATTAACGATTATAAAAAATCCCTGAAGTTTTCTCACGGCGACGTTCGTCTTTACGCAATTCACGCGCTGATTTTCTTCTATATTGCTCAGGAATATTAGATTCGTCTACCTTTGTAGTTGAATCAACAACTGGAACACCATTTGGATCCGTTACTGATTTTTCAGTTGTTTGACAACCAGATACGGTTAAAAAACAAGCTGCCATAGAAAAGAGTATCCATTTTTTCATAATTCCCTCATCTCGTTTGAAAACATTTTATTTTTTCACACTTTAATAGGATTGACAACTTCTTTTAATAAGGAGTGTTGGCAAAAAACGTTGACAGAGATGCCTGACCCCGGGGTCAACGTTTTAAGACAACGGGGTGCCGTATTTATATAAATGCTGCATTCTGAATCGAGAGGTTTCAAGATTTTCTGACTGAGGAAGAGCGCCCAAACTTCCAATCATACATTTAACAGATCCGCCCCCTTTTTGCCAAAACTCAGAAACATCCACACAAACAACCTCAACGCCCAAATCGTTGACTTGATTCATTAGTGCCACACTCACCCCTTCAGGCATCACCAATATTTTTTTCTTATCTGTTTCAAAGTAAAACGAATTAGCCGCATAAAGACGCGCATCTTCATCTGAGAGTTCAATCAAATCACTTCCAGCCACATCCTTAAGATCTTGCTGACTCTTCTCACTTAATACAGACAGATAAACAAGTAAATGCTCTCGATTTGAACCAAACGAACAAAGAGCTGTATCTCCATGATAATAAGATTCATTTACGAGCTGGACAGAAAGCATTTTTTTATTTGAAAAATGAGATCTCAATTCTTCTTGAACGGTTTCATCGGAACGAAAACCATAGATTCGTTTCCAAGGAGGAAGCCCCCACTTAAAAGTAAATTGTTGTTTTTTCAATGTTCCATAAGTAAAGAGATGCTGGTCTCTGTAAGGAAACAGATCTGCCTCTCCTTCAAAACGTTTTGAAACCTCGATTGTGTTAAAACCTAGTCCCTGTAAAAAAGATTTGTAGTACGGCTCTTCTGCAGCACGCGATTCAATGAGATTTGAAAGAAGAAATTGACCAGAGCCTGTTAAGACACCTGCATTAGCCGGATAAACCAACCCTGGCGCTTCGCTCTCAGGAGGAAGAACATAAACTTCAACGCCTAATTCAGTTAAGGCTTCAGCTAAGCAGTGCCACTGCTCAATCGCTTTTTGTTTGTTCACCTTTTTACGCAATCCAAATTTATTTCGAGTAAAGGGATTGGCTCCCCCTTTAATTTCAAAATAAGCTGGACCTCCCATTAAAACAGCTGGCATCAACCCCCCTTAAGCAATGTGACCTTCAAATCAGATAACTCTTTAACTCCTATTTTTTTACACAAACTTTGAAGAGATTCTTTAGAAGCATTAAAAACAAAGAATTGATTTTTAAATTCAACACTGATCAATCCTTTTAAAGATGAACTAACTTTATTTTTTAATTTAATTTTTTTCATTTTTTTAAATGGCTTGATTTCATTCCACTTTGCTCCATAGTGCGGCCCCCCATCAAACGGACAACACTGATTTAAATAACGAAGCCCAAGCTTTTCTAAAATCTTTTTAGCTCCAACAGAGCTTTTACCCACCTTGCCAATCACATGCTGCGCCTTATAAGGTAAGAGGTCGATATAAAACTTTGTTTTGGGATATAGAGACAAAACAAATTCCTTACTCTGCACGCTCAATCGATCAGCGGTATGATAGTCTAATCCAGTCAAATGAGCTCCTAGAGCATCCCACAAATCATTTCCCCGGTCTTTTACTCGAATATCTCCATTCAACTCTGATAAAAACTCTTTTTTAAAATGTTCGGGATGATTCCAAACATACATGTATCGAGCCAAGGTTAGAAGACGCCCCACTTTGTCTTTAGTTCTTCGATAACGGGGAAGAACCACTAATGAACACATTTCAGTCGGGCCATTCTTCTTTTTTTCTAATGTCATGTATCGGCGCAAAACAGTTTTGCCTAAATAATGACTCTTTAAAATTTCTTTATGAATTTGAAAATAGAGATGGGGCCGCTGCTGCGTGCCATGCTGAGAATAAACTGCAGAACAACCCACCACTTTACCGCTTCGACTGTTTTCTGCCACAAACAAAAACCGCCCTCGTTGCTTGGATTGGATTTTATTTGAAAAAGAGGCGATAGATATATTAATAAACGTTTTAAGCTGTTTCTTATCATAAGGCAAATTCATGGAATCTAAATAAGCAGCAAGCTTATAAAGATCATTTAAGTCCCTATCTTCTACAGGCCGAACAAGAATCATGGTTCCCTCACCCTTTAATTATACCTCAAGAACCGATCTTTAAATAAAAAAAGCCGTTAGGCTTTTGACCTAACGGCTTTAATTTAGTACGAGATCCTTCGACTACGCTCAGGATGACGCAAGTTTAGATATCATAGTACAAGTGGAACTCATATGGGTGCGGACGACTTGAAATGGCTTCACACTCATTTTCCCGTTTGTACGCAATCCAAGTTTGGATCAGATCTTCGGTAAAAACATCCCCTTTGAGCAAGAACTCATGATCTTTTTCCAATTCGTCCAATGCCTCTTCTAAACTGGCTGGCATCACAGGAAGATGTTGAGCTTCTTCAGGAGCCAAGTCATAGAGGTTTTTATCCATTGGATCGCCTGGATTAATTTTATTTTGAATCCCATCTAAACCAGCCATTAACAAGGCTGAGAAAGCAAAGTATGGGTTCGCTGTTGCATCTGGGTAACGAACTTCAATTCGTTTGGCTTTAGGACTTGGGTTAGCCATTGGAATACGAATTGAGGCTGATCGGTTACGTGATGAATAAGCTAATGTCACAGGCGCTTCAAAACCTGGCACCAATCTTTTGTAAGAGTTGGTTGAAGGGTTTGTTAACGCAGACAAAGCACGTGAATGTTTGATGATTCCACCAATGTAATGAAGAGCCATCTCACTCAAACCAGCATATCCATTACCAGCAAAAAGGTTTTCGCTTCCTTTAGCAATAGATTGGTGAGTGTGCATTCCTGTACCATTATCATTGTGAAGTGGTTTTGGCATAAAGGTCGCTGTTTTACCATGACGATGTGCCACGTTCTTCACAATGTATTTGTACAACATGGTTTGGTCACCCTTTTCAACGAGGGGAGAAAACCGCATTGCCAATTCACCTTGTCCACCTGTGGCCACTTCGTGGTGATGGAGTTCCATACGAATCCCAACCTTTTGAAGTTCTTTACACATTTCTGAACGAATATCTTGTAAAGAATCGATTGGAGGAACAGGATAATACCCTTCTTTATGACGAGGACGGTGACCTAAGTTAGGACTTCCGTTAGAAGTACCACTGTTCCAAATTCCTTCGTCAGAATCAATGTGGTAATAACAGTTGTTACTGTTTTGACCAAAACGAATATCATCAAAAATAAAGAATTCCAACTCAGGTCCAAAAAGAGCTGTTTCTCCAATTCCTGTTGATTTCAAATATTCTTCAGCTTTTAAAGCCACGTTACGTGGATCACGAGAATATCTTTCTTTTGTGATTGGGTCTAAAACCGTACAGACCATCACTAATGTTGGGTCTTTATAAAACGGATCAAGAAAGGCTGTTTCTTGATTAGGCATTAACAACATGTCACTTTCGTTAATCCCTTTCCATCCACGGATGGAAGATCCGTCAAAACCAAAACCAACTTTTAAAGCTTCGGCATCAATTTCTGAAACCGGAACAGTTACGTGTTGCCAAGTTCCTGGAAAATCAGTAAACCGAAGATCCACAAACTCAATCTTTTTTTCTTTAATTAGTGCTAAAACATCTTGTGACATTACATCCTCCTTATTTATCGCTACTTTTATTCTAAATTAAATGGCGCCTTCCCCGCGCTCCCCCGTGCGGATACGAACAACTTCATCCATTGGGTAAACAAAAATTTTACCATCCCCGATCTTTCCGGTTTTGGCCGCATTCCCAATAACTTCAATTGCTTTTTCGACTAAATCGTCTTGAACCACTACTTCAATTTTTAATTTTGGTAAAAAATCGACTGTGTATTCACTTCCACGATATAATTCTGTGTGACCCTTTTGCCGGCCAAACCCTTTCACTTCACTTAAGGTCATTCCGTAGATCCCAAGCTCAGACAAGGCTTCTTTCACATCTTCAAGCTTAAATGGTTTAATAATACATTCTAATTTCTTCATACAACCCTCCCTATCCCTAGCAAAAAAAGGGGCTTTAACTTAGCAAATGCCTGTTTGGATTGTAAAGCAACATCCAGGGGCAAAAGCAGGTTAATTGCCTAAAAATGGGCAAATTGCTTAGACCTGGGCAGGAATTTCCATTAATTCCCGCTCTAGAGCCTCTTTAATCTGTAATAACAGGTCTTCACTATCAATTTTCTTGCCAAATTTATCCCCTACATAAAAAACATCATAAGCAAGGGTCTTTTCGGTCGAAATCTTAGCAAAATAGATAGCCAGATCGAGATTGGCGATGGCATGGGCAATAGTGTAGAGAAAGCCAACACGGTCTTCTCCTTGCACATCAACAACTGTAAAGTTTTCAGAGATATAGTTGTCAAACTTGACCTTCGTTGGAGCAATAGGAAGAAGGCGCTTTTTCCTTTTTTCCACTTCTTCTAATTTTTTTTGGATCGCTTCTTCTAAATTAATCTCTTTGTTTAAAATTTGAAGCAATTTGTTTTGAAACTTCTCACAATAACCTTTTTTTGAAACAGACTGGCTTTGGCCCCGACTCACATAAAAAGAATCTAAAACAATCCCATCTTTACGTGTATTAATTTCAGCACTTAAAATATTAATTCCATTTAAAGAAAAAGCTCCGGCCACTTTATAAAAGAGACCCGGTTGATCTGATGTGCAAACAGTCACAATACTGTACCCCATGTCTGTTTCATTCCATTCAAGGCAAACTTTTTCTTCTGATAGTTTATGAACCAAGCGTAAGTGCGAATCAATTTCCTCAATTGAAGTGTAGCGAATATATTTAGGCGGCATTAAATCAAAGTGAGTATGAACTTCATCTTCAGTTAAATCTGATTTTTTTTGTTCTAAGAACTGCCGCTGTTTTTCTCTTATTTCAAGAAGCTCTGCTTCTTTTGATTTAGGTCCATTATCTAAGACCGAATACGTCATCCAATAAAGTTGCCATAACAACTCTTCTTTCCACTTTGTCCACACACCTGTGCTTGTACCCAATGAATCACAAAACGACAACAGATGAACCATAAATAGATTTTGTTTGTCTTTAACAATAGCGGAAAAAGCTAAAATCAAGTTATCGTCATTAATATCTCGACGCTGAGAGAGCTGGGTCATAGTCAGATGATGCTCAACTAAAAAGCAGACAATATCTTTATTTTGTTCACTTAAGCCTAATCGTTCACAAATTTTTCTAGAAAGAATCGCTCCTTTATGAGAATGGCCACCCCCCATTCCCTTACCCACATCATGAAGAAGCAAAGATAAATAGAGAAGAGGAACGTTTTCAACTTGCTCAAAAATCTCATCATAAGAACGCCATTCAGGTAGAGCGTCCTTCACAATCATATCCAAATTATCAACCACGCGCATGGTGTGCTCGTCTGTTGTGTATTTATGATAAAAGTCGTATTGCACCATAAAGGTAATACGCCCAAACTCAGGAATGTACTTCCCTAAAACGCCTGTTTCATGCATGGCGCGCAATGCCAGACCCACTTTACCTTTACGCGATAATATTTTTAAAAAAATCTCACTCGCATCTAAAGAAAAACGAAAGGGCTTATCAATCAGCCCAAGGTGATTACGAACTAATTCTTTAAGTTCTTCGCTAAGCCGCGCCCCTGTTTTTTGAAAATAACGAAAAAGTTTCAACAGTCTAAGTGGATCTTCTTGAAAAATATTTTCATGCTGAGGATAAATTTCACCTTGATAAAACTCAAACCCATCTCGAACACGCTTCCAACCTAAAAGAGGTTTAATCCATTGCCATTTTTTAGGGAGATCAGACCACTTTTTAGCAAATAAAAGAACGACATCCTGAACTTCGCGCGTACGAAAGTAATATTCTCGAACAAACAGCTCCACGGCAGAATAGTTGGGCCGATCTTTATACCCTAATGCCTCTGCGACTTTGGGCTGCATCTCTAAAGAGAGAAAGTCATATCTTTTTTTAGAAAGGAAGTGAAGTTCATTACGCACACGTAACAACAATTCATACGCGTGAGAAAGCACTTTATATTCTTTTTCGCTCAATATCTCTCGAGCCCGTAACTCTTCTAAAGAAGAGGTCCCATAAAGAACACGCGCCATCCACAAAAGAGTATGCAAATCACGCAGCCCCCCTACACCCTCTTTGATATCAGGCTCTGTCACTAAAATAGAAAAACCATTATTTCTATGGCGGTCAAAAAGCTCTTCTGCCTTAACTGTGACATAGAGGCGGCTATTTGTATTGGCGAGGTGTTTTTGTAACAACGATTGATATTGAATAAAAAGAGATTTGTCTCCAACAAGAAAGCGTGACTCTAGCATGGCTGTTTTTGAAACCACATCTTCTTTAATGTAACGATTCACATCCATTAAAGAGCGAACACTGTGCCCTACTTGAAAACCAATATCCCACAACATATACAAGATTTTGTTTGCCACCACGTCAACATAACGGTCCACATTCTTAGAATGCAAAAACATGATGTCCACGTCAGAATAAGGGTTCATTTCTTGTCGACCATATCCACCCAAGGCAATGATCGTAAAAGGAGAAGGGGGCTCAGATTCTTTTTCGCGATACTCTTCATCTGCAATTTTATACACATGTTTGATAATGGCATCTAAAAGATGAGCGCGCCCTTTAACAATTTCCAAGCCACTGGCACCATGTGTGTGCCATTTTTGCAAGCGATCGCTCTCAACCTTGTTAAAGTTCTTGAATAACTTGAGATGATCTTCTGTAGCCGCCCCAACTTGCCGCTGCAAAAGATCCTCAGCATTTGAAAGAATCTTTTCAAATTCGATTTTCATGCAATGATTGTATAAGGATTAAGCCGCAGATTCAACAGCTCTTAATGAGACCGGTGGCGCCAAGCGATCGATTGATCTAACTGGAGGAATCAGCCTATGAGGTGACTCTTGAAGTAGGCGGATTAGGCCTTCTAGCTTCAAGCTCATGTCAAAGGAGTCTTGTGCCCCAATTTCAACTCGAATGCCTTGACCCATCGAATAAGTCTGAACGGATGGTGTTGAGATTTCGAAAGCATTGGCCAATGGAGTGATTGCTTTCAATAACTGGAGTTGAGCCTCTGTAGCATGGGCCTCATCCAATCTAAAAATAACAAGTCGAACATCATTAAAACGTTCATAGGCATTTTTTAATTCCGTTTCAACAGTCTCTTTTTGCTTCAGAAACCCTTCCCAAACTTGTTGGTCTTCATAGCTGGTTCCATTACTTGATTCCGTTAACTCACTCAATTCCTCAAGAGAAAGAACAGATAAAGTTAATTCAGAATATTTTCCACCCATCAACAGATCAATCACTTCATCTGAAAGACGATTTTCTAAAGATCCTTCAGCTGGAAGACGACTCACAACAGGTTGCAATAGTTGTTGTAATTTTTCAAAACCATCATCCGTACGATAGTTTTCTAAGATTTGATTTAAAGACCGTTTGAGCGCAGCCAAACGACCGTCTGAACCTTTTGGAATAATAACAGGAACTAAAGAACCATGCCCATCTCCTTCATTCACTTTATTTCGGCTCGACTCAGGTAAACGAGGCAGAAAACTTCTAAAAGTATCTCTTGTTGTTTCTAACATTCGAACCGCATTGGCATTAATCCAATTGCTTAATTCGTTGATTCTTAATAATAAGTCTAAATCTTCAATCACACCCACTGTTCGTCGTCGTAATGAACGTTTTCCATCTTGATCTAATTCACTCAAATTTCTAAAAAATGGCAAGATTGCTGAAGTTTCGCTCGAAGACCTTGTTAAAATAAGCTGAAATTGATTTTGTGATAGATTAGGAGTAAATGTACTTCCACTACGAAAAGAAGAAGCATAAACAGCTCGATGAAGGTGATACAACCTCACTTTTGCAGCCTCATTTCCTAGAGTATTAATCAAAACAGTGGTATAACGTAATTTTGTGAGAAAAGCTTGAAAAGCGGTTGATGATTGAACTGTCGCATCAAGCGTAAAGACAACATTCAAAGGCTCAGCTAAAGTTCTGTAGCTACCTGATTCTGACACTCTCTTAACCTGTCCTAAAAATCGAAGCACAGGAACCAATTTAGGATCTTGAGTGGGATCAACCCCTCGGTTGCGTCTCAAGTAAGTATCTCCCGCATAATGGCGAACAAAGCGAATCTTTTCTAAGAAATATTCAAACTGAGCAAACTCCACTTCATTTTCAAATTGAGCAATTTTTAAAGCATTAGTATCTGAAGAAGCACGCGCTGTTTGAAGCCGTGCTTGCAAACGTTCTTTTAGTGCAACAAATTCTGTTTCAGGATTTTGTCGAATGCGTGAATAAAGAGGAAAAAATGTTTCAAAACGTTTCTTCAATGCAAAAGCAAATTGAGCTTCAGATGCGGCTCGAATAGGGTCTAATGCATTCAAATTAGTTTCTAGAAAATCTTCCACTTTAGCCACACGCGGTGTGACCACTGGCTTAGTTGTTGTGGGTTGAGTTCGTGTTTCAGGCTGAGTATTTGTTTCTGGTTGCGTTGGCTGAGTCGTTGCTCTTTCAGGTTGTCTCGTCACAACAGTATCGGTTTTATCTTTTCCATCTTTAGACGCAACCTCTGTCGGAGTAGAGGGTGTTGTTGCAGCCACTTCAGGAGTTTCAGGAGCTGTTACTGGCGCTTTAGATTGATCTTCTGATTTGCGACTGCTGAAATAAAGATATCCAAAAAAGGCGATCAGTCCGGCAACAATAATAATACTGGCAATAAGAGGCCATCTAGAATCACGGTCTCTTCGAACAATCGGCTCTGGTTCTGCTTCTACTGGCTCTTCATCAATTAATTCTTCCCCATCAAATCCACCTGAATCTTCAAGTTGAGAACGCGGTTGTTCCTCCCCTTCTCCACTCCCCGTATCTGAGTCAGAAAGATCTAAATCAGGTAAATCACGATGCTGCGGATAAGCCCCTTCCATTGAATCATCTGTCGCAACAGGAGCTGCCGGTAAATCATCATCAGAATCAACAAGCTCTAATGGTTCTGAATCAGCAGACCACTTCTTAGCAAGCCATGCATCAGGAAAAAACACAGCTAAAATATTTTTATCATCTAAATATATTCTTTCTCCATCAACAATCTTAAACTCAGGTTCAGGGTCCTTTACTGGAACCAAATCTTCTTCATCGACAACCATAGCAGGCATCTCTTCCCCATCTTCCGTTTCAACAACTAAATCATCAGGGACACCTTCTTCAACTTGAGCCTGATCCGGACTCACTCCCTTTTCAGCCATCAGCTCATCATCGCTTTCAGAAAAAACAACAACAGGTCCATCATCTGGATTAGCTGGATCAGTGCCAACAACCTCATCAGAAGCTGCTGCTGTTTCAGTGTCAATAGGAGCGGTTAAAATAGAAGCCAGAGTAATGACCGGACCTTCATCGGAATCGTCAGGTTCTTCCTTAGCGGGTTCTTGCGGAAGTGGCGCGGGTTCGTTTTGATCCATCAAATCTTGAGATGAAAGAGTGAGTGATTCTACAGGATTTTCTACAGATTTTAATATTGATGCAGCAAATGGAGTGAGAGCAAACAATTGACTTGCTCGATGGGCAACGTTTACAAATGAGTTTTCTAAATCATGGGGATCAATTTCATTTAAAAGCATAAAAGAAGATCCACCCAACCATCCCTTTTGTTTAAAAAGAGCAATCAAAGGTTTAAAACGAGTCAGGTTCTTCAAGAGCTGTTCTCTACCGTCTCTATCTTTAATGTACTCACTTCCAATTGTTTCAACTTTTTGAGTAAAAAGTACTTTAAATTGTTCGGGCTGATCAAGACCATTCACGACATTTAAAAGAGTGGCTTCAATTAATAAAGTCCACTGCTTTAAAAAGAGAGGAGTCACTTCAAACCCCTCGATTCCTTCTTCAGGCAAAGCCAGATCAAACTCAAGTTTTTGTAAGAGTGAGAAGTCACTCAGCATAACTAGTAGCATCATCTTAAATTGAACTTCTTCATTTCCATTTTCAAAGAAGGCTGAAAGATAAGAAGGGTACTGAGATTCGGTTCGTGTATCTGATAAAATTGATACGAGATGTTGCTCCACTAAATGATACTGCTTATTCTGAAAAGCAGTTGTTAATGCTTGTAACGAAATAGGGGCTGGTTGCTGAACTTCTTCTTCAACCGGTGGCACATCTTCTTCCAATACTTCGACAAGTTCTTCTACCCTTTTAGCCACCACAGGTTCTGGTTGTTCTGGTTCGTTTAAAGGCTCATAACCAGATAAAACATTTAGACGAGCAACGGTCTCTGTTAAAACAAGCTCTTGATAAGGGGTGTCAGCAACAATATCGATAGAGTAAGGAATCCCTTCTTTAGAGTAGAGCAACCTTAATAAAACCACATTTCCAGAGCCCATTTTTTCTTGAATCAACGGGCTTAAATCTTGAGTAGCAGCTTGATAAGACAAGATTTTTCCCCATCGATCAACAGCAATCGTCACAGCTGATTGCTCTCCAGCAAGTTCTTTAAATGATTCAGAAGTAAGCAGCTCTATATTCGACAAGATATTTGAAATTTCTTTAAGTTGTTCATTTAATTGAACCACTTGATTAATTCTTCTTTCATACTCTTCTTCATCTAAGTCAGCTCTATATAATTTTCGAGCATGGTATCGAACCAAGTCATTACGCAACTTAACAAACAAATCATACTCATTATTTCTCATCTGAGAGAAATAAACCAACATTTCTGGGGTTAATTCATACCCCATATCCTCTACAGACTGATCAGACATCAAAATCTCAGTTGCTTTCTTAAGAGCAGGCTTTCCTCGAACATAAACTGCTATCACAAAAGCAAGTAAGACTTTTTTAATAAAAGGATCTTCTGATTCAACTATTTTTTCTTGAAACATATTACGAACCAATGGTCCCAATTCAACAGGCAAAGACCGATCAGGACGGACCATTACTTTAAAAAGTTCAGGATCTTCTAATGTTGATTCCCGTAAATTAAAGAACTTTGCGTGAATTGTTTCATCTTCAATTTCTTTCTCTAATGCCTCTGGAGAAACAGGCTCCTCTTGTTTAGGAAGTTCAAACTCACCTATTAGAGGACGAACAAATGTGCCATTAGTCGACTCCAAGTCTTGAGCAAAAATACGAATTTCACTTCCACTGGATTCAATCTTAAGCGTCATATGTTTTAATGAGATCGTCGGATCAGGAAAAGAGATTTCAATATCATTCAGTTCTTTTCCACTTTTTAAGGCTCGACCAATATTATAAACACCCGGTCTTAACACTTTTTCTAAGAGAAGATCAGACCCATCTTCTGGAATCAAAATAACCTTTTCTCCTTGAATCACAAATCGAAGCAGAGTCGAGCCAATCTGAATCATTTCAGTTTTAGGGTCAACTAAACGATATATTTTCTCTAGTTCTTCAACATCTTTATCTTCAGGGGACATCACATACTCCATGGTCGCCCCAACAGGAATCTCCTCAGATCCAAAGAAAACTGCTTTTTTTGGAAGAGCATCTAAAAAGTAAGCCGCTCCTTCAACTGCTTTTTGCCCCGCTTCCCAAGCACGTAATTTAGCTAAACTTTGAGAGAACCACTTTTTGGCAAAACCGTGATCTAACTCTGGATACGATTTAGCCATATCCCACACTCGTCCAAGACCGCCAAACACGTTATACCGTTCTAAAGGCAAACCTCTCTCTTCAAAATTTCCTAGGCCAACTAAAATACCTGCTTCATCCATCATCTCACTCAGCTCATCCACATCAGCAAGTTTAACAGGCGTAATGGCTCGGCCCTTATTGACAATCAGTTCATCTAAACGCTCATTTAATGATTCATTTAAATCTAAGGCATGTTCGGCTAATGGCTTGGCCATCCAACCCGGAGTCATCACTTCAACACGGCGCCAAATTTGGTGACTGGCACTGCGCATTAAAACTAAGATAGCTCCTTTATAGCGGACTTTAATAAAATACCGGCTTGCACCACGGCTATAAGAGTAGAGTTCATGTGCGCCATAAATAACCATCTCTTCAGAATCAGAGCTTCCAGCCTTTTCTTCATGCCCTTCATTAAAAAGGTAAATATTTTTTGGATTGATTTCTTGAGCATTAAAAGATTCATCTTTAAAGTTACCGAAAATACGATAGAAAAACTTGCGCACATGCATCACATCCATAGGATCAATCAACCCATCTCGAGGACGCCCTGCTTCAACCGACAACACCACTCGCAAGTAGTTTTCAATAAAGCGTTGCATCGCTTGACTCAAGGCAAGGTCTGTTTGACCATACTCTGCTTGCTGCTGCACACGTTCTTGCTCATACTCTCGCACAAACTCAGAATCAAAATGGGTTTCAAGCAGATATTTAAAAAAGTTTGGAGATTGGTTAAAAACAGTTGTAAATCGTTTAAGCACCACTTCTAAGTTAGGGCGCAAACTATCATCTTGAAGACTTAATGTTTTTAAATCTTTCCAATATTCCACAACATGCTGATTAAAAACTTCATCAAAAGTAAGCGGTTTTTCTTCAGGTTCTAACTCTAAGATTGCAGAGCCTTCTAAATCAATTGCAGCTAATGGCGCATTCAAGCGCTCCAACATTTTTTCAAACAAAAGGGTGATCTTGGGATTGTCCCCATTCCTAAAAAACCACTCTTCACCTTTAGGGTAAAATTTAATCGCCATATGAACTAAAGAATAACTTCCAAGATTTATATTTGTTTGCGCTCCGGCAATAAAAGCATGGCTCGGCTGTTGAATATCAACAATTCTTCCATTCCCATCCACAGCTAGTTTCATATAAGCTGTTCCGTTACCGGCTTGAGTAATCAGCATTTCTCTAAAAACTTGGACCTGCTTAAGGTTTTCTTCTAACCAATCTTTATCACTAACTTCTTCCATCCACTTACTTTTAATTTTATTTATCTTCTTCTCTAAATCAAGAATGCTACGCTCAATCGATTCAATCTCTTTTAAAACAGATTCTCGGTTACTCTGCTTTAAAAGAGAGAGTGTTTGCTTTCTTTCATTTAATTGAGTTTCCATTCTTTTAGCGATTAATACTTTTTGTTCCATATCATTAAAATCAAGCTCCCCACTCTTAGACAAAATTCGACTTTCAGAGACAATTTGAGAACCCGAACTTTTTGCCTCTTTTAATTCTTCGTAACGAACTAAAGCTTCTGCTTGAATATCAGGATCCCATGAGGGAGAAAAATAAACTTCTCGATCATCATAATGACGATCATTAGAATCATTCGGGTTCACTAAGTAATCGCTTCCACCACGCATTCGCCCATAACGAAAGTGAACAAATCCATTTTTTAAGAGCCTCTTTTCACCTTGAATCTGTTTTGGCTCCTCTCCAATATCTAACTGCTGTAATAAAAGCTCTAATTCAGCCGCATATTGAATCGCTTCTTCACGATTATTTGGATAAATCGTGATCATCTTAATTGATTGGCGCAGTCCATTTTGACGCTTCTTTTCAGATATAGAGTGATCCATAATACGATCCACTCGGTGCACTTTATGTTCAGCACCACGAGAGCGTAAATACTCGGTTGCCACTTCCATCACTTCTTGATCTTGACCTACGTTATTCTTTAATGTCGCAGCAATATGAAGCTTCCATCCTTGCACAGGAATATCGTCCTTACCTTCAGTCCACTGAACCCAAACTCCACTCGGCACATAATCTTCTTTTGGCATCCCATCAAACACAATCGCATTTTTGGGGTAGTCGTAAAGCACCCCATTCATTGTTGCCTCACCCATTGGAGCAAGGTCTACATTAGCTACAGGAGGAGGAGGTGGAAAAAGTTTAGGAAATAATTTTTGTAACTGCTTTTCAAAAACATCTAAAGCTGTTTTACTTTCATCTAAGGCTTGATTCACGGCAGAATAAACAGCGGTTTGAGCTCCTTCTTGGAGCGAAGAAACAATCAAACCACCCTTACTTCTTCTGATCTCTGCATGCTCAGAAAAAATGCCATCTTGGTTTCCTAAAGCTTGTATCAAATAACCATTTCCGTTTTGAGTTCCAATCCTAAGATGCCCTTCCGGTTCTAAATAACGATCAACAATGTTTAAACGGGTCTTTTTTTGCTCATCATCCACATAATATTCAATCAATCGAACACGACTGAGGCCAATTGAAAGAACAAGATAAAAATTATTTTTTCCTACCTGAAACACATCTCCCTGCTCAAGCTCGCCTGTTTCAGAAGCACCCAAATAATGCCCCATCATCTCTTCTTGAACAACCGGCATCAAACGATTTTCAACTAACTCTCGATCTCGTTGAGTCAATTCTAATGAACGAATAAGATTAATAGATCTCACTCCTAATTCACTGGTGAGCGGCGTTGTCTTCTTCACCATAATTAAAAGCGCTTGTCGAATTAATTCATAATAAGGCTCAGGAACCTTTCCATATGACTTTTTTGAAAAAGATTCGACTCGTTTAAAAAAAGCATCTTGTTCTTCTTCGGTTTGAGTCGGAAAAGCAAGAAGCGCCTCTATCAACTTATCAATGGTTGTCATTGACTGTAAGATCTTTCCAACACCACGAAGAGAACGAGGTTTTTTCCTAATTTTATTCAATACTTTGATCGACTCTCTAAAAGTGGCATTTCCTCTTTTACTCAAACCTTCAATTTTTCTTCGGCTAATAGCAAATGCAATGGCGTTACCTGCTCTTATTTCTAACTTAAAAGGAACAATCACTTCATTAGGCAAAGGAGCGACATTGCCCTTTTGAACCGCAATAATCGATCCATTTGGCTTGATAACAAAGTTATAGTCCTTACCCATCTCTAAGTCTAAAAAGGGATTCACACGCACCAAGTTCTTTGCCAAAGTCAAAGAACTTACCAAGCCTGCGCTCAACTCAGGAAACTCTTCTATAACAAATTCTTCTGCATACGAAAAAACCAGCTTAAGCTTTTGATTCCTTGTCATAGAAGCCCATGTTGAAACAACCTCTGTTGCGTGCTCACTTTGAATGGTTTCAATCAAAGTGACAAACTTGCCCAAGTTTGTATGTGGAAGCTTATCTCGTGTATTAGGATGCTCTCTTAAAGCAGCATAATAGGTCTTAATCGCTTCTTTTTTCTCTTCAGTTAATGAGAGGTATTCGATAAATTGATCTTGAGTGGCTCGCACCTCTTCATCAAAACGCTTATCAGGATCTTCTAAACTTTCTCCAGACTCCAAGTGAGGTAACTCTCCGCGAAGAAAAACTTGAAGCAAAGCAACTTGTCCCAACTGCTCTGATTTACCGATATTCTCTAACCAAACATCTTCAAACACAACTTCGCCCGGCAATGTCACCGCAGCAGAACCAATGGAACTAGCCGGAACCACAGAATATCTCACTTGTTTTTCAGGATCTTTAGAATAGAGAAGCTCTGCATAACGCTGATATTCTTCAGGCACTGCTCTCAAAGACTTATTTAAAGATTTGAGTAAATCTGACATCGCGAGACCAAGGATCTCTTTCTGAGAATCATTGAGCAATGTTCTATCAGGAAAGTTCTCGAGTGTAGGTGCCGCTTTATATTTACCCACCCCACTTGTAGGAACGGGCAAGGATCGTTGTCTACCCCGCTGACGCACCCAACTTCGATCTCCTTTTTCTTCAAACAACTTCGAACGAATATCTCCTGAAACAAGATAGAGAGTTCCGCTATCTACAGAAAATCGCTTTCCTTTTTTCACTTCAGCTTCAAGTTTTTTAGAAAGAGGTTGATTGCTTAAGAAAAAAGTAAAAACTTCATCATTTACTTGAATCAAACCATAAACAATTTGATTCACACGATCTCGTTTTAACTCTATGAGCTGAGCGGAACCAATTTCTTGTTCAGATAATAAAAAGGAAATAGTGGCTGAGGCTTGTTCTAAAGAAGAATCAAATGCAACTTCTAAAGAAGATTCTAAAACTAGTTTTTCAACAGCGACTAAAAGACGATTTTGAACCGCTTGCTCTGTCATCAAGTTAGCCGCACTCAACAACTCAATACCCAAGCGGTTTCCTGAACGAAGCAACGCTTCTTCAAAAGGGGTGCGCAACTGAAGCATTTGGCGCAAATAGGGATTAGAATCATGCTGCACCATACGAGGAGAAACCACGGCATAAGAAACATCCTGCTTCTCAAAGATCTTGTTCAATCCTTCTGTATGAAAACCACCTGAGACTAAGAAAACAAGATCTGCTTTTTTCTCCTGAGCTAGAGCTAATAAGTTTTGGCTCATTGCTTGGTCTCGTTTTAAAGCGACCTGATAAAACGATTCAAAAATTGAAAGCTGACTCATAAATTGACTTAACTCACGTAATTCATTTTCAAGCTGCTGAATTTTATTTTTCAGCTCAGGTTTTTCCCAAACAATCTCAGTCAAACTCTCAGACCATTTCTTTAAATTCCAGTCTCCTTTGATTTGACTCAATTGTTTTAATTCTTCACGCGTCATTTCTAACGAAGCAAGCTTTGTTAAAAGCGAAAGCATGGCATCAAATTGATCTAACTCCATTAAAGAAATCTCTGCTAGCCATTCTTTTTTCAATTCTTTAGAAAGAGACTTCACCTCTTCATACAACAACGTCCCTTCAATACCTGCATGTATATCTACTGTTTCAATATAATTAAAAAGATGAGGGTATCGCTCTTGTACCGCTTCAGGTGAACGATAAGTGGTTTGAACTAAATCCCGTAAAAAAAAATAAAACTGAAAAGGAGAAAGCTGACCCAATCGAAAAAAGAGGCTTTTTTCCACAAAAAGACGCTGATCTTCACGAACCAAACGCGTTTCTAACTCTTTAAAGAAAAGACGGCGCTCTTTTTCAACCCGCTTAAAATCAATTTTGTTTTCTAATTCAAAGATGTTTAATGTTTGCTCTATCTGAGGATAGTTGATTTGAAGACTGTTTTGATTTAACTCAGAAGCTTTGGCAATCTCCATTAATTGAGTCACATACTCTTTAAATGAAAGCGAACCACTCTCATATCCTTTTTCAAGCTCAACTAATTTAAAAAATGGGTGAGGGTAAACTCTTGACTGAATTTGATTTAATTCTGATTTTGTTTCTTCTAATTGATTTAAAAAGGCTTGCTTAATTTGATGAGCTTGTTTAAATAAGGTTAAGTTTTCTTTGTAAAGCTCAGGATCTTCAATCCCCACAAGCTGAACTTCTTTTTTAGAGTTTAAAACAAAGGACTCAATCCCTGACATTTTTCCTTCTTTAAGAAACTCATGATTGATAATCGATTGAACCTTTGGATTGAATGTGCCAAAAACAGGCTCAGGATCAAGGGGGCCTGAAGCCGCTTCAACCGCCACCAAAACCGAATCCATGTTTTCAAACGAAGGACTTTTTAAGATTTGATTCATGATTTCAGAAATGTGGACTTGGGCTTCGTAATTGGCATGAGAATCTTGGATTTGAATCACTGTAAGCGCAGAAGAGTCCCCTTGCTTAAAAACTTCTTTCACATTTCCAAGATGATTAGACAAATGAAGTGAATCTAAATATTGGGGGACAACGGTTGGACTCACAGCAAAAGACTGCCCTTTCACACTGTCTGTCCACAAAAACAGACAGAGCACAATGGCGGAGACCATGCGAATCACAAATCGATGTTTTCTAAATACAAACATAAACAAAAATAGCCGGGCTGCAATATCAAAAATTGCAACTCGGCCAACTCCTTTAATGAGAGTTCCGTAGCTTTGCGCCCCTTAATCGCTTAAGGTTTGCCACCGCACCTCAAATATGTTGGATAAGTTATACCATCAACACTCTGCAGAGTCAAGGACTACATGGGGATACGATTATTTTTTAAAGAAGATCTGGATGGCGATCAGAGCCAAGAAAAGGGCAAAAAGTTTGCGCATCAGAAGGGGAGAAATCTTGGTTGTTAAATAAGCCCCTGCAACAGCGCCAATTGCAGCAAAAAGACCCACCCATAGAGCTATTTCAAGGTTCACATTGCCATATCCCCAATGACGCCATGTTCCCACTATCGCTGTAGGGATAATCGCTAACAGAGAAGTTCCAATAGCCACATGAATCGGGAGTCCAAACAAGAAGACAAAAGCAGGCACCAGAATAGTACCCCCACCTATACCAAAAAAAGCACTAAAAATACCGCTTGTAAGCCCCACTAAAACCATCAAAGCAATGCTCATTTAGCTATTTTCCCCCACCCCTGTAAATAACCACATTATTCTGAGACTCAAAAATTTTAATTTCATACAATTTGCCTGTTTTGATCTTCTTTTCGAGCAATTTCCAGAACTCTTTAGCCAATACCTCAGTGGTAGGGATCTTATTCTTTAAAAAAGAGACATCGAGATTAAGGTGGGAATGGTCGACTTGGTCAATTAAGGTTTTTTGAATAATCTCTTTAAGCAGCTTTAGGTCAATAACCATACCGGTTTTTGGATCTTCTTTACCCGCAACCGTCACTTCTAAAATATAGTTATGTCCATGCCCATTCGGATTATTGCACTTTCCATAGATATCTTTATTTTCCTGATCTGAGAGTTCAGCATTATGCAAACGGTGGGATGCGCTAAAGTGAAGACGTTTGGTGACCAACAACATTACAGATTCACCGCATCAATTTTTTGAGCCAAACTAAAATCAAACTCAGTCAGCCCTCCTTCACTGTGCGTGGACAATGTTAATCCAACACGATTCCATTGGATTAAAATATCAGGATGGTGATTCATCTCTTCAGATAAAAGAGCCACTTGATTGACAAACTTCATTGATTGAACAAAATCTTTAAATTCAAATTGACGGCTAATCTCAATCCCTTTTAATTTCCACTCAGGTACTTCAGCTAATTCTTTTGTAATTTCTTGTTCAGATAATTGCTTAGGCATGCTGCTCCCCTTGAGGAGTCGATTGAATTTCGTCCAGATAGTTTGTGCTCACTCGGTTCTTAATTTTTTGGGAAACCATTTCTGATTCTAAAAACCATTTTACAGCACGTGCCAACACCTTTTGATGGGACTGGCTTTGATAACCTAATTCTCTTTTAGCTTTTGAGATGTCATAATAAGCATATTTACCAACTAAGTTCTGGCCTAATTCTTTAGTAAAGATAGGTTCTTTTCTTTTGCACTTTGCAATGAGTTCTGCCAAAGCACCGATAGAAGTGGCACCAAATCGATTTAATTTAATTTTTGGTTTAGAGCCACCTGTTAACTCAGATAGCGTCTCATAAATTTGTTTAATGGAAACATTTTCACCACCTAAAATATAACGGTCTCCAATGTAACCTTTCTTTTCTGCTAAAAGATGGCCACGCGCCACATCTTCGACATCCACCAAGTTCATTCCACCTTCCCAATAAACAGGCGCTCCTTTTTTTAAATATTGAAGCACCAACTGACTTGAAGGAGTTGGCCGAGTATCTAACGATCCAAGAATGGTTGCAGGATTGACAATCACAATAGGCAAGTCCAAACGAATCGCTAAAGCAGTGGCTACTTTTTCAGAAGCGGTTTTAGCTTCATTATAAATAGAAACGCGCTCACCATTAAAATCAAGTTCACTTCGAATGTCTTCAGGATTACTTGAGAAACCGATTGCGGCAATAGAACTCGTATAAACAATCTTGTTTAACTTTCCATAAAGCTGAGCCGCACTTAAAACATTTTTTGTGCCGATCATGGCTGTATCTAAAATAACTTGGGGATCTTTATGCCAATAAGAATAAAGGGCTGCAGCATGATAAAGAGTGTCACATCCTTCTAGAGCACGAAAAATCGTGTCTCCTTTTAAGATATTCCCTCTTTCAATTTCAATATCAAGCCCATCTAAATGAGTGAGATCAGCGGTAGGACGAACAAACGCTTTAACTTCACGGCCTTCAGCTAAAAGCTGACGCACTAAATGAGATCCTAAATGGCCATTGGCCCCGGTAACAAGCACTTTCATAATAGCCCAATTTTATCCGAAGAAAGCTGATTTGACAACAAATCAATCGCAAAAGCTATTGCATCTAAACGAGTGGCCCTTTACAATTTAGAACCATGAGCTTATTTACTCTAGCCCTTTCTTCTCTTATTCTGCTCGGTCTCGGTTATCTTTTTTATGGCAGACTGCTCTCTAAAGTTTTTGGGCTTGATAACAAGAAGACCACTCCTGCTTGTTTAGTTGATGATGGGCTTGATTATGTTCCGGCTAAAGCCCCTCTTTTAATGGGGCAGCATTTCTCTGCTATCACTGCAGCTGGCCCCATTGTAGGGCCCATATTAGCCGGACTTTACTTTGGTTGGCTTCCTGCTATTTTGTGGATTGTCTTTGGCGCTATTTTTATTGGAGCGACTCATGATTTTGCCGCACTTATCAGTTCGGTTCGCCATCAAGGACACTCCATTGCTAAAGTGGTTCAAGAGCACACGGGCAAACGTGCTTATGTTTTTTTCTTACTCTTTATCTGGCTTTCTCTTGTTTATGTGATCACTGCTTTTTGCGACATTACCAGTTCCACTTTTGCTCAGCCTCCTTATGGTGGTGGAGTCGCCACATCTTCAATGATTTACCTTTTAATTGGTTTGATTATGGGAGTGAGCCTTTACAAACTTCGCATGCCGCTTTGGTTGGCCACAGTCATTTTTGTCCCCATGGTTGTTTTTGTGATTTGGTACGGTCAAAAAATTCCAATCCTATTTCCTGAAAACTGGAACCCTCGCATTGTTTGGAACTACATTATTTTAGGCTACTGTTTTATTGCTTCAATTATTCCGGTTTGGTTATTACTTCAGAGCCGAGGCTACTTAGGTGGATTTTTTCTTTATGCGGCTTTAGCTGCTGGAGTCTTTGGGCTCTTTTTTGGTGGGCATTCTATAGAATACCCTGCTTTTCTCGGTTTCTTTAACAGCGAAGGCATTCCTCTCTTTCCTATTCTCTTTGTCACCATTGCCTGCGGCGCCTGTTCTGGCTTTCACGGTCTTGTCTCTTCAGGCACCACCTCAAAACAAATTGAAAAAGAAAAAGATTGTCGCCCTATTGGATATGGTTCCATGCTACTTGAAGGCTTGGTCGCCATCATTGCGTTAGCCACGGTTATGCTTTTCCCTTTTGGTGCTGAAGAACTCAACCAACCTCCAGGACAAATTTATGCCAATGGCTTAGCGCACTTTGTGCAACAACTTGGAATCAACAGAGAGTTTGCTCTCACATTTGCACTGCTTGCATTTGCCACATTTATTTACGACACACTTGATGTGGCGACACGTTTAGGCCGTTACATTTTACAAGAGCTCACAGGATGGAAAGGAAACTTTGGAAGAATCATAGCCACACTTCTCACACTCGGCCTTCCTGCTTGGGGCGTCACCATGACCGTAACAGATGTCAGCGGCAACATTATTCCTGCTTGGAAAGTATTATGGGTGACGTTTGGTGCATCCAACCAACTCCTCGCTGCGCTAACGCTTTTAGGGGTTACTTTATGGCTCAAAAAAACAGGGAAAAAATGGCTTTATTCTTTTTTCCCAATGATCTTCATGATGGTGATCACCTTTGCAGCTTTAGTCATCATTATCAAACCCGCCATCCTCGGTCTTTTTTGCGGTCAGTTTAACTTTAACCTGGCGAGCACACTCTCTATAGCACTGATCATCCTCGCCATCCTAATCATCTCCGAATCACTCAAAAACTTTAAGGTAAAAATATGAGCGATCAGAAAGACTGCATTATTGTGGGTGGAGGAATAGGTGGAGCAGTTCTGGCTTTGGCTTTAGGACAAAAAGGAAGACGAGTCACTCTGCTTGAGCGCTCAGCAACAACACCTACCACAGCAAATCGGCCTGAAGTCTTAT
>JAJCYG010000033.1 GCA_029263055.1 Actinomycetes bacterium
GATCTCCTGATCGACTGGGGCTGGTTCTACTTCCTGACCAAGCCGCTGTTTTTTGGCCTCGACTACGTCTACAAGCTGGTCGGCAATTTCGGCATCGCCATCCTGATCGTCACGGTTCTCATCAAGCTGGCGCTGTTCCCGCTCGCCAACAAATCCTACGTGTCGATGAGCAAGATGAAAAAGCTTGCGCCGGATATGGCCAAGATCAAGGAGCGTTTCCCCGACGACAAAACGCGCCAGCAGCAGGCGACGATGGAGTTGTACAAGAAGGAGAAGGTAAACCCGGCGTCCGGCTGCCTGCCGATCCTCGTTCAGATTCCGATATTCTTCGCGCTCTACAAGGTGCTGTTCGTCACCATCGAAATGCGCCACGCGCCCTTCTATGGCTGGATCAAGGACCTTTCCGCGCCCGACCCCACGACCATGTTCAACCTGTTCGGGCTTATCCCCTGGGATCCGCCGGGCTTCCTGATGGTTGGCATCTGGCCGCTGATCATGGGCGTGTCGATGTTCGTGCAGATGCGCCTCAACCCGGCCCCGCCGGACCCGATCCAGGCGCAGATATTCGCCTGGATGCCGGTGATGTTCACTTTCCTGCTGGCGCCCTTTCCGGCCGGCCTCGTGATCTACTGGGCCTGGAACAATACGCTTTCGGTCCTGCAGCAGTCCTACATCATGAAACGCCAGGGCGTGCCGATTGCCCTGTTTGAGAATTTAGGCTTTAGCAAAAAGAAAGGCGCGGGCCGCAAGACCTGACCCGGTCCTCCCATGCCGCGCTGCGAACTCGACCATCTCGTATTTGCCGCAAGCTCGCTTGAGGCCGGCGTTGATTATCTTGAAGAGGTGCTCGGGTTAAGCGTGCCCGCGGGGGGCAAACACCCGCTGATGGGCACCCACAATTGCCTGATGCAGATCGGCAATGGCGCATTTCTGGAAATAATTGCCATCGATACCGATGCGCCCGCACCGGCCCGCCCGCGCTGGTTTAATCTCGATGACGCAGGCGTGCAGGCCCGCATCGCGGAGCGCCCGCGTCTCCATACATGGGTGGTGCGCACCGATGACATTGCAGATGCAGTCGCCGCGTCCCCCATATCACCAGGACAAATCGAAGAAGGACGGCGCGGAGACCGGGTCTGGAACATCACGATTCCTGAAGACGGGACCATGGCGGAGGACGGGCTGTTTCCAACGCTGATCGAATGGCCCGACTTTGCAGGCCCCGCGTCAGGCATGGCCGATCTCGGCTGCCGGCTTGAAGCCCTGAAAATTTTTCACCGCGACCCGGAACGCCTGACGGCGGCTCTGAGTGCAATCGGTGCCGAGCATCTTGCCGAAGTTGGTCAAAGCAATGAAACGAAACCGCAGGAATTGGCAGCGGTGTTCGGCAGTCCCAAGGGCAAGGTCGTCCTCAGTTAATTTGAACCGTCAACAATACTTGGCAAGGGTTCCAGTGACCGGCTTTCCGCAATCAGCGCCGAAGCACTTTCAGGGCGCGGCAATCCAGCCCTGTTATGCCAGAAGACATCCATTCCCAACGCCCCGGCCCCATTGACGTCAAACACTGAACCAGCAACGAACAACGCCCCTTCCGGCGCCACACCCAATTCATCAAGGGCCAGCTGGTAGGGCCTGGGGTCAGGCTTGTAAGCTCCGGCACGCTCGGCAATGACAACCACGTCAAATTCAATACCAGCCTTTGCAATGGCCATACGGCCCAACCGCTCAGAGCAATTTGTCACGACGCCGAGTGGTACCTGCGTTTTTAATGTGCGTAAGACCTCGTGCGTGCCGGGCCACGTCTTGAGTTCATCCCATCGATTAATAAGCGCCAGCCCAATCTCTTCGCCTAACTCACATTCACGCGCCGCCTGTACCACCAACTCTTCGTATGGCTGGTAGTCGCCAATGCCATATGTGAGGTGCAGGTAATGATGCCGCCAGCGCTTGCCCGTCTCGGCATCGCCCGCAACATCGTTCCACAGGGTCCATGAATCAATAAGACCCGTCAGGACATCAAAGATAACTGCATCATATTTTCTTGGCATTGGAACTCCCTCGAAATGCAGCGGGCGTATCTATTCCAGCAAGACCGGCAAAACGCAATCAGGCCGCACCCCGAAACAGGATGCGGCCTGCCAGTCAGAGCGGCCTGCGCCTATTGGAGTTCAACCTCCATGTCGGCGCCTTCCTTGATCTCGAATTCGGCACGCTGGCCGTCTCCGACATCCAGGGAATATTTGCCGGGGGGCAATAGCCGCTCATTGTTGTGGCTGTCCACAAAGCTGGCATACGTACCCGCCTGTGTGTAGATCTTGCGATGCTTACCCTTCTCACTGTCCTTGAGAACCAGCTTGCCCGGTTTCAGAATGGTGACCTGACCTGGCGTGATTTCGATGTTGGGCCATTCAGTCTTGCCGAAGGTGATGGAGTAGGTAGACGGGATCAGCGCCACACGCGTCGCGCGCGAATGAGCGTAGGCGCGCTTCTCACCCGTTTCGGCATCGAGAATGTGAATGCCCTGCGATGAAGCGAGTGTGAATTTCAGCACTCCGGGCTCAAGCACCGTCTCCTTGCCGCCTTCGACGACAACGCTCTTCCACACATCCTTGTTGAAAGTGACGTTATAGATGCCGGGCTTGAGCTGGATGGGATTCTTTTTCTCACCCATCCAGTCGACCTTTTCCCCGGTTTCCGCATTGAGCACCTTGTGCTGAATATGGAATTTTTCCAGATGGTTGATGCGCAGCGACCCGAGAACAGCCTTCTTCTTCTTGATGACCATCTTTTCGATCTTGGGAGCAGGTTCGGCTGCCGCCGTGTTTAACGCACCGGCAAGTTCGTCCGTGCTGGAGGCACTGAAATATTTGCCGCGCGCATTCTTCGCAATGCACTGGAGCTGATATTTCGTGGCCGCATCGACGCCAAAACCGATAGTGTGCACCACGAGCTTTGCGTCCGCCGCCGCCAGGGCTTTTGCCACCGCGCAAGGGTCACCGTCGCAGGTTTCCTTGCCGTCCGAGACAAGCACCACGGAGCGGTTCAGCGCGCCTTCACGCGCCACGTCTTTGGCCGCCAGCTCCAGCACATAGGAAATCGGGGTGTAGCCTTGCGCCTTGAGCGGCTTCATCTTCTCCGCAACAGGCACGCGCGCGTCGGCAGATGGCGCAAAGTCCACCAGCAGCTGCGTGTCCTTGCAGTCCTTCTTCGAGCGGTGCGACTGATGCCCATAAGCCCTGAAAGACAGCCGCGCGGCCGCAGGCAGTTAGGAAACCACCTCGCCAACAGCCTTTTTGGCGGCGTCGATCTTGACCGCGCCATCCTTGAGCTTGCCGTTCATGGAACCGGACGCATCGAGAATAAGCGCGATGCTGCTGCCCGTTTCCGCCGCGACAGGTTGCGCGCCAAAGCAGAGCGCCGTAAGGGCTAGGGTGAAGGATAATTTTTTCATGTTGTGCAGCCTCCCAAGTTCTCGCCTCGACCCGATATCGGGTGTAGGCGGACGATTACCAGTGGCGGAGGCCGCGCAACTGTCGGTGTAGTGAACAAGGCCTTAAACCATGACTGCCCTCGCGGAATTCGACGAAACGACTTTGGAGGAAGCCAACCGGCTTTTCCGCCACCCTTGCACGTTTCTGAAGGGCGTCGTGAATGTGGACGGATTGCCGGGCGACGCGTTTCCTGAAGTGGCCTTCGCCGGGCGCTCCAACGTGGGCAAGTCCAGCCTGCTCAACGCCCTTGTCGGGCAAAAAGCACTGGCGCGCACCTCCAACACGCCGGGCCGCACGCGCGAGGTGAATTACTTCGTACTGGATGAACGCGCCTATCTCGTCGACCTGCCGGGCTATGGCTATGCCAAGGCCGCGAAAACGGAGGTCGCCGGCTGGAACCGGCTCATACAGGACTATTTGCGCGGCCGCGTGAGCCTGCGCCGGGTTTTCCTGCTGATCGATGCCCGACACGGGCTGAAAACCTCCGACGCGCCTACGCTTGAGCTGATGGATGTGGCGGCTGTCTCCTATCAAGCGGTGCTGACCAAGACTGACAAGGTGAAGGCTTCGGAGCTTGAAAAAGTGATTGAGCGCACTGCGAAAGAGTTGTCCAAACACCCGGCGGCCTTCCCGGAGATCATCGCCACCTCGGCGCGCAAGGGAACGGGACTCCCTGACCTGCGCGCTGCAATCCTAACCCTGATGCGCGACTAAAGATTGTCCGCGCCCGGAAGTTGGCTATAACTCACCGGCAAGGATTAAAGACCATGCCCAAAGATAACGGAAAACCGCCCAAGGCCACCGGCGCCAGCCCGTCGGAAGCCGCGATCCTGTCGAAAGCCCTGCCCTATATGCAGCGCTATGACAAGGCGACCGTGGTAGTGAAATATGGCGGCAATGCCATGGGCGATGCCGCGCTCTCGGAGAATTTCGCGCGCGACATCGTGCTGCTGAAGCAGTCCGGCGTGAACCCGGTCGTGGTGCATGGCGGCGGCCCGCAAATCGGCGCGCTGCTGGAAAAGCTGGGCATCAAGTCCGAGTTCAAGGGCGGCCTGCGGGTCACCGACCAGGACACCATGGACGTGGTCGAGATGGTGCTGGCCGGCTCCATCAACAAGAAGATCGTCGCCGCCATCAACAAGCAAGGCGGCAAGGCGGTCGGCATTTCGGGTAAGGACGCCGGGCTCATGACCGTGCGCAAGCTGGAGAAACAGGCTCACGATCTGGGCTTTGTCGGTGAGCCCACGAAGGTCGACCCGCATATCATCGATGTGATTATCGCGTCTGACCTCATCCCCGTCATCGCGCCGCTCGGCGTCAGCCGTGAGGGGCACACCTACAATGTCAACGCAGACACCTTTGCCGGCGAGTTGGCGGCGAAGATGCTGGCCAAGCGGCTGCTGCTGCTCACCGACGTGGAAGGCGTACTCGACAAAAAGGGCAAGCTCATCGAGCAACTGACAGTCAAGGACGCGGGCGATCTGATCGAGGATGGAACGATTTCCGGCGGCATGATCCCGAAGATTGAAAGCTGCATCACCGTTGTGCAGAACGGCGTGGAGGCGGTCGTCATCCTCGACGGACGCATCCCCCATGCGGTGCTGCTGGAGCTGTTCACCGAACATGGCGCGGGCACGCTGCTGTGCCGGGCCGACGACGGCACCTGCATCTGAGCGCATGGACAGTTTTCTTGACACCCGCGCCTGGATCTTCGATCTCGACAACACCCTCTACCCCGCGGAATGCAATCTGTTCGCGCAGGTGGACCAGCGCATGGGCGAGTTCATCGCCGATTTTCTGGAATTGCCCTTCGATGACGCGCGCGTGCTGCAAAAATCCTATTATGTGAGCTACGGCACGACCCTGTCCGGGCTGATGGCCGAACACGGACTGAAGCCGGAAAAGTTTCTCGACTATGTGCATGACATCGACGTGTCCATGCTCACCCCCTCACCCGAATTGGCTCAGGCCATCGAGGCGCTGCCGGGCGAGAAATACATCTTCACCAACGGCTCGCGGCGACACGCGGAAAATGTCGCCGGGCAGCTCGGGGTGCTGGACAAATTCGACGATGTGTTCGACATCGGCGCGGCCGGTTTCGTGCCCAAGCCCGACCCCAAGGCCTATGACATGTTTCTGAAAGCGCACAATGTGACGTCCCATGAGGCGGCCATGTTCGAGGACATGCCCCACAACCTGCAAGCCCCCCACGCGCTCGGCATGGTCACGGTGCTGGTGCATTCGGAATTTTACGATCACCCGATCCAGACGCAGATCAAGGAATGGTTGGAGCCGCCCGAGCATATCCACCACATGACGGAGGACCTGCTGGGGTTTCTGGGTGATGTGAATTCTGAGCTGAGAAAATAGAAAAAATCAGGCTTCGGAATAGCCAAATGCCTCGATGAATGGCGCAAGGTCATCCATGACGGGAGCCAATTGGTCTTCGTATCTTTTCCAGCGATACCGGGCGCGGGCGTTAATCGGCTCGGAGACCGCCTGATAGCTCGGCGTATTTATCGCTCCCCGCTCCCTGGCATGCTGGTCATAGTCACGTATCGCGTCATCCCATCCGACAGCGAGAAATTCGAGCAGCGAACGGACCTCACCCTCAAAATCGTCGATCAGAGATTCATATTTGAACTGGTGGTAATTCACGGGAAGAAGGCGGACGCTCTTCTGCCACAGGCCCATCACCTTCGCGTAGCAATGGGCCGTATCTTCGAGGGTGAAGAAGTTCGCCATCGCCGCATTGATTTTGTAGTGCTGCATGAAATTGCTGAGAACCACATCGCAAGGGTGGCGCAGGGCCAGAATGATTCTGGCTTGCGGGAACAACCGGGCGATCAGAGGAATCTGGTGAATATGCAGCGGCATCTTGTCCACCAGCAAAGTGCCCGGCTCGCGGACAAGGTGAGACCCGACACTGCGATAATAAAGCTCGCGCAATTCGGTGATATCCGCTCCATCGAGTGTGGCAACGCTGGCCGGATAGCCGCCAGACTTCTGCGCGATCTGGATGCTGACCTCATGGAGGGGGGGCTGCTCCTCCATGACCTGCAAAGCTGGATGAGCGTCCAATATCTGGTCAAGCAGGGTCGTTCCCGAGCGTGGAAACCCGACGAGGAAGGCCGGTGTCTCATAGTCTGCGTTATCTTCTTGAGGTGTCCACGTATCTAACCAGTCAGCCGTCAGGATCTCGTCCACCTGCTCGACCAGGCCGAGAAAGGCTTGCTTGTTGAACGCCGCGGACAATTCGCATTTGGCCTGCAGATCATTGGCCATCGAAAAATACTTAAATGCTGTTTCGCTGTCCTTGGACAGGTCATACAGCTTGCCCAACTCATTGTGGATAGGGCCAAGCAGTGTGTGGGGCACCGTTCGTGCGGTAAAAGGCTCGAGGAGTTCGATCGCCTTCTGGATATCGCCTGCACGTTTGGAGAGGACAGCTCTGGACAGGTTAATGGTGGGATCATCCGGTGCCAGCTCCAAGGCCTTCCCGGTGAATTTCAGGGCCTGCTCCAAATCATTCAAACGTTCGTACATATTGCCGATATTGTTAAAGACATCGGCATAATCCGGTTTGATCCGGATGGCCTGCTCATAGCTGGATATCGCCTCTTCGAACCGGCCGAGACCGCCGAGGGCGCCACCCAGATTGTTGTAAGCATGGGCGTATTCCGGATTGATCTTCAGGGCCTGTTCGCAGCTGGCGACAGCCTCTTCAAACTGGCCAAGACCCTTAAGTGCATTTCCAAGATTACTATGGGCCTCCGCATAATCGGACTGAAGCCTCAATGCCTGCCCATAACTGGCAGCAGCCTCCTCAAACCTACCAAGATCATTGAGCGCATTTCCCAGATTATTGTGCACTTCAGGATAATCCGGATTGATCTCGAGACTCTCCCGATAGCAGGCAACAGCCATTTCCAGCTTGCCGTATTGCCGGTAGATCACCCCAAGATTGTTATACGCATCGACAAAACCGGGATTGAGTTCAATTGACTTCTTGTAGCAGGCAACGGCCTGGTCGAATTTCCCAAGACCCGCCCGTACTGCGCCGAGCAGATTATAAACTTTAAAAGCGCCGGGGAATTTCCTGATGAGTTTGACGGCCTTCGCCTCGGCCTCAACCAGCTGTCCCGAGTTGTAGAGAGCCATGATGGTCTGGGCGTCTGACTGCTGCGGCTGCAGCAAGGAACTCCCGGATAGCTTTTTTAAGGCAGGATTAGAGGCATGCTTGCTTTTCTGCCTACTGTTCGGCTTGCGTCTCTGGCCGCCCTTTCCCGCCCTCTTCATGCTCTTTTGCAGGTTGTGCAGCGCCTTTTGCGCCTCAGCGTTCTGCGGATCTTCTTTCAGAACGAACCGGTAAAGAGCTTCAGCCGCATCCAGGTGCCCGTCGCCCTTACTGAGCGATGCCCGCTCCAAGGCTTCCTCGACGCTGCTCGGTTCTGCAGCCGTTACCAATTCCAGCTTGTCTTCGACTGCTGATTGCTCGCTGCCGCTCACTGCCGCACCTCTCGCAAGTCAATGTCAGTCCGCTCGCCAGGTTGAAACAGACGCGGGCGCGGACGAGAAACGCAGCACTACTGACAAACGCACTAATTCGTATATCTATTCGGATTCTCTCAGCGCATCAA
The DNA here is from genome assembly GCA_029263055.1 of Actinomycetes bacterium. Taxonomy (GTDB): domain Bacteria; phylum Auribacterota; class JAJCYG01; order JAJCYG01; family JAJCYG01; genus JAJCYG01. The sequence goes on from JAJCYG010000033.1 coordinate 8,132, forward strand.
ACACCCGCTGCATTGACAAGCCTGCCCTCGCGCCGCAGAAAGTCCGTCGAGAAACGATGTACCAATTGCGTCAGGCTGGATGATC
>JAJCYG010000034.1 GCA_029263055.1 Actinomycetes bacterium
ATCGACGCATCATTCCGACTACCTTGGCTGAATCAGGAGCCGGGTTTTACGGCACATTTTATCCAACAGAGCTTTCAAAAATAGACTATGAAATATACCTTGTTAATGGATTTTCGGGTTTTAAGGATTTTGATCCTGCCACAGGAGATGCAGATGCGGATATCACTCAAGGAGGTGGACTGCGAGGTGCCCGTGGCAGTCAAAGAAACGACATCAATGATAACAAAGCAGTCACAGGTCGTATAGCCCTCAGCCCATTTTTAGGAGCAGAATTGGGACTTTCTGGTCATATTGGAGACTATGATGAAGAGGGAGACAATACCCTGGCAATTTATGCCGTTGACTGGACATTGCAAAAGGGTCCCTTTGAATTGATTGGGGAATATGCAGTAGCCAATATTGAACGTGAAGGCCGGGTCAAATTATTTAACGATTCTAGGGCAAAAGAATCTGATAAAATTCCGGGTCGGGTAGATGGAGCTTATGTCCAATTAAATTACCACTTTATGCCAGAGTGGTTCCAAAAAGCCGTTCCCAGCATATTCAGGTCAGAATCAATTTTTACCCTGGTCGGCCGATATGACACCATTGATTTAGGATCAAGTGATTCAGATATTGGAGACCGAGATCGCTGGACAATTGGTGGAAATTTTCGCCCTGTTGAAGATACTGTTTTTAAATTAGAGTATCAAGTAAACGATGGGGATCGAGCCAGGGATAGAGATAATGCGTTTCTAGCTTCCATTGCGACTTACTTCTAATGAAACGATTAAATTGGATCCTTATTCTAGCTTTGACTCTTACAATCCCAGCAGAAATTTATTCTGCTGGGTGGCGAACTCCGCCAGGCCGTCAAGAAATAGAACTCCCCTATTCTAAAGATATGGTCTGGTCTGCCACACTTGAAATCCTTCGTGGTTTACCCTTAGAAGTGGCAGACCTAAAATCAGGTAAGATTAAAACGGAGTGGCTCATACGAGAGGAGATAAAACAACATTTCTTATTTCTTAGTTCAGCTGCAGAGACTCGAAGCCGTTATTTTATTCACATTATGGGCGACACCAACAAATCGGTTGTCTCTATATGGACAAGGCACGAAAAACGAAAAATCGCCGGTTATCAAAGTCTTCGGTACAGCTATTTCCCCTCTGATGGAAAACGTGAAAAAGAATTTTTACGAAAACTAACGGCACAACTTAAAAACAGATGATGAAAAGAAAACTTATTTATTTTTATTTGTTAGTTCTTTCTTTTTTAGCTTTTCAACCTACTGACGGCCATAGCGACACTGTTTATATGTCAGAAAAAGAAGCTATTAAGTGGGCTTTCCCAAAGTCCCAGCAAGTTAAAGAGCATCTTTTAGATTTGTCCCGGGAACAAATTACAGACATAGAAGTTCAAAGTGGCGGCATCTTTCATGAGAGCGACAAAAAGATTTATACTGGAATAACCAAAGATCATATAGACGGCCATGCCATCATCACAAATGAAATTGGTAAGTTTAAGCATATCACTTTTATTGTTAAAGTTTCTCCTAAGGGAAAAGTAGAAAAGATTGCTGTTTTAACTTACCGCGAAAGTCGGGGTGGAGAAGTTAGACAACCCCGTTTTTTGCATCAATACAAAGGTAAGAAAACCGATGACGCTATAAAAATCAACCGTGATATTCTAAATATTACAGGTGCCACCATGTCTGTTCGAGCCATGAATCGAGGTGTGAGAAAGGTTCTAACCATCCTAAACCGATATGTGATTTCTTAATGACCCCTCACTCCCCTCTGTACCATCAACGGAATAAAAAAAATCCTTTTCGGTTAGGCTGGCTTCAAGCTGCAACGTTATATTCAAGCTTATCCATTCTTTTTTTCTCAGGCGTCTATCTAGGAGAAGCTACATGGGAAGGGACAAAAACAGGCTACTTTGTCCTACAATTACATGGGATTGCCACACCCCTATTCCTCATTAGTTTTGGAGCATTATTATCTCGCCATGTCCGAAACGCCTGGAATGCCAACCGAAATCGGATTTCAGGGGCTTCTGTAACAGGGTTAATTTTCTTTCTTATAATAACAGGCATATTGCTTTATTACATCGGTTCTGAGACGATACGCGAACAATCAAAAGAGTGGCATTACAAGATAGGCCTATTCCTCCTTCCCGTCCTTATTTGGCACATTATTTTAGGAATCCTTAGTCGTCACAAAAAAGACAAAATACATTTAAAAAAACACGCAATCAGACAATTACCAAATTAAAACTGTATTCTTATCCCTCCCGTTAAGACAACATCTGGCTCAGGGTTATTCCCCTCCAAATCCAGACTTTGCCTGCATGGGAGGACACTTAACCGAACCATAGGAACAAAAAACACAACAATCCCCCTTTTTAGAATTTAACCTCTTACTGCAAGAGGAACAGACATAAAAATATTGGCAGGAGCTCTCAGGCATTATCTCCTTCTTCTCAAAGCCGCAATAGGGACAAATGATTACAGATTCTAAAATCTTTCTCATTGAAAATAATAGTAAATACTGGTTCCAGCATAATAGGATACCACCATAGATGCTAAGACCAACACAACCAAGTTAAACCCTTTCCCTTTAAATTCGCATTGTTTGGTCGCACATACCTTCTTTTCCTTAAAATAGCTTCTCCAAGACAAAGAAAGAAGAACAACAGCCAACAAAATAAGATGCCAATGGTATTTTACAATTAAGCTGCCTAGTCCTAAGCTCCCTAAGCCTAAAATAGCTATTATTAATGGCCCTAGGCAACACATAGAAGCCATAAGGGCAGAACTAAGGCTTAATATTTTTGTCTTCACATTTAGACTTCCTTTAGTTCGCCCGATTGAATTTTCTTAACCAACTCGTTCCACTCTCCCTTTTTAAGCTTTACCAAATTGCCTTCTTCACCAATGTGAACTTCCTCACCATAAATAGCAATTTCAGGGCAAGCTCCGCAAGCTGGACAGAGTGTTAATTTTTGGATCGGTTTCATTGGATTTCACCTCCTTCTTTTCTTTTTTGGACTTCTCTCAATTTGAGGACAAACTGCATAGGGCTTCTTTTTTGCATCACGCATTGGAACCCATTCCGAAAGTAACTTTTCGATATTTCTCTTCATTCGACTCAATTCTGAAATCTTAATCTCAAACTCTTGGATTTTCTTCTCAAAAAGTTCTCTAACCAAAGCACAACATGGCCCTAGCCCCTCACGGCTACAACCGATGATCTCCCTAATTTCACTCAACGTCAGCCCAAGCTGCTGGGCCTTTCGAATAAACTTCAATCTCTCTACAGCCTCATTAGAATAAAGTCGATAGCCACCATCACTCCGTTTTGGCTTCTCTAACAGTGTTTCTTTTTCGTAATAACGAATGGTATCGATGGGCGTTTTCGTTTGCTGAGCCAACTCTCCAATTTGCATCAACACTGCATTCTTCTTCATTCCCAGCCTCCATTCTTATTATAAACCCTAGAGCTAACTCCAGACTCAAGAAAAAAATAGAGAGTCGAGGCTTTAAAACCCCAACTCCCTTATTTTTAGTTACTTACCAGTTCGTTAAAGAACCAAAGTAATTCCAGCTAAAACCTTTACATCTGTTTCTTGCTGTCTGCCATTTAAATCTTGAGCAACTGGAATGGGTGCTGCTACATAAATGGTGGTTGTTTCATTAAGTTTGATATTTATATTGGGAGTTAAAAACAGTGTACTTCCTCCACTATTGGATTGTTTATTCCCATCTTCTTTATCTTTTAAAAGGTGACGAAAATTAAGCTCCAACCCCAGACTCAAAGCTGGATGGTTATGCGTATGGGTTTGACCATCTTCGTGCAAATGCGGCTTCTGCCCTCTGGAAAGAACATAAGATACCGCTGCATTCACATCAATACGGTCTCCCACTTCAAAATCTCTTGGGCCTTCTGTCCGAAAGATGTAACCTCCGCTTAAATCAACGTTTAGCCGATCTGTCACTTGGCGAGAACCCGCCAGTCCAACTAAAAAATCAACAGCCCCAGATCCTGGCTGTTCCACAGCTTCTAACTTTTCTCCCTCATCATTTTTTATATCATTTTCTCCTGTTGGAATCTTAATCCCTCCAAAAAAAGCAAACTGGTCTTTCTCTTTTTGAAAAAATCGATATTTCCCCTTTATCCACAGATCTGTCAAACCATCTGGATCAGCGCCAAGAATCTCCACTTCGCCATCTTCCAACTCTGCTTCTCGAAAATCATTGGCTTCTAATCCACCCAAGCTCACTTCCAAGCTTAAATCATCTGTCACTCCATAGGAAACCGTTCCTGTATAGAGAAAGGTGCGGTCCAAAACATCCAAGCCACCGGCTCGCTCACCACGGCTAATCAATCGGGTTCGAGAAATAGAATCAAATTCTGTATATTCCATTTCAAAACCGATACCCCATTTCCCTTTGGACAAAGTCTTTGCTGAAGTCGTTTGAGAACCGACACGGGCTGCGCCAGGCCCGTGATTGGCCATGGCAGAAAACCCGATATTTAAAGCAACAAAAATATAAAATGTTTTTAAAACAATAGTTTTAATAGTAAACATGAAGAGACCTCTTTAATAGCGGTTTATATAAAACCAATTTTAAATTAGCTTTTACTTGAAAAAATAACTGAGGAATGTTTTTAGGAAATAAATACGTTTCGAGGGGGTTTTTCTATTTTAAAGATATATGGATCCTTATTACTGCGAGCATAAAAGAAAAAAACATCTTCAATAAGCAAATGATGATTGATAGAAAACAGGCTTAATAGAACCGTTGTTTTATTTGGGCTATTCCCTTTTTTAGTTGTTTCACTGCATAAGCACCCAGCTCCTTTAATCATTGCTCCCTTTGGAAAAGAATTTTCAGAATCGACTTCACAGCAACACGATTGATTCGTTTGACAACCGCAACTTGATTCAAGTTGAGAAGCTAATTTTTTAATCCAACTTCCTTGAACAGGACTAGCCGTAAATGCAACCACTAAAAATAAAGAAAGTACCCTTAAAATCATTCTCAATATTACCATAGCTCCTTAAGACACTCTACCCTCTAGGCCAGTACATAATAATGGCAACGCCCACTAAACAGAAGGCAGCTCCTGTCACATCATACCGGTCAGGCATTTTGCCATCTATACCCCAGCCCCAGAGCAAGGACAAAACAACAAAGATCCCGCCATAAGCAGCGTAGACTCTCCCAAAATGGCTCGGCTGAAATGTTGGTAAGATGCCATATAGAAAGAGAATCAACCCTCCTAACGCTCCGAGAAAAAACCCTTTTCCATTACGCAGCCAAAGCCAAACAAGATAACCTCCTCCGATTTCACAAAGCCCTGCTGCAATAAATAACAAAATAGATTTGACTATCACATTTCCAGACATGTCTATTTTAACCTTTAACCTCTTTTATACATTCAGCCCTCTCTTTAAGCGCTTCTTTTATGACTTGAATCCCACTATGAAGAATGACAAAAGTAATGATAGAGCCAATGATTAAATCAGGGTATCTTGAACCCAAAAGATAGACTAAAAGCCCAGAAACAATAACGCCTAGATTAGCAATCACATCGTTTTTAGAAAAAATCCAACTAGCCCTCATGTGAACTTCTCCTTTTCGATGCTTATAAATCAAAAAAAGACAAATCACATTTGCAATTAAAGCAACAAATCCGACTCCCATTATTAGAAAAGAGGCTGGATCGCTTCCAAAGATAAAGCGCCGAATAATATCAACAAAGATTCCTCCTCCAAGAAGGATCAACATAATGCCGCTTAAAAATGCGGCATTGGCCTTTACTAAATGAGACCGCGAAACCGCATAAAGAGCCACTGCATAAACCGCCGCATCTGCAAACATATCAATTGAATCGGCAATCAATCCCGTCGATTCTGCAATAAGCCCCAAAACCAACTCAAAGAAAAACATAAACGCATTGATAGCCAATAAAACATAAAGCGTTTTTTTCTGACTTGTATCTCTAGCTTCAAACTCACAATCACAACCTGACATAAGCAATCCTTTAAATCTCTTGTTCTTTTTCTGTTCTGACAAACCAGCCATAAAAAGATGGAATGACAAATAATGTCAGAAATGTAGATGAAATCAACCCTCCGATAACGACAATGGCAAGGGGCCTTTGCACCTCTGAACCAGTACCGGTAGAGAAAACAAGCGGCAAAAGTCCAAGCGCCGTTGTGATAGCCGTCATAAGAACAGGACGTAGACGATCAAGAGCAGCTTGTTTACATGCCTCCCTCATTTCATTTCCTCTTTCTCTAAGCTGTGTGATTTTTGAAACCAATACCAGTCCATTTCCTACCGCAATTCCAAATAAAGCGATAAATCCAATCGAAGATGGCACCGATAGGTTTTCACCTGTTAGATAGAGCCCAACTAACCCACCCACTAAAGCTAAGGGAATATTTAAAATAATTAGCAAAGCTTTTGAAAGTGAGTTGAACATAGAGAAAAGTAAAACAAAAATAAGTCCAAGCGTAATAGGAATCACAACAGAAAGTCTTTTATTTGCTTTTTGTTGTAATTCAAAATCACCGCCCCACTCAACAATATATCCGGGTGGCAATTGAACATTTTTACCAATAGCTTTTTGTCCCTCTTCAACAAAACTTCCGATATCTCTGCCTCGAACATTACATTGAACCACAATAAAACGCTGATTGTTTTCTCTTGTAATCTGTCTTGGTCCAATAACTTCTTCAAGAGTGGCTACTTGACCCAATGGAACACGTGCACCACTGGGTGTAGGTAAAAGCAAGCCTTCAATTATTTCTTTAGAATTCCGGCTTTCTTCATTAAACCTTACGTAAATATCAAATCGCTTTACCCCCTCAAACACTTGTCCTGCGGTGTCACCTCCAATGGCTGATCGAATAGTTGATTGAACAGCTTCCATAGTGAGGCCATATCGAGCAATTTCGTTTGGATTGGGTGTAATAACGAGTTGAGGAGTTCCCGTGACTTGATCCGCCTGAACATCTGCTGATCCACGTACTTTTTTAATGACTTCCACAACTTCATCAGCAACAGATTTTAGCTGTGAAATATTTTCCCCATATATTTTAATGGCAAGATCAGCTCGAATCCCTTCAAGCATTTCGTCAATAGTCATGGCAATCGGCTGTGTAAAGCCAAAATTAACACCCGGAAACTTTCCAAGTTTTTCACTGATAGCTTCAAACAAATCCTCTTGATTCTTGGCTGTCACCCATTCCTTGCGTGGTTTTAAACCAACATACATTTCCGCACTATTAATAGGGTCAGCATGTGCTCCAACTTCACCACGTCCCACACGACTTACAACCTGAGTGACTTCTGGAAATTTGAGCAATTGTTTTTCCACTAAAAAAGTTGTTTCTTTAGCCGCATTCAGTGAAATAGAGGGGGCCATCGTAGCCCTTACAACCAATGTTCCTTCTTGTAACTCGGGTGTAAATTCTTTTCCTAATGAAGGAAAAACGATTGCGCCTAAAGTAGCAATCGATAAAGTCACAATGAGAGCAACAATTTTATGTCTTACAAAAAATTCCAGAAAAGGGGAATAAGAACGTTGAAGAACATGAACAATTGATCCTCCAAGATTGAATCCTTTTTTATCTAAAGATTTTTTCTTTAATATAATTGCACTTAAGGCTGGAACAAAGAGCAAGGCATAAAGCAATGATCCAAACATGGCAATCATGATGGTCATAGCAAGCGGTCTAAAGGTTTTACCTTCTACACCTTGCAAAGACAAGAGTGGCAGAAAAACGGTCACAACAATAAGAATGGCAAACATCACTGGACGAGCCATTTCTTTTACTGCAGTTAAAATCAAGTGCTCTTTTGTTTCACTACCATCAGACAACAAGAAATGCTTGTCTATATGTTCAACCATCACAATAGAAGCGTCAACCATCATACCAATGGCAATCGCCAAACCTCCTAAAGACATCAGATTGGCTGAAATATTGAAAAATTGCATCGCGATAAAAGTCAATAAGACACTAAATGCAATCGAAGCAGTGACAATTAAAGAATCCCTTATTCCACCCATAAAAACAAACAGCACAAGAACAACAAGAATAACACCTTGAATAAGAGCCTTGGTCACTGTACTGACACAAGCCTCGACTAATGTTTTCTGATCATAATAAGGGATAATTTTAATGCCTTCGGGAAGCGATTGGTTGATTTTTTCCATTCGCTCTTCGACATTTTTAATAACAGTCGATGTATTTGTACCAATAAGTTTTATTACCATTCCAGCAACGACTTCTTTTGTGCCATTGAAAGTTTGAAGTCCTCTTCGGATAGCCCCTCCTATTTTAACATCGGCAAGTTGCTTTAGGTAAATTCGGGTATTATTTTCCAAAACCTTAACGACAATATTTTCAAGGTACTCCTTGTTTTTTATGAGCCCAATCGATCGAACAACATATTCTTCTTGTCCCTTTTCAATAAATTGAGCGCCGATATTTAAATTATTACTTTTAATGGCTTCAATAATTTCACTGAGTGTAATATCGTACGCAAGAAGGTTTTCAGGACGGACAATCACTTGATATTGTTTTTCATCACCTCCGATACCAAGAACTTCCGTCACTCCTGTCACTGTTTGTAAGTTAAACTTTACAATCCAGTCTTGAATCGTTCTCATTTCTTCAGCTGTGCGAGTTCCGGTTTCATCATGAAGATAATAAAAAAGAACAAGTCCAAGTCCTGTGGATATGGGCCCAAGCTCAGGATCTCCCATTCCTTCAGGAATTTGTTCTCTTGCTTCATTCAATCTTTCAGACACCAGCTGACGCGCCCAATAAACATCTGTACCATCGTTAAAATAAATATTTACGACAGAGAGTCCAAAGTTAGAAACAGATCGAATTTTTTCCACTTTAGGCAACCCATTCATGGCTGTTTCAACAGGATAAGTCACCAATTGCTCCACTTCTTCAGGAGCAAGTCCTTCAGTCACTGTAAAAACTTGAACCAGAGAAGGGGTGACATCTGGAAAGGCATCAATAGGAAGCTTTTCATAAGAAACTTTTCCCCAAAAACAAACAGCAAGAAAAGCAATAACCATGAGTAATTTGTTTTTTAATGAGAAATTAATGAGCATGGCCATCTCCCGAGAAAGCTTCTTTTTCAAGTTCTGACTTGAGGTAAAAACTACCATGCGTCACAACCTCGTCACCTTCTTTTAATCCTGATTTAATTTCAACAACGTTATCAAAGGCGTGTCCCACAACAACTTCACGAGCTTCAATATCACCATGTTCATCTAAGACAAAAACTATAGATTCATTCCCAGACGTTTGTACAGCGTCTTTAGCAACAACAAGCACATCATGATCAGAGAGATAAAACAGCTCACCAGACAAAGACATTCCTAACTTTAAAAGATGTTTATTGTTATCAATATCTACACGTACTTTAATTGACTTAGATTCTTCATCAATTTCAGGAGAAATAAAAACAACTTTTCCATGAAAGGTTTTATCTGGATAGGCTACTGACTTAAATTCAACTTTTTGTCCTATTTTAATGAATCGTAAATCTTTTTCATAAATATCAATCGTAACTCGAAGCAAGTCCATATTGACTAAACTTATTAGAGATTTCAATCGATCTACTTTATCACCAGGCTTAACATAAATAGAGATCACCGTGCCGTGGGATGGAGAAATGATCTTTTGAATATTGCTGTTACTTTGTCTCACAGCTAATAATGTATGACCTACATCTACAATATCGCCAACCTTAACAGCAATTTCTTCGACGATACCATCGCTTGTAAAATTGATATGTGAGTAATTATCTGAATCTCGTGCAATCTGACCGTAAACTTTTAATCGATCTCTTAAAGTGCGTCGAGTCACTTTCTCAGATTTGAGCTGTATCATTTCGCGTGATTCAGCACTCAGTTTTAAAACACCTTCTTCATGTTCCTCATGCCCTTCATGTTCCTTGGCTTCATGAGTAGCATAAGATTCGGGATGATCATGCTCATCCTCAGCCCAACCAAGAGAACCTGTTATTAATTGAAAAGTTAAAAATAAAAAAAGATATTTAGAAATATTCATGCCATTTACTCCTTAATTTGAATTTCTTCGCCAATAGCCAATTCCAAATTAGCCATCATTTCATGAACCAAAGCCAAAGAACGAAAATAACTTAATCGCGTTTCCCGTATAGCAGACAAACTCTCCAAATACTTTAAAAAAGAGAGTTCCCCCTCTTGATACTGAACAAGTGATTGACGCATTAATTCATTGGCTTCCTGTAAAGCTTCTTCTTGAAGTCGAAGGTCTTGTTCTGCTAATTGCATCTCAATCACTCCTTGATAAACATCAAACTGCACCTGACGTTCTATTGCTTGAAGCTCTAGTTGGTTTTGACCCATTAAAGCTTTTGCTTCTTTTTTCTTTCCTTGGTTGAAACTCCAAAGTGGATAGGAAAACTCCAAGAAAACAGACGTGTCATCTTCAAAATCTTCTCGAGTCTTTTCGACCCCTATTCCAGTCTTAGGCAAGAAAGCTTTTATTTTTTCACTTTGGAAAATTTTCTCAGATGCTTTTAGTTCCCTTTTCTTCTGTTCCAGATCAGCCCTTAATCGCCCCGCTTTATTTAACAGGCTTTCCAGCTTTTCGCCCAATTCTATTGGGCGAAGCACTTCTCTTATTTCAATAGGGCTTAACACATCTTGGCCCATTAACAAATTTAGTTTGGCTTTATCTAATTTTAACTGTTCTTGATCTCTCAGAAATTCTCGTTGAGCACGCAACACTTCTATTTTGGCCCGAATCAAATCACTCCGCAGTACAGTGCCCGACTGAAAACGAGTCTGAACCAAGGAAAGAAATTGTTGAGTGACATTTAAATTGGTCTGGGCATTTTCAATTTCTTTCTGAGTAACTAAAATTTGTGCATAAGTCACCTTCACATCGCGCCCAACCAAAGCCCAACGTCTCTTAAGCCGAGATTGAGCAGAAGCAAGCAATTCTTTCGCAGCTTGAATTTCAGCTATTTGACTTGGCAAAACATCAAATGGCTGTTTCAGAGAAAAACTATCCAGATTAGACGAACTCTCCTCAAGCCCTCCCACCTCAAACTCAATCTCTGGATCAGGAAGTTTTTTCACTGAAAGGATCCGAGCTCGCGCTCCTTCCACTTTTTGGCGCTCAATTAGCAAAGAGTAATTTTGCTCATAGGCTTGTTTTAATGCTTGTTCCAGAGAAACCCCTTCAGCCTGAACAAACGAAACAAAGAACAAAAACCCCAATAGCCAGCTTAAACTAATAATCTTTTTCATATAAAACCTTGTATAGAGACATTTATTTTGAACACTTTAATTAAAACTGACAGACCAGAAATTAAACGAGGTTTTGAGGCGGATGAAACAGAGGAAAAACAGGAGATTCCAAATTATGAAGATATTCTTCCAAACAGACTTCAGAACTTATTTTTGAAAGAAAGATAGGGTTTTCTAATTCAGCAGTTGCAAAACCATGATGAACAGGATGACACACCAAACAACACTCTGTCCCCAAAGGTTTAGCACTCTCATGCGTTGCTCCTTCTGCTGGCTCAAGAAGAGTCGAAAAGAGAAAAACAAAACAAGCTATAAGAACCAGCCCTTTTTGAATTGATTTAAAAACTAAATTCCATTGCATGAGAATAATGTTATCACAAAACAAGCTTTCTCAAATTAATTTTTATTAAATTTGTTTAATCATACTCATTCGCATTAGCCTTTAATAGCCCAGAAAGGCTCTTTAAACAAGTGAACTCATTTCTATTCATACCCTTCCCTGATTTTTAAGCAAAAAGCCTTTAAAAACTAACTGAGCGCTTTTTTGTTTTGATTTTCATAATAACTTTTTTGTCTTTGTTTTTTTTGTCTTTTTTAATCTGTGGATAACTTTTATCTTTTATTTAAATATATAGTATTTAAAAGAAAAGTATTTAGATAATTGGGACGACAGTCAAATAATTAATTAAGATATTTACTATTAACACTTTACAAAATAATAAATCTGTGGATAAATAGCGAGAATCCGCCCTCAAGTACGATAGAATCCGCCCTCAAGTACGATAACTCTGTGGGGTTTGTGGATAACCTGAAAGAGGAAAACCGGAACAGAAGCGTGATAGATTTTTACGACTCTCCCATCATTTTTTTTAGAATATTACTCACTTCCTCTGGCATTTTTTTCTGAGATTTTCGGGCAGGTAAAGGCTTTTTGATCGCCTTCATCATGTGGATATGTTTGAGGTCATTAATGGTTGGGTCTTCCATCTGAGCTTTCATGGCTTCACCTAGGGTTTCCTGATAGGCTACAATCTTATAATCCTTTTTGTCTTTGGTGAGTTCAATGCGGCATTTAATCCGTTTTTTATTAGCTAAAATTTTATTGTTAACTTCCTTGATCCCTTTTTCAAGCTTCCTTTTTCGTTCATATTTTCCATTGTATTTACTGCTGAGATGAAGGTCTATAAGAAGATTTGTTAAGGTTCTTTGATAACTCCCTGAATGAGTTACAATAGAAAGCAATGAATAAAGTCGAATACCAATATCTGTTTTTAATTTTAAAAGTTGATCTAATCTCATAGGAACAAGCTTTGTATATTCTTTAAAAACCTTTTGAAAGTAGCTATGAAATTGATAATAAGCATGAAAAAGCTCTAGTTGATGCTTGTCTTTTTCTTTCCTATTCCAAAAGACCGCCTCTGAAAGAATCGTGAGATTTGAAATAATTTGCCCTGTAGCTATATCCTCAAACTGAATAGAAATTTTCTGCAGATCTTTAATATAAGACATCAAGTTAAGGTAACTTTTTCCTCCTGTTGATTTTTTCAAAAACTCCAGAAGATCAATGATGTTAAACTCCACCTTATCAGGGTAATCTAAAACCTCCCAAAGCTTAATCAACACATGAAAAAGGATCTTGTGTGTCCGAAGCCGCAAAACCCCCATCGGTCTTCCGGTCCGCTCTTGCCCCACTGTCACCCGGACATTGCCAACCACAAATGAAGCCGAGTCCCCTTGATAACTGGTTGGCACAAAAGGGCAATATTTTTCAAAAAGAAGGGGTGTTTTGGTAATAAGTGGCAGCTCTTTGTGATAAAGCGACGCAATTTTTGTCAACGCATCAGGCATGCGGTTAGTTGGTTGTGGCGATAATTTGTCTGCCATAAAGCCCTCGGTTCGGATGCTCATCCACAGTCTTAGTCTTAATCTCCTTATTGATTTTATACTGAATCCCCTGCTCCTCCGCTGTTCTTATTTGCTCCACCTGCTCTAAGATCCCATGCTTCTTAAACTTATTAAATACATCTCGAGAAGTATTAGGTGAAATCCCCAATGCCTTTTGAATATGCCGCCGCGCCACCACTTCTCCTTCATGCTCCTTAAGAAAATCTAAAATCTTTTCCTGCAAAGGAGTAATCAAAATCACAATCTCGTGTGTTGTGGCTGGAGCTGTTGAGGGTACCTCAGACCCCTTGGGGTCTGAAGGGTCGGTCTTACTCAACTCCACAGCAATATTGCCCATGGTCCTAGCTTTAGCCAAAGCATCGTAAGACTTCCCCCCCTTTTTCTTACGAGACTTTTCCTTTTCCAAAATATCTTTTAAATCAGCCATTAGTTCTTCCCATCCATGCCAATTAAATAGCGCACCACAGAATCCAAGTCCTCAGCCATAGATTTTTTAACCCGCATTTCAAAAACCGACTTCTGCTCTAAGATCGCCTTTTCAGCAATCGCCGATTCTCGAATCACATAAGGCAAACACTTATCTTTAAAAACATTACTCAAAGTGGCAATATTGCTTAAAACAGCGGTTTGTCGTGTATCCGCTCGATTAATCACAATTTTAGAGAGTGGTTTTAAATTATATTCTTTAGACAATTTTCTAATGTGATCCATAGAGACTCCCGCTGCCTCCACCGAAAACTTTCCTGGTTCTGTAGGCACAACAATTATATCCGATGCACAGATCACACTTGTATTCAAAGTCGACAAAGCAGGCGCAGTATCAATAATCACAAAACAGTAATCATCAATTACTTGATTAAGATATTTTGAAACAGCACGCGAAGGATTTTCTTCAACTATTTTAATACGAATCTGTTGGTCTAGTTTAGACAAGTTCACAGTCGAAGGAATCAAATCCAAAGATTCATTAACGTGAACGATTGTTTTTTTAATAGAAACTTTTTTTGAATGAACATCAAGCCAAGTCGGTTGTTCAAGTGGAAACGATCCTGTTAAAGCCCCTGTAGAATCCCCTTGCTGATCCAAATCAACAAACAAAACCTTAGCCCCATGCTGAGCAATCCGGATCGCAATATTATAAGAAAGAGTACTCTTCCCCACCCCTCCTTTAGCCGCAATAAAAGAGATTACTTTTCTCTTATCAGGCCGCCGCAACAATTTCTTCTTTTTTTGACGAAACGAAAAAAGATCACTCGAAAAAATCCGTTTTGCATTAGTTTTAGATCCCCGCTTCACCGTATGATGATCAATCTCCCCATCCTTCACATAAGGATAAAAATTTTGCTTAGAAATCCCATATAACCTAGCTGCCTCCTGCACCGTCAAAGAATAATCATTTTTTCCTGTATCCATTTCCCGACCCTTTCCAAAGCGTGATAAAGCAGATGACGATCCTAAAAGAAATATAAAATA
>JAJCYG010000035.1 GCA_029263055.1 Actinomycetes bacterium
AGAGTGCCTGGCGTCATTCAGGAAAAGTTTCCCGGATATCACGGCGTTGCCTGGTACTGGACGGAGATCGAAGGGCTTGAGAACCCACATTCGGATGGACGGTATCTGCTCCGCTTCCGGGCCGTGAACTACAAGTCTGACCTCTGGCTGGGAGATTCCTACATTGGTGGCCACGAGGGCGGGGAGACGCCATTCATCCTTGATGTGACCGAAGTAATCCGATCCGGCGCACCGAATCGGCTTGCCGTGAGGGTCCTCGACCCAAGGTGGGAGACGCCGATCGACGGCATGACGAAGCCCCAGTCACCGCGGCGCGGCGGCACGGCTTTTCAACACGGCGGCATCGAAGGCTCTGTTGAACTCCTGTTGGCCCCCGTCGCGCGAATCACCGATCTTTATGCTCAACCGGACCCGAAAACCGGTATACTGACGCTGTTCCTCACGCTTCTGAATGCCTCCAACAGGCCTCTCGAGGGGATTGTGGAGGTTAGCGTGTCTAGGGATGGGGACAGCTTCGCGATCGATAGCAAGGTGCTGCATCCCCATCTCAAGCCGGGAGAGGTCCTGATAGAATCCGAGTTGCAGGTAAAATCTCCGTTGCGTTGGGACTTGGATTCTCCAAACCTGTATCGGGTAACCGCGCACTTGACCACCGAGCAATACGGTGAATCCAGCGACACTCGAAGTGTTCCGTCGGGTTTTCGCGAGTTTCGCTTCGAGGACGGCGCGTTCCGTTTGAATGGGAAACGAGTCTTGTTGCGCTCCGTGCAGCACAGCAACTTCGACGCGCTCCGTTTCTGGATCCCTTACGACTTGGGCGAGGATCCGGACTATTTCCAAAGGCGGCTGATCGCAGCCAAGGAGATGGGCTTCAATTGCGTCCGCATCTTCGGCGGCGTACCGCCACGCAATATATTAGAACTCGCGGACCGTATCGGCCTGATGCTGTACGAAGAGTCCGGCGCTTCATGGGAGCTCCAGAATTCACTGCATGTGCGACAGCGTTTCCAGCACTACACGCGGCAGATGATTCGTCGGGACCGAAACCATCCCTCGATCGTCATGTGGGGCCTACTGAACGAAACGCATTCCACCGATCATCTGGCACGAGTTGCGGTAGAGTCCCTGCCCTTGGTGCGCCACCTGGACCCTACCCGGGTTGTGATGCTGAATAGCGGTCGCTATGATTTTGACCTGCGTACCGGGTCCATCAGCAATCCCGGTAACAATAATTGGCAGCACCTGCTCGGTGCCGAGAGCCCGGACGCCGTTGCGCCGCCCACGGTCGCATTGAACCGTAGCGGAGATCCAAAGGCCGAAAGGCTGCTCAAGCACATCCTCAAAAGAGGGAATAAGCACCTCACGGGAGACCTCCATCACTATGCCTATTTTCCTCTGCAGGCGGAGGAGCGTAAGTTCTACCGGGAAGTCGGAGCGACGACCAACCCGGTTTTCTTCAGCGAATTCGGCCGTGGCAGCGCGATGGATGTGGTCAGTCTGTATGAATTTTACGAGAAACATAACGCCACCCATCTGGAGCCCGCCTTGTTCGTCAAAAAGGGCCTGGATCTGTTCATGGAACACTGGAACGACTACCGCCTGAACGAGATATTCGAGCATCCGAAAGGTTTTTTCCGGCACAGCATGGTCCGGGCGGCGCGGGAGCGGAAGGAATTGATCAATGCCATCCGATCGAACCCCCAGATACCGGTATTCAGTAACGTCAGCTTAAGCGAGCGAATCATGATCGGCCAGGGCCTCTTGACTCTCGATGGTAAATTGAAGCCGAAGATGAAAGAGGCGATGCGAGACTCGCTGGCGCCGGTGCGCTTCTGCCTGTTCACCGAACCGATCAATGTCTACACGGGCTCCTCCTCTCGCCTGGAGGTGGTCCTGGCCAATGCAGATGCGCTTCCACCCGGAAATTACCCGATAGTAGTCCAACTTAGCGACGGAGTGTCGGATGTGATTTTTGAGAGAGAGACAACCTTGGTGATTCCAGGCGGCCATGGCACGTCCGAACCGCCGCTCGCTCTCCCATTGCTTAACGAAGATGTGTTGATCATCGGGCAAGAGGGCAGCTACGAGTTGACCGCCGCATTCAGGGACGGCAGAGAGGTGCCTGGCGGACGCGAACCCCTGTATGTCTTTGACCGGCAGAAGATGCCGCCCGTCGATGCGGAGGTGACGCTCTGGGGGGAAGACCCGGAGCTGAGGGCTTGGTTGTCGGCGAACGGCATTCGTTACAAAGAGTTTGAGGGCGCGTCAGGCGGCGAGCGCGAGTTGATCCTGGTCTCGGTGAAGCCGCCCGCTCCTGGCGGACGCGAGGTGTTCAAGGAGTTGGTGCGCCGTATTGCGAGTGGATCATCGGCTGTTTTTCTGTCTGAAAAGGTCTTCGCTGACGGCGATTTTACCACCCGTTGGATGCCCCTGAAAAGCAAGGGCATCGTCACCAAGAGCCGCAGCTGGATATATGGCAGAGACGAGTGGGTCAAAGACCATGCGGTGTTCGAAGGATTGCAGAACGATGGACTGATGGACCTCCAATTCTACCGTGAGCTTCTCGATGGCTCGCACCCATTGTTCACTAGAATCGAAAAGCCGGAGGCGGCATTGGCAGGCGCCTTCCAGACATCCTCTTTCGACCGCAAACTGGGTATCTATCACTACGGACTGATCGTAGCTGAGTATCCCCTTTGGGCTGGCCGCATCCTGTTGAATACTCTCTTGGTGACCGAGAACCTCGGCGAGATTCCGCAGGCCGAAAGGCTGCTCCGGAATATGCTCAACTACATGTCGCGAGATCTCTCCAAGCCAGTTGCGGAGCTGCCTGCTGACTTAGACCGTCAACTTGCGGATCTTTACAAGTCCTACGAGTCGGCGAACCCGGAGATTGACATCATCGCACCCGCAGACGGCTTCACGGTGAAGGCGCCGGGGACGGTTTCGATCACGGTGTGGACCTCCGAACCCGAAGTGCGGATCAGAAAGGTCGAATTTTACAGCAACGGGAGGAAGATCGGAGAGAACCCCATGAGAAAAACCGGGATGTTCTTACCGTTCAGGTTCATTTGGGCAAACGCCCCCGTCGGCACCTACGAGTTGACAGCGAAAGCCATCCATGAAAACGGCGGCGCCACGATTTCAAGCCCAGTTACGGTGCGCGTCCAGTAGTGACGTGGAAGGTTGAAATTTTTCCGAAAAAATGGACATCTCGATCTGGTTATTTATACGAGAAACAAGTAAATCCACCGATATTCGGTGGAAATCGGCTCTTGATCAAAGTTCGCCCCATCCTACACCAATAGGATATGAGTCCTTTGGTAAGCTTTTGTGGAGAAAATCCACATTCAATTCATCTCTCGCCCTCGCCTATAAATGAAAAACCCGTGACCCCAAGTGGATCACTTTTAACCCGCCCTTGACACAGGAGACCGTTGCCGAAGAATACAAGTTGGACATCGATCCCGATGCATTCATCGTGTGACTTCGGGCACGGCTTGGTGTTTTTCCCGCAAATTTGAAATGATACCCAAAATCCACTTCTCCATCCACACACTGGCTTGTTTGGTTGCGCTCCCGATCTGCGGGAACTTGTTCGCGGCCGATAAGACTGTGCTCGAGATTGAACTGCCCATGCCGCTCTTCGTCGGCACGCCCATGCCCGTCAAGGTTTCCAACCTCGAACCCCCGCGCCAGGGAAGACGGCCCGATCTCATGGTACCGGAGGGAACGGTTAATCTTTCCCACAGTAAGAAAGTCACC
>JAJCYG010000036.1 GCA_029263055.1 Actinomycetes bacterium
TGTTGCTGATTCAGCAATAACATTCCAATTCCCTCTATAGATTCCTTTTGAAATAGCAATCATGTGTCCTTTAATAAAACGCATTTCTTTGGTTATCAGTTTGCGTATTTTAGGTGGCAATTCCTCTGAATGAAGTGAAGAACAGGGGATTAAAAGGACAAAGGAAAATATAAGAAAGAAGGCGGCTGTTTTAATTTGTTTCATGGCTGATCCTTTTAAAAAGTGATGGATACCTTATTGATTAATCTGATCATACACTTTTTTTGCTTCTTCGTGAATGAGTCCTTTTTCTTTTTTTAAAACAGCCTTTATTTGAGCGAGTGTCTCCTTCTTGTTTGCTAGAGAGAGGTATCTTAGAGAGACAAAAATAAAGTCTTTATTTTCTATTGTTAGCATCAAATTAGAAACTTCTTTGTAAAGAGAGAGTTCTTTTTGGCGTATAAGCTCTTCAATTATATAGATTAAATCGCTAATTTCTTGTTCTGTGGAGTTGGACTTAGTTGTTGTAAGGGCTGATTTAAATTGTTCTAAGTCATATTTGATTGAAACCTCTTCATTGTAGCCATCAGTGCTGATGTCTAAGAAGTTAACAAAAGTTATAGCGTCATTTTTAGTTTTTCTATGATTATGCCAAAGCGTAAAAGTTAGAATAATGCCTAAAGCCAAAAACATTAATCGCAAAAGGGTTTCTTTTTTTAGAGGCATCTTTATTTAGAACCATATCTTTCGAGAAGGAGTTTTGCTTCTTTGTGATAGGGGTTTTTCTCTAGAGCTTTTTTTAAATAAAACTCTGCTTGAGTTGGTTTTTTCTGTTTCAAGTATGTTCGGGCTAATAGAGTGTAAGCGAGCATTTCATTGGGTTCGAGCTCAATCACTTTTTTATAGGTTAGTGCTGCTTTTTTAAGGTTGCCGCCAGCAAAGGGAGGGTTATAGAGATACATTCTTCCATAAGCTAAAAGCGTTTGCGGGTTTTCCGGCTGAATTTTTAGAGATTGGCGCAACAATTTTTTTGCTTTAGGCCCATTTTTAAAGCCACTTAGCATGCCACTTATTTTATGTGTGTAAAGGACCCCTTCTGTTGTTAAAACATTGGGCTTTTGGCGTGATTTATTTGATATTGCATTAATGTAGATAAGCCCTGTATCAGCCAGTTCTTTTTGTTTTTGTCTGAATTGTTTTACTTCTAATTTAGAGAGTCCTGGTTTTTCTCGATCATAATGGCGGATAATATTTGCTTCAGCTAAGCAAGATTTACTAATTAAGTAGTTTATCTCATCAGAATTTTGATCTGATTTTAAAAGTTGTATGAATTGTTCTCTTGATTGTTCAACCTTGTCTTTATCAAAATGATGAATCCCTTGATTCAAAAGTATGACGGAGGCTTTTATCTTGTTGTTTGAAGTTGTTTGAGCATTATTATTAATATTAGCAATAAGAGAACTATTCCCTATAAAAATAAATGAGAGTATGAATAGGGATGATTTTAGCCAATTAGATGTCATGAGTTGTCTCCATATTGTTTTGGTTTAAAAACGAAGTGATAAGTGTTGTTAATTCTTTTTCTTTTCCTATAAAAAAATGATCTGCTTCGGCTACTTTTTGAAGGAATTTTGGTTCTTGAATTGTTTTAAAAATCTCCTTTAGTTCTTCTTCAGGGCAGGCAAAATCATTGGGTGAATAAACAAATAGTTTATTTTGGTTAAGGTGCTTGTATTGATCTTTTAATCCCCATTTAGCAATAGGGGGTGAAATAAAGCAAGCTCTGTCTATGTTTGTTTTAGTGAGCATTATTTCCATAATGGGCAAACATCCAAAAGAATAGCCGATTAGGATTAGGGGATGAGACTTTGGAAAAAGAGTTGTAAAGTGATTGATTGCGATTTGTGAGTCTTTAAATATTTTTTCTTCATATTCTGGGCATGTTGAGTCTTCCCAGAATTCTTTTTGATAGGTTTCTAGATCACAATTAGATTGGCTTTTGCCAATACCTTGATAGTTAAATGTCATGACCAAGTAGCCTTGTCCTGTTAGAGCGCTGAGTAGATGAGAAATAACATTGTTTTGTATATCACCACCTAAAAAAGGGTGAGGAGGACAAATGAAAATATATCCCTTTGGTGTCTGTAAAGAGTCGGAGTAAGCTATTTTTCCTTCTAGAAGCAATTCGTCTGAATTAAATTCAATGCTTTCTTCAATCATAATTTTTCTCTGATAATATTTTTAGGGAGTCGCAGGTATTTTTCTATTAATTTTGAATGTTCAAATTCAATTTGATCGAAATAAATGAGTTGAGTTTCACGTTGTCTGGGGTGCCCTGCATGGTACATCCCTGTGGGCGCTAAAAGTGTGCATTCTAAACGATGTGCATTTTTGACAAGTCCATCTGTAGCAAATAGACTGGCTCGAAAGTCTTTGAAAGGGAGGTTTTCGAGTTCTTGGTAAGGGGCAAGTCGGTACGACTTAACCTCTTTTTCTTTTGAGGAAAGAATATTTCTACATTTTATTGTAAGTAAATGGTGGGAGCCGGCCTCGTAATAGAGGTACATGGAAGGGTGGTTTTTATCCATGTGAACCAGTTCTGGAACCGTAGCATCAATTTTTTTAGCTACCTGGTTTTCAATATGAAAATGCTTATTTTTTAAGACATCTCTATTTTCTTTTTTTGCCCAATCTTCTAGAGAATGGGTGGGAAAGATTTTGTAGTAACAGCCACAATTTGCAACAGATTCATAAAGTAGGGGCTGGTTAAAATGGTTTAAAGTGATTCTGTATGTCCAACCTTCTATTTTTCCTGCTTCTGGATCTTTATTTCCTAACAAGTTTGGATGTTCTGGGAACCAGAGTGTGTAGACCAGTTGTTTGGCTTTATCTTTATCAATTAAGGTGGTTGAAGTATAGCTATAGAGGGTTGGTTTATTTGTGTTTAATTTTGGCACTATATTTTTTAAATTATCGCCTTCTAGGTAAAATTCTCCAAGTTGATCTACTCTTGGTTCGTACTTTAGTGGCTCTTTCTTTTCTACAATAACAGTGGGGGCATAATGTCTAAGCAATTCATTGTCACTCATCTGGTCAATAGGATTTTTTATATCTTGGGTGGATTCAGGTATATATATATAGATTTTTTTAAAGTGAACCTCTTTGGCAGAGCGGTCATCTGTTAAAATATGGAAACCCATCCAAGCTTTGACAAAGGGGTAAATAAAAAGACCTCTCATTGTTCTGGCAATTCGACCTTTTCTTGTTATTGGAATGGTTATGCTTTTATTTAATTCTTTTAGATATCTCTTTGTTTCTTTTTCATTGGCAATGTTATTTATTTTGTTTATCTCTTTTTTTAGATCTCTAAAAGAGTCTTGTTTGTAGGTGTCAAGCACTCTGTCTTTTATGGAAAGCTCTTTTTCTGAGGAAGAAAGGAGTGGGTATTTTTTAGAAAATAGAAGAAGCTTTTTGGGCGAAATTCGATTTAGCACAAGGTCATAATATTGAATGCTGAGCTGATGTGATTGTTCTATTAAGTTAATTAAAAATCCCTTTTTACCTTCTAAAGTATGTTTATCCTTATATTCTTCTGTTATTTTTAAAAGTTCTATATTAAAGATGAGATAATCTTTGTTTTTAACAGGAAGATAACGCACATCTGAAACCTGTTCTGCCTGTATAAATTCTTGAAGCGAAGCAACGAACGGCTTGTTTGTATCTTCTTTGGTCTGAAGGGTTGCGCAACCTGTTAAGCTGAGGCCCCACAAAACTGTAAATAATAAAAATAGTTTTGAATACTTCATTAGATGTTGTACCTTTCATTTTCTTTTTTGATAGACCTTTCAATTTTTTTGACCAACAATTTTATTTCTTTTTCTGTAATAATAAGGGGCGGCATTAAGGTTAAGACGTTTCTGTTAGGGCCTGTCTTACCCGCTAAAACCCCATGATCTTTTAAGTCTTCTAAAATTCGATCTAATTCTTCTGATGCGGGCTGCTTGTTCTTTCTTTTAAATTCAATGCCCCACATAAGCCCTATTCCTCTTATTGATGAAATAAGAGGGTGTTTATTTTTTAGTTTGTGTAATTTAATTTTTAATTGTGAACCGAGTTTCTTGGCATTTTGTTCTAATTTGTTATTTTTTATAAATTCTAGAGTGGCTAGAGCGCTTTCTGCGCAAACTAAATTTCCCCCAAATGTAGAGGCACCTGGTTTTTGATACGAGTTGGCGATGTTATCTGTTGTGATAAAAGCACTAATGGGTAAACCATTTCCTAATGCCTTGCAGACAGTAAGAATGTCTGGTTTGATTCCAAAGTGTTGATAGCCAAATTTTTTACCTGTTCGACAAAATCCTGTTTGAGCTTCATCTACAATAAGAAGAACGCCATGTTTGGTTAATATTTTTTGTAATTTTGAAAAATATTCTTTAGGAGGGACTTGAATGCCTCCATTTCCATGGATTGATTCTGTGATAAATGCGGCTATATTGCGGGGGTTTTTCTTAATAATTTTTTCAACTTCATTCACACATTTTATTTTACAAGTAGGATATTTTAAATTAATAGGACATTGCTCACACGTTGGGCTTGGAACAAAATGAATGTTTTTTGCTGGTTTTGGATCTGCGCGCCAAAAATTTAATCCAGTTGCGCTCGATGTTAGATAGGTTCGTCCATGTAAAGATTGACTCATGCTAATAAAGTCGTTTCTACCAGTATGTAGTTTCGCTAAAAGTAGGGCGCCTTCATTGGCTTCGCTTCCGCTAGTACAGAAAAAGGAACGTTTTAAACTTCCTGGTACAAATTCAGCCAGCTTTTGAGCTAGCCTAAGCATTGGTTCCGTAATATAGATGGTGGTGGTGTGCTGAAGGTTTTCCATCTGTTTCTTTGTTGCTTTAACAATGGATGGATTGCAGTGGCCACAATTAACAACTCCAACACCTGAATAGGCATCTAGGTATTTTTTGCCTTTTACAGAATAAAGATAGACCCCTTTTCCTTTTGAAATAACGGGAGGCTTTTTATAAAAATGAAAAACACAGGGGATTAAAAATCTTTTTTTTATTTCTAATAATTTATTTAATTCCATTTTATTTAACCTTTAAAGAATCTTGTGTGATTTTGTTTCCGTTTTCATCGTAAGAAATTACTAAATTTGTCGGTAGTTTTGTCAGAGGTTCCGAAATGTCTTCATTTTTGTTTGTATAAGCACCTGCTGATAAAGGCCGTGGAGCTTTGCTTATGATTTCTTGTTTTACTTCTTCGCTTATAGTGTTCTTATCTTTTTTAAACATATTGTTCATTGCAGTAGAATAGGCTTGAATTAGTTTTTTCAAATAGTCTGTCTCGTAGAGTACACCCTCTATTCTAAAGCGTAGCGTGTTTTTATTTGCCAAAGCGTTTAAAAAATCAATGGTGCACAAATCTTTAACCATAAAGAGATGATTTCTACAATATTGGTCTGCTTCTAACCAATGAGAGTTATTCAATTGATCTTTCAAAGCATAATTGATGTTAGAACAAGGGCCTGGACAGCTGTCATATTTATTTGTTTGAGTCATGTGAGTGCCAATAACGCAATATTCTAAAAGCATGCCTGGAATGACTCCATGCACCATTGTCTCCATTGGCATGGCAGCTGTTTGAGAGAGTGTTGAAATTTGTTCTAAATTTAATTCAACACCAGGTGTAAAAAGTTCAACACCTTCTTTTTTTAATAGCTGAGTTGCTTCCGGATTCCAAATATTAAAAGAAAAATCTGCGTGCAAAGAAACATCTGTGAGGTTTCTAAGGGTTCGCAATGCCCCTAAATTATGAACTATATACTCATCAGGTGGAGAGTCTGACAGAACATGCACTAATTCTTTTATTTCAAAAAGTTCTCTATCCGTTGTAATTCTGGGTGTTTGAATGCCTATTTTTTTTCCGGCTAAATGGCATTGTTCCACTAATTTTAAATAATCCTTAGAAGAGCTGGGAGTAAAGTGTTTGCCTGTGAAGATTTCTCCTCCTACGTAAATCCAGTCACAATCAGAGGTAAGTATTTCCAACGCTGTTTTTACATTGGGGCAACGAACTGCCAATTTAGGAGCTGGATGAATCGGCCGAGATGTATTGAGTTTTTCAAGAGCCGTTGGTTTGTAGGGGGATTCGTCAACCGCTAATGAAAAAAAACGAGGTTCTTTTTTTCCAGTCAATCCTACGGAATCAACTCCAGGGCGAGAAAAAGCATGGTTTGGGTGTACCTCTCTTTGGGTGTGATTTTTCAATAAGTTCATATCTTTAAAATTCGTTCGATATTGAGTGGGATCTTTATAATAGGAGTCGATTGCAGATCTATATAGACCAACAATCGGTTCTAAATAATCTGCTTTTTTGGAGCGTCCTTCAATTTTAAGAGAAGCAATACCGGCTGTAATTAAATCGGGGATTTGATGAAATAGACAGATATCTTTTCTGGCCAAAACATACTTTTCTTCAACTTGAGCTAAGACTTGAGAGTTTTCTCGGTCTATAAGGTTCCATTTCCATCGACACGATTTTAGACATTTACCTCGGTTAGAGCTCATTTCGGTTGCAATACCACTATGAAAACATTGAGCGCTTTGCGAGATACACATATCTCCATGTACAAAATATTCGACTTCGATATGTGCATTTTTAGAAATATTGCTGACTTCAAAAACCGTAATATCTCTCGAGGTGATAATGCGAGAAATTCCTTTTTCTTTTAATAGGTGTGCTGCTTGGCTATGATGAACATTCATCATTGTGCTGGCATGTTTAGGGATTTTAACATTCATTTCATTCATTAGGTAAAGAAGGCCTAAATCGTGAATAATGAGAGCATCTGGCTTGAGTTCTTCTAAGTATAAAAGGTATTCTTTTAGAGAAGCAATTTCTAAAGACGTTAGAAGGCTGTTAAGAGTGATATAGGCTTTGACATTATGTTGATGAGCATATTCAATGGCTTTAGCTAAATCTTCATCTTTAAAATTAAGCCAATCACCATGCTGTCTCATTGCATATCGTTTACTACTAAGATAAACCGCATCGGCTCCAGCCCGAATAACAGCTTCCAAAGCCTCTTGAGAACCTGCTGGGGCTAAAAGTTCAATTCTTTTGTTTTTATTGATCTTATGCATATTCAACATCTCTTTCTTTTTGAGAAAAGACAATGTCTTGTTGAGGAACGTAATCGATTAATTTTCTCTGATAAGCTCGTAGATAAAGTGTTTTTAGACCTAGAAGTACATCCTCGGGCATAGATAAGGTGTCTTCATTGGCAAACATTTTGACAAAATCATTTCGAACAATGCTTTTTGGACCTCGTCCAAAATGACTTGCGAATTTTAATGCTTTAACAGGATGTTTCAATGCATAAACCATGCTTGCTTGAACCATCTCTTGAATTTGTTTTATTTTTTCTTCACCTAAGTCTCTTCGAACAACATTGAGACCAACAGGAAGGGGAAGGTGGGTCTCTTGATACCACTTGTTCCCTAAGCAGCAAACTTTATCTATTGTGCGTTGCGTATAATTTAAAAGTTCTTCATGAATTAAAACTCCCGCATCGACTTCTTCTGATTCAATAGCATCAGCAATAGCATCAAAGGGAAGGTTGACTACTTCAAAATCTTGGTAAAAGTATCTTAATAAAAAATAACCTGTTGTGCTGCAACCAGGAACGCCTACTTTCTTTCCTGCTAGAGAGGTGATTTTTTTCCCTTTTTTACAACCTAGTACAGGTCCGTATCCTCGACCGACACTGGCTCCTGAAGACAAAATCGCATAATCCTTATCTATCTTTGGATAAAAAATAGATGAAATCGCGCAGACATCAAATATGCCCATGAGCGCCATTTCATTTAAATCGCGGATATGACCCTGGTAAAACTTAAATGAGTATTCTTTCGAAAGGGCTATCTTGTTTTTTTCTAAAGCATAATAGTGAAAGGCATCATCGGGATCAGGTGTGTAACCTATTCTTAGAAGCGTTTTCATTAATAAATTCCTCCCTCAACTTTAAGTGTTAAATTATTTAAAGGCTGTGGATCTGCAATCCCATCCCATAAGCAACCTAATGCGATTGATTCTTCATTTATGGCATTTCGAATGCCTGTATCTCGTTCTAAAACATTTGGAAGAAAAACACTTTCATCTAATCGGTGAAATAAAACCTGGCCACGTTGATTGGGTTCAATAGGAGTCTTCAATCTTTCATTTAAAGGAATGGATTTATCTAAGGAAATTAATTCAATTTGTAGTCGTTCTGAATGTGAATAATAGATGATTTGAGACGGCTCTTCTTTTAAGTCTTTTAAGCCGTGACAAACGCCAAAGAGACTGTTTCCGTAACCTGGAATAAGCACGGCATTAGGAAAGGAGTTCTTTATTTTTTTTATGGCCTCTTTTGAAATGGACATGCCTCCAATATAAATACCTTTAATTTTTTCTCGGATGGTCTTATTTAATAGACTACTAATTGATTCTAAGACAATTGGAGTTGTAAATAAGTTCTCTATAAGTTGAGTGTTTAAAATCCTTATGGCTTGGCTTGTTACGTGATTCATGTATCGGTTTCGGGCAATAGACTTTGGGGCAAGCTTTCGATACCAGCGTGGGTCAAAGTCGATTGAAAAGGGGTCTGCACCACTTAATTTTTGTGCAATAGCATGTGAAGCTTTACCAATAACATGTGGCCCTCCGGGACCGATCCAGAGCCATCTTCCTTTGCCCGAAAACCCAAGATGTTGGGCTACTTGAGTAAAGGGATGAACGAAAATCTC
The DNA here is from genome assembly GCA_029263055.1 of Actinomycetes bacterium. GTDB lineage: Bacteria > Auribacterota > JAJCYG01 > JAJCYG01 > JAJCYG01 > JAJCYG01. The sequence goes on from JAJCYG010000036.1 coordinate 8,775, forward strand.
TTCAAATTCATCTTTAAAGTAAGCGGTTGTTTTTGGAGTTCCTATTGTGCCACCTGTTTCGCAGAAAATTAGAGGCCGTTTTTCTTTTAAAAACTTTATAGGAATAAATTCTTCTATGGGTCTATTTGTTAAATCGTCTAATTCCATTGACCCAAGTTTATATAGATCTTTTTTTTGTTGAATTTGATCGCGAACAGAAAAACCAAGTTTTTTCTCTTTTTTAAGCCAATAAGCACTCCCATGATTAGGATCAAAATGTAAATTGATAATAGTTTGAAGTCTAGAGAGAGATGTCATTGTTTGGCTCCATTTTTGGTAAGAATTGAACTAAAGCGGGTAACATAAAAAGATCACATAAATAAGCGCTAAAAATAGCAATCATAGAGAGAATGCTGAATTGAATAATTGGAATAAAGTTGGATATTAAAAGAGATGAAAACCCTAGACAAACAACAATAGATGTTAATCCAATAGCAGGGCCAATTTCTTTGACTGCTTCAGCCATGTTCTTTTTATTTTTATAGGTATAGAGAAGAAAAATGGTGTCATCCACAATAACGCCAATAAGAACAGCAGCGACAAAGACATTGATGTTGTTTATAGAGATGTTTAGTAAGGACATGATTCCGGCTGTAATGATAATGGGAAAAATGTTAGCGATCATAGAGATGAAGGCAATTTTAATTGATTTAAAAAGGATTAAAAAGCAGAGCGAAATAAGAAGAATTAAGAGAATAAACGTTTTGACCTGATTAGCTAAAAGTTGGGTTTGAGATTCAAGGATCAGAGGAATAATGCCTGTTATAGAGATTCTTACGTTTTCAGTTGAGATATCTCTCCAAATGGTCTCAATGTTTTTCTTTATTTCAGGAAACCGTTTATCAGAGAAGTTTTTGAATCTTAGAGTCATTCTTGATGTCTCTTCTGACTCTGTTAAGAATATTGTTTTTGCTTGAGGAGAGCGTTGTTCGATTTTTCTCAAGGCTTTAATGAGTAAAGGATGGTTGTTATGGTTTTTATTAAGGCCTCCTCGATGCATTTTTTTGAGTGCCTCATCCAGTGGATCAAAGATAGAGTTAATCTTAGTTAGTTCAGGGATTGTTTGCAGTCTTTGTTCAAAGGAGTATATTTTATTTAATGAGTCTTTATTTGTTAAAGGTTGTTTGTCTAAAGATTGGAGAAGCAATTGAACCGTCAAAGTGCCTGTTAAGTTTTTTTCGGTTGATTGATAGGACTTAATCAAAGGAGAATCTTGTTTAAAAAAGAATAATGCATCAGAATTAATTTTAAGTTTATTTAATTGAAAACCTAAGAAAAGTGTTATTAAACAAAAAAGAACAAGAATTAAGAGTGCTACTGGCTTTGACTGTTTTTGAAATCCCTTAATTTTAAATGTGAACGCTTGGATTGAGTGAAAATTTCCGTTGAGTAGATGGTATAGGCTTGGAATAAAGAAATAGGCTGAGACAAAAGCTAAAAAAATTCCTATAGGAGCAATCCATCCAATGAGTGAAATAGCTTGCTGAGGAGAGAATAAAAAAGCGGTTGTTCCCAGAGCAGTGGTAAAGGAAGCCATTAAACCTGGTGTAAAGGTCTCTTTATAAGCTTTTTTAAATGGGTGTGAAGCATGTTTATTTAAGGCTATTTTATAAAAAAGGTGTATGGATAGGGTTGTCACAATACAGAACAAAAGAGGAAAAATTATTAACGAAGCTAAGGTAATAGAGACTTTAAATAGAGGGAATAAACAGAGTGTTGTTAAAACACTAAAGAGAGTTCCCATAGAGACGCAAAAGGCTATTTTAAAGCTTTTGAAGTAGAACATAAGTATTAGAAAAGAGAGAATGAGAAGCAATGGCAATATTTTAGTCAGGTCTTTTTTTAGAGAAGTCGCTAAAAATTTTGAAAAATAAATGGGCCCAGTTGTGTCAAAAGAGATATTGAGTTGTTTAAAGCGAAAGTTTAGGTCTTCATAAATGGTTTGATTTTTATTTTTTGAAGACGATTGAGCAAAAACAATAAGTGCTGATGTTTGTTTGTCCTTGGAGAGTACTAATTGGGACCATCCCTGGTGTTGGGATAGAGTTTGGATAAAGGTGTTTAGCTTAGAAAGGTGAATCGAAGGATTGGTATAAAGTTCATTATAATTAAGGTTGTTTTCTTCTAAAAAGAGACTAATAGGATCAATAAAGTCTTCTACATTGGGATCTTTGGTCAATAGTTCTAAGAATTCAACATAATCTTTTAATAAAGAGTCATTGAGAATAGCTTGAGTATTAAAAGAAAATTGAAGGTATTCATCGTTTTTAAAGTGATGTGTGAGTTTTTGATAGCTTTGGTATAGAGGATCTTCTTTGTTTATCCAATCGTGAATATTGTTCTCTAGATGTGCTTTTGGTAATAAGAATAAAGTCCCTGTCATTAAGAGAAGAACAATACCTGTTATAAATGGAGAGCGCTTTAAAATAAAGTCAGGAAGTCTCTTCTTCATTATTCCTCTACGAGCTCCTCTATGAGTCGATCGTCTAGTTGCTTGAAGTATTCACTAAAGATAAACCCCAGTTTTAAGCCTTGTGACTGGTCTCCTAAAATTTTGAGTTTTCCTTGAAAAAAGGCTTCTCTAGGATTGAGTTTGCCATGGACCATTTCTTGAAAAACTGATTCTTCAATCTCATATCCAAAATCAAAAGAAGTTTCATTTTTTATTTCTAATTTTTTAAGGTGCCCTAAATTAAATTCCAAAAGTTCTTCAGTTGTGGAATCTCCTTTAATTCGAAAGAGGACCTTTGATTGAATAAAGTCAGCTCTCTTAAGTAGGCTCGTACCAAAATCTTGATTGGCAAAGTGGTGTAAGTATTTTTTAGAGTCATTAATATTGAGAGAGTCTAGAGCTGATGAGTGAAGTGAGAAACGTTTTTTGTTTTGTTTAAAAAAGTTAAGTTCATTTAAATAACTAAGTGCAATTGTATCGAGATTTGTCTTTTGTTCAAAAGGTCTAAGTATTGATTGTTCTTGATTCAGAAGCGTTAATGAAGGAGAAGAAAAAAGGTATGCTTCGTAAGCTTTTGTTGCGCGTTTAAATCTTTGCTCAAGAGGAGATCTTATTTTATTAGCGAGCTCTTCTTTAGATGTTAGGGCCACTCCGGAGAGGTTAAGAACTCGACAAAAAGCATCTCGAATAGCACTGAGTTTAAACTCTTTAGAAGCAATAACTGAAATGGTTTTTGATTTTATCTCTTTTTGTTCTATTTGATTTAAAACAACATGGGCTAACGTTTGAATAGGAATCAAATTGAGAGAAATGGCTGGGTTCATCACAACCCTTAGAGGGATATGTACTTTATTGTCTGTTAGTTGGATCTCGTATTGGGAGTGAAGTTTTTGAGTTTTTTTTAAGTCGTGTAAACAGCATCGTTTAATAAAGTGGAGGGCTTTTAAAAAGGTATATAGGGTGGTTGCTGATTGGGTTTCTCCGATTACTGTTCCACCGATAACAATGCTAGGACGGTAGATAATTATGGGTTCAGTTGCCTTTTTTGTTTTTTCTTTTAAGAAGAGTTCTGCCTTAAATTTAGATTTTTCATATGCATTTTTAAAAGATTGTCCTATGTCGAGATCTTTTGAAGTAAAAGGCCCCGAATGGTTTCCCGCGACAAAGGCAGTGCTGATATGATGAAACGCTTTGCTTTTTAAATATTGATGGAGTTCATAAGCGTGACAAACACTCAAAAAATTATTTTGGTGGAGCTCATTGGCGTAAATATCGTCAAAACAGGTCATGCCTGCAGAGTGAATAAAGTGATCAATATTATTTTTGAGATAATCTAGATGATTCTGCTTGAGTCCAAATCGAGGAAGGGAGATGTCCCCCTCATACACAAATAGTTGCTCTTTTATTTGACTCGATGTGAGCTGTGTAAAAGGCTGCAGCAGCTGATGTAGACGTTCTTTTAATTTGCCTTCTTTTTTTCGGACGAGAGTGTGAACTCGATATCCTTTATTAAGAAGGCCTGCTAAAAGATGTTTGCCGATATAGCCTGTAGCCCCAGTTAAAAATATGTTTTTTACCATGAATGAAAGAACCTATTATTTATGTTTTGGTTATGTTAAAGGATGGACTTAAATCTTAGATTAAAAGAGGATTAACTTTTTTTAATAATAGAGGCTGTTGTTATTTTTTTTCTTGTTCTTTACCAGGTGTTTTGGCAGGAATTACAAAACCATTCAGGGTAGCAGTCGTGAATAATGCACCCTCCGAGTCTAACTTTTCCTTTTTCAGCTTTTTTGAGTAGCTCGGGTCCAGGAAAACCATACACAATAGGGATGGTGTTTTTGTTTGAGTGGCACTGTCTGCAAAAGTCTCCTGGATCTTCTAAAGTTGCGTTATGAGGTTGTTTGCCATCACTCCATGACGGAGTGGGTGTCACAAGGAACAAAATCAAAAAGAGTGGATAGAGTTTGATGAGTTGTTTCATTTTACCTCAATTAATTTGACGTAAAAAAGAAGTCGATATTCCTCTATTTTATTCTATTAATGACAGCGTTATAGAGGAGACGTCCCTTATAGTCGATAAATTCCGCTCGCATCTGATCTTTGTTTATTGTTAGACCTAAAAATCCACAGATTCCTTGAGAAAATAAAGCCTCATCTTTGCCTGTTTCTCTTGTTTTGCAGCCTGTCCCTGAAACAAGATAATCAATCGTGCCATGTGGATTGAGGTGTTGGAGGTTGTGCTCATGGCCACAGAGGTATGCTTGAACAGAATATTTTTCTAATATCGGTTTTACATGTTTGATTAACTCTTCTGATTTTTTATATCTTGGACCTGCAGAATAAACTGGATGATGGCCAATAACAATGTTCCATTGAGCCTTTGATTCAGAAAGTGTTTTTTCAAGCCATTTAAGTTGTCGGCCAATCTCTTGATTCTTTAAATTCTGTTCAAATTTTTTAATGGTGTAATAAAAAAGGATAAAAGGGTTGGTATCTAAAAAGATAAACCGCACTGAGTTTTGAGCATCTATTTGTTTATCAATAAAGTAATAACGAGCCGGTAGATTCCATCGATTGCTTATCTTTGAGTAGTCAATTTGAGCTTGGAGATTGCCTGAATAATCATGGTTGCCTAATGAAGCATACCAAGGAACCATTAAAGATGGGGCAGTATAGACATCTTCAAAAGCATTGTCCCATTTGGGATCTTCAGTACTTTTAACTCCATCTGTATAAAAGTTATCACCTGTTGTGAGAATGAAATTAGACTGATATTTTTTTGCATAACGGCCCATTTGTTTAGCCACAGATCGTTGGAGGTAAGAGCCTCTTTTTCCCCAATCACCTAAGGCGATAAAATTAAGATTAGGCTCAGAAATTTGTGGCTGATAGGGTGCTTCAAAACTTAAATATTTTTCAGTAAATAAAACAAATAGACATGACAAAATAACGAGGCAACATGTGGCAATAATAAAGAATGGCTTTGGCCTATGAGACTTTTTCAGTGGAGAGTGTCCTTAAGTTCATTTATTGAAACAAAAGCAGAAATCATTAATAAAACAGAACCTATGGCTTCGGTTGCCTCTTCTAAATAGTCCTCTATAGGATCAATGATGCTTCTATCTATTGAAACGCTAGAGTGTAAGGCGCCATGATCTAGAGAGTACCCTAACACCCATAGAAAAAAGGTGGTAGACCAAAGAAGTAAGAGTGTGGGTTGTTGTTTAAGAGCAGCGATGATCAATGAGCGCTTTGGATAAGCCCAGAAAATCGCAATTAATATTAAAGTGTAATAGGGGACACTAGAAAAAGGATCCCAATTAAATTCAACGCCATGCCAGTCCCTAACAGATAAAGCCACTAAAATAGTTCCAAACCAGATAGAAAAAAGGTGTTTGTTTATCCTGTAGTTTAAAAAGCAAAAGAGTGTGCCAATAACAAGAGAAGCAAGAGAAAGTATTTCCCAAAAATTTTTATCAAGTCCTAATTGATCTGAAGGAAAATAGAGGGCAAAAAGAATAAGGGTTATAGAAAAAAAACCAAGTATGCTTTTAAAGAGAGCCTTCTTCATGTCTTAATCACCTTCAGTTATTGATAGCAGTGACAACATGGTACGTGTCGCTTCCAATTTTCTGAGTCATTCGAATTGTGATCTCTTCTTTAAAAGTATCTTCCATTTTAGGCTTTTGAATTAAAGCCACATTATTTGGATTTGACTTTAAAAATTGGATGAGTCTATTGCTATCGTCTATCTTTTTTATAACATGGTCTCCTCCTAAATAATAGAGAAAAGATTCTTTGAAAAATTGATAGCTCGCACATTCTCCATTATTCTGTACCAAGGGCTTGATTTGATTGCAAAGGGATCGAGCTGATTTGTATTTGTCTAAAACCGGATAAAAAACGAGCAGTACAAGAGTATAAATCGATGTAGCCACTATTAGAATGACATAAAAAGCGCGCTTTATTTTAGCTTTAGAGACTAGTTGTGAAAAGTATTGGCTTAAGAAGAGTGCAAAAGCAGGAAATAGCGGAAGAAGGTAAAGACTCCGTTTTGAGTCTGAAAGAGTAAAGAAAATAAAAACAAGGCTAAACCAGACAATGAGAAATTTATGAGAAGGCGTTAACTTTTCTTTTGCTCGGCGTAATTGAATAATGGCTAAAGGAAGAAAAAAGATCCAAGGCATTGCATCGACGGGGAAGTTAATAAAATAATAGTAAAAGGGACGTATGTGCCCTGATGGGGCTATATAGCGAAAAAAATTGTGAACAATAAAATGTTGATAAAGGTATTCAGAACCTGCTTGCTCGTAGGCAAGCCAAACCCAAACCCCTATTGTAGAGACAAGGATTAAGAGTCCTAACGGAATCCACATCTTTAATAAAAAACTGAGCTGACGTTGCCACAGAAGAAAGAAAAAGATGATGCCGCATGGAATAAGAATGCCAATAGGGCCCTTTGTTAAAAACCCCCCCGCCAAGGTTAGGTAAAAGACAAACCATAGACACGCTTCTTTATCATCAGAATATTTTGGCTTTGAGGTATACACAGTCCAAAAGAGAGCTAAAGATGAAAGAATAAAAAAAGCGAGAAGCATATCGAGCTGACCCCATGATGCTTGCCACCAGAAGCGATAGGTGGTGGCTAAAATCAGCATGGCGATCAATCCGGTTTTTAAATCAAACATCTCTTTGCCTAAGTGAATAAGAATTAAGAGCGCCAAAACAGCTGCTATGGCTGAAGGAATGCGTGCTGTAAAAGCATTAGTTTCCCCTTTAAAAAAAAGTTTGGATGCTGCAACCGTGACCCAAACATAAGCAGGAGGTTTGTCAGTATAGATTTCTCCGTTTAAGTGAGGAACCGTGTAGTTTTCTGTCTGTATCATTTCCCGGGCAACTTGGGCAAACCGCGGTTCGTCTGGATTCCAAAGGTCGCGAGTACTAATCCCTACGAGAAGGACAAAGCTAAAAAAGACCAAAAAGAGGCTGGCCCAACGTTTAGTGATTGTTATATCCATGAGGGATAAGATCTCTTATTCTTTTTCATGTTTAGATAAAGTCTAACTTCTATAGTTAAATGGAAGATGAACAGAAAATTAAAATTTATTCATCTTTGGCTGGAAAGGTTAGGTTAAAGACGGTTCCTTTGCCTTCTGTGCTCTCTACAGAAATTGTTCCGTTATGAGAGAGCACAATGGATTGAACTAACGAAAGCCCTAGGCCATAGCCTTTGCTGTTTCTCGATTTGTCTGTCCGGTAGAAGCGATTAAAAAGGTGTGGGAGATCTGTTGTAGAGATTCCTTTGCCATTGTCTTTGATTGTCACAGAGATCGTGCCATTATTTCGTTTAGCTTCAACTTCAATGAGGTCTGCCTTAGCATGCTTGGCAGCATTAGATGTGAGGTTATAAAGAGCCTGGTTTAGAAGTCTATAATTACCTTGGATAGTTAATGGGATTTGTCTGTCTGTTTTTGTTTCTACTTTTGTGGATTGGTTTTCTGCCTCTAAAAGTATCTGAGTCTGTTCTTGAACTTCTTCAATTAATTGAGTGAGATTAAATGTTTCTGTCTCCTGAGGTTTGTTTTTTCTGGCATCAAGCTTAGCAAGCAGGAGTAGGTTTTTAATAATTGCGATGAGGTGGTTGACTTCGTTTAGACTTTCTGTGAGAAGTAATTGGTATTCACTCGACGTTCTTTCTCGGGTTAGTGCCACCTCTATAGATCCTTTTAAGGCTGTTAATGGTGTATTTAGTTCATGTGACGCAGCAGCGCTAAACTGTTTTTCTCGTTCAAAGGAGGTCTCTAGTCTAAATAGCATTTGTTTTAAGGACTCAGTTAGTTTTTGAATTTCAATAGGCCCTTTTTGAGGGAGGTCAATTGATTGAAAATTCTCTGCTTCTTTAATTTTTTCTGCTTCTTGTACGATTTTGTCTAGAGGCTTTAGTCCTTGTTTAGAAATAAAGTAAATAATGATAGAGGACAAAATTGAAATAATAGGTATCCAGACCAGTAAAGTGGCTAAAAATCGTTTTGTGGCCCAATAAACATTTTTTAATGATTTTGCAATGATGATGTGATAAATCTGTCCCTCTTTGTCTCGGTAAAGATAATGGAGTTGTATAAGAGGTGTCTCTTTATTGATGGCATCTGCTTTAAATGAAGTCGTATTGACTTTTAAGCCAGTATTAAAAATAGGCATCCTCTTGTTTCGTGCATTGGGAGATCTGAAAAGTTTTGTGTGGCCTTGCCTTTGAATCCAAACCAGTTCATTGATTCCTTCAAGATCTTCTTCTAGGTCGACTTCTTCTTCGGTATGACCTAGTTCTTTAGCTAGCTTAAACTCATCATTGTCTTCATCAATAATTCGAGTGAGTAGTTTGACTTGATTGGTTAGGTTCTTTTTTACTTCTAAGTCTGTTACTTTTTTATAAGAATAAAAAAGAACAGCAACAGTCGTAATCATGGCACCGACAAGAATCAATGAGTTGAATAAGGTTAAACGTGTTTTAAAAGAGCTAAACAGATTCAGTTTTTTCTTTAAGGACATAGCCTCTACCTCTAAGTGTGTGAATAAATTTGTTTGGACTCTCTTGACTGATTTTATTGCGTAACCGATTAATGTAGACATCAATAATATTAGTCTCTGTATCAAAGTTTAATCCCCAAACATTTTCAGCAATCATGGTTCGAGTGAGAACTATGTTGGGATTGCGCATGAAATATTCTAAAAGAGTGTATTCTTTTGTTGTTAGTTCTATAAGCTTTTCATTACATTTTGCTTGGTGTTTCACAGTATCGAGTTCTATATTTTGGATTTGAATAAGGTGGGATGTTATTGATGTTCCTCTGCGTAATAGGGCGCGAATACGTGCCAAAAGCTCGGCAAAGGAAAAGGGCTTGGTTAAGTAATCGTCTGCCCCTGCATTAAGACCTTTGATCTTGTCTTCAACTACATCCTTAGCTGTGAGCATTAGGATTGGAGTTGAAATATTGTTTCCTCGAATCTCTTGGCAGACTTGAAAGCCATCTTTAATAGGCAAAAGGATATCTAGGAGAATGAGGTCATATGGAGCGTTAATCGCGTAATCAATCCCATCTTGGCCGTTATTAACTACATCAACGATATAGCTCTCCTCTTCAAGTCCTTTTTTGATGAAACTAGAGACTTTGGGCTGATCTTCTATCACAAGAATTTTCATAGCGTGGTAGTTTAGCATACAATAGGGACTCATCCTTACAGATACTTAATATTATATTAATAAGTATCTGTAAATAAATATTTTATGATTATTATATTTTGATTTGTCTCAATTTTTCTTCTATGAAGAGGTGCTCGAGAGAGGCTTAAATAAATTTTTGACCCAGATCTTGGGGTAAGGTTCTTCTGACGTGGGGCTTGCTACACAATATGCTTCAAGTTATCAAATTGAGGTTATTGACATAATTGTAAGTATTTACAAATTTGGAATAAGTTGATAGCCTAATCGAGTTCGTTTTCTTAACCCTTAAAAGAGAAGATAGGCAGTCATGAAAAACCAGTCAAACACTGTCGACCGTCGTAAGTTTAATCGAACAGAAATAGCTCCTAAAGAGAGTTATTCTTTTCAGGCTTATTCTCTTAAACGAAACATGCCAGAACAGTTAATGGGTGAATTACTCGATTTTTCTCTTCAAGGTGCTGGCATAAAACTCCTTTCAGTTCAAAACCCTTTAAATAAAGGGGATTTTCTTTATGGAATCCAATTTGGCCGTCCTGATGGCGAAGAGGTTTCCAAAGCTGTGGGTGTGATTCGCTCAACCGACACTGTACTTGATGACAGTGGCCAACCTTTTTGGAGAGTTGGCGTCGAGCTTATCAATATCCCTGGCGAGCAAAAGAATGCTGTCTCCAATTCAGAATTTCCAGTTCGTCCTCAACGTTATGAAATTGACGCTGAATGCGAAGAGCTCACCGAAGTTGCTTTTCAAATAGATAACGAATCTCTTTTCGGAAAACTACACAATGTTTCTAAATTTGGTTTAGCGGTTAAGATTGGCCGAGAAGCGCCACTAAAATTAAACGTAGGTCGTTATTTAGAGGGTGTTGAAGTTAAAGTTGATGGCGAAATGGTTTTTACAGGGTTTTTAGTGATCCGTAATTTGCGCCAAACTCAAGACTTTACTCTGATCGGTTGTGAAGTAACAGGAAGTTTAATTGATGTGGATCAAATTTTAGAAAATCAGAAAATAGTTCATTACAAATCAAGAGCCAAAGAAAAATGTCTTTCCTTAAGTGAAATCCAACGTATTCCAAATGATTTTAAGGCTCTCGTCGCTGATTTTCGTTATTGCTTAGATAAATTTCATAACGAACTAGAGCGTCCCTACGCCAATGATTCTAAAGATAAAGTGGTCCGAGAAGTTTATCCTTTATTTAAATCTCTTGTAGATGAAGTTTATTCAAAGTTCCGTCGTTGCGTTGAAAATATTTCAGCAGAAGAACATGAATCGTACAAAAACTATTTTCAAAAACAATTGCACCCTCTTTTATTAACCGCCCCTTTTATTAAACACACCTATCAAAAGCCACTTGGTTATGCGGGTGACTATGACATGGTGCTTAAGGTGTTAGACAAAGAGATCGAAGGGTCGACCTTTCTTTCAAAACTGCTCAACATGTATTGTTGGAATATGAACGCGGCTGAAGCCCATCGAAATCGAATCACTTATTTAGTTGATTTGCTTCAAGAGGTTGTCAGTACTAAAGAACATCGCGAGATCTTAGTGATTGGATCTGGGCCTGCTCGGGAAATTAAACTCTTTTTAAATAAGGCTCCAGCAGATGTTGATTGTACGTTTACGCTGCTTGATTTTGATTCAAGAGCGCTCACTCATAGCCAAGAAGAATTGCTTTCTGAGGTGTTGAAAAATCGCTCAAACGTAAAAATCAAATTTATGAACAAAAGTGTGCGCCAAATCATTAAGTCCAAGAGCTGTGATACTAATACTGGTAAGTATGATCTGGTTTACTGCGCGGGGCTATTTGATTATCTTTCAGATCCATTCTGCGTTAAGATGCTGGAAATAATGGGATTACATCTAAAACCTACAGGGCGTATGATTGCCACAAACGTGACAGAGCTCAATTATTACCGATACTTCATGGAATTCATGGGAGAGTGGTATTTGACACACCGGTCTCTCGATGCTATGTTGAACTTAGCGACTGGTTTACAGAAAAAACATGGGATGTTCGCAGACTGTGAAGTGGATGCCACAGGGGTTAATGTATTCTTAAATGTTCAAAAAAGCAAAGAAAACACAGGCACAGCAGACTCCAGCCTTACAAAGTGCTTATAAATCCTATATAGTCCAATCTAATATCAAACGTCTCCGGGTGGGTTGCTTGCTCGGTGGTACTTTAGTGCCTCTTGGTTCTCTTTTCGATTACTTCATTTATCCAGAGCTTTTTAAATCGTTTCTTCTTGTTAGGTTATTCTTTGGCCTACTCTACGGTTTGATCTACCTTGTTTCATTTACAGAATTCACTAGAAAGCATTCTGTTGGGATGATGCTTTTCTTAACAGAGTCCATTGCCATTCCTATTGTGATGATGATCTGTTTTACCGGTGGGTATCTCTCGCCTTATTATGCGGGCCTTAATCTTATTATTTTAGGCGTAGGGGTATTGTTTACTTGGATGATCTCTGAAGCTGTGATTGTTTGTCTCTTGATCTATCTAACTTATTTAATTCCTGTTCTATTATTAGATACAATTACCGACTACCACACTTTTTTTAATAACAATTATTTTATTTCCTTTACGATTATCATTGCTGTAGTGAGTAACTACTTTGCTTCAAAATTGCGCGAAAGTGATTTTGTGAGTCGTCACAAACTAGGGGCAGCGGTCAAGCAGTTGAATGAACTTGATAAAGCAAAAACCAGTTTTTTCTCAGGTATCAGCCACGAATTAAGAACGCCTTTAACTTTGATCTTAGCTCCTATTGAAAATTTATTAAAACAATCTAAATTAAACAAAGAAACCAGAGGTCGTTTAGAAATATGCCATAGCAATGCGCTCCGTCTTTTAAAATTAATTAACAATTTATTGGATGTGGTTCGCATTAACACAGGGCGAATGGAGTTGCGCTATTCTAATAAAGACGTGACAAAATTGTTAAAACAAGTTGTGGTCAATGTTTCATCAATGGCTGAGAAGAAAAATATTAAAATAGAGTTTGTCTCTAAAGGAAATGGGTTCACCTTTTTTTGGGATGAAGATCAGCTGGAAAAAGTGATTGTGAATTTAATTTATAACTCTTTAAAATTTACCCCTGAACAAGGAACCATTAAGGTGGGGTGTAAAGATAAAGGGGATGAGGTTGTTATTTCTATTAAAGATAGCGGAATTGGTATTCCAGAAGATCAAGTGGGAAGAGTATTTGACACCTTTTATCAGGTCGACTCAGGGAGCAAGCGAAGTTATGAGGGGAGTGGAATGGGACTTTCTTTATGCCGTCAAATCGTGGAATTGCATGGAGGCAAGATTTGGGCTGAAAGCAAACTAGGCGAAGGAACAAAAATGATTTTCACCCTTCCTAAGAAATTGGAGGTAAATGCTTCGAAGATAAAGACTGAAATCAAGGACGAAGATTGGACCAAGCAAGTTAGTAAAGAAGCTATTTATGAAAAAGGTGAAGTCGGTATTTTAGATAGTGAAGATAAAAAGAGGGCTGCAGAGCCTGATCAAACAAATCATGACGGATCAGGAACCGTTTTAGTGGTTGAAGATAATCATGATATGCGTGAGTTTGTCTGTCTTGAAATGGCCAATACATACACTGTTTTGAGTGCTATGAATGGGCAAGAAGGTTTAGAAATTGCAGAGAAAGAAAGTCCTGATTTGATTATTAGCGATGTGATGATGCCGGTGATGGATGGTTATGAGTTGTGCCGTCATTTAAAAGCAGGTGAAAAGACCAAACAAATCCCAGTGCTCATGCTCACAGCTAAAACAGAACTCGACATGCGCCTCTCAGGGTATGAACAGGGTGCTGATGATTATGTGGCTAAGCCATTTAATTTAGAAGAGCTTATGGCTAAAGCTAAAGCTTTAATCCAAGGGCGTCGACTCGAGCGTGAGATGGAAGTTTACCGTCGCCTTGCCTCTGTTGGAGAGTTGGCAGCAGGTGTGGCCCATGAAATTAATAACGCGCTCAATGTGGCTGTATTAGCAAACTCTCGATTGAAAAAATTGGTCACTAATCAAGCTGGAGGTGAGCAGTTACAGGTTGAAACGTTTTTAAAGGAATCAGGCAAAGGAATAGACCTCTTAAACGAAGGGATTGGTCGTGCACATGGTGTGGTAAAAAGTCTCTTAACTTTTTCACAAAAAAATTCAGAAGGATTTAAAAAACAAAATATTCAAGAAGGTTTGAATTCTACTTTAACCATGCTTGAGAGTGATCTCAAAATAAAAGCAAAAGTAGTTAAAGTTTATTCTAAAGAAAATGAAGCTTATTGTGATTTAAATCAGCTGAATCAAGTCTTTCTCAATATTTTGAAAAACTCAATTGAAGCGATTACTGAAAATGGGATAATTACTCTTAAGACGTGGGTGGATGAAGAAAATTATTTTGTGTCGATTAAAGACAATGGACATGGTATTGCCAAAGAAGAGGTTGGCCGAATTTTTGATCCTTTTTTTACAACAAAGCCAGTGGGTCAGGGAACAGGATTAGGTTTGAGTGTGAGCTACAATATTATGCAGGAGCATGGTGGTTCACTTATTTGCAAAAGCGAACCCGACCAAGGGGCCGAGTTCATTCTTTCGCTTCCAATCTCGTTAACTAAATAATCTCTTTAATTATTCTTTTTTCCAAACTAAACCAACAACAGCACCGAGTAATAGATACTCGATAAAACTACCCGCACCCCAGTAGATCGCTAGCATTTTAGGCATAGGTAAAACAGCATACCAACCTAATGCCATCATTGGAGCAAGCATCATTCCTATCAGTGCTCCGAATCGTAATCCTTGGCTTAAGCCACTTTTGCCCTCTTCATAGCCTTTGGAATAAATACAGACAAAAAATGGTGCAAAGATTAAGTAGCCAAGCCACATCATCCACATCATGCTTTCCATCTCTGCTTTAGAGCGCCAAAGAGCTGCGGTCTCTTCGTAGATGCCGCTTAAGCAAAGACCATGGATAACAAACTCAACAGCAAACATTGCAATAAAAACAGCAATGCTCGCGAGCAGACAGTATTTATGTTTCATGAAAGAACCTCCATATAGTGTTGATGATACAAAAGTATACTATATGTAGTAGGGCTTGAGGGGTTTTGTTAAACTTTGTTCTGTAAGCTCTTCTTACTTAGTTAATTGTAATTAAGCTTATTTTGTTCGAGTTAGTTCGATAACAGTTGCATTTGCTCGCTTTCCTTCTTCATAATAAGCCCATTCATGCTTGATGTTCTTATTATCTTTTAAGGTAATGCTAAGGCTATGCATATGAGGTTCTTTAATCAAGTTGCGTGGATTAAGCCGTGAGTAATCAAGAACAATTTTATTTGGTTCTGATTTTTTTAGCGTCATGATCGGTTGATTGCCTAAAGCGCAATAGTGAGTCATGATGAGCTCTCCATTGCGATCATGGTAAATAGAAACCATTTCTTGTGGCGTGCCTGGAAAGAGTGTTTCAACGATGGCGCTATCATTAGAGGTAAGTCTATACTCGGCAGTGATGGGTTGTTTTTTTTCTGTATCAGGCATAGGCATCTCGCCTTTCCAACTCCCTTTTAACATTTTGAGTTGTTCAAATTCTTTTGAACCGGTATAGGGTTCTTTGGGATGCCCTTTTTGTGCTAAGGCGGGTAGAGCTATTAATAACAGTAAAACTAAAGTGCTCATAAGTATTTTCATTTATTCTCCTTAAGAGTTTCTTGATGGGTCAGCAAAGTTGAAATCCTAATTGGAAGCACAACCATTTGTTGGCCTTCAAATTGAAGTCTGCGTTGTAGTTCAAATGAGGTGTTGTTATGTAGTATTCGTGTGAATTGACTTTCTTGGTCAAAAATAAGTTGCCCACCAAAGAAAACACCTAAAGGAAATTCTTTAGCCACTTCCAAGCAGAGCTGCTCTAATTCAGGAAGGGGGTCTGTTCCTAATTTATAACGATATTCAGCATAATAACCTAAATCATTACAATATTTCACATATCTCTTTAAGCTTTCAGCTGTTGATTTTTGAAGATTGTGAACTTCTTTAACACCTTTGAATTGACCATAATCTAAAATCCCTGTGCTAATAAAAACAAAGTTTCTAAAATTACGTCCAAATAAGCGAATGATGTTCCAAATACAGTGAATCCCCATCCCGTCAAATTCTTTGACCATGATAATGGCTGTTGGTTTTTTAGGCTCTGGTTTTGACGTATCTTCTTGGCCATGCGTTAAAGGAGTGAGGTCGGTTACTTCTTTTAAACGGTGAATGACTTGAGAGACCCGGTTATAATGGCGTTTGATTTTAAGACAAATCCAAATGATGCCTGCGTTGATAACAAGAGAAATCCAACCGCCATCGTAAAAGCGTGTCACAAAAATAACAACCAATGTTCCGCCAGTAATTAAAACACCGCAGTTGTTAATTAAAAATTTAACCCAAACTTTAAAACCTCTGTTGAGTCGTCTTCCCCAATGCACAGACATGCCTAGTGTGAATAAGAAAAAGGTGACAAACACATTGATACTATAAAGGATGACAAGGGTTTTTATTTTTGCACCAGTTAGAAAAATAATGGCAATAGCGGCAATCCCCATAAAAATAACACCATTACCCACAACCAATCGATCGCTCATATTGACAAATCGACGAGGAAGCCAGCCATCTAAAGCCATGTTAGCCATGACACGAGGGCCTCCAACATAACCCGTTTGAGCCGCAACAAAGAGAAGGGCTCCTTCTGAGAGAATCGTGATAAAAACAATGCCGACTCCGATAGGTAGCCCATTTATTTCCCAGCTTCCCCATGCTCTTTGTAGGAGGGTGGCGTTCATGGTTTTTCCTGGTTCTTCAACCAAGTCAAACAACATGTAGTTCACAAACAAACCTCCAGCAATAACAGCTAAAGAGATACCAGCATAGAGCAATGTTTTTTTAGCGGTTTGGGCTTTAGGTTCTTTTAAGATATCAGTGGAATTGCTAACCGCTTCAATCCCGGTAAAGGTACCGGCGCCTAAACTATAAGCTTTAAATAGGATTAGAAGGAGTGCTAGTAAACTCCCTGTTTCAATGGCGCTTGAAAATTCTTTTTTTGAACCTGTTATCATTTCAGGTAAATGTTCGGCTTGGGTGACAATACCATAGACAACAAGTAAAAAGTGGGAAATGATAAAAATAAGAAAAATAGGGAGTAGGGCGATAATCGATTCTTTAACGCCTCTTAGATTAATCAAAATCATGAGGGCAATAATGAACGCAATTGTGATCATTTTATAGGACTGAAATTCTATGGGCAAAAGACTAAAGAGCGCTTCAACGCCGCTTGTGATTGAGATGGCAACGGTTAGAACGTAATCAACTAATAAGGCGCTTCCTGAAACCAATCCTGCTTTGGCTCCGAGTAGTTTTGAGGCAACAAGGTAGCCTCCTCCGCGATTGGGAAAGAGCTCAACCCCTTGAGAGTAACTGGCTGTAAGAATAAAAATAGTAAAGAACATCATGAGCATTAAAGGAAAGGCTAAATAGTGGTGTTCGCCTAGCGCGATGAAAGCTTGCGCCGGGCCGTAGCAAGAGGAACTTAATCCATCAGATCCTAATCCAACCCAAGCTAAAACAGCACCAAGACTGATGCTTTTAAAGAGTTGAGGATCAAGTAAGTTATTTTTCTTTTTTTTGCTCATTAGCTGAAAATTTTATGCTTTTTGTCTCTGTGGCACAACTAAATAGTGATCTTTATCATAGTATGCTAAAATAAAGGTATGAATGATCTCAACTCATTAAAAGCCATAGCCTTATGAACTTTTTAGTTACTGAGGTTCTTTTGTTGCTGAGGAATAAGTCAAGTCGCCGAAATTTATTAATTATTTTTTGGTTTCTCTTAGCTTTATTTACATTAATTTTTGTTTATACAATCGCCTTTCATTTTTTAATGGAAAGAGAGGGGAAAGAGTATTCTTTAATCACAGGTCTTTATTGGACTTTGACTGTGATGACCACATTAGGTTTTGGAGATATTACTTTTCATTCTGATTTAGGACGACTTTTTTCTATTTGTGTTTTGATGTCTGGTGTTTTTTCTCTTCTTGTGATTCTTCCTTTTATTTTTATTGAATTTTTTTATGAGCCTTGGATGCGTGCCCATACAGCGGCTCGTGTACCAAGGGGGCTGTCCGAAGAATATAAAAACCATATTATTTTAACTCATTACGATATCGTGACTAAAGCTTTGATTAATCGATTAAATCAGTATAAGTATCCTTACATTTTGATTGTTGAAGATCTCACATTTGCGTTAAACCTTTATGATGAAGGTGTAAATGTGATGCTTGGAGATTTAAATGATCCTGAAACATATAAAAAAGCCAGGGTGAATAGAGCGGTCTTAGTTGCTTCTACTTGTCGTACATCGTCTAATGTGGCAGTCTGTTTTGCCGTGCGAACATTAAATAACATGGTGCCAATTATTACCACTTCAGAAGATACTTCGTCTAGAGAAGTTCTAAAGCTTGCAGGTAGTACGCGCACACTTTTGTTAGATGACATGATGGGCCAAATTTTAGCTCGTCGAACAAATGGTGGGGATGCAATGTCGCATTTAGTAGGGGACTTTGATTCTGTTCGAATCGCTGAAGCCACTCCAGCTAGTGTGATGATTGGAAAGAAAATCCGTGAATTGGGTTTAAGAGAAAAAGTAGGGGTGACTGTTTTAGGTGTTTGGGAACGAGGGAAGTATAAAATTCCTGGGCCAGAGACTTTAATTAAAGAAGGGACTATTTTACTTTTAGCAGGTACAGCAGAGCAGTTGAAAAATTATGACGTTCTATTTTGTATTTATAACGTTGCTATGGGTCCTGTTGTGATTATTGGGAGTGAGCGAGTGGGGCAAGCTACAGCGGCTGCATTAAAATCAAGAGACCTTGATTATCGAATTATTGAAAGAGATCCTGCTAAGGTGGTTGATCCTGAAAAAACAATCATTGGAGAGGCAACAGATATAGATGTGTTAAAAAAGGCGGGTGTGATGGAAGCACCCGCAGTTGTGATTACCTCAAAAAATTCAGATGTTAACCTTTACCTCACTATTTTAATTCGTCATCTGCAATCAGAGTTGCAAATTGTGAGTCGTGCTGGAACAGAGGGAAATGTGACGGCAATGCATGAGGCGGGTACTGACTTTGTGATGTCTTATGCGGCTATGGGGGCCAACACCATTATGAATTATCTCAAAAAAGGAGATATTTTAATGGTTGCCGAAGGACTTGATTTGTTTAAAGTAAAAGTCCCTTCTTCATTAGTGAATAAAACAATTCAAGAATCTAATATTAAAGAGATGTCGGGTTGTAATGTGGTTGTGATCAATAACAATGGCTCGTCTATTGTTTTGCCTAAAGCAAACGAACGAATTCCTGAAGATTCAGAAATTATCCTCATTGGAAATGAAGAATCTGAAACTCGTTTTCTAGAAATGTTTGGAAAGTTTAAATAAACTTTTTATTTTTTTTGTCCTGTCTGCTTCTCTTTAAAATCTAAAGCTCCAGAATTAATACAGTAACGTAACCCTGTTGGTTTGGGTCCGTCAGGAAATACATGGCCTAAGTGCGAGTCACAGCGAGCGCAAAGTACTTCGGTTCGACTCATAAACAGACTGCTATCTTCTTCAGTGGCAACATTGGCTTCTGAGACAGGTTGCCAATAACTTGGCCATCCTGTTCTAGAATCAAACTTTGACTCAGAGTTAAAAAGATCTAAGCCACAAGCTACGCATTGGTAAACACCTTCTTTTTTATTGTCGTGGTACTTACCGGTAAAAGCCCGCTCCGTTCCTTTTTGTCGTGTAATATAATATTGTTCTTCTGTGAGTTGCTTTTTCCATTCTTCTTCAGATTTAATAACTTTATCCATTTTAATCTCCTTACCACTTGAAGTAACAAAAGAGTTTGATTTTGATTGGTTTTGTGACCAAATAAAGTTAGCGCTTATTAAGATAAGAACGACGATAAAAATACTTCTATAAGTAGTGTTTGATTTCATTTTCATATTCCGGAAAATAGGTTGATATAATGGACAAGTCAAATTGACTCATGATTGCTTCTTTAGATTCACGCTCTAAAAGAAACTCAAAAGAGGCTTTAAGGCAGTCCTCTTTGCTTGTCTTGCCTTGAGTTAATGATTGGTAGAGAGCTTCGTTTACATGAACAGTATGTTTTGTTGAAGAATCCCCTTCTTTAACTGTCACACAAAACTGATTTGGCTTTGAGTTGGACTGCTTTATGACTGAAATAGTAGCCATTTTATAGTCATTGCTCCTTAATTGTTATTGTACTATAATACGACTCTTATAAGTGATTGAAAAGAACCCCTTTAAGTTGAGGATGTGCCATGATTTTGTCAGATCAAACCCTAAAGCAGTACCTTGAAGAAGGCAAACTTAAGATCGATCCTATTGAAGATAATTCTGTTCAGCCTGCTTCTGTGGATTGCACATTAGGTTCGCATTTTTTAGTGATCGATGAAAACAGCATGGGTTTGCTTACAATGGATGATGAAATCAAGTACCGCACAATTGAAGCTGATAGTATTACCTTGCCACCCCATTCTTTTATTTTAGCTACAACCCGAGAAGAGGTTGAACTGCCTGATGATTTAACAGCATTTGTAGAAGGGCGCAGTTCTATTGGTCGCATGGGATTGTTTATTCAAAACGCGGGTTGGGTTGACCCTGGTTTTAAAGGGCGTATTACTTTAGAACTTTATAATGCAAATTCTCTTCCTATTAAGCTTGAAGCTGGTCGTCGTATTTGCCAGCTTGTTTTTTGTAAAATGAGTAGCCGTGCTTCTAAACCTTATCAAGGTAAGTATCAAGGTCAAACAACCACTGTTGGAAGCCGTGTTTTTAAAGATGTGGATAAGGGTGCTTCTGCGGTTTAAGCTGCTTCTTCTTTGGCTGAAGCTAAGGGGAGTGTGAAGTAAAAAATAGTGCCTTTACCCATTTTGCTTTCTGCCCAAATTTTTCCACCATGGCGAACAATAATGCGTTGCACAATAGCCAGACCTGCTCCGGTTCCTTTAAAGTTTTGCTTGTCGTGGAGTCGTTGAAAAACAGTGAATAGTTTGTTGATTTCTTTCATGTTAAAACCAACCCCATTATCTTGAATGTAAAAGGTTAGTTTTCCTTTCTTTTCAATGGCGCCAATTTCGATTATAGATAGTTCTTGGTTCTTAGTGAATTTAATGGCATTGCCCATTAGATTGCTTATGACTTGACGAATCATGACTTCATCTCCTAAAACATGTGGAAGAGGAGAAGCTATTTTTAAAAGACAGACTCTATCTGGTTCTAAAAGTTTAAAGTCTTCAAAGACTTCTTTGCACATTGACTCAATATTAAAATCATTCGTAAGAATTTCTTTTCGACTTAATTGGGAATAGACCATGAGGTCTTCAATAAGGTCTCCCATTTGCTGAGTGTGATCTTGGATGTGGTTTAGATAGCTTTTGCCTTCTTTATCGAGCTTGTCGTGATGTGTCTCTGATAAAAGTTTGCTAAAACCACCAATTAACGTTAGAGGAGTTCTTAATTCATGAGAAATGGAATAAGAAAAAGCTTCTAATTCTTGAACCAAATCCTTTAGTTCTTCTGTTCGCTGTTCAACTCTTTTTTCTAGATCAAAGTTAAGGTGTTGGATTTTCTGTTCGGCTTTCTTCTGTTCTGTGATGTCGAGAATAAAACAAGCGCACTCATTTTGTGATTCTGGCAAAAGAGCTGCTCCAATCAAGATAGGCACTCTTGAGCCATCCTTGTAGAAGTATTCTTTTTCATAAGGAGTGGCTGTCCCTTTCATCTTAAGTTCTTGGACAGCAAACTCATCTTTTGGCTGCCATTCTTCGGGTGTGAGTTTTGTCCATTTACAAGGCATATCTTTTTCTGTAAGGCCGAGCATTTGTAGAAAAGCGTCATTGCCTTCGATTATGTTTCCATTAAAGTTGGCAATTGTGATTCCAATTATTTTTGAATTAAAGAGAAGGTTCATTCGTTCTTCAATTTTTTTGCGTGCCTCTTGTTCTTTTTTGATCTCACTTAAATCTCGAACTAAACAAATAATCCCTAAAAATTCATTTTTTTTGTCCTTCATTGAGTTGGCCGAAATACTGGCATAAATCTCTTTACCTTTATCTGTTGTGATATCTATTTCAGCTTGTTTGACGGGTGTGTCATGGTCGATTAGATTATTCCACTGGTTTTGAGAAATGATTTGAGGTGCGATGCAATGAATCGATTTTCCGATGAGATCTTTTTCTTTTATTTCAAATAGAGTGCATGCTGTTTCATTAACAACTCGAATGGCTCCATCTCTATCTAAAACTAAGAGAGCGTCACCTAAGTGATCCATTACCTCATTGATGCTGTAAGTAGAGGGGATATCTTGTAAATGAAAACGTCTTACAGTAAAGGCTGCAAGGAGTGCAAAGATAGAAATAGGAAGAAATCCCACAGGATAAATTGGGATGCCAAATTTAACTAAGTAATCAACAGCACCTAGTAGAGCAATGAGAAAGGCAATTAAAAACAGAGTGACTCGATGATGGTGGCGAGAGTGGGTAGGGGTTATTTTGTAAGCATTCCAATAATGCTTAATGCTTAAAACCATGAGTGTGAAAAAGAAAGCCAAAAAAGGAAGGCTGAGCAATCCGTATTGTGGGTAATAACCCCAGTTAAAGAGTTGGACATGTGTAATAAATTGATTTGTAAATAATGCTGCTCCAGAAAATCCTGTGGCCATTAACATAATGCTCCAAAACCGAATTTTATAATGGGAGCTTAATTGTAAAATTGAGAGCGCAAATAAATAGATACTAACAGGAAGAAAGGGGACACCTATATAGGCAAGTTTAGACCAAGAAAGAGCCACTTCAGGAAGTTCTGCACAATACATCATTGAAAAACAAAAGAGCCAAATAGATAGGGTTGAAGTGAGAAAAAAGAATTTGAGACTGACTTGAGAGGCTTTTTCTCGCACTAAAACAACGGAGCCAAGTGCTGTGAGAAGGACTGCGGTCAAAAACAGTGGGACCGCATGTGGGTTAAACGTATAATTTATAAAATGAAAAAACTCTCTCCACATGAATCTAGACGCCTTTCATGTGACTTTACGCCTAGTGTTATTATACCATTTTTTAGTCTGTCTTGACCGACGCTGTGGGTTGAGAGTCTGCTCGGTTTGCCAGGGTTCTATAGACATGTGCGTAAGCTGTTATCGATAGCGGTATTGTGACTGCGAGTCCAATAATTAAGGCTAGGGCCCCTAATAAATTGACTCCAACTAAGACTAAGAAAAAGCAAAAAAGTTTCCATTTTGCTCCTTGGGTAATCTTGCCGCTATATTTGATTGCTTCGATGGGTCCCATGTTTTTATCGATAATGGCATAAGACCAAAAGATATATTTAAGAGCCCAAATAATTCCAGGAACAATCAGTAAAATAAGCCCACCAATAAAAATTAAAGCATAGAGAATATTTGAAGCGATATATTTTAAGAAGAGTGGAAAACAGGTGAAGAGATCTTTAATAGAGGTCTCTTTCTTGTCAATTAGGCTTAATGGGATGCGGATAAGTCCCATTGCATTGACTGTTTTGACCACAGCTCCTGCAATCATAATGACAAAAGAAAACCCCATGAGCCCAAAGACAAGAAATTGTATTTCTTGAAATGCAGGAATAATAATTGTGGGAACAGACGCTGTTAATTGAAAGGCAATATCAATGGCAAACATAAGGAGAAACGCCCCAATAAAAAGCCAAAACCGTGGTTTGAGTGTTTGCCAACCATCTGAAAGAGCTTGTTTGATTGAAAAGGGTGAGGCATTTGTTTCGTTCATTAAGATTTCTCCTTAAGTCCAAAAGTTGATTTATCTTATCAAAATTACAAATAGTTTTCATTTAATATTCTTTTTTACTAAGCTCATAAGATGTCTTTATTTCGAGCCCTCAAATACAAAAATTACCGCCTTTTTTTTATTGGCCAGTCCATCTCCTTAGTGGGAACGTGGATGCAGCATCTTGCCATGGCATGGTTGGTCTACCGGATTACTGGATCTGCTTTTTGGTTAGGGGTTGTTGGTTTTGCAGGGCATATTCCTAACTTATTATTTGCGCCAGTTGCAGGGGTATTGGCTGATCGTTGGAATCGAGTCAAAATCCTTCATCTTACCCAAGCCCTTTCACTTTGGCAGGCAGCTATTTTAGCGTTACTCACTTTAGGGGGTGTTGTTGAGTTGTGGCATGTGATTGCTTTAGCCGCTATATTGGGGCTGATCAATGCGGTTGATATTCCCACGCGCCAATCTTTTTTTGTTGAATTAATTGATAACAAAAATGACATTGGCAATGCCATTGCTTTAAATTCATCCATGTTTAACTTTGCCCGTCTTTTAGGCCCTGCATTAGCTGGAATATTGATTGCTTTTTATGGAGAGGGGGTTTGTTTTTTAGTTAACGTTTTTACCTTTATTCCCATTATGGTTGCTCTCTTTTTAATGAAGCTAAGCAAGCGAAAAAAGAGCCGAAAAGATGTTGCGGTGTGGAATGGTTTAAAAGAAGGGATTGCTTATATCCGAAAGTTTTCTCCCATTCAAGAAATGTTATTGCTGATGGGTTTTATCGGTCTATTTGGAATGCCCTTTACTATTTTACTACCGGTATTTGCCTCTGAAATTTTAAACGGAGGTTCTGAAACCTATGGAATGTTAGCGGCCTCAATGGGGTGTGGGGCATTAGCAGGTGCTTTATCGATGGCATCTAAGAAAAACGTTTTAGGTTTTGAAAAGATCATTGCCTTTTCAGCTGCTCTCTTTTGTATGGGAGTGATTGTCTTTTCTCAAATGAATGGACTGATCTCATCACTTGTTGTTTTGTTTATTATTGGCTTTGGTTTGATGATGCAAATGGCTTCAACCAACACTGTTCTCCAAACCATTGTGGATGATGACAAGCGCGGAAGAGTGATGAGTTTTTACTCTATTTCAATTATAGGAACAGCCCCTTTTGGAAATCTAATGGTGGGAGCTCTGGCTAGCAGATTGGGTGTTTCGTTTGCATTGGTAGTGTGTGGCATTGTTTGTTCACTGGGCGTGCTATTTTTTGCACGCCAGCTAAGCGCGATCCGAAAAAGAATGCAGCCTCACTATGTGCGAATGGGGATTTTACCTGAAGTAGCCAGCGCCCTTGACCAGGCTACCAGCCTTCAAAACGCAGAAGACTAAACGTTGACATCGGGGTCAGGCACCACCGTCAACGTTTTTACTCAAATAAAGACAATTATTGTATAATTGAATAACCAAATAACGGAGGTTGATATGTCTCTAATCAAAACAAAAGTGTGGCCCCCTTTTCAAATTGCTGTTTTAAAAACAGTCTGCTTAATTTTTGGTTTGATTGTGGGTGCTTATTACGCAGATGTGATTAAAGATTATTTATGGATTTTAGCGGGTATTGGCGTGGTTTGCTGGATTGAAGTCTTTTATTTTTACTATTTGAAAAAGGACTAAACGTTGACGATGGTGCCTGACCCCGGTGTCAACGTTTTGAATTAAAGTTTATGAACTATTATGAAGAAGTAAAACCTTTAGTTGAAAAATTAAAGAATCGAATTCCTGCGCCACCATTGGTACCCAGTCGTGCTTGGGATCCAGATCTTTCTAAGCAGATCAAAGGTTTAGATGTGAAAGAGACCATTCGCGCCTCACTTTTTTTATGGAATGATGATCTAGATAAAGCACACAAATTAGCCCAAGACATAACAAACTCAACCGGCAGTTTAATCCACGGCATTATGCATCGCCGCCAACCTGATTATACTAATAGCAAATATTGGTATCGCCAAGTGGGCTCACATCCTATCTTCATTAATCTGATCCAAGAATTCCCAGGCTGGGAACCGTTCACCTTTGTCGACCAATGCGAACTCACCGAACAAAACAACGATACCAAAATCCAAAACGACCTAGAAACCGTCCAATCCCGCGAACTAGAACTTCTCACACACTATTGTCTAGAACTAGAAGGTCTAGCGACCTAATCTTACAGAATGTGATCTGTAACTATATTCGTAAGAATAGGTTATAAAGCAGACTAAATGAGTCCAAATTAAAAGTGGACTCATTTAGTCGTCTTTTATAAAATAAAGATAGAGGGAATAGGATGAAATTTACAACTAAAACAGAATATGGGCTTATTTGTTTGGTCTACTTGGCGCAGCATCAAGGTGGCAAACCTTTGACTGCTAAAGAGATTGTGGCTGATGAGAGCTATTCGATCGCATTTATTGAAAAGATTTTGCAAGCATTGCGTAAAGCAGCGTTGGTTGAAGCTCATCATGGCGTGCAAGGGGGCTACACATTAGCTAAGCCACCTTCTGAAATTACGTTTAAAGCGATTGTTGAAGCTTTAGAAGGAAGCACATTTGAAGTTTTTTGTGAGCCAGAAAATCGAGAAAAAATTGTTTGCACACACCTTTCTTCTTGTGGGGTGAAAACGATTTGGCAACAGACAAAGCAGGTGTTGGACAACTTTTTTGATTCAGTTACGTTAGAAAGTTTGATGAAGAGTTCGCCAACAGTGATGTTGCATAATAAAGAAAAGGCGAGTTAAGGCTATGAGTAAAGAACAAACAAAAACATTAGACGATTTAGTCAATCGCGAGTATAAGTACGGTTTTAAAACTGATATTGAAACGGGCAAGCAGATTAAAGGTTTGTCTGAAGAGACAGTGCGCGCGATTTCTGCGTATAAAAATGAGCCGGAGTGGTTGTTGGAATACCGATTAGATGCGTACCACAAATGGCTTAAAATGAAAGAACCTAAGTGGTCGAGTGTTCACTATCCTGAGATTAACTATAAAGATTTGATTTACTATTCAGAGCCAAAACAAAAAACAGACGCTGAAAAGCCTAAAAGTTTAGATGAAATCGATCCAGAACTTCGCCGCACATTTGAAAAATTAGGGATTTCTACTGCAGAGCAAAAGCGTTTGAGTGGTGTGGCTGTGGATGCGGTGTTTGATTCTGTTTCTGTGGGAACCTCTTTTAAAGAAAAACTCGAAAAGATAGGGATTATTTTCTGTGCTTTTTCTGAGGCCGTTCAAACTCATCCTGAATTGGTTCGAAAGTATATGAGTTCAGTGGTCCCGTCCAACGACAATTTTTATGCGGCTCTCAACTCTGCTGTTTTTACTGATGGTTCGTTTTGCTTCATTCCAAAAAATACAAAGTGCCCAATGGAGTTGTCGACTTACTTTCGAATTAACACAGAAGGTACGGGGCAGTTTGAACGGACTTTGATTGTTTGCGAAGAAAATAGCACGGTCAGTTATTTGGAAGGGTGTACAGCCCCTCGATTTGACACCAACCAATTGCATGCTGCGGTGGTTGAATTAGTTGCTCTAGAAAATGCAGAGATTCGTTACTCCACAGTTCAAAACTGGTATGCCGGAGATCCTAAAACAGGCAAGGGTGGGATCTACAACTTTGTGACCAAACGTGGGGAGTGTCGCGGAAACAATTCTAAAATTTCATGGACCCAAGTTGAAACAGGTTCAGCCATTACTTGGAAATATCCTAGCTGTATTTTAATGGGAGACAACTCCGTCGGTGAATTTTACTCGGTGGCATTAACCACAGGATATCAACAAGCCGATACAGGAACCAAAATGATTCATTTGGGTAGCAACACCAAGAGCACGATTATTGCCAAGGGGATTGCAGCTGGTAAAGCTGAGAACAACTACCGTGGTTTGGTGCAAGTGGGCAAGAAAGCAAAGAATGTGCGTAATTTTACACAATGTGATTCTTTATTAATTGGTCCGGCATGTGGAGCGCATACCTACCCGCATATTGATGTGCAAAATCCAACCGCTCAATTAGAACATGAAGCCTCGGTTTCGCGGGTGAGTGATGAGCAGTTGTTTTACTTTTTATCTCGTGGGATTAATGCAGAAGATGCCATGGGGATTATTATCCGTGGTTTTTGTAAAGATGTGTTCAAGCATTTGCCGTTTGAGTTTGCTGTAGAGGCGAACCAATTGTTAGGCCT
The DNA here is from genome assembly GCA_029263055.1 of Actinomycetes bacterium. Taxonomy (GTDB): domain Bacteria; phylum Auribacterota; class JAJCYG01; order JAJCYG01; family JAJCYG01; genus JAJCYG01. The sequence continues at coordinate 36,560 of JAJCYG010000036.1, forward strand.
TAAACTTGAAGGAACAGTTGGTTAACGCCAAAGACTTTGTAAAGGAGAGAAAGATGTTATCGATTAAAAATTTACATGCCAATATAGACAACACAGAAATCTTGCAAGGGATTAACTTGGAGATTAAAAAAGGTGAAGTTCATGCCATTATGGGACCCAACGGTTCGGGTAAGAGCACTTTGGCTAAAATTTTAGCTGGAGACCCTAAGTATGCAGTCACTGAGGGAGAAGTTCTTTATAACGGAAAAAACCTTTTTGATTTAGCTCCTGAAGAGCGCGCTCAACAAGGGGTTTTTATGGCGTTTCAATATCCAGTGGAAGTGCCAGGTGTGAAGAATGAACCTTTCTTGCGGATGGCTTACAACGCTAAGCTTAAAGCAGAAGGCAAAGATGAATTAGATCCGATTGAGTTTGAATCTGTGGTTAAAGAAAAGTTAAAAATTGTAGAAATGTCTGAAGATTTTCTTAAACGAAATGTGAACCATGGTTTTTCGGGTGGAGAAAAGAAACGAAACGAAATTTTGCAAATGGCTGTACTTGAGCCTAAGCTAGGTCTGTTAGATGAAACCGATTCAGGTTTAGATGTCGATGCATTGCGTATTGTTGCCTCAGGTATCAATCGTTTAAAACGAGATGACAATGCGTTTGTGTTGGTGACCCACTACCAACGTATTTTAAATTATGTGGTTCCTGATTTTGTGCATGTTCTTTATAAAGGAAAGATTGTTCGTTCTGGCGGTAAAGAGTTAGCTCTTGAAGTTGAAGAGAACGGATATGACACCATTATTAAAGAGCAGTGCAAAGTGGTGACAGGGGGTGCCTGATGAGCGACGCGATCAAAACTCCTTATCAAGTCTCTTTAGAAGAGGACTATGAACATCAGTCTGTCGATGTCAATGAATGGTTGAAGCAAACACGTGCCACTGCTTTTGAACGTTTCCACGAATTAGACTTCCCCACTAAAAAAGATGAAGCGTGGAAATACGCTAATTTAAATCCTCTATTAAAAACCTCTTTTTCTACAGCCACTAAAAAAGAGCAAATAGAGATTGAGCCTCAAGCCATTGAGTCTCATTTTTTAACTAAAGGGTCTCACCGTTTGACTTTTATTAATGGGATCTCTTCGCCTCAGTTTTCCTCTGCAGATAATTTGCCTGAAGGGGTGAAACTACAATCTTTAGCTGAAGCGCTTGTGGAACAGCCTGAATGGGTTCAAGCTGAACTTAAGAGTGGTTTAAAAGAAGAGTTAAATCCTTTTGCCTCAATCAATACCTTTAGCTTTCAAGAAGGTGTTTGTTTGACGATTGCTGATGATGTTGTTGTTGATCTGCCAATTCATTTGCTTTTTGCGGGTGTGGGCAAGGATCAGTCTTTGGCTAATTACCCTCGAGTGATTCTTTCAATAGGTAATGGAGCGAAGGTAAACCTTTTGTTTGATTCTATTGGTATCACTGCTTCTTCCCGTTTTTCTAATAGTTTGCTTGATTTGCACTTAGGGCGTAATTCACGTCTGGATTTTGTGCTGTTGCAACGCGAAGAGGCAAAAGCTTTTCAGTTTTTTACAACGCGCGCACGTTTGCAAGAAGGGGCTACTTTGGACTATGTGGGCTATTCTCGTGGTGGCGAAATCTTGCGCAATGAAGCGGTCATTGATTTTGAGGGAGAAAATGCTTTTGCTGATCTGCGCTTTCTTTCGGTCTTGTCTGAAAAGACAAAATTTTACAATCATATAGTGATGAATCATAAAGTGCCAGGGTGTACGAGCCGGCAATTAAGTAAAAATATTTTAGCGGATAAAGCACAAACAGAATTTAATAGTTTGGTTTCAGTTTTTCGCGATGCCCAAAAATCAGATACAGATCAGCTTAATCGAAATTTGTTGTTGTCTGATTCAGCTCGCGCATATTCACGCCCTCAATTAAAGATTGATGCTGATGATGTGCAGTGCGCACATGGAGCCGCAACAGGTCATTTGGTTGGAGACGAACTTTTTTACCTTCGAAGCCGCGGCATTGATAAAAAACTAGCCAGTTTTTTATTAACCTATAGCTTTGCTGATGAAGTCTTAAATTCGATTCCTTTTCCTGAATTGCGTTACTTTCTTGAAAATGAAGTGCATCATGAATTAGATTCTATTTTAGAAAAAGTGCAGCCAGAAAATATTGGAGTGGTTTAAGTGAGTACAAAGACAGAAATTATCAATATTGAGCAAATCCGAAAAGACTTTCCGATTCTGAGCACTCAGATGAATGGAAAACCGCTTGTTTATTTGGATAATGCAGCAAGCACGCAAAAGCCTCAATCTGTGATTGATCGTCTTACAAAGTTTTACCGTGATGAATATGCAACGGTGAGTCGGGGTGTGTATGCGTTAAGCCAGCAAGCCACGATTGAGTGTATGCAAGTGCGTGAAAAATGTGCGCAATTACTTAATGCCGCTAAATCAGAAGAGATCGTCTTTGTTCGAGGCGCTACCGAAGGAATTAACTTAATTGCTTCAGCCTATGGTGAAAAATTTTTAAAGCCAGGCGATGAAGTGATTGTGAGTAATATTGAACACCATGCTAATTTTGTGCCGTGGCAACAACTCTGCAAGAAAGTAGGGGCTGCGTTTAAAGTGATTCCTGTTAATGATGCAGGGGAGCTTCTTTTAGATGAATACAAACAGCTCTTAACGGATAAAACAAAAATTGTGGCAGTGGGCCAAGTTTCTAATGCATTGGGCACCATTAACCCTATTAAAGAAATCGTTGCTTTAGCTCATGGAGTGGGAGCTATTACGGTGATTGATGGGGCCCAAGGTGTCCCTCATTTAAAGACTGATGTGCAAGATATTGACGCTGACTTTTACGTTTTTTCAGGTCACAAAATATTTGCTCCAACAGGAATTGGTGTTGTTTACGGTAAAGAAAAGCTTTTAGAGGCAATGGATCCGTACCAATATGGTGGAGAAATGGTTCAAAGTGTTTCAATCGAAGAGACTACTTTTGCTCAAGTCCCACAAAAATTTGAAGCAGGAACCACTGCTTTTGCGCAGATCATTGGCTTAGGTGCCGCATTAGATTATGTAAACAAGATTGGTTTGGATAACATTGCTGCATATGAACATGAGCTCTTACTTGAAGCAACCAAAAAGCTAGAAGCGGTTGAAGGTCTTCGCATTATTGGGACGGCTGTTAACAAAGCTTCAGTGATTTCATTTGAATTGAAAGATATTCATCCTCATGATATTGGAACGATCGTTGACCAAGAAGGGGTGGCCATCCGAACAGGCCATCACTGTGCTCAACCCACCATGCAACGTTTTGGCGTGCCTGCCACAGCCCGTGCCTCATTTTGCTTTTACAACACAAAAGAAGAGATTGATGCGTTGGTTGCTGCTATCGAAAAAGTAAAACAGGTTTTTTCATGATTCCTGACGCACCCGAACCCAAACTTAGTTCTCTGTATCAAGAAGTTATTTTAGAGCACAACCGAAAACCACGTAACTACAAAGAAATCGCTGATGCTAAAAACTACGCACATGGTGTGAATCCGTTATGTGGAGATGACTACCATCTCTATTTAGTTTTAGATGATCAAGGTGTGGTACAAGACGTCGGTTTTACAGGAAGTGGTTGTGCGATCTCCAAATCAAGTGCCTCAATCATGACCACTATGGTCAAAGGTAAAAAAGTAGAAGAGTGTCAAACCCTTCTAAAATCATTCTTAGAAATGATGACCCAAGACGAAGTTTCTGCAGAGTCTAAAGAAAACATTGGCCGTCTCTCTATGTTCGGCGGCGTCAAAGAATTCCCCATCCGCGTCAAATGCGCCACCCTTATCTGGCATGCTCTTGCCGATGCTTTAAAAGGTTAGATCCTTTACTTTGTCCTGAATGGCTCGCATTACTTATTTAAAATGGTTCTTGGTGTTTATTTGAGTGTTGACAAAAGGCATACATTGTATTAATATGAAGTTATGCTTATCTACTCTTGGAATATTGAAAAGAATAAACAATTAAAGAAAGAGAGAGGTGTTTCTTTCGAAGAGGTGGTTTGCCGTTTAGAGGAGGGAGATGGGTTGGATGTTGTGACTCATCCGAATCAAACAAAGTATAAAGGGCAAAAAATGTTGATTGTTCGGATAAGTGATTATGTTTATTTGGTTCCTTTTGTAGAAAATAAGGGAGAACGGTTTTTAAAGACAATTATACCTAGCAGAAAAGCGACAAAGATGTTCATAAAGGACGGTGAAGAAAATGACAAAGCTAACTAAAGAAGAAAAAGAATTGTTAGAGTCTTTTGAGAGTGGAGAATGGAAGTCTGTTAAGAATAAAAAAGAGCAGTTGAAAAAATATGCTGAAATTGCTCGGGCAACACTTCAAAAAGATAAGAGAATTAACATTCGTCTTACCACGAAAGATCTGTCTGATATTAAAGTCAGGGCAATGGAAGAGGGGCTTCCTTATCAGACGTTGATTTCTAGTGTGATTCATAAGTATGTGAATGGACGTTTGGTTGATAAAAAAGCCTCTTAGAAAAATTAGTGTGATTTTTTTCTGAAGGGGAGAAGGCCGAAAAGAGCTGAGCCTAGAAGGAAAAGTGTGGCTGGTTCTGGGACAGGTTCTGAAGCTTCTCCTAAAAGAGCTAATTGTCCTGGATTTGATAATCCTGTTACCACGTTTTCTATGTTTGAGTTTAAGCCGTCAAAATCTGCACGCCTAATACTCTTTGCTGCGCCGTCATCAGTATAATAAATTTTTCCAGCTGTGATATCTAAGTCAATCCCATAGGGAATGCCTAATCCTGTTGTTATGACACTTTCTATATTTGAATTTAAGCCATTCATATTTGCGCGGCTAATATCGCCACTTCCTGAATAATAGACCTTTCCAGCATCGACGTCTAATGTCACATCATAAAGGCTAGCTACTCCTGTGACAACGTCTTCTACGTTTGATCCATCTAAATTTGCACGTTGTACCTTATCTGTAGTAATATCTGCCCAATATATTTTTCCATTGGTTGAGTCTACATCAATTCCATATGCCCCTGATAACCCGCCAATGCCTAAATCTTCAACATTCGATCCATCTAAATTTGCTCGTTTGATAAAGTTGTTTCCAAAATCTGTAAAGTACATTTTTCCACCTGCTACATCTAAGTCTAAGCCCCAGGTGTTGGAGAGTCCTGCTGCTGCGGTTACTAATGTTTCAACATTATTACCATCAAAATCAGCTCGTTGGATTAAATCTGTTCCATAATCAGCCCAGTAGACTTTTGAGTTGACGGAATCAACTGCTATAGCGAATGGGTTTGATAATCCAGTTACAATGTCAGTGACATTAGATCCATCTTTATCACCACTGGTTATTTTGCCTGTGGCCCATTCAGCCCAAAACATTTCAGCAGCTTTTGCTTGATGGGTGAATCCGAATATAAAAAGAAGGATAAGGCAGGAAATTGTAATAAATGATACATGTCTCAAATGTTTGATTTGTTTCAAAACATCCTCACTTTGTATAACTTAAATATACCACATTTCTGAGGGTTTATAAAGGGCTTGGACCGAACGTTACAGTGAGTCATAAAAGGTGTTATTTCAGCTTTTTTCTGAAGGGGAGGAGGCCGAAAAGAGCTGAGCCTAGAAGGAAAAGTGTGGCTGGTTCTGGGTTGACACCGACTCCAAATGGAGATAAAGAAGCACTGGCAAAGGATGCTGTGAGTGTGTTGCCCACAGTGTCTCGGCTAAGAATCGTTCCTTGTTCAAGTGTGACCCCACCAATCAAATGGAAAATTTGAAGTTGTTCTTCAGTATAACCAAGTGCGCCGATTTGGGCATCAAAGTCTGCTTGTTCATAACTTAAGACAAGCGTCATTCCGTTTCCTGCAGTGAATGTGGCTGTGGAAGCAATTTCAAAAATCGATGTGCTGATTAAAGCTCCTACCGCATCATCGCTAAGAAAGGAATCAATTACACCTTGATCCACAACAAGGGTTTTAGTGGTGTCTCCATTAGCAGTGACAGTGCCAAACTGAACCGTGTCATCTCCAACTAAATCGACTAAAACATCAGTCCCTATGAGAGTGTTATTAAATGTGAGGAGGCCTGTTTCAGCATAAACATCATTTCCTTTATCAAATGTGTCGACAAAGTTTGTCCAGGTAATAACCCAGTTGCCTGTATCATTGAGGGCCACTTTAGGACGTGGCAAGTTTTGTGAAAAGTCACTACGCGTATCATGAGTTGTTGTATCAATGGAGAATTGTCCTCCGTTGGCTGTTCCGCTAGAATCAAATGAGCGAGCGTAAACCGTGTCTGTTGTGGCCCCGTCATATCGGTTCCAAGTGACGATAAAGTTACCACTTGAATCAATAGCAATATCAGGATGTTCATTGTTTGAAAGAGCAAGGTCATTGACTTGGAAGTCTGCTCCTAATGCGTTCCCAGAACTATCGAATCGACGAGCTTTGATGTTTCCATCTGTTGCTGCCCAAACCGCAATAAAGTTTCCTGCATCATCCATTGCGACTTGTGGATCGCCTGTAGATGAATTTGTTCCTGTTGAAGAGTTGATTTGAAATTGAGATTTGCCATTAATGATGGTGTTACTTGAGTTATATAAAGAACCAAAGAGTGTGCCGCTAGATGACCAAAGAGCTAACGCGTTTCCGTTTGCAGCAAGCGTAATATCATTAGAGAAAAAGTTAGCAGATAAATCTGCTCCTGTAGCAGCAGTAATTCTACTCCCAACAGCTGTACCAGAAGAATTATAGCGTTGAAAATTATGGATCGCACCACTGTGCACCATCCAGCTAACGATTGAGTCACCTGAATCATTAATCGCAACAGAAGGAGCGCTTTGAGCACCAGCTCCGCCATGGACTGTGACTTCAGTTCCGGGTAGTCCTGTACCAAAAGAGCCTAAATTTCTAAAAAGATCTGTTCCTGAAGCAAAAGGGTTAATTGATATTCCAACAATATAATTTCCTGAAGCATTCATGGCTGTGCTAGAGGTTGAATAATTATAGTTTGAAAGATGAGGACCTTTTAAAGAGACTTCTGTGCCATCGACTGCTGTTGTGTTTGCATTAAAGCGTCGTGAATAAATTTGTGCAGTTGGACTTCCGGTTCCTAGACTGGGTACGTCAAAGTTAGAATCATCATTCCACGAAATAAGAAATTGCCCACTCGAATCAATGCCAACTTCAGGACGGTATTGGTTAAAGGCATCAATGGTGTTTACTTTAAATGCTGCTGAAAAGGATAGAGAAGGAAAGAGGACTCCTAGAACAAAACTTCCAAAAACCACTGCTGAAAAATTCTTAGATAACAATATGATTTACAACTCCTTCTTATATAAATAAATATACATTAATATTAATGTATTGTCAATTTGGTTTATAGGCCTGATGCTTAGAGGTTGCCAAGCTGAGGGGTTTGTGGCACAATTTTGGGCTCTAGATGAGGGAATATAGGTATGTTGGAGGAATTGGTGGGCGAGTCGACAAGTGTGAATCTAAATGGGAAAGTAGTTGAGCTACCTGTAGTTACAGGAAGCGAAGGAGAGAAAGGGCTTGATGTTTCTCAACTTCGTAAAGAGAGCGGCTATATTACCCTAGACCCTGCCTATGGGAATACAGGGGCCTGCGAAAGTTCGATCTGCTTTATTGATGGGGAAAAGGGAATCTTGCGTTACTGGGGAATCCCAATTGAGCAGCTCGCAGAAAAATCTAGTTTTATTGAAACAACTTATCTTTTACTTTATGGCAAATTACCTAGCCAACAAGAACTGACTCAACTGAGTCAACGAATTTCAAAGAATTTAACCATTCCTGATTTAGTTAAAAAACTTTATTCAAATTTTTCAGATGAAACTCATCCTATGGCTTTGCTTTCTGCGGTTGTTAGTGCGTTGTCAGGCTATGATAAAAAACAATCTTCATTAGAACAATCAGAAGTAGATATTGATGAAACGTCCATTCGATTGATTGGTCAGTTTCCTGCGATTGCTGCTGCGATCTATCGTAAAAAAATTGGCAAAGAATTTATTGAGCCAGATCCCAAAGCAACCTATACAGAAAATTTAGTTCGCATGATGTTTGGTGAAACTGATTTAGAAAAACAAATCACACCTGAAGCGATTGAAGCTTTAGATATGTTGTTGATTCTCCACGCTGATCACGAACAAAACTGCTCTACTTCAGCGGTACAATTGGTTGGAAGCAGCCGCACGAATTTGTATGCTTCGATTGCTGCTGGCATTGCGGCGTTGTGGGGGCCTTGGCACGGTGGAGCTAATCAAGATGTAATGGTAATGCTGCAAAAGATTAAAGATTCAGGTGGCGATGTTCAAAAATATGTTGAGATTGCTAAAGACAAAAATTCTAAGGTTCGTCTTTCTGGTTTTGGCCACCGTGTGTACAAAACATTTGATCCACGTGCTAAAGTGATTAAATCAGTCTGTGACAAAGTGCTTGAAAAGATGGGGGTCAATAATCCTTTACTTGAGATTGCTAAAGAATTAGAACAAACCGCACTTCAAGATGAATACTTTATTCAGCGTAAGCTCTACCCTAATGTTGATTTTTACAGTGGGATTATTTATAAAGCGATTGGCATTCCGACAGATATGTTTACTGTGATGTTTGCTATGGGACGCTTGCCGGGTTGGATTGCGCATTGGAAAGAAATGCTCACCAGCAAGCCATCTCGTATTGGTCGCCCACGTCAAATTTATGTGGGACCAACTAAAACAGATTACACGCCTGTAGACCAAAGAAGTTAGTTGTTGAGATGTTGTTATGAAAAATTTATTTTTATTTTTGTTTGTTCTTTCCTTTTTGTCTTCGGCGGCTTCTTTAGCCTATTCTCAAGACCAAGTTTCTAGTGAAGATGCTAAAACCCTTGAGAAAATGGAGTGGATCATTGAGACTCCTGAAGAAGTTGTGAATTTGTGCAATCGTTTTATGGACGCGATCTACTTAGGGGAAGTGAATGAAGCGTTTGAACTTTTAGAGCCTTACTTCCCTAATTCCGAAGAGAGTTTTCCCGTTCTTAAGGAAAAAACATGGAAGAAACTCCGTTATGTTGATTTAAAGATCGGTCGGATGCTCGGCTATGATCTAGTTCGTCAAGATGTGCATGGAGGCCGTATTGGCCGGTTTGTTTATGTGACCCGTTATGATGACTATATGTTTCAGTGGACTTTTATCATGATGAAACCTGATAAGACCTGGAAAGTGAAATCTGTTTCTTGGGATGAAAAAATTAAAGAGATTTTCTAGTCTATTTTTTCTTCTTTCAAGTCTGGCTTGGGGTGAAAATCAAATGACCATTGTTGCCTTAGGTGATTCCATTACAGCAGGGACCCCTGCTTTTTTATCTCCCGTAGAATCTCCCCCTAATGGTTTTGGTAATGAGAAAAGCCAATATGGTTATTGGGTTATGCAGCAGCACCCGCAATGGACCCTCTTAAATCGAGGTGTGGGTGGAGAGCGTTCAGATGAAATATTAAAGCGCTTTGATCGAGATGTGTTGCAAGTTAAACCCAAAGTCGTGATTGTTTTAGCCGGAGTGAATGATCTTTATCAAGGTTATGAGCCTGAGTGGGTGATCAAAAACTTAGAGAAAATCTACGCTAAAGCTGAAGCAGAGCAGATAAAAGTTTTAGCCTGCACCATTCTTCCTTATAATGGTTCGAGTCTTGAAGTACAAGAAGGAATGAACCAGATCAACCAGTGGATTCAATCTTATGCAGAAGAAACAGGATTTGGTTTCTGCGACACGCACACATTGATGGCCCATCCTAATAATCCAAATGATTTGGTTAGTGAAGTCGATGGCATTCACCCTGATGTAGAGGGACACAAACGATTAGGTTTGGGTATTGCTCAAGCATTAGAGAAACTGATTCAGTAATGGATATTCAACTTAAGCGACTCTCTTTTCAATATCATCCTAAAGGAGCTCATATTCTCAAAGATGTGAGTCTCAAAATAAAGTTTGGTGAATCCTTAGCCATTATTGGGCCGAGCGGAACCGGCAAAAGCACGCTTCTTAAAATGATCAATGGTTTACTCCTTCCTCAAAAGGGGAGTGTTCTCTTAAACAAAGAACCTTTGCATCTGTCTCAAATCCATGCACTGCGACGAAGATTTGGTTATGTGATGCAAGAGGCAGGACTCTTTCCTTTTTTAACGGTAGAAGAAAATATTACGTTTATGGCTCGCTTGGATGGGTGGGACCGCGAAGAGATAAAGAAGCGGCTTAATGAAGTGTTGGATTTGGTTGATCTTGCCGGGCGACCTCTTAGAAAAAGAATGCCTGATCAATTAAGTGGGGGGCAGCGCCAAAGAGTTTCAATGGCGCGCGCGCTTTTTTATGATCCCCCTGTTCTTTTATTAGATGAGCCCTTTACCTATTTAGATTCTTTGGTGAGCGAAGAGCTGCTTCGTGAGTTTTTAAAAGTTAAAGAGCAATTGAACAAAACAATTATTTTAGTGACGCATGATTTAAGGCGAGCTTGCCGCTTGGCTGATCGTATTTGCCTGCTTTCAAATGGTGTGATTGAGCAAGACACTTCAGTGCAAAAATTTTTAACTTCACCTAAGTCACATCTAGCGAAGCTATTTGTGCAGACATTGGAAAAATGAAAAGACTTTTAATTTTTATTTTATTCTCTTTTGTTTTTCTTCTTCCAAATGCATGGGCTAAGGAGCCTATTCGTATAGGAAGCAAGCATTTTACAGAGAATTATCTTTTAGCTGAAATGATGTCACAGCTTTTAGAAGCACGAGGCTATTCTGTTGAAAGAGTGCAAGGATTGGGTGGCACCATGGTCTGTTTTGAAGCACTTCGTAATGGAGAGTTAGATGTTTATCCAGAATATACAGGAACTCTTTTAAAACAGATCCTTAAAATTAAGAATGAAAATAAGATGAGCTCTGTTTTAAAGGAGCGATATGATTTAGAAATTCTCCCTGCTTTTGGATTTAATAATTCTTATGCGATTGCTTTAAACGAAGACTTGGCTGAAGAAAAGGGTTTAAAGAAAATCTCTGATTTGAAATATCAGTATAAGTTAAAAGGAGGGCTTTCATATGAGTTTCTCCGACGAGAAGATGGTTGGGAAGACTTGGCTGCAGCCTACAGGTTGAGTAACCGTGTTATGGGGATGGAACATGGTTTAGCTTATGAGGCGCTAAGACATGACCAAACCAACTTTACAGATGCTTACACCACTGATGCTAAAATTGAGCGATATAATTTAAGGCTCTTAGAAGATGATCTGAACTTTTTCCCTATCTATAAAGCCGTTCCTTTTGTTCAATCAAACCTTCCTGAAAAAGTAAAATCGATCTTATCTCTTTTTGAGAATCAAATCGATGAAGCCACTATGACTCGATTGAATGCTCAGGTAGAGATTAATAAATTTTCGTTTGCAGAAGTGGCGCGTACCTTTTTAAAAGAAAAGGGTTGGATTAAAAAGAAACTGATTCCAGTGAAACTAAGTGCTCAAAGTCCGATTGTTGTCGCGCCACAAGCAGAAAAAAAGAATAAGGCAAATGTTTCGCTTCTTAAAGAGTTGTCACAAAATTGTTTTGAACATCTTTTTATGGTTTTGGTGGCACTTTCTTTGGGAGTCGTGGTTGCCATTCCAATTGGAGTGCTTGCTTACCGAAATGAACAATGGGCTCACTTTATTCTTCCTTTAACAGGATTGCTGCAAACCATTCCTAGTATTGCTTTGTTGGCTTTAATGATTCCACTCTTTGGTATTGGAATGTTACCTGCGATTGTGGCGCTCTTTCTTTATAGCTTGCTCCCGATTGTTCGCAATACCTATGTGGGGTTGAATGGAATTGAAGCGGTCTATAGAGATACAGCCCGTGCGTTAGGAATGACGCCTAAACAACGGTTATGGGAAGTGGAGCTGCGTTTAGCTTATCCTACTTTGCTAGCAGGAATCAAAACAGCCGCAATCATCAATATAGGCACAGCTACCTTAGCAGCATTTATTGGAGCAGGGGGCTTGGGTGAACCGATTGTGACGGGATTGGCATTAAACAATCACCAGCTTATCTTACAAGGCGCCATTCCAGCAGCAGTGCTTGCTATTGGAGTGGAGTTGCTTTTTCGATTATTTGATCCAAAAAAACAACTTAGTCTTGAACAGTCACTTTAATCATTTGGATTGTTTCTAAAGGCTTATCACTACCATCGCGTTGTGCTTTAGAAATAGCGTGAACCACATCCATCCCTTTAGTCACTTCACCAAAAATAGCATGACGGTTGTCTAACCAAGGAGTGGCTGCCACTGTGATAAAGAATTGGCTTCCGTTTGTGTTAGGCCCTGAATTGGCCATGGAAAGCATTCCTTCTTTGCTATGTTTGAGGTTGGCTCCAAATTCATCTTCAAATTGATAGCCAGGGCCACCTGTGCCTGTTCCGGTAGGATCGCCTGTTTGAACCATAAAGTCTGGAATCACGCGGTGAAAGATAATCCCATCATAAAAACCTTTTTTAGTTAGAGTGACAAAGTTCTCAACGGTTTTAGGGGCATCTTTAGCAAAAAGTTCAATTTCAATGTTTCCAAGTGTTGTTTCAATTGTAGCTGTCATTTTTTCCTCTTTCTGAATAGGTGTTACCACAGAAGTGGTCGCTTGTTCTTTGGGAATGCATCCGAGAATAAATAATAAAAAAGCGAATATATAAAATTTCTTCTTGATCATGATGGGGATAATGTAGCTTAATTAAGCTTCAAATTAAAGAAAAAAATAGGTTTAGTTGCGTCATCCTGAGCAAAGCGAAGGATCTTGGATAGATTCTTCGGCTTCGCCTCAGAATGACGAATAAAAAGAAGATAGCTAATGAGGTTTGGTATGAATTATTGGTTAATGAAAAGTGAGCCGGCTGTCTATTCAATAGACCATCTTAAGAAGGAAAAGGTCACTTATTGGGATGGGGTGCGCAATTACCAGGCCCGTAATTTTATGCGGGATAAGATGAAAAAAGGGGATAAAGTCTTCTTTTATCATAGTAATGCAGAGCCACCTGGAATAGCAGGAATTGCAGAAGTTGAAAAAGAAGGGTATCCAGATCCGTCACAATTTGATAAAAAAAGTAAATACTTTGATCCAAAAAGTAAAAAAGAAAACCCTACCTGGATATTAGTCGATATAAAATATGTAAAGAAGTTTAAAGATTTGCTCTCTTTGGATCTGTTGCGATCTGTGAGTGGTTTAGATGAGATGTTGCTTTTAAAGAAAGGTCAGCGTTTGTCTATTCAGCCTGTGAGTAAAGAAGAGTGGAACGTTATTCAAAAAATTGCGGAGTAAAATGCATAAAGATTCAAAAAAATTACCTCATTTGATAAAGCTGCTTGATGATGATTCTGAGTTAGTTCAAAAAGCAATTGCTAAAGAACTGGCTGAGTATGGTCCTTGGCTTAATGCTGAGCTCTCTCTCTTAGATCAGCCATTAAGTGACAAACAAAAAAAGAGTGTGACCAACTTATTAAAAATACATAACCATATTCTTTTACAAGAAGAGTGGAAGAATTGGGATGAAATTTTTAATGAAAAAGAAAAGCTTGAAAGAGCGATGTCTTTGCTAGCCCAGTTTCAAAATGGGGTGACCTACCCGCGCTCCTTAAAACAAATTTTAGATACATTGGCCGAAGAGTTTATCTCAACACGTTCTGTGATTGACCCGTTTGAATTAGCTAACTTTTTGTTCATAGAAAAGGGGCTTAAAGGGGCAGAAAAAGACTATTATGACCCTTTAAATAGTAATTTGGTTTATGTGATCGAAAATAAAAGGGGTATTCCTATTAGCCTCGCTGTTATTTATATGCTGGTAGGCGATCGGGTTGGCTTGAACATTGAAGGTTGTAACTTTCCGGGCCATTTTTTAGCACGCGTTGAAGGAAAAGATGGTTATATTCTTGTTGACTGCTTTAATCAGGGACAGCTCTTGCATGAAAAAGTAATCACCAAAGTAGATGTGCAGCACTCTGAATCAACACGAGAAATTATACACACCCCAGCTACAGCCAATGTGATTATGCGCCGATTTTTGCGCAACTTAATTGAAGCATATAAGCGAGAAGAAGATTTAGATACATGTGAAGTCTTTTTTGAACTTTATCATTCGATTGAAGAAGAGGATTAGGAAATGGTTCAGTTTTTTGGTTATGACAAATGTGGGACATGCCGCAAAGCAAAAAAAGTTTTAGATGGTAAGAAAGTAAAGTATCAAGACATTGATATAACTGAAAAACCACCCACTAAAAAATTACTTCAAACCATCTTAAAATCAGGCGAGTATTCGATTTCAGACCTATTTAATAAATCAGGTTTGCTTTACCGAGAATTTAAAATGAAAGATAAGATTAAAGTCTTAAAACAGACTGAGCTGGTTGATCTTTTAGCTAAGCATGGCAAGTTAGTGAAGCGTCCGATTATTACCAATGGTAAAGAAGCGACTGTTGGTTTTGACGAAACCCGTATTAAGAAGCTGTGGCTGTAATGGAGCCTTCCATTTCAGAAGTGACTATTGAAGAAGCTAAAAAGAAGTGGGAAGAAAAGACTGCTACGTTTTTAGATATTAGAGATCCTCAATCTTACGAAATTGCCCACATCCCTGAAGCCCACCATGTTGATGAACAAAAAGCTAAAGAGATTATTAGTGAGTGGGATAAAAGCCAAGAGCTCATTGTTTATTGCTACCATGGCAATACAAGCTATGGCGTGGCGGGTTACTTTATTGAAAACGGTTTTATAAACGTTTCAAGCATGAGTGGCGGGTTTGAAGTTTGGAAAATTAGTTCCCCAATTACCCAATAAATAAATTTATACTGTGACTGATTCTGTTGGCGGAAACGTAGTTGTTTCTAATTCTGATTTGTATGGGAATTGGTTTGGGGAAGAAGTTTGGTAGGCATTGAGTTCAATGTCTTCCGCAGGGCCTTCTTTTAAAAATTTGTGAACAATGTAGACAAACATTGCTTTTTTCAACACATCGATTTCTTCTAAATCCCATTGTCCGATCAAGGTGTCTGAAATACGGATGTTGTAATCAATCTCTTCAGAGGTTTCTTGGTTTTTAAATTTGTAAGTAAAGCGTTCAA
This sequence comes from Actinomycetes bacterium, assembly GCA_029263055.1. Lineage (GTDB taxonomy): Bacteria > Auribacterota > JAJCYG01 > JAJCYG01 > JAJCYG01 > JAJCYG01. The sequence goes on from JAJCYG010000036.1 coordinate 51,675, forward strand.
AACCTGGTTTGTAAGGATGTTGAATTAGTTCTAAATAGTTAAATTGGGCACTCATGTTTGTCTCCATCTAAATCAAAAGTAATAGTTTAAGATCAGTATCTTACCATACTTATTCATAGAAGAAAAATGCTTAAACTCAGGTCAAGATTTGTGTATCATAGCCAAATGACTAAAGGGATTCTCTCTTATCAGGATGTGCGCCAGCAAACAGTGGCACTCTGTGCTTCGCTTAAAACAGAAGATTTTTGTGCTCAAAGTATGCCTGATGTCAGTCCCACTAAATGGCATTTAGCCCACACCACTTGGTTTTTTGAAACCTTTATTTTATCTAAAGCAATGGCACGTTACCGCTCTTACAATGACTGCTTTAAATATCTTTTTAATTCTTATTATAATGGAATTGGAGAGCAGTTTCCTCGTGAAAGCCGCGGTCTTTTGTCGCGTCCAACCGTTGAAGAGGTGCTTGATTATCGTAAAAAGATTGATCAGCAAATGGTTGCACTTCTACGTAATAAGAAACAGAAAGAGAAGTGGAATTATTTTGTGCAATTAGGATTGCATCATGAGCAGCAGCATCAAGAATTAATCATAACGGATATTAAGCATGTTTTTTCTTTAAATCCACTCCAACCTGTTTACAAAAAGAAGGCCCCAAAAAGAAATGTTTCTGTAGGAAAAATGAACTGGGTTCGTTTTAATGAAGAAGAAACATTATTGGGGCATGAGGGTGTGGGGTTTCATTTTGATAATGAAGGGCCTTTGCATCGTGCGACGTTAATCCCTTTTCAGATTGCGAATCGCTTGGTTACTAATGGAGAATACCTTAAGTTTATCGAGGCAGGTGGTTACAAAAAGTCTCAGTATTGGCTTTCTAAAGGTTGGGAAGTGGTGCAAAGAGAAAAGTGGAATGCTCCTCTTTATTGGAAAAAAGAGGGGAAAGAGTGGTTTGTGATGACGCTGACAGGCATTAAAAAAGTAAATACAAGTGAGCCAGTCTGCCATGTCAGTTATTATGAAGCCGATGCGTTTGCCAGTTGGATGAATGCGCGATTGCCTTCTGAAGCAGAGTGGGAGCGTGCTTCGCAAGAGGTTTCGCTAAAAGGAAATTTTGTGCAGAAAAAAAGTTTTCATCCTCAACCCGTTGAAAAAAAGAATCAACAGGTTTTGGATCAACTTTTTGGAGATGTGTGGGAGTGGACACGTTCGCCTTATGTTCCTTATCCTGGTTATGTGGCTTCTAAAACAGCTGTTGGAGAATACAATGGCAAGTTTATGTGTAACCAAATGGTGTTGCGCGGTGGATCGTGTGCAACCTCTCAAGATCACATCCGTTCAACATACCGAAACTTTTTTTATCCAGAAGATCGCTGGCAGTTTAGCGGGATTCGATTGGCAAAGGACTTATGAGTTTTAAAGAAGATGTGGTTACAGGATTAGAAAAAGAGCGAAAAGAATTATCGCCCAAATATTTCTATGATCAAAAAGGGTCGCAGCTGTTTGACCAGATTTGCGATTTAGAAGAGTATTATGTCACTCGAACTGAATTGGAGATTATGGAGCAGAGTCTTCCTGAGATTGTTGATTTTTTAGGGGAAGAGAGCTTGTTGATTGAGTATGGTAGCGGAAGTAGTGTAAAAACACGGATGCTGCTCGATGAACTGAAAAAACCTGCTGCTTATATCCCGGTTGATATTTCTCATAAACATTTACAGCAGACAGCTGAAACATTGTCTCAGAGCTATCCTGATTTAGAGGTGAACCCGGTTGCAGCTGATTTTACCAAGCCATTTTCATTGCCTGAATGTTCTCAAGCCCACGCCAAAAAAGTGATCTACTTTCCTGGGTCAACGATAGGCAATTTTAGCCCGACTCAAGCAGAAACAATTCTAAAAGAGATGGCTCATTTGTGTGAGCCTGAAGGAGATCTTTTGATCGGCGTTGACTTAAAAAAAGACCGGTCTATTTTAGAATCTGCCTACAATGATTCAAAAGGGGTGACTGAAGCATTTAATCTAAATCTTTTAGAGCGGATCAATAATGAATTAGGGGCTAACTTTCAATTAGATCAATTTCAGCATCAAGCCATTTATAATGAAAAACAGTGCCGCATTGAAATGCACTTAGTGAGCCAAAAAGAGCAGGAAGTCTTGATTGAAGAGACACTGATTCGATTTGAACAAAATGAAACTATTTGTACGGAGCATTCATACAAATACTCCATTGAAGAGTTTGAGCAACTAGCGCAAAAAGCATCCTTTCAATTAAAGAAAGTCTGGACCGATGCCAACCAGCTTTTTAGCCTCCAATATTTGAGCCTAACATGAAAAAAGCCCTCCTCCTTTTAGCGCTGCTTTTTTTAACGGGCTGCGCTTCTAGTTTAACCAATCAAGATGACAATTTTGAGGTCCGTGAAGAGGGCGCCGGGTTCTTTTTTGGCTTCTAGTCTGACAAATTTGTACATCCTCTTGCAGAAATGTTCCTAACCTAAAATTCCAACATAGATTGTAAGTCACTCAATATAAGCTAATTATAACCTTATCTATTTAAACTCTTTTCCTCTCAAATGGCTCTTTTTGCGGTATGGAAGTTGCATATTAATGGGGTAGGGGGAAATATGGAACAAAATTTAAAATGCTTAGTTGTGGATGATGAAAAGAGCAACTTAGATGCATTTTTGACTGTTTTTGGAGATGACTTTGATTTGGTGCCAGCCCTGAGTGGACGTGAAGCACTCACTATTTTAGATGAAGATCAATCGATTGCTGTGGTGGTTTCAGATCAACGCATGGATGAAATGACAGGTGTGGAATTGCTTGAAGAGGTAAAGAAAAAATACCCTGAAATTGTGCGCATTGTTTTAACGGGATACAGTGATTACCAGGTTTCGATTGATGCGATTAATAAGGGGGATGTTTTTCGTTATCTGCATAAGCCAATTGATATGGACGAAACAACCAATGCCATTGAAGAAGGTCTTAAAAAATATAAAAAATCAGTTGAAGAAAAAAAGAGCATTGAAGATACCAAAGAACAAATCCGAAAACGTTTTTTAGAAATTAATGAATCGCTTGGGGCTGGCATTGCCCATTACGTGAACAATGGACTTGTTCCGGCTAAAACGTTCTTAACATTTCTTCCAGAAAAAGCAAAAGAACTTAAAGAAGGAAATTACGACTCAACCTATTTTGAAAACTTTTTAGAAGAAGCGGTTAAAAACATTGAAGGGATTGAAGGTTTAACTGAGTCGTTGTTATGGGCGCACAATGCGCAAATAGAAGGTTTTGAGAGTGTGCCTGTTTCAGATGTTTTTGACTTAGAAGCCTCTGAATTTAAGGATCTTTTATCAAAAAAGAATTTAAAAATTAATAGTGAAATGGAAAGAGATCTTCCTTCTCTTTTTGTCGATAAAATAAAAGTAAAAGAGATGTTTGTGCTTTTATTAAAATTTTGTGCAGTAGCCTCTTCAGAAGGACAATCCATTGAAATAAGAGCGTCAAAAACCACAGATCAACCGGATGTTTCTTCCGTCCGTTTTGAAATCGGCTATCATGGAAAGGGGTATGCCCCTAAAGACATTCCTCGTATTTTTGACCCTTTTTACAAGTTTGACGAACAGCTCAATACCGAGGTCAAAGGGCTCGAACTAACCAACTGCTATATCACCTCGCTCAAACATGGTTTTGAGCTTAAAGTCGAGAGTGACCCGGGTAAAGAGACTGCTTTTATCGTGGATCTCCCGTTTCTTGTCTCTTAAGCCTCCTCTCTTTTCTTGACGTCTAACCCCTCTCTGCTATACACTCTAAAGTTCTGAATGGGAAGGCTATGAAGAAAAAAGTTTTTGCAATAATCCTGACTGTTTTGCTGGTGGGCGGGCTCTTGTCTCAGATCCAAATTAAAGATCTGGGGGAGTTTGTCCGGGGCTTTTCTATTGCTGGATTGATTTTGGCTTTTTTGTTTTATGCTATGAGCTATTTTTTCCGGGCTTTGCGCTGGCGCCAGCTTATCTATTCTAAGGCAATTGGGCTAGGCGAGCTGATGATGATTACTTCAGCCCATATTATGTTTAATAATTTGCTCCCTTCCCGGTCAGGAGAATTCTCCTATATTTATTTGCTTAAGAAGCGCCAAGGTATTTCAGGGAGTGAAGGATTGGCTACATTAGTGGCAGCACGGTTTTATGATTTTGCAGTGTTGTCTTCTTTCTTTTTGATCTCAGCCTTCTTTTATATTGGTAGTTCTAACAAAATGAGTTTGGGTGAAATTGCTATTGGCGCTGTTTTTATTTTGAGCGTGGCAGTTTTAGCGATCTTCAACTTAGAAAAAATTATGGCTGTTATTTTGTCGGTGGTTCAAAGAATAGGGAAGAAGTTTCGTTTAACTGAAAAAAAATGGATGTCCTTTTTGGTTTCAAAAGGGAATGATGTGTTAGAGAGTTTTTCTGCCATTAAATCAAAGAAAAAGTTTTTACCTGTGGTCTCGATTTCGTTTCTTGCTTGGGGTTTTAAGTTTTTTGCTTATCTGATTATGTTGCGTGCCATGTTAGGTGTTGAAGGCGTTTATCCGACATTCTGGATGATTGTTTTGGGAACAACAGCCGCAGAATTGACCACTATTTTGCCTATTCATGGCATAGGGGGATTTGGCACCTATGAGTCAGCCTGGGCAGGGGCTTTTTACTTGCTCGGCTTTGCTAAAGAGTTGGCCATTAAGACGGCTTTTAGTTTTCATTTGCTGGCTTTGCTTTACTCTGTTATTTTAGGGGTGGTTTCACTCCTTTTACTTAACCTTAAAAAGGAAAATAAAACGAGTCAAAAAACCGAAAAATCTGATGTAGAAGGACACATTAAAGTTAATCATTAGGAGCTATTATGTATTTGTCAGTTGTTATTCCAATTAAAGATGAAGAAGAGAGCGTTAAAGAACTCTATACTGAATTAGTAGGGGTTCTAAAAAATTTAAATAAGAACTATGAAATCATTATTACAGATGATGGTTCCTCTGACGGCACTTTTTCAGTCTTAAAAGAACTTCAAGCAAAAGATCCTCATTTAAAAGTGATTAGCTTTCGTAAAAACTTTGGTCAAACTGCGGCCATGGCTGCAGGGTTTGATTATGCGATTGGTGAAATCATTGTGACCATGGATGGGGACATGCAAAATGATCCCGCTGATATCCCGCGCCTCTTAGAAAAAATTGAAGAGGGGTATGACTTGGTCAGCGGCTGGCGTTATGACCGCAAAGATAAATTTTGGACTCGTCGTTTTCCTTCTAAGGTAGCGAATTGGTTGATCTCTCGAATCACCGGTGTGAAGTTGCATGATTATGGTTGCTCGCTTAAAGCCTTTAAACATGAAGTGATTAAAAATATTGCCCTTTATGGTGAGTTGCACCGCTTTATTCCGGCTGTGGCTGCGTTGATGGGAGTGACCGAAGCCGAGCTTAAAGTGAACCACCGTTATCGCACCAAAGGAAAATCTAAATATGGATTATCCCGTATTGTGCGTGTGTTTCTTGATTTGATTACAGTTAAGTTTTTACTCAGCTATTCAACCAAGCCGATTCAAATTTTTGGATTCTTTGGTTTGATCAGTGGGTTTATTGGCTCTGCAGGGGTGGCCCTGGTGATTATTCAGCGTCAATTCTTTGGCATGAGTGCGGATCGCCCACTCTTGTTGCTGGCCATCTTAATGATTTTTACAGGCTTTCAATTTATTACCTTAGGGTTGATTGCTGAAATTCAAATCAGAACATATCACGAGTCTCAAGAAAAACCAATCTATGCGGTTAAAGAGGTGCTTGACTCACAATCTCCTGCTGAAAAACAAGAGGACAATGAGGTTCTTATTTGAGCTACGCTTCATTCCCGGTAGTGGTGCTACCAACCTATAACGAGAAAGAAAATATTTCTCACATATTGCCTGAAATTTTAAAGCAAGATAAACGGATCCACGTCTTAGTTGTGGATGACCATTCCCCAGATAAAACCGCAGACGCAGTTAAAAAAATTCAAAAAAAATATTCTAAGCGTGTTCACCTCATCTCTCGCAAAGGGAGAGGGCGTGGAGCAGCTGTGCTCAAAGGTTTTAAAGAAGCACTCAAATTAGGGGCCACCTCCATTTTTGAAATGGATGCCGACTTTTCGCATAATCCTAAAGACCTGCCTCGTTTTCTTAAAGAAATTGAAAAAGTAGATGTAGTGATTGGCTCTCGTTTTGTGAAGGGGGGCAAGATTGAACAGCGCGGTTGGCTGAGGAATGTGTTAAGCGATATTTTAAATGAAATGATTCGTTTGCTGCTCGGTTTGAAAATCCATGACACCTCTACAGGGTTTCGTCTTTTTCGATCTGATGTGATTAAAAAGATAAACACAAAGAAGATTGTTTCAAAAAACTACTCTCTTTGTCCTGAATTACTCTATCGCGCCACTCAATCAGGCTTTTCCCTCAAAGAGATTCCCATTGTCTTTGTGAACCGCTACGCAGGCAAAAGTAAGGCAAACCTTCACATTGCGATAGATTATTTCTTAACAATCTTCCGTATCCGCTTCTCTAAGTAAATGTTGGTTTTATTTTAAAAGTTTCAATCTAGAGACATGTAGCACTTCTTCCACAGAAACATCTTCCATGGCATTTTGATTGTGGAAATCTTTGGCTTTGATGACCGTTGCTTTGGGGTTGTTGGGATCATTAACGATCGGGTCAGTCGGACCAAAGATGGCGATTTGATTTGAGGCCATGGTGGCGGCAATGTGCATAGGGCCTGAGTCAGCGCTGATAAAAAGATCAATGCGCGAAGTGAGTTCGGCAAACTGTTTTAAGTCGAGTGTGGGTGCTAAAAAAACATGATCGCTCTGTTTGATTTGTTGTTGAACAGATTCAGCGAGTTCTTTTTCGCCAGGGCCCCAGGTTAAAATAATATTGACGTTTTCTGTTTCAATCAACCCATCCGCTAGTGCGACAAACTTTTCAGTTTGCCATCGTTTGTGTGGTTTGCTGGCGCCTGGGTGAATAATCACATTTTTTGAAGTGGTTCCATTTTTTTGGTTCATCTGAATTTCGTTTAGAAAAACAGAAATCTTTTCTTGGTCTTTTAAAGAAATATACATAGGTGTGGGGTCTGAGGCCACATTGGGAACCCACTTTTGAATCAGAGCTTGATTGCGATCATATCGATTGAGGTCAGGGCTGGCTAAAGGGATTTTCATATTAGTGAAAAGCCAGCTCCATTCTTTGACAAACTCGCGTCTAAAGCCGACACGGATTGGGGCTTTGCTTGCCCATCCAATCAAGCCTGTTTTAAAAATGCCATGAAAGTCGAGAACCAGGTCAAAGTCATAAGATCTAAGTTGGGCTACAAATTTTTTCCACTCTTGATAAAATGCAGGCCAATTCTTTGGATTTTTACTGAGTTTGGTGAATGTTTTTCTTGGAAAAAGGATGACCTGGTCAATAGAGGGGTCCCCTTCTAAAACAGGGAGCGATTTCTCTTCAACGCACCACGCAATAAAGGCGCAAGGGTGGTGTTTGCGCAATAGTGAAACAGCGGAAACGGTTCTGGCCACGTCTCCTATAGCGCTTAAGCGTAGAACTAAGAGTTTGCTTTTAGGTTTAAGTTCCATAGTGATTTTTAATGAAAGATGCTATGATACCAGGTTTAAATAATCGATACTACTAGTTAATGCAAACAGGTTTAAAAGAATAATGCACTTTTAGGAGTTGGGCAAAGAAATGCACGTCAAGGCGATTCCTCCTGAGTTTGATTTGATTAAGCAGGAGAACAAAACATTTATCTTAAGAAAAGACCTCGCAGCCCAGCTGCTTGATTTAGATGTGGGGAATCTTTGGGATTGGACAAACGATCCTGAAAAAGAGGTTCAGTACTATAAGGGGCGGATTCCGGCAGCCGCTGTGACGCTTCCTATTGAGGGTGGATTGCGTGTGGTTTTGCGCCGTTATCATCATGGTGGGGTTTTGGGGCATTTCCAAAAAGATCGTTATCTTTTTTCGTTCCCTCCTTTAAAAGAAATTGCAGCTTGTGCGTTTGCTCATGATCAAGGTGTGCCTGCGGTTGAAATTTTAGGTGCTGTTCAAGAAAGAGTGGGGCTGTTTAATCGAATCTACTTGATTACGAAGCACCTCCCTGAAGGCTCTGATCTAGGCGAGTTTTTTCGTAAACAATATGAACGGGTTAATTGGCGAGAAAAACATCAAATTATTGAAGAGACAGGTAAGCTGATTCGTAAGATGCACAATGAAGGGCTTTTTCATTCTGATTTGCACTTAAAAAATATTTATATGTCTCAACAGAACGGGACTAAACAGTTTTATTTACTCGATTTTGACAAAGCACATGTGGTGCCAAACCTTTCTAAAGAGATGCGTTTAAAAAATCTATTGAGACTAGAACGCTACCTGGCTAAATACTTTTCTGAAACCTCTATTTTTACTGCTTCTGATCGCATTCGGTTTTTACGTGCTTACTTTGGTTCAAATCAAGAAGCGCGTGAGTTTGTTGAGCGACATATAAAACAGTTTCAACGTCATGTTAAAACCCATCAACTTTTGTGGTGGAAAAAAGTAGGCGACCCCCATTGGTGGAGCTATATTTGTATAAGAGGGATGGTTGCTGTTTTAAACTTAGTTCCTGAACAGTTTTCGTACTCATGCTTTGTGCTTATCTCTAAGATAGCTTACCGAATAGTGCCTAAATTACGTCGACGGATTATGAATAATCTTAATCTTGTTTATAAAGAAACAATGTCACCCGAAGATAAAGAGCGTTTAGCAAAAAATATAGCAAAGCATCTTGCGTTCTCTTTTGCTGAGTTTACCCGTTCTTTTTCAATGTCGCGAAAAGATCTGCTTAAGGCTCGAGAAAAGTATGAATTTATTGGCAAAGAAAATGTAGAAGAAGGGCTTAGAAGAGGTAAAGGGATTTTGTTTTTGGTTTCGCATCTGGGAAACTGGGAACGGCTTAATTTAGTGGAGTCGTGGTTTGATTTTAAATCTTATGCCTTGGCAAAGCAGATAAAAAATAAGTGGTTTGATCAATGGGTGCTTGATATCCGTTCGCGGCTTGGGATTAATGTTTTAAAAGCAAATCGAATGAATCGTGAGATTTTACGCGTCTTAAAAGAAAATAATACCGTAGCTGTGCTGATTGATCAAAACCCTGGAGCGGGTCGGGGTGAAATGATTCCCTTTATGGGAGTTCCGGCACCGACTAACACCGCTCCTGCCTTTTTTGCGTTAAAATCAGGAGCAACGGTTTTGCCTGCTTTTTGTTTGCGTAAGAGCCCAGGAGTATTTAAGTTTATTATTGATCCTCCTGTTGAGTTGATCCAAAAAGAGACTTTTCGAGAATCTTTAACAGCGAATACGGAGCTCTTTGCCAAAAACTTAGAAGAGTATGTGCGTAAAGACCCCGAGCAATGGTTTTGGGTGCACAACCGTTGGAAAGTGAAAACCAAAAAAGTTAAGAATGACTCCAAAGAGACGCGTCATCCTGAGCGTAGCGAAGGATCTAGTTAATATGAAAATACTTGTCCGCATGACCAACTGGGTAGGGGACTGTTTGATTGCCACACCTGCTTTGCGTCAAATCAGAGCGCTTTATCCTGAGGCTCAAATAGATGTACTGGTGCATCAAAAAGCCGTTTCGATTTTTGACAATAATCCCCATATCAATAAGGTGATTGGATTTCATTTTTCAAAAGGACTTAAAGGAATTAAGCAACGCTTTGATTTGGCTTATTCATTAAAAGAAGAAGCTTATGACAAAGCGTATATTTTTCCTCGTTCTTGGGATAGTCTGTTGCTCCCTTTTTTAGCAAGAATTCCTGAACGAATTGGCTATGCCAATCAAGGTAGAGAAATGTTGCTGACTCAATCCAAAAAAAGAGTTCAGTCGGTTCGTCAAGGACATCAAGCAGGCTATTATTGGAATTTAGTGACAGGAACGTCTGCGATTCCTAAAGAAGAGATTAAAGCAGACTTTGTTTTGGATATATCCGCAGAAGAATGGGCTAAGGAAACATTTAAAGAAAGCTTTTCAGGAAAAAAAGTGATTGGGATTGCGCCAGGGGCGACTTTTGGTTCAGCAAAAATGTGGCTGCCTGAGCGGTTTGGTGCCGTGGCTAAAGAATTATTGCGGGATCCGAATATGGCCGTGGTCTTTTTTGGAGGCCCTAAAGAAGCTGGTTGGATTAATGCTTTAGCTGATAAAATACCTCATGTGGTTTCGTTTGCTGGTAAGACTCAGTTGCAAGAATTAGCTGCTTTAATGAAAGCGTGCAATGTGGTGTTGACCAATGACAGTGGGCCTATGCATGTGGCAGCAGCGGTAAAAGTTCCTTTAGTTGTTTTGTTTGGCTCGACTAATTATGAAAACACCGCTCCAATGGGTGGACATACATTGATTCATAAACGTGTAGCTTGCAGCCCTTGTTTGTTAAGGCATTGTCCTATTGACCATCGGTGCATGAAACAGATTGAAGTTAATGAGGTTGTTGAGGCTTTACAGGAGAAAGTAGCATCATGAAGATTGCCATTGTGATTAAAGACTGTGCGTTTGCAAAAGGGGGAGCTGAACGGTATGCTTCGCGGTTGTTGTGGCGTTTGTCTGAATCAACCACGCATGACGTGCACCTTTTTTCTCATTCGTGGGATGCTAAGTTAGAAGAGCGGATTCAATGCCATTTTGTTTCTTATACACATAAGCCTGGTTTTTTAAAACAGATCAGCTTTGCTAAAAATGTAACCAAACAACTTGAGAAATATAACTTTGATTTGGTTTTAGGGCTGACTCAGTTTTTACCTATGGATATTTTTAGAACCGGAGGTGGGTTCTTTTTATCTTATATAGAGCATCGTTTTACTGATTTAAGAACACGTTTCTTAAAGCGATGGACCCCAAAAGCAGCAGCCATGATTCGATTAGAAGAAAAAATTGTGCATTCGCCTAAGACGTATTCTTTTATGGCTAACTCACATATGTGTCGTGATGAACTTGTGAATCGCTACAAGGTCAATTCTGATCGCATTCATGTGATTTACAATGGAGTGAATCACAAACAGTTTAATACGGTTCATATGCGTCGGCATCGTCAGGCGATTCGCAAGCAATATGGTATTTCAGAAGAAGAGGTCTTAATTTTATTTGTGGGTAATGGGTTTAGCCGAAAAAATTTAGACACTGTGATTCAGATGGCTAGTAAATTAGGTGAAGATCTAAATCGTTTTCGATTTGCAGTTTTAGGTAAAGGGCGTATTGGTCTTTACCGAAGAAAAGCCAAAGAGTTAGGGGTTGAGTCTCAATTTCTTTTTGTTGGTCCCCAAGAAAATGTGCATGAGTGGTATTTGGCTTCTGATGTGTTGATGCACCCTGCCATTTATGATCCTTGTTCCAATGCTTGTTTAGAAGCGCTCTCATGTGGTTTGCCTGTGCTCACCACAAAAACCAATGGAGCTTCTCACTGGATTGAAAATGGAACCAATGGATATGTGATTGAGGATCCGCGCGATGCGGTTGCTTTTGCTGAAAAGGCAAAAATATTTTTAGACACGGTACGAAAAGAACGGATGCGTCATGACGCCCCAGGAACCGTGGTTTCTTTAACTGATGAAAACCATGATGCTGCCTTGATTGAACTGCTTGAAAAAACATATCAACTCAAACAAAAAGTTGAACATTTAAAAGTAGAGTCTCCTTTTTATGCCAAGCATTGAAATCTTTCAACCTTACAAGCAAGCCTTTCTAGAAAAAGACCTAGAAACCTTTGAACAAGTCATGGCTCTTGTTAGTGATCAAACCTTTAAAGAAAATAAACACCGCAGTGTGGTTAAGTTTTCTCTTTGGTATGAAGACAAAGAGAGTGCTTTCTTTTGCAAACGCCATTTCAAACCAGAAAACAAAGACAAGTGGAAAGATCTCTTAGCCTTTAAATGGTCTCCATCCGACGGAAAACAAGAATTAGATAACATTAAATTAGTGACTGAACTAGGTATTCCAACCATGACCCCTGTTGCATGGGGAGAAGAAGAAGGCTCTTCTTTTAATCGAAAATCATTTTTAGTTACAGAGAGTTTAGGTGAGCTAGAACGCTTAGAAGATTATCTCGTGCGTAAATACGGCAAAGAATTAAATGCTCAAGAACGAAAAGAAAAACAAGCCTTAATCCAAAAAGTAGCAGAGATGGCAAAAAAGTTTCACGGTGCCAACCTCTGCCATCGCGATTTTTACTGCGGCCACTTTCTAGTTAAAGAACAAAAAAACGATTTACCGATTCTTTACTTAATTGATTTGCAACGTGTGCGTAAGTATTGTTATTTAAGACGCCGCTGGAAAACCAAAGACTTAGCCGCCTTAAACTTTACCGCCTTTCCCGAAGCCATCTCAAAAACCGACCGCCTTCGATTCTTCTACACCTATTTAAACGTAATGAAACTAACCCGCTCCCACAAACGCTGGATTAACCAAATCCTCACCCGCACCCAAAAAATGGACCGCCACACCTCCAAAAAACGCCAAAAGTACCTAAATTCTTAGGTGAGATGTATTGAGAGAAAACAGGTGTTTCTGTATCTTTTTGCACTCTAATAACTTAGGACTTTACCGTGGTGATTTTGAGGTAATTGCGGTATGCTAGTACGCTTGAAACCTGAAGGATGAGGGATTATGACATTAACTTTAGAAACAGAAGAAGAGACCAAAATGAAAGATAAAGTGGTTACCAGTTGGAGTCATCTTTATAAGCGCCGTAGAGAGATCTATAAAGCATATCCTGATTTTTGGAAAATCAAGGTTAAGAAGAAAATCGTTAACATTATTTATGAAACGATTGAAGAGTATAAGCAAGATGATGTGAGTAAGATCTGTGCTTTAGATGTGGGGTCGAATGACCGCGTCATGGGCGAAAAGATCAAGAAAAAGTACCCTCAGTTTAATTATGAGAGCATGGACATTGATCAAGAGCAACATCATGATTACTATGACTTGGATAAGATTGATAAAAAATTTGATTTGGTTCTTTCTTTTGAAGTGATTGAGCACATTGTGTTTGATGAAGGGATTGAAATGCTCCAAAAGGTTTATGATTTGCTTAAGCCGGGTGGGAAGCTGATTGTTTCAACACCTAATGTGTTTCATCCTAACCGCTACTGGGAATATTCTCATAAAGTTTCTTACCGATATGATGAGCTCGGGGGAATTTTGCTTTCGCTCGGTTTTAAGATCAACCACATTTATCGTATTTATAATGATGCTTACTTCAAGCGTCTTTTTAGATTGTGGTTTGCAGCACCGCTGCATCAATATCTCTGTGTTGATTTTGCCAAGTCGATTCTTGTGGTGGCTGAAAAACCAGCTGATTAAATGAAAATTTGTTTTCTCATCCAGCGCTTTGATAAGCCTAGCAGTCGTTATCGCGTTCTTCAATTTCTTCCAGAGCTTGAAGCTGCTGGTTTTGATGTTGAAGTAATGGAAACCTCTGGAAAGTTTTGGCAACGACTTAAAGTTTTAAAAAAAGCGCAACAATTCCCTCTCGTGTTTATTCAAAAAAAATTATTCCATGCTTTTGAGTTGAAATGGCTCAAGGCAAAAGGGGCGCAGCTCTTTTATGATTTTGACGATGCGATTATGTTTCGGCATAAACCTGTTCCTGGAAGTTATTCTGCAACGCGCCATAAAGAATTTGTTTCTATGGTCAATGCCTGTCAAAAAGTTTTTGCGGGTAATCATTTCTTAGAAGAAAAAGTTAAAGAGCTTTCAGGCGATGCTGTTTATTTGCCTACAGTGGTTGATTTGGATCAACATCGGATGAAGACAAATTGGGGTGACTTGCAGTCTATTACACTCGGATGGTTGGGAAGCCCTTCTACATTAATTTATTTAGATCAAATACTACCTGCTCTAACCGAGTTGTCTAAAAAATACCTACAGATTGAATTAAAAGTTGTTTCAAGTGCTTTTCCTGAAGTGAATGGTTTGCCGTTGATTAAAAAAGAGTGGTCTAAAGAAGAGGAAGAAGCTGATCTGCATTCGTTTGACATTGGGCTTGCCCCTTTAAATAATGATCCCTGGTGTGAGGGGAAATGCGGATTGAAGTTGTTGCAGTATATGGCGTGTGGATTGCCTACAGTGAGTTCTCCTTTTGGAGGCCAACGCGATATCATTGAAGATGGAAAAAATGGGTTTTCAGCTAAGACGCTTGATGAGTGGCAAGAGAAGTGTGCAACATTGATTGAAGATGTGGCTAAGAGAGAATCACTCGGTCGTGAGGCAAGAAAAACAGTTGAAGAAAAATTTTCAAAAAAGCAAGCAAGTCAAAAATTAATTCAGGTGTTAAATGAAGTCAAAAATTGATGTGAGCATTTGTATTGTTAATTGGAATGCTGGAGATTTTTTGGGTCGATGCTTAAAGTCTATCCAAGAGACAACGGCGAATCTTTCTTGCGAAACGCTTGTGGTGGATAATGCTTCATCAGATGGTTCCCAAATTGGCATTGCAGAAAAATATCGCAATGTCACGCTCATTGAAAATAAAGATAACCGTGGGTTTGCCACAGCAAACAATCAAGCGTTAGACATTTCAAAAGGGGAGTGGGTCTTTTTTCTTAATCCTGATACAGAGTTGTTGCCGCATTGTTTAGATGATTTGCTTCTGTATTTAAAAGAACATTCTAGTGTGGGGATTGTTGCCCCAAAGTTGCTTAATTCAGATGGATCAATACAGCGTTCTGTGCGCCGCTTTCCTAATTTTAAAACAGCCTTTTACCGTTATACGTTTTTAAAAAAACTAGGTCTGTTTAAAAAGGATGAATTGCTGAATAAAATGAAGGGGTTTGATTTTTCTAAAGAGCAGTCTGTGGAACAACCTGCGGGAGCCGCTCTTTTTATGCGCAAAGATCTTTTGGATAAAGTGGGCTGGATGGATCCCGAGTTCTTTCTCTTTTATGAAGAGGTTGATCTTTGCTATCGAGTAAAAAATAGAGGCTATGAGATTACTTATTATCCTAAAGCAGAAGCAATACACCATAGTGGAAAGTCGCGGCAGAAAAATAGAAAGAATATCTTTTTGCCCACTGTAAAGAGCCTTTTTCACTATTTTAATAAAAATGTAGGCATTAAACAGACTCGTCGTTTTAAGTGGGTCTTTAAACCCTTATTTATTCTTTCAACCATTTGGGATGTGTTGGAAGAAGCGCTCTCTTATCTTGTTTACCGAATCAAAAAAGATGAGTATAGAGCAAATCGTAAAAAACAACTTTTTTCATTAAAAGCAGAATTCTTAAAAAAAGATCTGTTTGAATTTTTATTTAAGGCCTAATTATGCGTCTTTTTCATAAAATTTATATGAGTCTATTTTTTCTAGCTCTCACCGCTCTTTTGTTAAGAGGGAAGGCGTTAAAATGGTCTGTGGGCTCTATTGATATTAGTTGTTCTTCTGTTAAAAATATCCTCTTTGTTTTATTGGGACTCGGCCTTGTGTTTTTTATCACATCAAAAATGTGGCAAAAGATTAACTGGAAATCACCTCTTTTGATTTGCAGTGGTCTGGCTTTATCTATATCGGTTTTCTTCTCTGAAAACATTGGAGAGAGTGGGGCTACATTGGGTGTGGTTGCTTGTTATGTGGGATTCTACTTTATAGTACGGGGCATTCTCCAAACAAAGCAGCATTTGATTTGGTTGATTGCTCTGTGGAGCGTGCTCTCGGTTTTTGTTTGTTTCTTTAATATCGGCTATTTTTCATATGTGGCTCTGAATTCGCCCGTGGTCCCCATCTTAGAAGACTTTCCTTTTTGGCCTGGTAAAAATATGCAGGGTATCTTCTTGGTTTTAAACGCTTCCTTAGCACTGGGGATATTATTAGAAGCAAAAGATCTTAAGAAATCGATTCGATTGTGGGCCTTTTTTGTTCTCTTAGTCAATTTAGCTGCACTGACCATTACATTTTCTCGAGGAGCCTGGGTAGCTATGGTGGCGGTCTTTGTGGTGCTTATTTTTCACCGCCCTAAAATATTTGCTCCTTTATTTGGAATTGGAATCGTGTTGTTTTTGTTCTTTGCTCCTTATGGTTTAAAAGGGCGATTGACTTCTATTGTTGATCTTAAAGAACACAATATTCAAGAGCGTTTTAATATTTGGCAAAGTGGCTGGGATATGGTTCAAGACCATCCGTTTACCGGCGTTGGTTTGGGTAATTTTTACGAGCAGTATGTGAACAAGTATAAAATGGATGGTATTCGATTAGAATGGGCAGGGGAACATGCTCATAATCTTTTCTTACATGTGCTTGCTGAGATGGGGCCTTTAGGGCTCATTGTTTTGCTTTGGTTGTTTCTTCGATTCTTTATTCAAGGGTGTCGTAACTATGCTCAACAAGAAGACCTCACTTTAAAGGCAATTATTTTTGGAGCCAAGCTTGCTTGTGTTGGCTTCTTTGTTTATTCATGGGTTGATTCCACATTTAATGGAAATTTTTCTCATACATCAATGTTTCACGTAAATTTATGTTTTATGATTATTCTTGCACTTATGGTATTTAAATGGCCGAAATCTCAATCATCATAGTTAACTGGAACACCGTTCAGTTGCTGCAGAAATCTCTTCAATCGATAGAGGGTTTGAAGAGCTCTCTATCGATTGAAACGATTGTGGTTGATAATGGTTCTTCTGATGAAAGTGTGGCTTTGGTTAAAGAAAAGTTTCCAAAAGTTCTCCTTATAGCCAATTCAAAAAATGAGGGATTTGCTACAGCCGTTAATCAAGGACTTCAGAAAAGCCAAGGGCAATCCATTTTATTGCTTAATAGTGATGCGCAATTAGTTGAAGGAACCTTGGAAAAATTAAAGAAAGTTTTAGATTCAGAGCCTAAAATAGGGATGGTTGGAGCTGATTTAGTTTATGAAGATGGCCGTCATCAAAATTCAATCGATCATTTTCCCAACTTGGCAACAGAGCTCTTTAATAAAAGTGTGCTGAAACTCTTTTTTTCTAAGTGGTATCCTGGCAAACGTTCAGGTTTTGATCAGCCGATTAAAGTCCCTTCGTTGATAGGGGCAGGTCTCTTTCTTAAAAGAAAAATGGTTGAAGAGATAGGTCTCTTGGATGAAGGTTATTTTTTCTTTTTAGAAGAGACAGACTGGTGTTATCGAATGAGACAGCAGGGATGGACGTCATTCTTTGTTCCTGAAGCTAAAATTATTCATCTTCAAGGGCAAAGTGCTAAAAAGCATCCGTGGCGTTCACGTGTTGAATTTTATCGTTCACGTTATCGTTTCTTTAGAAAGAACTATGGTTTCTTTTCATATTTGATTTTGCTTGTTGGATTGAATATTCGTATTTTGTTGGAGCTTCTATTTACAGGATTAGTTGTGTTACTTTCATTAGGGTTTTGGCGTGATGGTCGAAAACGATTTTCACGTTATGCTGCTTTATTGGGTTGGCATCTTATGGGGTGCCCAAAAAAGATGGGGCTTTCGGTTTTGTGATGAAAAATGAAACAGTAGAGATTAATACAAAAGGGGTTTTGTGGCATACCACAGAAGAGTATCGTTTTTTAATCGATGCTCTAGATGGAACCTTGGCTCAAGTTGAGAAAAAAGATGTGGTGAAGAGTTCTTCTATTCGTCGTGTGGTTACAGTTAAGATCCCTCGAGAAAACGACGAATTTGAAATTTTTGTCAAACACCATCGTCTGCCTTGGAAAGAGGCGCTAAAAGATTTGCTCCATATATCAAAGGCTAGGAATGAGTGGAAGTTTACGCATCAAATATCAGACCTTCAAATTAAGACTGTTGTCCCTCTAGCGATGGGTGAAAAGAGAAAATATGGTCTTTTGCGTGAAAGTTATTTTATTTCAAAACGTATTCCTAAATGTGAGACTTTGCATGAATTTGTGATGAAGGAATCTGAAAAAAAACATGATTTATCTTTTATAAAATGGAAAAGAAAACTGATCAAAGATTTGGCTATAATGCTTTCTGATATCCATAAAAAAGGAATTGAGCACAGAGATTTGCATGCAGGTAATATCTTAATTGAATGGATAAATGATAAAGAATATAAATTAAGACTTTTAGATTTAGATCGAGCCCATATTTATCCGAAGCTTTCATTTAAAAAGAGAATGGTTGAGCTGACTCTTTTTAATATGTTTTTTACGCTATTTATTAGTCGAACAGATCGTCTTCGGTTTTTTAAAGAGTACTATCGACAGGATCCAAATCCTTGGCGTGGGTATCAAAGAGGGGCTCGTCAAGTTGAGGCAAAAACATTTAAAATGGTAAACAAGCTTTACCGCCGACGAGATAGAATGTGCCTTCGTCGAAATAAGTATTTTTCTCGATTTTTAGTTGGGTCTATTTCAGGTTATTGCCGAAAAGAACCTGCTCAAACAGCGTTACTCGATCTTTTGAAACACCCTGAAGATCTTTTAGACCCTATTCATTCAGAGCCGATTAAAAAGGCGAGTGAGAAATCAGTTCGTAAGTATCCACTTAAATTAAAAGATAAAACTTTGGATGTGGTCATTAAGAGTTATCAAACAGCAGATCGGTTTGGTCGATTTAAAGATCTTTTTAGAAATTCTCGAGCCAAGCGAAGTTGGATTGCCGCCAATGCGCTTTATCAAAGAAAAATTCCAACTTCTTTTCCGCTTGCTTGTTTTACAGAAAACCGGTGGAGCTTTTCTAAAAAAAGTTATTTTATTTCAGAGTTTATCCCAACAGCATCGGTTTTAGTTCTTTATTTCAATAACCGATTTAAAGGACCTTTAAGTAAAGAAGAGCGCTTTATCAAAAAAAGACTTTTAACTCAATTTGCGCGCTTTGTGCGCCACATTCATGAACTGTGGATCTATCATGGAGATTTAAAAGCGAGCAATATCCTAATTGAAGAAACATCACCGGGAGAGTTTCAATTCTATCTCATTGATTTAGATCATGTAAAAATCTGCTGCACCATTAATCGTTTTCAACGCTATCGTAATTTAATGCAGGTCAATAAGTCCTTTTTAGACCGCTCAGCCCTTTCAATGACTGACCGCCTGACCTTCTTAAAAGCCTATCTAGGCCCTAACGCCCGCAAAAAGCGAACCCTCCAGCGCGCCTGGACCGTAGTCAACCACCTCACAACACGTCGTTTACGTAAAACCGATAAGTCTTTTTCTGCTTGATAAAACCGTCCTTTTGTGCTATATTATATCCTTAATCCTTTGGAAAAGAATGGTTTGCAATCTATGCTTAAAGTAAAATCCTTTTCGCTCATACTGAGCCTTTCTCTTATTTTTAACTCTGTTAGCGTTTCTGTTGATGCGCTGATGCCGCAATCTGTTTTTAATCCAGCTCCATCTGTGCCACGTCTAGGCCCTGTCTATTATGAATCTGATTTTTGGGATGAAGAGTTAGAACAAAGAAAAAAAGAATTTGATGAAGACCTGATTCAATTAATTCAAAAAAGTAGTGGAAATCTTAACATTGTTGATGCAGATCAATTAATTGGACGAAAAGGAAATATAAGGCTAGAAAGTGGAATTGAGATTGATTCTGCTATAGCAGAAGAATTTTTTGGACACCTTATTTCATCTTTAAAATATCCTACCTTTGTTTTAGTTTTAGATGAGCATAAAGAAAAGGTTGCTTCTTTAATACGCAATAGACCTGGCTCTAATCTTGTGGTTATTCTCCCGTATAAAAAATTTGAAAGAGAGCGTGAATTTGAATTTAAAACTGTGAGAACAGGGTTTGTTAATCCGTTAACTCTTTTGTTTGAAGAAATTCAGGACTTAGGTGTGGGCCATTTAAAAAATAATGTTTTTGGTTTTAAAGATAATTGGAAAAACATTTATTTTTGGAATAATTTGCCTTCACAACAAGCTTTAAAAAGCAGTCTTCCTTTATTAGCCTCTTTTCCGATATTAGATGTTGAAATAAAAAAAGAGTTAATTAAATCTGAAGATGAAAATGTGTTAGAGGAACTTTCTATTAGAGAGGACCTAGATGTTGATGATATAGAGGCATTAATAGATTTAAATAAATTTAGCGTGTTGCAGAATCTTTTGTTTAATAAAGGAAAAATATTTTCTAATCAACCTTACTTAGCTAAAAAACTAATTGATAAACTATTTGAGAATAGAGAAGATGTTTTAGAATTAATTTTGGATTTTACCTCTAAAAAAACAAATTTAGAAAGCAACCTGTGGCTACTAAATGCAGTGACAAACTATTTTTATCAATCTCATCAAGATGATTCGTTAAGATCAGAAAAAGCAAAATTTAAAAAGAAGGTTTTAAGCAATAGGGCGATACCTGTTTGGATAAAAGGACATATTTTAGAAAGAATGATTCGTTATGGTTCCACGAAACAAATGAATGGACTTACCTATGCATCTAATATATTGCATTTAGCAGAAGAGAGTGATTTTTGGGAAGAGTATCAAGATTTATCCGTAAGTCAAAATGATGTCTATTCTCTGTGGCTTCGAGTGGTTGTCTCAGCTCCTGGACATGCTCAATTAAGAGAAGGTGCCATTATTAAGAAGTTAGAGCGTCATCATCGATTAGATGCCTTGCTTCTTTACGAAACATTTCTTAAAGCGCATATTGAAACGTCATGGAAAGAGCTCCTCTTTGTTAACGATTATAATGATGTTGATAAGTTAATCTCTGTTTTAAACAAGGTGCTTACATCTAAGATTCCTAATAGAGGAGAGGTCTTTTGGTTTGTTGAGCCTGCGCTATTGGCATTAGAAGAAAATAGTGGAGAATATGGGGCTTCTAGTTTTTCGGAATTTGTTGATAAGTATGGGGTTGATTTTGATCAAGATAAAGCGGCTGTTGGAATTGATATTGCTGTCTTGCTGATTGCTTTAGTTTTATCTGAAGGAAGTCCTTCAACATTTGAATCACTTAGAATCTTTTATTCGTATAAATATGTCCGACATAGTCGAGATTTAAGAAATTCCTTTATTAATGAAATGCTTTTATCTTCAAATGGAGGAAGAAGAAATGTTGTTCGGCTTGCTCTTTCACTGATTTCTAAAGATGGAAATAAAAATAGAAAAGATAGACAAAAAAAACTGATTAAATCGCTTCAATTGTTAAACATGATTTATTTTCTGAATAGAGAAATGTCTAAAGATGTCTCTGAGTTTGTTGGCTTTACTCATTACATTAAAACTAAATTATTAAGTAAACAATTTGAGAGTATTAGTGATTTGCATCAAAGTCTATTTGAATTAGTTTTTGATTTTGTTAAAGAAGACTTTTCCACTGAAGAGATCGAAAAATTGAGCTCTATAAAGGTGTTGTCTCGTTTAAAAGTACTGGTTGATTATTTGAAGTATAAGAGGAATTGGAATTCTGTTCATCCTAAAGGGGTGGAAGAATTGAGGAAATTAGTTTCAAGTTATCTCTTTGATAGCGAGGGAATCAAGGCTCAAAAGTATGGAGAAAATTCTGATTATGAAGAGTCTCTAGAGCAGATGAACGTTTATCAAGCTGTTTTAGAAAAAGAGATTGAAGCAAGGCTAATAGATGTTGAGATTGAAGAGGAAGAGAAAAGCCTGCTGGTTAAAAAATTGGTTCAGTCATACATTCAAAATTGGAAAAGAGATATGCGGGAAGATGTTACTCCGTTTGAAGAGAATGGAGATTATAAAGAGCCGTTAGTTGTTTGGTCGCAAGATTCTTTAGACGATTGGTTAAGATTGGGGCAAGATGGGGCCTTTTCGTGTTTGATTGCTGATGGAGACCCTCATATGAATAAGGCATTGCTCGGCCGGCTTCTTTCAGCAACAAGCAAGATGAAGTACATTGGTTCGCAGCTTGGAGATCGAAGCACCCGAATGACAGAGTCATTAATGTTTGCTCAGACAGAAAATGGGCACTCTGTTGTTTTAAATGATGAACAAGCTTTTAGTAATTTAACTAATTCGAGTAAACAATTCGCAATACGCAATGTGATAGAAGCAATGATTATTAGCGCGATTCGTAATGCAGGGCGTTTTGGGGCTTCGCGCATTGTGGTTCCTCGTTCTTGGGAAGGGGATTTCATGGATGCGTTTTTACAATATCAAGAGAAGCTTTTGAGTGGTTTTTCAACGTTTATTGAACATAGAGATATAGAGGGAAAAATCTTTGCCCGTGAAGAAATTACGATTAAGAGCATTGTGCGTAATGTTGACAGTATTGAATTGATTGGCCTTAAGGAGAGGAATCGGTGGAGACATTGGGTGGGAAGGATTGCTGTTAATGGACAACCTATTGATGACAGAGCTGTTGAAATTGTTGATCAAAATGTTGCTTTTCAGAGAACCATTGCAGGTGTGACCTGTCATGGAATTGATCTCACCTTTAATGGAATAGAAATTGAATTAGAAAAAAAATTAACATTTTGGTCTCCTAATAGTTCGACTTCAGACAGAGAGAATTTACCTGATAAAGTAAAAGAGCTTTTTCCCACAGACCGATCTGTAGCAGAAGACTTCCAAAAGATGAAAAAAGGTGATTTAAATGCAGCACAATATTTGAGTTATATGTACGCAGCCTCTGATAAAGTCATTCAGTTTATGAAGAGTGATTTGGATTTAGGGCAAGGAAGGCAGCGAGGATTGAATCTTGTTGTTGCTATTCCTAGAGGCGGTGTTCCTGTGGCTAGAGCATTAAAACAAAATCTTCCGAAAAGAAACCGGTTAACAGGTGTTCTTCGTGCTAAGAATGGTGCAATCATTAGTAAATTTATTCCTAAGATGCAGCGTAAACAAAAGAAAAATGTTTTTCTTGTTGATGAAGTGATTGTGAGTGGCCGCTCTATTATTAATTCTATAGCAGAACTTCTTAACAATGGAATTAAAGAGAAAGAAATTATTGTGATGACCCTTGGTGCAAAACGAGAAGGTCTTGAGAGTGTGCTGAAACAATACCCTGACCTACAAGCTGTATATGTGGGGGTTATTGAAGATGAAGAGCGTTATGAAACAGTGGGGTCTGTCTCTGGGTTGATTAAGGGTGGGGAATTGAGCCATCCTATGAATTGGGATGAGGGACAGCAAGTTAGAATTTATGAAAACACTTATCAGTTGCTTTATCGTATTGAAAGCAAAAAAAGTTTTAATCTCTTTTTAGGCATGAATAAAAGCGGTGAAAAAGTTGTGATAAAAACAACTGTTGGAGAACAAGAAAAGAATAATATATATAAAGTTGTTTCAGCATTATGGAGAGCAAATGAAAGCTTCGGTTTTGTAAAGGTTGTTGAGTATGATGCGGGTAAAGGGGCTATGGTGATGGAGTATATTGAAGGGGTTACTGCTGGAAAATATTTTTTGAATGGAGAATCTCTTAATTCTAAGGCAATAGCTTTTTACCAATTCTTAAAACAGTACAAAGAAATGGTTCAGTTTTTACATCGTAATCAACTCTATTTTGTTAACTTTGATGTTGATAATTTTAAGTGGGATCCAAAAAAGAAGAAATGGGCAATGACTAACCTTAACGTGTTTCCTTATTCCGGAAAAGAAAATGGTGGGTTTACAGAAGAAGCTTTTTTAAAGCACTCAAAAGAATTTTTAACAAAGTCCTTTTTCCTCTTTTTTCAGGCAATGGGCCAAAATGGGAAAGGCTGGAAAAGGGAGGCTCATAGTCAATTACGAGACACTCAAGTTTCAACGATTGAAAGCTTTGAATTATTGCTTGGCCTTCTTCAAGAGAAGGTTGCTGAGCGCTTTCCTAGAGATTTGCAGTCGATTGCTTCAGCAGAGAGTCTTGAGCTCGCCACAGCTATATAATTTAATAAATTACAATAAGCTGTTGTTGTAGAATTGATTGAGACATATAGTATTTTTATTTAGTTTTTGAGTGTCAATGTATGTATTTTCTTTAAATCTTTTCTGCAGAATTACTTGAGAAGGTATTTAGTTTTAATCTTCTTATAATTATAGCCCTCACCCACTTTTCCAAATGGACAATTTGGCCATTTATTGCTACCATCCATAGGGTTATGGCGAGGCAGCGGTTGCTCCTTTTATTCTTGGTTTGGGGTCTTTTGTTTGCTTGTGGAGCAACAAAAACGCATGCTGAATTGCCATTTCAAACAGGTGAGAAGCTTACTTACACTATTCGATGGGGCGTGATTCCTGTTGGAACAGGAATTTTGTGGGTTCGCAATGTTGCGGAGTACCAGGGGTGTCCGATTTATCACCTGAGTATTGAAGGTACTTCCAATTCATTTTTGTCAGTCTTTTTTAAAGTAGAAGATGTGGTTCATTCGTTTTGGGATGCTGAGAAATTTCATACCTTAGCCTTTCAGAAAATTCAGAATGAAGGGAAACACCATAACAATGAGATTTATCTCTTTGATCATAGCGATCAAAAGGTAAGTTGGTTTAATACAAAGCGTCGCGTTCGGGAGTTTGCCATACCTTATGGTGTTCAGGACGCGATTTCTTGTTTGTATAATTTGCGTCGTATCGGTTTGGAGAGGCAAGAAGAGCTCTCCATGGATGTGCACCAAGACGAAAAAAATTATTTGTTAAAAGTGGGTTCGATTAAGAAAGAGTCTGTTCGAGTTAATGCTTTGGGTAGAGTCAAAACGTTTAAAGTGGTGCCTGAAGCAACGCATCAGGGGATGTTTCTGCGTGAAGGAACCATGTGGGTTTGGTTTACGCGGGATGCAAAACGAATTCCTGTGATGGTTAAGGTCAAAGCTCCGATTTTTGGGAGATTGACTGCAGAATTAGTGCAAATTGAAACAGTGCTTGAGCCGCAACCTTCAGTCTTGGCGGAAGAGATGAGAGCTTTAGCGCAAAAAAAATTAGGCGTGAAATGATTCATATTAGTTCTGAACGTGTGCATGAAATTGTGGCGCAGTTCCCTAAGGTAAAAGTGTTGGTTATTGGGGATGTGATGCTGGATGAGTTTGTCTGGGGAAGTGTGAACCGGATTTCTCCAGAAGCGCCTGTGCCTGTTGTGGAAGTGAAGTCGCGTTCAACCATGCCAGGTGGAGCTGCCAATGTGGTGAGCAACATTCGTTCGCTTGGAGCTCAAGCCGCACTGATTGGTATTTGCGGAAAAGACCTTTATGGTCAAACGCTCAAACAACAATTAGAAGAGATGCAAGTTGATATCGAAGGTTTGATCGAAGATAAAGCGCGTCCGACTTCGTTAAAGACTCGGATCATTGCTCATCACCAACAAGTGGTGCGTGTAGATGAAGAGAGTAAAGCTGAAACAGCCGAGAGCGTAACTAAGAAAGTAGCGGCTGTTTTAGAATCAAAAATCAAACAAGCTGATTTAGTTGTGGTAGAAGATTATGATAAGGGTTTGATTGATCAAACATTATTAGATCAAGTGATCCAGTCTTGCGAAAAGCATAAAAAAGTTTTAGCGGTTGATCCTAAAAAAGGACATTTTTTAAATTATAAAGGGGTGTCTGTTTTAACGCCAAATAAGAACGAAGCTTTAGCTGCGTTAGGGATTGAGCATGAAGACCGTGCCCCATCCAAAGAAGAAATTGGATCAAGGTTAAATAAAAAATGGGGTTGTAAAAATGTTTTAGTCACGTTAGGTGAAGAAGGGATGATCTTAACTGAAAATGGAGATCAGTCGTTTCACATTCCTGCTGTGGCTCGAGAAGTGTTTGATGTTTCAGGAGCTGGCGATACGGTGATTGCTGCTTTTGTTTCAAGTTTAGCAAGTGGGGCTTCGTTTAGAGAAGCGGCAGAAATATCAAATTATGCGGCAGGTGTGGTTGTGGCCAAGGTGGGAACCGCAACAGTAACTGCATCTGAGTTGTACCGCGAAATGAAAATAGAACACATCTTAGAAAGTTAGAAGTGAAAAAGCGCGCGATTTTTTTAGACAGAGATGGGACGTTAAATCCAGATAAGGGTTACATTGGTGATCCCGAAGACATGGAGTTGTTGCCGGGTGTCGGTAAAGCGCTCAAGCTGTTACAAGAAAAAGATTTTTTGCTGATTGTGATTACCAATCAATCAGGTGTGGGGCGTGGGTATTACACGCAAAAAGATGTTGAAGATGTGCACGCTCGGTTAAGTGAACTCTTAGCTAAAGAGGGTGTGAAGATAGACCGCTATTATTATTGCCCGCATTTGCCGGAAGAAGGATGTTGTTGTCGGAAGCCATCTCCGGAATTGGTATTGGCTGGGGCAAAGTTTTTTAATGTTGATATGTCGAAATCTTTTTTTGTGGGAGATAAGACGATTGATGTGCAGACCGGTTGGGCTGCGCAGAGCAGATCAGTTTGGGTCAATACAAGTCAATATGAGTTAGTCAAAGGGCTTGAACCTGATTTTAAAGCACAAAGTTTAAACGAAGCAGCTGAGTGGATACTTAAAGAGAGTAACGTATGAATACATTAGGCGTGATTCCGGCACGAATTGGTTCGACTCGTTTTCCTGAAAAGGTGATTGCTCCTATTGCAGGCAAGCCAATGTTGCAGTGGGTTTATGAGAATGCAAAAAAATCAGGTGTGCTTGATAAGTTAGTTGTGGCCACAGATAGTGAAAAAGTGGTTTCAGTTGTTGAAGGATTTGGTGGTGAAGCTGTTTTAACAGGCGAGCATCGTTCGGGAACAGATCGTGTTTTTGAAGTGGCGCAAAAGTATAATCCTGAAATAGTGATTAATATTCAGGGCGATGAACCGATGTTGCGGCCTGAAATGTTGCGCCAGTTAGTGTTGCCATTAAAGCAATATCCAGATGAAGTGCCAATAGCAACATTGGCTACGGTTTTGCGTGATGAAGAAGCGATGAATGACCCTAATGTGGTGAAGGTTGTTTTTGGTGTTAATGAAGATGCTTGTTATTTTTCACGAGCACGTATTCCTCATGTACGCGATGAAAAGTATTCTATCGGTGTGGAAGTGTTTAAGCACTTGGGTTTTTATGGGTATCAGTATAGTGCGTTAGAAAAGTTTTGCCATTTGCCTGTGAGTAAATTAGAGCAAGTGGAACAGTTAGAACAATTGCGTGCGATTGAAAATGGTTTGAGCATTCGAGTATGTGTGACTGAGAAAGATACCTTTTCAGTAGATGTGCCTGAAGATGCAAAAAAAGTTGAAAAAAAATTAAAAGCAGAACGGACAACAGTATGACAAAGTTTATTTTTGTAACAGGTGGTGTGGCTTCGAGTTTAGGCAAAGGAATTGCTTCGGCTTCGATTGGACGAATTTTAGAATTTGAAGGGCTGAAGGTGACTCTTCAAAAACTAGATCCCTATATTAACGTTGATCCCGGAACCATGAATCCGTTTCAACATGGTGAAGTCTATGTGACTGAAGATGGGGCTGAGACTGATTTGGATTTAGGTCACTACGAACGGTTCACTAATGCAGAGATGACCCGTTTTAATAGTGCGACTGCGGGTCAAATCTATGAAGCGGTGATTGCTAAAGAACGCCGTGGAGATTATCTGGGTGGAACGGTTCAAGTGATTCCGCACATCACAGATGAAATCAAATTACGTATCCATCAATTAGCCAAATCTTCAAAAGCAGATGTGGTGATTTCTGAAGTTGGAGGAACAGTTGGTGACATTGAGGGGCTTCCATTTCTTGAAGCGATTCGTCAATTTCGAAAAGATGTGGGTGCTGAAAATGTTCTTTATGTTCACTTAACCTTAGTCCCTTTTATTGGTGCGGCTGGTGAGCTAAAAACCAAGCCCACTCAACACAGTGTTCAGAAGTTGCGCGAGATTGGGATTCAGCCAGACATTTTACTTTGTCGTACGCAACAAGATCTTTCTAATTCGGTTCGAGAAAAAATTGGTCTTTTTTGTAATTTAGATATAGAAGAAGTGATTCAAGCCAAAGATGTGAAATCAATTTATGAAGTCCCTTTAAAATTTAAAGAAGAAGGCTTAGATGATTTGCTTTTAGATAAATTAAAGTTAAAGAAGAAGGGGGATGGTGGTGCTAAATGGGTGCAGATGCTTGATACCATTTATAATCCTTCTAATGATGTGAAGATTGCTGTTGTGGGTAAATATATTGAATTACAAGATGCCTATAAAAGTGTTTACGAAGCCTTGGCGCACGGCGGGATTGCTAACAATGCTTCTGTTTCGATCAAACGAATTGATGCTGAAAAGATAGAGAAAAAAGGGACTAAAGGTTTTTTTGATGATGTGGATGGTATTTTAATACCTGGTGGATTTGGTTCTCGCGGAATTGAAGGGAAAATTAAAACCGTTCAGTATGCCCGTGAAAATAATATTCCTTTTCTGGGGATCTGTTTAGGGATGCAAGTGGCTTGTGTGGAATTTGCTCGTAATGTCTGCAACCTTAAAAATGCAGATTCAACAGAGTTTAATAAAGAAACGCCTGACCCTATTATTTCAATGCTTGAAGAACAAAAGAACATTGAAAGCTTAGGAGGCACGATGCGTTTAGGTGCAGAGCCAGTTAAGCTGGAAGATGAAACGATTGCCTCTAAAGTATATGGCAAAAAAGAAATTGCAGAACGCCATCGCCATCGTTATGAATTTAATAATAAATATTTAACTGAATTTGAAAATGCCGGAATTCGTTTTAGTGGACGTTCAAAAAAAGAAGGTCTAGTTGAAATTATAGAAAACAGAGAGCACCCTTGGTTTGTTGCTTCTCAGTTTCACCCAGAATTTAAATCTAAGCCTGACCAGGCGCACCCTTTATTTAAAGATTTTATTCGAGCTTCTTTAGGTAAAAAAGAGGGGAAGATAGAGGCTCCGAAAGCAGTCTTAACAGGTAAGTAAAATGATTAAAAATGTGGCGATTAACAATATTAAAGTTGGAGCAGACGATTCTTTTTTACTGCTTGCAGGGCCGTGCGTGATTGAGAGTGAAGCGCATGTTTTGCATATGGCCGAGCAGATTGCTGCTGTTGCCCAAGAGAAAAAGTTTGACACTATTTTTAAAGCTTCTTTTGATAAAGCAAACCGTTCCTCAATTAAAAGTTTTCGAGGCCCGGGCTTAAAAGAAGGTTTGGCTATCTTAAAAAAAGTAAAGGCTGACTTAGGTTTACCCGTCGTAACTGACATTCATTCGATTGAACAGGTAGAACCTGTTGCTGAAGTGGCTGATGTGTTGCAAATTCCTGCCTTTTTATGCCGTCAAACAGACCTGCTTGTGGCTGCTGCTAAAACAGGTCGTGTTGTGAATGTAAAAAAAGGTCAGTTTTTAGCTCCTTGGGATATGAAGCAAGTGGTGGCTAAGTTAGAAGAGGCTGGCACAGAAAATATTTTATTAACGGAACGAGGTGTTTCGTTTGGTTATAACAATTTAGTGAGTGATTTTCGTTCTCTGTCAATCATGAGAGCGCTCGGTTACCCTGTGATTTATGATGCCACGCATAGCGTGCAGTTACCAGGTGGGCAAGGGGATACTTCTGGAGGCCAAAGCGAATATGTTCCTGTTTTGGCGCGGGCTGCCGCTGCTGTTGGGTGTGATGGCTTGTTTATGGAAGTGCATGATAATCCTGCTAAAGCATTATCTGATGGACCAAATGCGTTGGATTTAAAATTGCTGCCTGACTTAATGGAACAAGTTTTAGAAATAAATCAAATTGTGAAACGTAAAAAACTAAACGTGTAGTTTTGAGTAAAAATGAAAAGTTTAAAAATTGCTAAAAAAGTATTAAAGATTGAAGCGGAAGCTGTGGCTCAGTTAGGCCGCCGCTTAAATGGTCAATTTGATAAAGCGATTAGCCTGATGCATAAATGCAGTGGTCGGGTAGTGGTTACAGGGATGGGAAAACCTGGAATCATTGGTCGTAAAATTTCTGCGACTCTAGCAAGTACTGGAACACCATCCATTTTTTTGCATCCAGCAGAAGCTGTGCATGGAGACCTTGGAATGGTGATGGCGCAAGATGTGCTTTTAGCGATTTCAAATAGTGGTGAAACAGAAGAGATGACTCGGCTGATTCCTTTGATTAAAAAAATAGGAGCACCCATTGTTGCTTTAGCCGGAAATAAAAAATCAACATTGGTGAAACATTCAAATGTGTTTTTAGATGTCTCTGTTAAAAAGGAGGCGTGCACATTAAATCTAGCTCCTACTGCAAGCACTACAGCCATGTTGGCCATGGGAGATGCTTTAGCAGTCGCTTTATTAGAAGTACGTGGTTTTAAAGAAAAAGATTTTGCTTTTTATCATCCAGGAGGAAAGTTAGGCAAGAAGTTTATCCTTGTTAAAGAGGTGATGCGTACGGCAAACAAAAATCCTTTGGTTAAAGAGAGTGAAACCGTTCAAAAGGTTTTGCTTAAAATAACTAAAGCCCGAGCTGGTTGTGCCACAGTGATTGATAAAAATGGAAAACTTAAAGGTATTTTTACAGATGGGGATTTGCGTCGTTCTTTGTCAAAAGATGGTTCGGCTTTAACTCAACCCGTATCAAAGTTAATGACAAAAAAGCCTAAGGTGATTAAAGAAGATTCGCTCGCTAATGAAGCGCTTCAGATCATTAAAAAGTATGGCATTGATGAGATTGTGGTTGTGAACAATAAGAACAAGCCAATTGGCATTGTGGATGAGAAGGATCTTCTTGGGCTATGAGTAACTTAGTTGAGAAGTTTAAAAAGATCAAAATGATTATCACAGATGTGGATGGCGTGTTAACAAGTGGAGATGTGACTTACACCTCTGATGGAAAAGAGATTAAAAGTTTTAATGTTTTAGATGGAACTGGAATTAAATTTGCTCAACGATCTGGTTTGGTTGTTGTTTTTTTAACAGGGCGAGAGTCTTCAATTGTGGCGGCTCGAGCTAAAGAGTTAACTGTAGAGGAAGTGCATCAAAAAGTTTGGATCAAACTCGATGTGTATAAAGATCTTTTAGCAAAGTACAAACTTAAAGATGAAGAAGTCTGTTGTATTGGCGATGATGTGCTTGATCTAGGCATGTTAAAAGCAGCGGGATTGGCTGTGGCTGTTCCAAATGCAATTGATGAGATTAAAGCTGTTGCAGATATGGTGACTGAACGCTCTGGTGGAACAGGTGCTGTAAGAGAAGTACTTGATCAAATCTTTAAAGCCCAGGGCAAGTGGGATGATTTGATTCAAAAATATGAAAATTAAACTGCACCGTTACGTTATTTATTGGTTGTTGCTTTTGCTCTCATTGATTGTTAGATGTTTGCCGATGCGTTTGGTTTCAAAGTTAGGAAGTGTTTTAGGAGTTATTGTTTATTATTTGATCGGTTATGAACGGCGAAAAACAATAAAGCATTTAAAAATTGCATTTGGCGACTCTAAAAGTGAACAAGAGATTCATCAAATTGCTAAAGAGACATTTGCTAATTTAGGGCGTAATGGTTGTGAATGGGTGAAAATGCCTTCTCTAACAGATGAACAAATTAGAGAGAGGGTTGAAGTTGAAAATGTTGAGGTTATTCACGAGTCCTTAAAAAAAGGAAAAGGGCTTATCCTTTTAACCGGTCATTTTGGAAATTGGGAGTGGCTGGCTGCTTGTTTGGGTAGTCTTGGTTTAAGGGGAGGCGTTTTAGCTCGACGGATCTATTTTGAACCGTTTAATCGATTTTTGGTTAAAATTCGAGAATCACATCGAATTGAAACTATTTATCGAGATGAGTCTCCAAAAAAGATGTTAAAAATGTTAAAGAATAATGGGATTTTAGGCATTTTGCCAGACCAAGATGTGGATAAAATAAATGGCATCTTTATTCCGTTTTTTGGTCGAGAGGCTTATACGCCTACGGCACCTGTTGCGTTTGCCTTAGCATCAAAAGCTGATATAGTCCCTGCTTTTATAGTGCGAGAAAAAGATCGGTTTCGTCTGATCATTGAAGAGCCTATAAAGGTAGAGAAAACAGAAGATAAAGAAACTGATTTAAAACGTTATACTGTGCAGTGGAATGAAGTATTAGAACGTTATATAAGAAAATATCCAAGCCAATGGGTTTGGATGCATCGTCGTTGGCGGACACGCCCCAAGACAGAAGAAGTGAGTAAATGAAAAAAATAATTTTGATCGCATTACTATTTTTGAATCATTCAGCCTTTGCCGAAGAGGGTGCTGTTAAAGGTGAGGTGAGTGGATTTTCATTTGTTTTGCCTGATGCAGAGGGTGGCAAGCAATGTATTGTGCGTGGGGATACAGCTAACTTTTTGCCAAATGGCGAAATAGAAATTGTGAATGTGAAAACGCAAGTGTTTAGAAAGGATAGCTCTGATATTTTTATTACGAGTCCAAAAGCAAAATTTAATAAAGCAACTCGAGAAGTTGTTTCTGACGATCATGTTGAAATAACAACTCAAGACATGGTGATTAAAGGAAATGGATTGCAGTGGAGCCCTAATGATGGGCAAGCAGTGATTGATAAAAATGTAGAAGTGACGATATTGTCAAAACCTGACAACTTATTTTAGTTAAGAGGTGATTGTGTGATTAAGCAGAGAATCTTATGGATAGTAATGGCAGCGCTTTTTATTGGAGCAACGCCTTTAATTGCAGTAGAAGATAAAAAGCCCACCGTCATAACTTCAGACGGACCTTTAAATGCTGACTTTGAAAAAAAGATAGCGATTTTTAAAGATAATGTGTTGGTAAAGGATGACCAGGGGACGATCAATTCAGACAAAATGAAAGTTTTCTTTGCAGGTGAGTCTAATCAGATAGAACGGGTAGAGTGTTATGGGAATGTAAAAATCAAACATGACAAACGTTATTCTGAAAGCGATGAAGCGATTTATTATGCATTGGAAAATAAAATTATTTTAACTGGAGACCCTTTGATTAAGCAAGGAAGTGATCAGTACCGAGCAGAAAAGATCACTATTTTTACAGTTCAAAATAGAGTCATTTTTGAGCCGAGTGCTCAGCTGGTCATTTTTCCCGGTGAGGAAATGGACAGTAAATTAAATATCTTGGGGGAGTAAATATCCTATGGAATTACTTCGTGCTGAAGGATTAGTTAAAGCTTATAACAAGAAGAAAGTTGTTAACAAAGTTGATATTTCTGTTAACAAAGGTGAGATCGTTGGATTGCTTGGGCCTAATGGTGCAGGCAAAACAACTACTTTTTATATGGTTGTTGGCTTGATTCGTCCCACAGAAGGACAAGTCACATTTAAGAATCAAAATATTTCGAATCTTCCAATGCACCGTCGAGCGCAAATGGGGATTGGTTATTTGGCTCAAGAGCCTTCTGTTTTTCGTAAGCTAACAGTTGAGCAAAATATTATGTCCATTTTAGAGACACTGAATATGACTTATGGCCAAAGGAAAAAACGGCTTGATGAATTATTAAACGAACTTAAGATTGCGCATTTAGCTAAAAGTAAAGCGTTTACGCTTTCGGGTGGAGAGCGGCGTCGGCTTGAAATTACACGTGCTTTGGTGACAAACCCTTCTTTTATTTTATTAGATGAACCTTTTTCAGGGGTTGATCCGATTGCTGTTTTTGATGTGCAGCAAATCATTCAAGAGTTACGTGATCGGGGTTTAGGCGTTTTACTTACAGATCACAGTGTGCGTGAAACACTCTCTATCACAGATAGAGCTTATATTATGTTTGAATCTAAGATTTTAAGGTCAGGTACTTCAGATGAGCTAGTGAATGATCCAAAAGCGCGTGAAATTTATTTAGGTGAACGATTTACAATGTAAGACTCTGAAAAGGGAGAAATAAGATGGACATAACAGTAACAGGAAGACATGTCAGTGTGACTCAAGCAATGAAAGAGTATGCACGAGAAAAAGTACAAAAGTGTGAAAAGTTTAAACCAAAACTTCAACACCTTCATATTGTGATGGATGTAGAAAAGATACGCCATAAAGTTGAAGTCAATGCTTCAGCATCTAGGCATATTAATCTGCACGTTGAAGATGTTTCAGATGATATGTACAAATCGATTGATAATTGTATCGATAAGCTTTCTCAACAAATGCGCAAGCAAAAGGGAAAGATTCAAAACCATAAAATTAAAGAAGAAGAAAAAGCAAAGCGCAATCAAACTTTAATGGGAGACACTGAGTTGATCGAAGGTGATGAGCCTGAGAATATTTCAATTCATCGTCAAGCTTTAGCACGTAAGCCTATGTCTTTAGATGAAGCCTTGCTAGAGATTAAAGTTTTAGAAGATGAGTTTTTAGTCTTCTTTAATTCAGAGACTCAAGCAGCTTCAGTTCTTTATCGAATTACAAAGAAACGTTGTGGTTACATTAAAGAAGCCATTAAGCCAACGAAAAAAGATGGAAAGCTAACTTGTTTGATTGAAACGTATACGTTGAGTGATGGTGTTAAAGAAAATGGTGGCTCTGCTAAAAAGGATGAGAAAGTACTTGTCTTAGAAGAAGTTCACCCTGATAACATTTCTTCAAAAATTAAAAAGATTAAAAAGAACCACTATGTGTTTGTGAATGAAGAGACTGGTTTGCTCAATGTGTTGTATCAACGTAATGATGGGGTTATAGGGCTAATTGAATGAGCGTAGTTAAAGGAATACCTGTTCAGACATTTTACGATGAGATGAAAGAAAAGTTGCGTCTTGATTTGGTTGCAGGCCAAAAAGGTCTTGTTAACCAAATTCGAGTGGCGGAGTTGAATCGTCCAGGTCTTTCTATGGCAGGTTATTTTGATTACTTTGCAAGAAAACGAATCCAAGTTTTTGGAAAAGTGGAGCTGAAATATATCAGCACACTTTCAGCTGAAGATCGTAGGCTTCGTTTTAGACAGTTGATGCAGCAAAAAATTCCAACATGTATTGTGGCTCGAAAATTAGTGCCGCCAAAAGAATTGTTGGAAGAAGCAGAACGGGCCAAAGTACCTGTTTTTCGTTCTAACAAAATCACCATGCATTTGGTTAATTTGATTACGCTTTATTTAGAAGATAAATTTGCTCCAGCCACAACCATGAGCGGAAACTTGGTTGAAGTGTTTGGAATGGGAATGTTGATTTTAGGCCAAAGCGGAGCCGGAAAAAGTGAATGTGCCCTAAGTTTGATTAAGCGGGGACATCGTTTGGTTGCTGATGATGCGGTCCAGCTCAAACTTGAAGATGACCGACAAATTGTGGGGACATCGAATTCAGTGACTCGTTATCACATGGAGATTCGAGGGCTTGGAATTATTAATATCCAAAAAATATTTGGAGCGGGTTGTGTGCGTCACTACAAACAAGTTGATTGTGTGGTCACTTTAGAAGATTGGAAACAAGGGAAAGAGTATGAACGGGTGGGGCTAGAAGATGCCACGCTTGATATTTTAGGTTTGAAGCTACCGAATATAACGATTCCAGTTCGACCTGGACGTGATATTGCGCTACTCGTAGAAACAGCTTCTTTGAATCAGCGTTTAAAATATATGGGGATTCACTCTGCCCAAGAGTTTAATCGTTCCTTAATAGAAAGATTGGAAGGGAAGTAATCATGAGTTCACAAGCAGAAGGCCAAGAGTTGTGCAAAGATATTGTGATTGTTAATAAGCTTGGGATTCATGCCCGACCTGCTGCCATGATTGTAAAATTAGCCAATCAATTTAAATCTGAGATCTTTATTGAAAAAGATAATGAACGCATTAATGGCAAAAGCATTATGGGGATCATGATGTTGGCTGCTGCTAAGGGAAGTAAAATTAAAGTTTATGCTCAAGGTGAAGATGCTGAAACAGTATTGATTGAGTTTGAAAAACTATTTGAAAGTAAATTTGGGGAAGAGTAAGAACAATGCCTCCAACAAAAGAAATTATCTTTAAAGGGATTGCTGCTTCACCCGGCGTGGTGATAGGGAAGACCTTTCTGTTTGACCGGGAAGAAGATGTGGTGATTGAACGTAAAATTACCAAAGCTGAAATCCCTATGGAAATCATGCGCCTTGAAGAGGCCCTGATTAAGACACGTAAAGAAATTTTACAGATACAAAAGAAAATCGCCAAAGGAATGGGTGCTGAGCATGCAGAAATTTTTAATGCTCACTTAATGGTGGTTGAAGATCGTGCTCTGATTGAAGAGGTGATCAAACATTTAGAAAAAGACCGCAAAAGTGTGGAGTTTATTTTTCAGCAAACCGCACAAAAGTACGCCAAAATATTTGATTCTATGGAAGATGAGTATTTAAAAGAACGCGCCAGTGATGTTCAAGATGTGGGGCGGCGCATTCTACATAATTTGATTGGCAGAAAACGCCAAGACTTAAGCACATTAAAAGAAGAAGTTGTTGTGATTGCCTATGATATTTCCCCTTCAGACACAGCTCTAATGCATAAAGAAAAAGTAGTGGGATTTTCTACAGATGTGGGAGGGAGAACTTCTCATACCGCTATTTTAGCTCGGTCATTAGGTATTCCTGCTGTGGTTGGTTTGCATGATGTTAGCCGCGAAATAAGGGGTGGCATGAAAGTGGTTGTGGATGGAAACCGGGGTCTGTTGATCTTAAATCCAACAAAATCCACACTCAAAAAATATGGAGAAGAGCGAACCCGTATTGAAATTCTTGAAGAACGTTTAACTCACCTTAAAGATCTTCCTGCAGAAACAACAGATGGTTATCGCATTACACTCGCAGCCAATATTGAAATGCCAGAAGATACACCTTCTGTTCTTTATCATGGAGCAAAAGGAGTGGGGCTTTATCGAACAGAGTTCTTTTATATGAACCGTTCAGATCTTCCTTCAGAAGAAGAGCATTTTCAAGCGTATAAAAAAGTAGCCGAACAGATTAAAAATGAATCCGTTATTATTCGAACACTTGACTTAGGTGGGGATAAGTTTTTAAGCCACTTGCAAGTGCCAAAAGAGATGAATCCCTTTTTAGGTTGGCGTGCGATTCGGTTTTGTTTGGAAAGACTTGATATTTTTAAAGTTCAGCTAAGAGCCATTTTGCGTGCAAGTGCTTATGGTGATTTAAAGATTATGTTTCCAATGATCTCTGGGGTTGGAGAAGTACGGCGTGCTAAAGAAATTGTTGAAGAAGTGCGTGAAGAATTACGAAAAGAAAAAATCCCTTTTGATGAAGATATTGAAGTGGGAGCCATGATTGAAATTCCTTCAGCAGCCATGATTGCCGACTTGTTAGCTAAAGAAGTCGATTTCTTTAGCATTGGAACCAATGATTTGATTCAATATGCTTTAGCTGTTGACCGTGTGAATGAAAAAATTGCCTATCTTTATGAGCCAACCCATCCAGCAGTGATTCGTTTGATTCGAAACACAGTTCAAGCAGCCCACAAAGAAGGGCTTTGGGTTGGAATGTGTGGCGAGATGGCTTCAGACCCAGCCAGCGTTTTGATTTTGCTTGGAATGGAACTCGATGAGCTTTCTGTGAGTTCAGCACTCATCCCTGAAATTAAAAAAGTGATTCGCTCTGTTTCCTTTAAAGAAGTGCAGCAACTTTCTAAAGATGTCTTTAACTATGCAACAGCAGAAGAGGTTCAACAAAAAGCAATGGAACTACTAGAACGTGTGGCCCCAGAATTGGTGGTGAAATAATGAAAGCATTAATCTTAGCTGCAGGGTATGCAACCCGGCTCTATCCTTTAACTAAAGATAAGGCAAAGCCGTTGTTGCCGGTGGGTGGAAAGCCGATCATTAATTATATTGTTGAAGATTTGGAAAAGGTGCCTGAGATCGATCAGATCTATGTGGTAACCAATTCTAAATTTGTTCCAAGTTTTGAAGCATGGAAAAGGGAAGAAAATTTTTCTAAAGACGTCAAAATTATTGATGATGGCACTTCCTCAGATCAGGACAAGTTGGGGGCCATTGGCGATATTCACTTTGTGATTGAAAATGAGCAAATTGATGATGAGCTGATGATTATAGCCGGAGACAATATTTTTGAAGTTGAGTTGAATCAATTTGTGGCATTTTATCGAGAAAAAGGGGGAGCTCCTTGTATTGCTTCTTATGATATTGGTGATCCTGAATTAGCCAAGCAGTATGGGATTGTTCAGGTCGGTGATAAAGGGCTTGTGACTCGCTTTGAGGAAAAATCGCAAAATCCTCCAGGAACGCTAGCTGCGGTAGGTCTTTATTTACTCTCAAAAGAGAAAATTAGCTTAATCCACGACTATAAAGCAGAAAACCAAAACCAAGATGCTCCTGGATTTTACATCTCGTGGTTGGTGAAAAAAGGTGAAGTTTACGCTTTTCCTTTAGAGGGAAAATGGTATGATATTGGGGATTTAGGCTCGTACAAGAAGGCAGATGAGCAGTTTTCTGCCAAAAATATTTAGAATTATTAATGACGTGTATTTAACGGAGGAATAAGTTGATGAAGAGATCTTTGTTTACATCCGAGTCTGTAGGAATGGGACATCCTGATAAAGTTTCTGATCAGATTTCAGATGCAATTTTAGATGCCATGTTAGCTCAAGACCCTGATTCCCGTGTTGCTTGTGAAACCATGTGTACAACTGGTTTAGTTGTTGTGGGGGGTGAAATCACAACAAAAGCAATCGTCAACATTTCTGACATTGTACGTGAAACGTTACTTGATATTGGTTATACCAATGCAGAGTATGGAATTGATGGTAAAACATGTGGCGTGATGATTGCGCTCGACAAACAATCTCCAGATATTTCCCAAGGGGTGACTGAAGGAGAAGGATTACACGAAGAGCAAGGAGCGGGTGACCAAGGTTTGATGTTTGGTTATGCTTGTAACGAAACAGAAGAATTAATGCCGCTTCCTATTATGCTTTCTCACCAATTAATGGAAAAATTATCCGAGGTTCGTTTTAGTGGTGATTTGAAATGGCTTCGTCCAGATGCAAAAAGCCAGGTGACTGTTGAATATGAAGGCCGTAAACCAGTTCGTGTTCATACGGTTGTGATTTCAACACAACATTCCCCAGATGTAGACAACAAAACCATTCATGATGAAATTCTAGAAAAAGTGATCAAACCTGTTATTGATCCTAAGCTTCTAGATGACAAAACTATTTACCATATCAACCCAACAGGCCGTTTTGTTGTGGGTGGACCGCAAGGTGACTGTGGATTTACAGGTCGTAAAATCATTGTCGATACCTATGGTGGAAAAGGAAGCCATGGTGGTGGAGCTTTTTCAGGAAAAGATCCTTCTAAAGTTGACCGCTCAGCTTGTTACTTTGGCCGTTACGTGGCTAAAAATGTGGTGGCAGCAGGACTAGCTGATAGCTGCGAAGTTCAAGTGGCGTATGCTATTGGAGTGGCGCAACCTGTTTCCGTGTTGATTTCAACTGAAGGAACCAACAAAATTCCTGAAGACAAAATCGAAGAATTGGTTCAAAAGCATTTTGATTTTCGCCCAAAAGCGATTATTGATAAGCTCAAATTAAAAAGACCTATCTTTAAAGAGACCGCACGTCATGGTCACTTTGGCCGAAAAGGAGATGGCTTTACTTGGGAAATTACCGATAAAGCAGATATCCTTAGAAGCGAAGCAGGTTTAGAAAAAAAAACTGAAGTTCAAGCCGGAGTCTAATCGAACTTAGGTAATATTTTAACAGGGACGGCTCTTTTAATTAAGAACCGTCCCTGATTTTTAATAAGAACAGAACATAGGAGAATACAATGTCAACGAGCACAACAAAAAAAGGTGACTACAAAGATGCTGCTGGTTTAGTTGCTTTGGGAGTCAAACGAATTGAATGGGCTGATTTAGACATGCCTGTTTTGAAATTAGTCCGTGAAGAATTTGAAGCCAAAAAACCTTTAAAAGGTTTGAAAATGTCAGCTTGTTTGCATATCACAAAAGAAACAGCTAACTTGGCTCGTACATTAAAAGCAGGTGGGGCTGATGTGGTGATGTGTGCCTCAAATCCATTGAGTACTCAGGATGATGTTTCTGCAGCATTAAATGAAGAGTATGGCATTCCTACTTATGCGATTAGAGGGGAAGACGACAATACTTATTATGAACATCTTCGTGCCGCTATTGAGCATGGTCCTAATGTGACTATGGATGATGGAGCTGATTTGGTTTCTGTGATCTTAAAAGATTATCCACAATTGCATGACACAATCATTGGTTCAATGGAAGAGACCACAACCGGTGTGATTCGTTTGAAAGCCATGGAAAAAGATGGTGTCTTAAAATTCCCTGTGATTGCGGTTAACGATGCTGATACTAAGCATCTTTTTGACAACCGTTATGGAACAGGTCAATCAACCATTGATGGAATTGTTCGTGCCACTGGATTGTTGTTAGCCGGTAAAACATTTGTTGTAATTGGTTATGGATGGTGTGGACGTGGTTTGGCAGACCGTGCTCGTGGAATGGGAGCTAATGTGCTTGTCACAGAAGTTGATCCTGTCAAAGCTTTAGAAGCTGTGATGGATGGTTTCCGCGTGATGCCAATGCAAGAAGCGTCTAAAATCGGAGATGTTTTCTGTTCTGTAACAGGAAATGCTCACGTGATTGACGAGCATCATTTTAAAGCCATGAAAAACGGAGCCATGGTTTCTAACTCCGGTCACTTTAATGTTGAAATCAACATCAAAGCCCTTGAAAAACTTTCTAAGAAAGTGAACAAAGGGGTTCGTGAATTTGTGGATGAATATGTGCAAGAAGATGGCCGTTCCATTTACTTGTTAGGTGAAGGTCGTTTGATTAACTTAGCTGCTGCTGAAGGCCACCCTGCTTCAGTGATGGACATGAGCTTTGCCACTCAAGCCTTAGCCACTCAATTCTGTATTGAGCAAAAAGGTAAACTCGGTGCCGGAGTGTTTGATGTACCTAAAGCTATTGATGAGCGTGTTGCTTCGCTTAAGTTAGTTTCAATGGGTGTTGGAATTGATGTGTTAACTCCTGAGCAAGTCAAATACCTCAACTCTTGGGAAGAAGGCACCTAGAAAGTCCAAAAAACAATCATCTGCTTTGTTGCAGATAAAAAAATCCCCCTCGACGTATTTAAATATACGACTCGGGGGATTTTTTTTGTCTATTAGAGGATGTATTGGTTTTGATTAGCGGGTGAAGATGCGGTAACCGAGGAAAGCTCCGACGCCGGTGAAGGCGATGTTGGGGAGCCAGGCTGCTAGGAAGGCGGGCATGAGGCCTGACTTTCCTAGGGCGAGAGTGAGCATGGTGAAGGCATAGTAGCCTAAGCAGAGGGCTAGGGAAATACCAAAGCCAGCTAGAGCACCGCTGCCACGTTTTCCGGCATTCATTAATCCTAAGGGAACGCCGAGAAAAATAACAATTAAGCTAATAAAAGAAAAAGAAATTTTATAATGAAGATCGACTGTTTCTGATTTGTAGACCAGTTCACTTTTATCGTGAATTTTCATATGTTCTTTTAATTCGCTAATGTTCATTAATGTGGTTGGGGTGCGTGAACTTTTAAAGTCTTCAGGTGTTTCATAGGTTTGAGCCGCACGAAGTGGCTTTTTAACAAAGTCTTCATTTCCGATCTGCTTGCTTTCTAAATCAAAGAGGGCGAGATTTCCATTAAACATCCACCAGCTATCTTCAACCCAAACAACACTGGAAGCTGTGTACTTAATCTTTAATGAGCCATCTGAGCGGAATTCTCGAATAATAGCATTGGTGAGTTCTTGTTTTTCGGGATCAAATTCACCTACCCAGTAGCGTCCTGAATAAGGGGATTTATACGCAAATTCTTTCCATGTTTTTTCTGATGCTGAATCTTTCTTTTTTATTTCTTCTTGGCGGAGTTTTTCACTGTTGGCAATTGATTTTGGAACAAGGGTTTCATTGGTACAGAGAACGAGTAAGCTGATAAGCAATCCGATAACAAGAAAAGGAGCGCTTAATCGTAGTAAGCCTACTCCGCTTGCTTGAAAAGCAGTGATCTCATGGTTTTTGCCCATTTGCCCGAGACAATAAAGAGCAGCCATTAATAAGGCAATAGGGGTGACGTTAACAAAAATAAAAGGAATGGAAGAGAGATAGTATTCAATCAGTGAGCTAAATTTGATTCCTTTTTCAAAAAAGTCACTAAAGTGAATCGATAAATCATAGATAACATAAAGAACAATAAATGAAATTAAGGAGTAGAGAAAAGGGGACATCACTTCTCTAAAGAGATAGTAATCAAGTAGTTTGATCTGAAATAAAGGTTCCCCTTTTTTCTTTGAAAACAACTTAGACAGTGTGAGAAGAATGGGTTGAATTTGTTTCAATGCTTTTTCCATATTATTGTCGCTGTATTCTAAAAGTGAGATATATTCCTAAGCCGACCAGAACAATATTAGGGAGCCATATAAGGAACTCTGGATGAGCCTCTGGTCTTTCGCTTAAAGCTTTAGCAAAGAGAACAAAGACGTAGTGAGCCGCTACAAGTGCAAGGCTGATGGCGGCTCCAATAGTTTTTTCACTTCGGTGTGAACGTACTCCTAATGGCATGCCAATTAAAACAAAAGCAAGACAAGCAAACGAATAAGAGAGTCGTTCCTGAATCGTTGTTTTGTATTCTGAAATCTCTTGTTTAAGTTCTTTTGCTTGGGTCGGACCTGCTTCAAGCAGTTCTGATTTAAAGTCATTGATTCGAATCTTGAGTTCTTTAATGGTTAAATCGCGCACTTTCTTTTTAGGAGGTCCTTTGTCGCCATCGGCTTTACTGGCGAATTTAATGGTATAGACTCCAAAGTTACCTTGAAAAAACTTTTGCGGATTGCTTGCGTCGGGTTCTTCAATAATGCCGTCAATTAATTTAAAGGACATATCTTTTGTTTTATCGTCGATAACGAGTTGGCCTCGGTCTGCTCGGATAAATCGTTTGCGGCCATCTTCTAAAAATTCATTAATGGTGACATCATAGAAGATCTCTTTTTCTTTACGTTTGATGTTGATCTTATAGCCTTCAAATTCATTGGTTGCGTGCCCTGGAATTAAAAATGCTTTGGGATCCGTTACTTTAAAATCTTGTTTGAGTTGTCGCTGTGCGTAATGAAAATAAGCATAGACTTCATCATTTAATTTGACGCAACCATAGCTTAGAACAAGGCCTAAAATAATTCCGGGTGTAAAGATTTTCCACATTCCAATTCCGTTGGCTCGCATTGCTGTGATTTCATTTTCAACAGAGAGTTTAGAGTAAATTAAGATAACAGCAGTGACGAGTGACATAGGAATGGAGTAAGCAAGTAAGTAGGGGATGATCGATAGAAAATATTTTAGAATAAGAAGTGGATCAATGTTCTTTACAATCAGATCTACGATCCGAACAATGTTGCCCATAAAGAGAACAAAGGTAAAAACCACCAAAGTTAAGACAAACGACAAAACCAACTTTCTTATAATATAAATAGAAAGAGTTTTGGGCCAAGAGATAAATGTGTTTAAAATAGATGTTTTCATTTTGATATAAACGTCTATTCTATTTTTTTTTAGCCATATATGCAAGTGCGAAATAGATTTATTCTTAGAAGTTGACTGAGTTACGATAATTTTGTTAAAGTTTGCATCCTTTGTAAAACCTCTCTATTAAAGGGACTCTGAATGAGTTTTATCACACGATTTTTGTTGGTTTTAGTCTTGTCAGCAATCTGTGGGGCGCTTCTGGCTCCTTTTGTCTATAATGGGTTTCTGAGCTTTGAAATCACCAGTTTTCCCTTTGATAAGGTGCTTAATC
Source organism: Actinomycetes bacterium (assembly GCA_029263055.1). Lineage (GTDB taxonomy): Bacteria > Auribacterota > JAJCYG01 > JAJCYG01 > JAJCYG01 > JAJCYG01. Next base: position 95,206 of record JAJCYG010000036.1, read on the forward strand.
GGTGTGTGCTTATTAGTTTGGTTTGCTTCTTAATCACGTTTCGAAAATCTCTATTTGTGCTCTCAGCAGATGAGATTGGTCTAAGCCGAACAGCAGGTTGGAAACAAGACATTCTTTATGGAATTGTTTTTGGGACCCTTTCTTTAGCGATTCTCTATTTTATTCTTTATCATGCAGAGGCTCGAATTTTAGAGAATCGATTGTTTACGCCTAAATACATGAAACGAATTTTTGAATATGCATTGGCTGCGATTTTTATTGGATCTTTTGAAGAGATCTTTTTTCGTGGGTGTGTGCTTCAAGGTTTTTTAAAAACGCAAAAGCGTTGGATTGCGGTGATCTTAACAAGCCTTTTTTATGCTGTGACTCACTTTTTAGCTCCTGAAGATTTTGTTGTAGAAGGAAAAGCAACCATCCTTTTTTCTTTAAAGTCACTTCTTCGTTTTCTCGAACCTTTACAAAACTTTAGTGCGTTGCTTCCTGATTTTATGGGGCTCTTTTTGTTGGGTGTGGTGTTAGCTTACGCGCGGTTAAAAACAGGTCGTCTTTATTTTTCAATGGCACTCCATGGAATTTGGGTCTATTGGATTAAAATTGACTCGGGTTTTATTCGTCCCACTTATCTCGGTGGAGAGCATTGGTTTTTTGGCGATGGAAAAGTGATTAATGGTTTTGTGGGTTGGCTCTTTTTGCTCTCAGCCCTTGTGTGGATTCACTATTTTGTTCCCCTTAAAAAGAGAGAGGTTGCTTAAGCTGTAAGATGTTTTCATTGTTGTTGTCTTGGATGTTTCCTCCTCATTGTTTGCTCTGCCAAAAACCACTTTCTACTGAAGATATTCCTTATCTTTGCAGAAGAGAATTGTCTCAACTAAAGAAAAATACTTTTCATCGTTGTCCTATCTGCGCCTTGCCGCAATCATTGGATCAAGTTTCATGTAAAGACTGCGTGGGGATTGAGTGGTTTTTTAAAAAGATTGAGACTTTGTATTTATATGAAGAACCGTTTTCTTCTTTATTAATAGAGTTCAAGTATTCAAAAAAAAGATTTTTGATTCGAATGTTTGAAGAGCTTTTAAAAAATGAGTTAGAAGAAATAAAGGAAACCTACCATTCGTATGATTATTTAACTTTTGTACCGATGTTTGCTGAAAAAGAAAAAGAGCGAGGTTTTAATCAAGCTCAACTCATTGCGGAAGTGGTGGCTAAAGAATGTAAAATCCCTATAAAGAAAAAATTGATTAAGCGGTTAAAACCAACGTTAAAGACTCTTTCTCCACAAGCTAAGCTGAACCGTAAAAAACGTCAGCAGCAGCTCATAAATGCGTTTGGTAGAGGGGCTGAAGCAAAGGTCATTTCAGATAGAAAGGTCTTATTAATTGATGATGTTGTCACAACGGGCTCTACAGTTAATGAATGTGCAAAAAAGCTAAAAGAGCTTGGGGCAAAGGAAGTTGTTGTTTTTGCCTTAGCCAGAACAGGTCTAAATAAGTGAAATAATAAGGGTCTTTTGATACACTATACGCCTTTATATTACAGGAAAAGGTATGAGTAAGGAAAAGTGGTTAGCCCTACAGAAACAGTTTCGTGAGACGCAAATTGCCCGGTTTTTTAGATCGGTGCGAGTCGCGATCGTCATTATTGTGCTTGTGGTCATAGCCTCTATTTTGGGGACCATTTTTATTCAAAATGGCCAACCTAACGACTATATCCAAAAATATGGTGATGCTGGCTTTTTCTGGATTCAACTCTTAAGTTTAGATGATGTGTATCATGCCTGGTGGTACAAATTTTTATTGCTTATCTTAACCATTGCCACGATTTCTTGTTTAGTCAGTCGAGTGAATATGAAATTGGTTCGTTCTGGTTCCCTTTTTGTTCATATCAACATCATCACTATTTTAGTTGGGATTGTGGTGGGACGTTTTGGAGAAAAAGGTTTCTTGCAGGTTTTTGAAAATGAAAAAAATGGCAAGATGCTTGTTGAAAAGGGATTTATTGAAAATCCTAAAACAGGAGAGTTGCAGCGAAATATTAAAATTAAAGAGCTCCCTTTTGAAGTGGCTCTTAATGATTTTGTGATTACTCGTTATGAAAAACCAAATCAACGTCTTTTTATTTTAAATCAAGAAGGAAAGTCTGTAAAAAGTTTCCCTATTGAAAAAGGAAAATTACTTAAACTTCCAAAACAGAAAATGGGACTGACTGTTTTAGATGTTTTGCCAGATGCGCGGGTGCGTGAAGAGATGGTGGTCTCTGAAGAAGAAGGCGCATTGCCTGCTGTAAAACTCAAAATAGATAGTCCTCAAGGAAAAGGGGAAGGATGGCTCTTTGCCCATAAAGATGATTTTATGCTTTCTCCAGATAGGCAAGTGCTGATCTATTACCGTTTTTATGAATCTAAAAAGGCAATGAAAAAGGGGATAGAAAAGTTCGAGTCATTGGCCCCTATGTTAAAAAAGATTCCAAATGTATTTCAGGTTGCAAGTGGAAAAGGATTTGAGCCACGTGTGCTCCGTTTTGAAAATGGAAAGTTCAAAGAAAACCATACGTGGAATGGAACTGGGCCAATACGTTTTGATGGGTTAAACACTTCTTTTCTTCCTCTTCAGTTCTTAGAGAAAGCAAGTCTACAGAGTGATATTGTGAATGTTTCAGATGAATTTTTAAATCCAGCCATTCGATTGGCTTTTGGAACATCTGAATCAGGGATTCAATCAAAGTGGGTCTTTGCTAATCAGCGTGATCCCCATTCAGAAGATACCGTTCCTTTTGAGTTTTATTACTCGGTCGACTTTCCTATTAAAGAGTTTATCAGTCATATTAAAATATTAGATGGTGGCAAAGAAGTGATGCGTAAAAGTTTGCGTGTGAATCATCCTGCAAAATATAAAGGTTACATGCTTTATCAGGCAAGCTATGATAAAGAAAATGAAAAGTGGTCAGGTATTCAGGTGACTAAAGATCCTGGTTACCCGCTTGTTTTTGTTGGTTTTATAGGTATGATGATTGGTCTGATTTTAATGTTTTATGTAAACCCTTTTTTAAATAGAAAACCTGAAAAATTAAAAAAACCGTCTAAAGGATAAAATCAATGCAAGATAAATTACTCTATTCGATGTTGGTTCTCTACTCTGTTTCATTTTTGATTTATACCTTTCATGCCACTGTGTGGAGAAAGGATTTTGTTTGGCAAATAGGGCGTCTTGTTTTTACAGGTGGTTTTTTAGTTCACCTTACTTATTTGGTCAATCGTGCCGTTGAAACAGGCCGTGCTCCTTGGGGTAATCAATTTGAGGTGATGCTTCTTTTTTCTTTTGTCGTCGCTTTTTCATATGCCGTGTTTCAATGGGCTTATAAAAGCCGTTCATTTGGTGCCTTTGCTAGTTTGATCATCTTTTTAATTTCAGCCTATTCAGTTTTCTTTTTAGATAAAACCATTTCACCTCTCGTGCCTGCTTTACAAAGTTATTGGTTGTGGATTCATGTGGTGGTGACTGTGATCTCTTATGGGGCGTTTACGGTTTCGTTTATGGCCGCCTTTCAGTATTTATTTAAACAGTCTAAAAAACATCGTTATTTTGTGACTTTAGCTTCTTCTTGGTGTGTGGGTTTTGTTTCACTTCTCTTGATTCTTCATGAAAAAGAATTACTCAAACCCTATACAGAAACACTTGCCTCATTTGGTTTGTTGATGGCTTATTCTGTGGGTGTGGCGATTGTTATTTCTATTCCGCTTTACTTTGTGCTTTCATTACTAAAGATCGAACGCTTTTTTCCTAAAGATGAAACATTAGAAAACTGGACCTACCGTTGGGTTGGGCTCGGATTTCCGCTTCTTGCTTTGGGCATTATGATGGGTGCGCTCTGGGCTGCAGAAGCATGGGGTGCTTGGTGGTCAAACGATTCAAAAGAATGGTGGGCACTCATCACTTGGTTAATCTATGCCGTTTACCTCCATCTTCATTTAATTGCCAAATGGCGCGGCGTTAAATCAGCCTGGGTCTCGGTCATTGGTTTCATCTCCATGATCTTTACCTTCTTCGGAGTGAACTATCTCTTAGCTGGCTTGCACAGCTACGCTTAACAACTTTCTTCATTTCTTTTGCAAAAGCACAAAAATGAGCGCTGAAAACGTTCATAAATGTGTTGTCAAGCCCCCTTGACAAATCTCCCTTTCATAGAGAAAAAAAGTGGCACGGCGCCTGCTTAAGTTGGTGGTCCACTTTTAAACGATAGGGAAAAATGAAGCTTAGAAATACGGTCTTAATCTGGGTAATCGTGTTGTTGATGCCGGTAGGGAGTTTGGCGGAGCCTTCTTTGAAGAAAGAAGCGCGCCATACTGCAGCCATTGCTGCGCTTCCAGAGGTGTTGCAGCAGATCTCACGCCCAGGTTCCTTTTCAGGATGGCAGCCTAAGGCGATTCAGACGCAAGGGGCTATTTCAAACGAGCAGATTCGCAAGGAATGGGTCCAAGGGATCTACAATTGGCTCTGCTATCAGCAAAATTCATTAACAGGATTGGTTGAAAGTTTTGATGCGTCTAAAGATCCTTATTTAAAAGATCAAGCAGCAACTTATGATCAAGCGCTTGCTGGAATGGCTTTCTTATTAATGGGGGATACAAAGCGGGCACAAAAGATACTTGATTTCTATCAATCCAAATGGGAAGGGAAAGGCTTTTATAATTTTTATTCTACATTAAATGGCCGTGTGGGTTTGGAGTGGCGCCGGCATGTGGGGCCGAATATGTGGTTGGCGATGTTGGCTTACCAATACACGCACATCACAAAAGATAAAACTTATTTGTCTTTAGCTGAAGGATTATGTGATTGGGTGATTTCATTGCCGCATTACAACGGGGGCGTTGCCATGAGCGATGTTGACGAACCTAATATTCCTTGGCGTGAGATTGTTTCATCAGAGAACGTGATTGATGTGGTGGCAACATTACAAATGGCGCTTGAGTTTGTGGATGATTACCGCAAAGAAGTTTTTTATCGTAAAGAGTTAGAAGAAAATCAGAAATTTTTAAAAGAGATAGCGGTTCAACCAAGTGGAGTTGTGATGCGTGGCTATCGTCCGTTTATTGATGGCTTAGATAAAGTTGCTGCGCTTGATACAACGACCTGGTTAATCGGAACCTATTTGCCAGAGAATATTTTTTCTGAGTTTGGTGTTTCAACAGATAAGATGTTGGCAGCAGCAGAAAAAACTTTTGGGATTAATTTAAGACAGGGACGAGGTTATGATTACACTTCAAAGGAGGAAGCAGATAAAGCAAAGCGTGATCGGATTTGTTCGCTTGAGTGGAGCGCAGAGATGGCGCAAGTCTATTGGCTTATTTTAAGTAGCTCGAGCAATATCTTTGTTCTAAAAGAAGAGTATCAAGAAAAGTTGACTCAAGTGTTAAGAGGGATTGATTCTTTTATGCAGCAAGCAGATGGACGTATCAGTTATCCTTATGCCAGTGTCTCTTTTCAGAAAACATTTTCCGATGGGTGGTTTACACCTCATTCCACAACAAAAGGAACGCAAGCAGGCTCTGTTGCTTCAACATGTTGGCGATTTTTTTCTGATCTATGGAATCCGCTTCGACTGGATCAACCTCAAGAGAGTTCTGATTTTCAACTTCAAATTAATCCGTATCAAGAACCCAAGTTAGAAAAAATGAAACGAGCTCAATATAAGCCGAGTGCATTGACTTCAGAAGGGCTGACTACAGCCGCTTGGTTAAATCTTAATAAAGGGTATCACAAGAAAGCAAAGCAACTTGCTCTTCAATGTATTCATCTTTATTCCAAACAAGCTTTAGAGGAGCAAGCTTTAAAAGCATCCAATGGGGGATTGGTGCGAGCTAAATCAGCCACAGAAAAAGTGAAGCAGCGTATTTTTTCTTATCCTTCTTTAAATGATGTGGCTGCTTGCTGGATGATCCTTTCAAAAACAGAACCTGCTTTAGAGGAGCAAGCAAAAAGCAAGGTTCTAAGAAAATACTCTTTAGCCCAAGTTTGGGATCCAAGAGGCTTTTTTTGGAGCGTGGCTGCTGCCTTTGAGCAATAGTCTAAAATAATAAGCTGTAACCACAGTTTTTTCAGTTATTTACCTAATAAAAGATTCCTATTGAATAGCCGCAAGGTTTTTCCTAGAATATGCGTCAAATTTACTAGATAAGGAGTTACTAATGGTACAGCGTTTGATGGCATTACTTTTTGTGGGTATTTTAATGTTCTCTGCCAATCCTGCTTTAGCAGATGAGGACGAAGAGGATGAATTTGGTTTTGTAGAAGAAGAACAAGCTGCTCAAGAGCAAGCTCAAGCCGAATCTGAAGATGAAGAGTCTGGTTCTGGTGAAATGGTAACAGAGGTTAAAGATCCTGCTGTCATTAAAGGAAAAGTAACTTTTGATGGGCAAGGGCCTAAACCAAAGAAAATCAAAATGGATGCAGATCCAACTTGCATGGTCATGCATTCAGAGCCTGTTTTTCGTAAAGAAGTTTTGATTTCTGAAGATGGTTCGTTTGCCAATGTCTTTGTTTATGTCAAAGAAGGTTTGGGCGGAATGAAATTTCCAAAACCAGACGGAGCGGCTAAGTTTGACCAAATTGGTTGTGAATACACACCGCGTGTTTTTGGAGTGCGTGCAGGTCAACCGATTGAAATTATCAACAGTGATGCTACCTTGCACAATGTGCATGCCATTGCTAAAGAAAATGATGACTTTAACATTGGAATGCCTGTTAAAGGGATGAAGTTAAAGAAGACATTTAATAAGCCTGAAACCATGGTTAAGATGGTTTGTGATGTGCATCCATGGATGAATGGTTATGTGGGTGTGATGACTCACCCTTACTTTTTCACCACTGGAAAAGATGGAGTCTTTGAGCTACCTAACTTGCCGCCAGGAGAGTACACGATTGCTGCTTGGCAAGAAAAGCTAGGGGAAATAACTCAAAAAATTAAAGTCGGTCCAAACGAAACAAAAGAGATCTCTTTTGTTTTTACTCGTCCTAAAAAGTAATGTTAATTTGGCTTAATCGTTTCGCCATATTTACTGCGTGGTCAACACTGTTCCTCCTCTTTGCAGGAGGAATGGTGACGAGCACCAGCTCGGGTTTGGCTGTTCCTGATTGGCCCCTTTCTTATGGCATGCTCTTTCCTCCGATGGTAGGGGGTGTTTTTTATGAGCATGGTCATCGTATGGTTGCTTCGTTTGTTGGTTTGCTTACTGTGATTCTTTGTGTTTGGATGTGGCGAAAAGAAGAGCGTCGTTGGATGAAATGGTTAGGCACTGCTGCGCTCTTAACTGTAATTTCTCAAGGTGTCTTAGGTGGAATCACAGTCCTTTTTTTATTACCCACACCTGTTTCTACGGCGCATGCTGGTTTAGCAGAAATCTTTTTTTGTTTAACAGTCAGTATTGCTTTGTTCACTTCAAAAGAATGGTTTCAAGAACCATTAAAAATAGCCTCTCAACGAGAGTACCGTCGTTTTGCTGTTGGGACATGTGTGATTCTTTATGTTCAAATTTTATTAGGTGCGTTAATGCGGCACACTGAATCAGGTTTAGCGATTCCTGATTTTCCTTTAAATTTTGGGCATTTGATTCCGCCACATTTCACTCCTCAAATTTGGATTCATTATGCGCACCGTTTAGGGGCTGTTGTTGCCTCTATCACCATCATTATGCTTGCGTTTAAAACCTTTTCACAATTTAAAAGAGTCAGGCAATTTATGCGGCCGATGATTTTTTTGATTCTTCTTTTATTATTTCAAATCTGCTTGGGTGGATTAACCATTTGGACGCAAAAAGCCCCTACTATTGCCACATTGCATTTAACCGTTGGAGCAATGATGCTCGGAACCTCTGTGGTGTTAATGCTTCGGAGTTTTCGCCATCTACAAATAAAATGAAACTACTCTCTTATTTAGAACTGACAAAAGTACGTGTTAATTCTCTTGTCATTTTTACTGCTTTAGCTGGTTTTGTCTTGGCTTCAGGCCATGACATTGCATGGCTTCTTTTATGCCATGTTTTAATCGGTACTTCTTTGGTTGCTGGAGGATCGTGCGCGATTAATGAATGTTGGGAGCGTGAGCTTGATGCGCGGATGCCTCGTACCCAGTCGCGTCCTTTGCCAGAAGGGCGACTCAGCCTGGTAGAAGCATGGAGCTTTTCTATTTTGATTTCAGTTGTTGGAACGCTGTACCTCTATTGGTTTGTGAATCTTCTTTCTTCAGTTTTAGCTTTAATCACTCTCTTGATTTATGTTTTTCTTTATACCCCATTTAAAAGAAAGAGTTCTGCCTCTACTTTAGTGGGGGCTATTTCAGGAGCCATTCCGCCAATGATTGGATGGGCTGCTGTACGCAATGATTTGGCTTTTGAAGCATGGATTCTTTTTTTGATTCTTTTCTTCTGGCAAATTCCTGCCTTTCTTTCTATTGCTTGGATTTACCGCGAAGATTACTCCAAAGCACAATTTCCAATGTTAACGGTCATTGATACTGAAAAAGGGGGGATGACATCGAGTCAGATTCTTCTTTTTTCAGGCGGTCTTTTCTGGGTCTCTCTGTTTCCTACTTTTATGGGGGTGACAGGCTGGCTTTACTTTTTAGGCGCGATTACATTAAGTGGCACCATGTTCTTTTTAGGATACCTGTTTTCAAAATCAACCGATTCAAAAAATAAAAATGCGCGTAAAGTTTTTATCTTTTCTATGCTCTATTTACCACTGCTCTTTACGTTGCTCATTTTAGATCGAAACTGGATATAAATGAATATCATCAGCAATTTACCCCATATCAATGCCTGCTTTAATTCTTTATGTGTCATTTTATTGTTAACCGGCTTTTACTTTATTAAGCAGGGGAATAAAGAAGCCCACAAGCGATCCATGCTTTTAGCTTTGCTTTGCTCAGTTATTTTTTTAACAGGCTATCTAACCTACCACTCCTATCATGGCACCACGCGTTTTACCGAAGAAGGAATCATACGGATTGTCTATTTTAGCATTCTTATCTCACATACTATTCTAGCCATGGTGATTGTCCCTTTAGTTGGCTTATTGCTTTGGTATGCCTATAAACAGAAGTTTGACTCTCACAAGCGCTTAGCTCGCTGGACTTTCCCTATCTGGCTCTATGTCTCTAGTACGGGTGTTTTAGTCTATTTCTTCCTTTATCACTGGTTTGTCCCGCTTCCTTCCTGACTTGTCAAAACGTCACTTTTCAGGTATAATTTAATTAGGAAACATGCTCAGGGGCAACTGAATACAAAAGGAGAAATACAATGAAGAAACTACTAGCACTACTAATCATCGGTGTTTTTATGTTTGCCGCTCCAGCAGCCAATGCTGACTGGTACGAAGACATGAAAACTAATTCAGAAGAGTTCGGGCATAATTCATTTATGTATCTAAAGGGTGTAACAATGTATCCTTTACATATGCTCGAATCAGGTGTGCGTACTTTGTTGTTCATGGACAAAGAATAGCGCCGAGTTCTTCTTGGCCAAATAAACCGTTAAGGTTAAAATGTAAACATTCGGTTTGAATGCTGAGTGTTTACATTTTTTTATTAAGGGAACCCTCTATGATCTTAATTGAAGTTGAAGCCAACCCAAATTGTGGGGATTATCCACAAATGCCCTATTCAGAACTCGAACCTGCTAAAGATGTGATTCGTGTGAGTATTGAGGACAAAGGAGAGGTCAAAGAGTGTTTTGTGAGTGGTGTTGAAGAGGGTGGGGCTTTTTCAACAGCTAGAGTGCAAAAAGTCAATGACTCAGGTGCTGGGACAGCTTATTTGGTTTATGGGGGACTATGGGGTGTGCGGTTACAACAGGAAGACCCTACACTTCATCCTTGGGATTTTAATAATCACGATCAGTGGGGAGAGCCTTACTTGCTCCTCAACGAAGATGACATTCTGAACTAGTTAAGATGTAAGAGGAAAGCGGATCACAAAGGTGGTTCCTTTGTCAGTCATACTTGTCACTTCTAAATCGGTTGTATGCAAGCGAGCAATCCACTGAGCTAAATTAAGTCCGATCCCATGACCAGAAATGTTTTCTTGGCGCGACTTTTCTGTTCGGTAAAAGCGCTTGAATGCTTTTGATACTTCTTCGCTCTTCATTCCTATCCCTGTGTCTTCTAAAATAAAGAACATGTTATTTTTAACTCGTTTTAAAGAGAGAGAAATCGTTCCTTTTTTAGTGCATTTCAGCGCATTATCAATCAATAAAGAGATCATCTTTCTAAAATAAGTAGGATGGGCTGGGTAAGTTAAGCCTGCTTCAATATCTATAGAAAATATGAGGTTTTTTTCTTTAGCAATAGAAGTGAATTGCGAAGCAACCTGGTCAATGGCTTCTGAAATATCGATAGGAACAAAAAGACCTGCTTCTTTATAAAGATTGGCGCGCGTGATAGAAAAAATATCATCAATCACTTTTTTGTATTCAGTGATTTCAGATAATGTTTGTTCAATGGTTTCTTGAGAACTTGAGTTGTTTTTCAAGGCCTCTTGCAAAGAACGTTGTAGTTTAACAAGGGGAACACGCAGTTCTTTAGCGGCGAGCTCTGATTGCTCGTTGGCTAAGTTGTCAGCTTCTTGGAGTTGCTTCTTCCAATCAGCCTCTTTTTGTTCCCACTCTTGAATGAGCTTTTTCTTTCCAAACATGATGGGGTAGTATAGCCTATTATGAAAATAACCTATAGTTGAAAAGCATTGACGGTGGTGCCTGACCCCGCGTCAACATTTTATGGAGAGAAGTGATGTTAGGATTACCGCCAATTGGCAAAAAGACAGAGGCTGGAACATTGCGTTGGGTTGCCCTTGGAGATAGTTTGACCGTGGGGCATGGAGCGGTTCCTGAACAGAGTTATCCAAGTCGAGTGGCGGCGTTGAGTCATGCGACTTCCTCTAAACTTGAGTTGGTTAAAAACTTGGGAAATGGCGGGCACACATTAGCCAAAGTTCAGCTGCTACAAATGACTCGATTAGGTTTATATCAGCCTGATGTGGTTTCGATTTGGGTGGGAACCAATGATGCACTACTGAATGCCGTGATGGAAAAAAAATTTGATTTAGCTTCTCGCGAAGCATTGCCCACTTCTCCTGAAAATTTTCAGCGTCGGGTTCACGACACAATCGATAAGTTGCAGAAACATTCAGTGAAACATATTTTTATTGGTAAGTTACATGATGTGGCTAATCTTCCAGTTGCTCAAGATTGGGATGATGAAAAACGAGCCTATATCAAATCACTTGCAGATCAATATAATGCCATTTTTGAAACAGCTGCCCAAGAAAATGACAGAGTGTCATTAGTTCCCTTAGATCAAATCCCTAGTTTAGTCGATCCTTTCCTTTATATGCGTGATGGCATTCATCCTAAGCCTCAAGTCTATGTTAATGTTGCGCAAGCCTTTTGGACTGTAATGCAGGAAAAACTTCCCAACCTGTAGTCTTCCTTCTCAGGCCTTGACAAAATAAGCTGAAAAGAGTATTATTATATTTATAAACTTATTAATAATAAGGAAGTTACATAAATTAATGTTGAATAAATTGACTCGATTCATTGCGCTCAGTTTGTGCGCTCTTTTTCTATTTGTAGATACTGCAGGGAGAAATCTCTCTCTTTCTTATATTAGTCCGCGTTCTGGGTTTGCGCGTCCCTCTTCAGAAGGCTTTTCCATTGATCAAAGTATTGAATCTGCTTCATCTAGAAGTGACGCCAAGTCTGGTTCACAAGGTTCTGTGGTTGATTTTGGTGGTTCTTCAATTGAGAACAGTTTGGAGAGTGAACGATCTATTCTTTCCTTAAGAGCCTCAGACCAAATCAATCGCTACAAGATTAAACGTAAGATTGGTCAAGGTGGAATGGCTGCGGTTTATGAAGCTTATGATCAGTTAAACGATCGAACGGTGGCCATTAAGATTGTGCGAACCGAGTATGTGAGTTCTCGAGCCTTAGATCGGTTTGCCCGCGAAGCCCGTATTGCCGCCAACATTGATCACCCGAACGTGATTCACGTTTTAGATTATGGAACAGGCCAAGGCTTTTTTTATTACACCATGGAAATGATGGTTGAAGGGGATTTAAAAGCTAAGCGTGGAAAGGTTGAAGTGGCTAAAGGGGTAGAGTATGTGGTTCAAGCATTAAAAGGCTTAGAATATATTCACATTCAAGGAGTGGTGCACCGTGATCTGAAACCAAGCAATATCTTGCTTAGAAAAGATCAAGCAGTCTTAGCTGATTTTGGTTTGGCCCGTTCTGATGAAGACGTGACTCGCACACGGACTCAAGCTGTTTTTGGAACTCCTTCGTATATGAGCCCAGAGCAAGTGCGTGGGGATTCTAAAGGCGTCAGTTACCGTTCCGACATTTTTTCAATGGGAGTGGTGTTGTATAACTTGCTAACAGGAGAACTTCCCTTTGGAACCGGTAAAGATTTTGAATCATTAAAGACAAATGTTTTAGGAAAAGACCTGATTCGCCCTGAGTCGATTCCTGAACCTCTTTGGAAAATTATTAATAAAGCACTCCAAAAAGCCCCTTCAAGTCGTTTTCAAACAGCAGGTGAATTTTATAGTGCGCTTGAATCTTTTCTAAATGGGGAGGAAGTTGATATTGAGATAGCAGAACCAAGAAAGAAAAAAAAGAGCCGTTGGAAAATTACACGACTTCTTTCCAGAAAAAGTGACAACGAAGTTCAAGAGGGTCAAGAAGAAGCAGCTCGCCCTTATCTTGAAAAAGGGATAGAACTTATAAATCAAGGTATGGATGCTGAAGCTGAAAAAGTGTTGGAACAAGCATTAGTTAAGGCACCTGATCTTTTTGAGGTGCATTACTATTTAGGACTATCTTATGCCAGTCTTCTTCGAGAGAAAGCTCTTGCTTCTTTTTCACGAGCCATTGATTTGAACTCTAATTCTTATTTGAGCTATTTTGAAAGAGGACGTCATCATTTGCAGTTGAAAAATTATGATTTAGCTTTAGAAGATTTTAAACGTGTGATTGCTATTCGTCCTCAATTTGCTGAGGCTTATAAATATATGGCAGCAGCATATCGTTCTTTAAATCAACCGATAAAAGGTGGATATGCTGATTTAAAAAGTTCTCAAATTAAACAATCTATTGCTGCACTCACGCCTAAAGGAGCGCCCACTGCTTTATTGAGTGAAGGAGTGGCTGTTTCTTTAACGCTTCAAAATTCGGGCGTTGATTTAGAGCGCGCACGTCAAGTTTTAGAAGCGACTCCTCAAAAAATTGGCAGATATGAAGTGCTTGAAAAAATAGGCCAAGGGGGAATGGGGTTGGTTTATAGAGCGCGCGACCCTGAGTTAAATCGCGAAGTGGCTATTAAACTTTTACCTCGATTTGAAAGTGAATCTTCTCAAGAACGATTTGGACAAGAGATTGAAGTATTAAAGCGTTTAGAAGAACGTGCTATTGTCCGTTTTTATGAGGTGGGTGAAACAGGGGGGCGTCAATTCTATGTGATGGAATATGTGGAAGCGCAGAATTTACAAGAATGGTTTAAACAAGAAGAAGAGGCGTTAGAACCAAAGCAAGCTGTTCGATTTGTGCGTGATGTTGCAGAAGTGATGAATCGAGTCCATCAACAAGGGGTGGTTCATGCTGATTTAAAACCAAGTAATATTATTGGAACATTAAGTAAATTTAAAATTGCTGATTTTGGCTTAGCCCGTTTTACTGAAGAGATTGGGTTTGACGAATCGCAAGTTGCAGGAACACCTGCCTACATGAGTCCTGAGCAAGCACGAGGGGAGTTGCCTACAGCTCTTTCAGACATTTATTCTTTAGGTGTTATTCTGTATGAATTTTTAGCAGGACGTCGGCCGGTTCAGGCCAATTCAATTGATGAGTTGTTAAGAAAGGTACGTGCTGGAGAATATCCACCGGTAAATGAAGCCAATCCAAAATTAAATAAAGATATTGTGGCTGTGGTTAAAAAGGCGATGGCTCTTGATCCGAATAAGCGTTATCAAAATATGAACGCCCTGTTTGAAGACCTAAATCGCTATTTAGCAGGAGAGGCTGTTTTAGCTAAGCCTGAAGGGAAATGGGCGCGTGGAGCGCGTTGGTTAAAGAAAGCTTTCGTTCCTGAAACAGAAGAAGAAAAACAGCAGCGCCGAGAGAGAGCAACTCCTTTTGTTGAAGCGGGCCTATCTTATTTAGAACAGAATAATTTAAATGCGGCTGAAAAAGAATTTGAAGAAGCATTAGAACACGATCCTGATTCAATAGAGGCGCTTCTTTCATTAGGAAGAACTTATTCACAACAGAGAAAAAAACCTCAACGTGTTCTCAAGCATTTAAACAGAGCCATCAAACTTTCACCTAATAGCTCTAGTGCATTGGTTATAAGAGGCCAGTTTCATTTAAGAAGAAGAGATTATCAACTGGCCCTACAAGATTTTAAAGCTGCCTCTAGAAAAGAGCCTATTTTATCTGAGGCTTATATAGGACTAGGGTTAACCTATTTACTTTTAACAGAATACGACTCTTTTAAAATGTCATTATATAATAGCCCGAGGTCGTCGGGTAGTAACGAGGAATTAGATGTGTCTTTTTTTTCAAAAGCAATTACTCTTCTTCAATTGGCACGGACTTCTGATGGGACAATAGTCGCAGATATTCTTTCCAAAAAGGTTTTGATGCAAGAATCTGATATGACTTGGCCTGGAGAAAGTAGTCTTAACATCTCTTCTCTTTCAAAGAATGTGCTTCTTTCAGTGTTTCTTGAGTCTAATTGGTTCCCTGTTGATTTGGCCTTTTTTCCAATGCTCCGTTCTTTGGGAAAAGAATTGACCCTTGAAGAATTGGTGCAACTTTTTAAGGCTAAAAAAGATGTTAATTCCAAGGTGGCAGTTTTACATCATCTCCAAGAACGCGGGATTTATCCTCATGACTTTATTTATGAGCTTTTATTTGATTCAGAAGGAGCTATTCAAGACAAAGCCTTTGAAATGGCTCTTACTGGGAGTTTATTCGTTGAGAAAGAAATACGAGAAAAATTGATTCAGACTCTTCGAGATAATCCTGAAGACGAATCTGTTTTAGAAGTTTTGACAAGAGTTGTTGAAGCCAATACAGTCAATTCAATAAGAGAGAGTCTTCTTATTGAATCGACTCAAGAACCATCAAAATATAGCTATGTCGAACACCTTTTTTATGTCCTATTTTCTGCTGAAGATCAAGAAAAGATTGAGCCTTATGTGCAACGATTGATTCAAAAAAATCCACAAGGTTTAGAACAGGTCTTAACGGCATCTCTTTGGGGGAATGAAGAAGGAGTGTTTACCAGCCTTAACTTTTTAAGAATGATGAACGCCCAAAAAAATGTCCGTGAAAAAAAGACGACAAAAGCGATTTTAAATTTAGCTTTGACAGAATCAAATTCGACTCAGGTACGTGGCGCTGCTATTCAATTATTGAACTATTTGAGTAAGCCTAAGGGAAGACAATCTTTTTTTGAAAAATCTTTTAACATGCCGCGGCCATTAGAAGAAGAGATTGGAATGATTCAAATTCTTGCCGAAGGCATTACTGAAGTGCTTGTTGAAGCATTAGAAAAGAAAATGAATCAAGAGCAAAGGCTTCAATTAGTTCAGTTATTAGGACAAGCAAGGAATGAAGTGGCGATGAAAGCCCTTGTTAAAATTAGTTTAGATCCTGAAGAGATGGAGTCTGTTCGTTTAAAGGCTAGTCATGGTTTGCAGGCTAATCGTTATGGGTTGAATTATTACACCTCTTCTGAAGCGTTCGAACCTTTTTACGATTTACTTAAAGAAAAGGTTAAAGAGGGAGATGACGCTTTTATCCTTTCAATTCTTAATACGATTATTGTAGATGACATAAATAGAGCAACTCGTCTTTATGATCATAGGTTCCGTTTAGCTTATTTAACTCAAATTGAAGATTTAACAACGCATTTAAATAAAAATATTAGTATGGCTGCTCTTTTAATTAAAGGAGAGTTTGATTCTAATATAGAGAATGAAAATTCAGAATTGTTTATTCGTTTAGTTAGGGATGAAGATCCTAAAATTAGAGAAGCTGCTTATTTAGCTTTAGGTAAATCAGAAAAATTATCTTCTTTATTAGAAAATATTTCAAATGAAATGAATCCAGAGGTTTTAGTGGGTGCGCGCCGAGTTCTTGTCAATATGGAGATGGAGTTACAAATATGGCCTTTTATTACGGTTTTATTAGATGCCTCTCAACCAAAGAAAGTCCGCATTGCGGCCTCTCGTATTATTGAAGCGTATCAGGAAGATAAAGAGATTGACTCTATCTTAAATGCACTTCGATTTCGTTATTCTGATGAAGAGAGGTATGCTGTTTTTTCTACAGATTCAGACTTAGCAAGGGTTATACGTTTGGCAGCAAAGGAATCATTGCAAATTATGGCTGACAAGACTGACAAGGAATGGATTGCCGATCTTGTTTCTGATTTATTTAACTATAATCATCACTATTTTGAAGAAAAGACATTGGATAACTCAGCAGGAGAAGATCTTGCTATTGCGGTTGAAGGTGCCCTCCAAGGTTGGATGAGTGATCAAAATCGAAAACGAGTTGTCGCAGCCTTTTCAGAAAAAATACGAGGAAATCATCACGTGACTGCAGCGGCATTGTTGCTTGGTTCTTTAAGAAGAACGGCTCATTCAAACATAGATTTTAATCCGGTTGTTTATAAAGTAAGAAAAGATGATTTAGATAGAGAAATAGATTCTACCCTCTTTGAAGTTTTTGACGAAACAGAAGACTCTTTAGTTCGAGCTGCTATTGTGAAAGCTTTATTTAATTTTGGGAGTAAAGATGAGTTGATTGAGCGTTATAAAGAGAAGCTTCGTCGGCAGTTTAAACAAAAGAACGTAGCAGAATGGACTCGTTTATCAGAATATAATTTAGAAGAATTCGGTGATGATGAGAGTGGAGCAGAGTTCATTGTGAGGACAGTTGAGCCTGTAGATAGGGAGAGCGTGGCCTTATTGACTCGAGCGCTCAAAGTCTTGAAAGATGATTTCGACAAATTAGAAGAAATAGAGGGGCTCTATGGTGGTTCAAACTATGCTGGAACGATAAGAAAGTCAGATGGAACTGAGCAGACTGAGTATGAGGCTGAAGTCGCTGCGTATGCAAGTGCTTTGATGTATGGTGACGACCCAATCGAAGAGGAAGAAGAGAGTCTTCAAGAAAATTTTGATGATTTTATAAGTGGAATCGATTCACCAAGAGAGTTTTTGGACGCATTAGACGACACCTTAGCTATAAGCGTGTTGTATAAAGCGAGTAAATCTTCATTTCCTGGATACTTTCCTAATTTCGATGATCCAAAAGGATACGAGGGGCGCTTAAGAGAAATAGAAAAGGCTATTCAAGCAGAAGCAACTAAAATGGCTTCCCCTGTTGATTTAGAAGCAGACTCTCAACAGCTTTTTTCTTTGTTAGAGGTCTTTCCTAAGATAGGAAGGGTTTTAGGAAAAACTAGAATCCGTCAGCTTCAAACCAAACTAACGTGGCGTGACTACGTTGCTGAAAGTTCAAATAATTATTGGTTAGCTCAGTTAGATGAGCGTTATGATTTAGAAGAGATACGAGTAGCAGCTCTTATTTTAGCAGAGCGAAATGAATCAAGAGCCCTACCAAAAATATTAGCTCTTTTGTTGGATTCTCAAAAGGCTTCTATTCAATCTGATTTGGTTACTGCAGCACGTTATTTAAATTCTGATCCTTTTATCGATAGGCTTCTTCAACTGATTTCAGAGAGTGACAGGCGAGATAGGCGCACGACGATTATTGGAAACATAAGAGCAAGTTTAAAGCAAGGCAGAGCTGATTTGTTGCCAAACTTAGTTACCACTAAAGTGTTTTCAAATGAATTGGATTCAGTTGTTCTAGAGACTCGAACCAAGATATTGATTGAGTATGCTAAAATCGAGAAAAAATGGGCTTTAATTCCATTAATCGAAGCATTCCGAAAAACAAAAGAAAACTCTCGCTATTTTTCTGATCCACAGAAACTTAGATTTTCGACTCTGCTTAAAGAATCGTTGAGTTCAGGCCCTGTTCAACCTATTCAAAGTCTTTCTGAATTGATTGGAGAGAACAAACTGACAGACTTACCTCCTCTGCTGCGTGGCGCTGTTATTCAACTTTTATATTCTTTAGGCCAAGAGAATTTATTGTCTGCAGTTTATAGAGAGAAGCTAGGAGAAGGGGCTCCTTACCAAATGGTTTCAATTGATTCGTCTAGTTTAGAACTTAAAGAAGAAAGAGTTGCTGGGATTTTTCAAGAACTGGACGCTTTATTACCAGATCAAGTTTCAACACAACGTGATTTTGATTTGGCTAAGTCTGTTTTATTGTTTGCTGGTGCTATCAAAGTTGGCTCTGGAGATGAAGATGGAAGTGTCTTCTTTGCTTCAAATTGGCGCGGAGGATGGAAAAACGGGACTCTATTAGAGCAAGAACTTTATGGAATGTTAGTCGATGTAGATGGCGGAGATGTTGACCGCTATGCCTTAGATTTTTCTTCTGAGTTTTTGGAATCTGTGGGATTGGAGGAGTTTGTTCCTCGTAAAGAATATAGCCTGCCTTCAAGTCTTATAGATTTTTTCAAAGCAGTTGAAGATCAAGAGGCTTTGGATGTGCTTAGTTTATCAGAATTTGAACGAGCTTCAAAAGAGGGCAAAGCCACTCAACCTCCTTCAGCTGGAGAGTTGTCTCAAAGAGTGAGAGAGGCTGTGAAGCCTTTCAAAAAAGAATGGGTGAAAGCTCTTATAGACCAAATTGAAGAGGAAGAGCCTGAAGAAGTTGTGATTGAGGGAACATTAAGTGGTGACGTTCAGACAGAGGTAGTAACGGAGGATGTCTCATCAGTCTATTTTGAAAAAAAAGTGAGTGGTGTTACGGAAAAAGAACGCCAAGCTAAAGAATTATTAGAGTTGATTCAAGCAGAAGTGGAAAAAGTAGAAGAGTCTAAAGACAACGTTTTAAACTTAGCTAAACAAATTAAATCAAAACAAAAAGACTTAGAAGGTGCTGAGTCTGTTTACCAAGAAGCACGAGCCAGTGGACTTGAATTTGTGGCGGTTCGAGATGGGGTTAGAAGGAAAATAGAAGCACTAAAAGAGTTGGCTGAAGAAGAGGACTCTTCTTTAATCGCATTGGCCATTGAGTCGGTAGAATTAACCTCCCAAAGAATTGGGCTAATGACGGATCAAACGCACACAGCTTACGAAGAGGTAAAAGCAGGTCGAATTGCTGCAGGTACAGTAGCCAAACGAAGACCTATAGAAGAGATGATCTCAGAACGTGCCGCTCAATTGAGAGAGTCTGAAGATGTTGGAAAGCGGCTTGCCGCTTTAAGAGAGAGAATGGCTGCTCCAGAAGAAGAGGAAGAACCTTCTTGGGATGATGAAGGGAGTCGCGGCGAAAGAGCATTAGATCTCAATTTAGCTGTTGGGAAAGGGGTTTATAATGTGGCTTCGCACAAAGAAATTAATTTACTGATTCGACAATTTTTTAACGATCCAGAATTGTTCGATGCTGTTTTAAAAGTAAATTTGAGAGATAGTTATTTTAGAAATAAGTTATCCAAATCTATTCAAAACTTTATTCAAGAAGCAATGAAGGAGCTTGCTGTTAAAAGCCTTGATCGTTTTGGCTTTGATGAAATGAGAATGCTCTCTATTTTTCAAGAAACAGAGTTTTTCTTTTTAGGTTATCAACCTGGAAAAAAAGAGCAGCCAACTTTGTTAATGGCTGATTCACCTGAGCATTATCAAGTGGCACATGCTGGGACAGGTGGGACTCGATTAGTGGGTGAGGCTCAAGAAACAGAGCAGCGAAAAAATCAACAAATTTACATCTCTTATGGACTGTTACAAAAATTAATGGCAGCTAAAGATGTAGAGGCTGCTGGCGCTCTTTTTTGGAGAGAAGCTCGTTTGGCTTATCAACGCCAACAAAACCGCATTTCAAATAAAACCCCAACTTCAAGCAAAGAAGATCTTGAGGTTCGCAAAATTCTACGCCTATTAGAGCCTTATATTAGAGAAGATATAGAAACTTCTCGTTCAGTTGAAAGTGTTCTTTATGGTTCCGAACCGATTGACATTTTTCCTCCTGCCCTCACTGTGGAACGGTACCTTTAGGCAGAACATCTCTTAGTCCTTTCTTTAGAAGTGGTTGGGCTATATCTCTAGACAAATATTTAATCTTCTGCTATTCTCTCTCCCTTTGTGAATAGGAGAGGAAATTTATGAAGTTGTTGAGTCGTTTAGTTGTGATCTGTTTGTCTTTGGTTTTGGTTTCACCTCCAGCTTATTCCTTGGCTCCTAAACCGCAGCCGATTGTGGCCCAAGGTCCATTTCAATTAGATTCGCAAAATTTTGAAATCGTTCGAGTTGATCTTAAAAATGACAAAATTTTGCATTTTAGAAGTCGTCACACGGGTGATATTTGGTTTTTAGAATTTACTCATTCTTTTAAAAAAGCTCCGCAGCCAATCTGGTTGGCCTATCATCTTCCTTCACCTATTGCTATTGGTTTGAGAATGTTTCAAAATCCTGGAGAAAAAAGTTTTCCTCTTCCTCTTCCTGTAAAAATTCGTTCAGAAAAATTAACTGCTTGGATTGTGCTTGATCAGCCTGTGTCGCGATTTGATTCTGTGTTGTGGAAAGCTCTTTTATGGGAACAGGCTTATTTTAATCAACTGTATGAAATCGGTGACAAAGAAATTCGTCAGTCATTTTTAGATTTACTTGGAGAAAAAGAATTGTTTCAAGTTGAAGATGGATCTTATCTTGAAGGAAATGGTATCTGGGGTTTGCCTGTTTTGAATCGTTTAAGAAGAAATGAAAAGCCTAGGGACTATAGCAATACTAATGGACGTCGGGCTGATAAAGAAATTTTGATCTATGACCACAAACCAACTCAATCAGAATTTAGCCGTGGCAATCTTCCTTTAACAGATCAGATAGGTCGCTTTATTAAAGGCAACCTTGTTGTTAAAAAAATGCGTTCATTTTCTTTTTTACAAGCCGAGATCAGTGTTCTGCAAGAAAAGGTCTCTGTTTTAAATGGGACAAAATCTCCTGAAATTAATCGCCAAAGACGTAAGTTGTTGCGTGAATTAAACGGCCTTCTAGCTATTAGAAATAGACTTTATGACAAAATTGAAGAGATGGATAAAGTTAAAAGAGAATTGCAGCTGTTAATGGATCAACCTCATTGGCATGATCGAGAGTACTTTGAGTCTAGGGGAAGTGAACGGCGTTCTGGAAAAGATCGAAGACTGCGTGATGAACCAAAACCTGAAAAACATTCTCGATCGTCTAAGCCAAGGAGAGGTGTTGATCAAAAAAGAAAACAGCTTTTGAGCGATATTCGTATAACTCAAAATTGGCTTTCAAAATATCTGTTTAATACGATCGAAGAAGAGATGGCTGATCTAGGCCGTAGTCTAAGAGAACTTGAAAAAAGAAAAAAAGAAGCGTTTGTGGTTCGCTCGGTTTTAGGAGATGAAGTGGGGTATGAGATTGTGGGGAATGAATCAAGCCTTTATCCCCCTATTGTGGTTTACACTGGCTGGAATGGTCAATCTGAAGATTCTTTTTTAACGTTATTGCGTTCTGGTGAAACTAAAGCAGAACAATTGTTAGAAACCTTTCGTTTTATTGTGGTGACTTATCCTGGTTATAGTTATCAAATTAATGGAGAAAAATATTCTCTTCACAAATCATCTGAATCAAAACCTGAAAACTTTTTTGAGCGATTAGCTTCCACGTTTAATGCCATTCTAAATGCTGAAGGGGATGATAAAGCTTACGTCTTAGGAAGTGGTGTCGGAGCTGCTATTGCAGGAGAAGTGTCGCGTGCCTATTATAAGCAACGCATGACACCAGGGGGGCGTGTAATTGAATTTCCTATTCATGGAACGATTTTGTTTGATCCTGTGATGTTTAATCCAGCAAAGGGGGCTGACATTGATGTGCGTGACTTTGTTCCTTTAATCGTCAAAGGGTTTTGGCCTAAAAAGAAATTAGGTTGGTTGGTCGACAACATGTTTACTCGTTTGGGAACCGATTTAGTGAATGCAACGCTTACGCATAGTTTGATTCGTAAGGGGTTGTTGAGTGCGCGTGTTGTCAGGCGTGCGATGACCACACATCTTTTTCGTTTTATCAAAGAAGGTTTGTCTCAAGAAGAGATTGTAGCTCGTTTTGAAATTTTACAAGCTTTTTTAACAACAAGAGTAAAGCAAACCTATGATCGTGCTGAGGCACTAAGACGAGTTGAGACATTTGTGTTGGCTCGAAACAGCATTGAAGGTCGAGCCATTAGGCGGTATGTGGCAAATGCTAAAAATCGTACCTATGATCCGGATCTAACTGGATTGACTTTAGACCTACTCTTTTTTAGCTTGATGCGTAAGATAGAAAAAGACCATGATCCTTCTTTGTTAGGTCTTGATCCTCAAGGACTTAACGGGGTTAGAGCCGCTCTCTAAAAGGTTGACTTTATCTGTTTTGTATGGTATTATATCTCCTTATGAAAACCAGAGTTAGGTCTTTATTTAAATGCAGTTCTTTTGTTCTGGCGCTTGTTTTTTCACTGCAAACAACGGTGCTCAAACCATCTTATTTGGCTCCTGGCCAGATTGTGGGTGGTCTTCCTTATTCTGAATCGATTTCATCAGATCGTTCTCCTGTAGTTAAACCTAGTTTGTCTCCAACAGGTGAGACAGTGCGTGGAAGGTTTATTGTTCCTCCGCATTTATGGCCTTTTTATTTGTTTACTGTTGTTGCTTTCGCAGCGTGTACACCTCGTCCAAGTCAACCAAGTGGTCCAACTCAAGGTTCTGGAAATCAAAAGAGTGGTATCCCAACCGGTTCTCAAACAGCTCCAACAACTTCATCGGCAAATTTAACGCTTTATTCTGAATTGGCTCCTAATGATGTGCAGAGACTTCAAAGAGGCCAAGCACTGTTAACACAAATTAACGCATTAAATGTTTCGGCTCCAACAGCAGTGGATCCTCAACCCTTTATTAACTGGATGAGGCAAGCGCGTCATGCCACAACAGGAATGATTCCAAGTGCAGATAATGAACAGCTTCCTGATGGCCATCGCCCAACATGGCTCTATACAACGGCAACAGGGTTGATCTTTTTAGTGCAACAAGGCGAAATCGAATTTGCACGTCAACAAGCTGATGTGGTTTTGTCTCAACAAAATCAAAATGGAAGTTGGTATTTTGGTCGAGACTATCGAACCGGTAATGTTATTTCTTGGGAAGCTAAAGTAGGGGATGTGGCCTGGATGTCTTTAGGGTTGCTCGATCTATTTTTAGCCACCAATGATCAAAAATATTTAGATGCAGTTTTAAAAGCGCTTCCATATTTGAATCGTTTTCAACAGTTGGATCAATCGCATCGCCGTTATGGTTCGTTCTCTGGTGGATTAAATGGAACCAATGTTTTGCCATGGAGTTCAGCAGAAAACAATTTTGATATTGCGGTTTTATATTACAAGCTCGCTCAAATTCAACATTCCCGTGTTTCAGATGCTTTGGCACTTGATCTTTTAGCCCGTGCGCGTCTTGTTTTGGATTGGTTGGTCCGTCCTTCTTCACAAGGAGGGATGTGGAATGAAAATCATTTCTTAATTGGATACAACAACTTACGTGGAGATTTTTCTACATTTGACGAACCTACAGATGTGCAGACTTGGTCGCTTTTAGCTTTAGCTGCAACTCAAGAAATTCATCCCTACCGTTATCAAGATTACTCTAATGGATTAACATGGATCTTAGCTCGATTAAAGCAAGTGACCGTGAATGGTCAGGGTGTTTATGGTTTTTCGGTTAAGCCTTACGCTAATGTGGATTCGATTTCAATTGATATGACTTTGGGCTATGCGCGTGCAGCCCGTTTAACCGGTCAAACAGCACTCGCTAACTTTTTAGAATCAGAGATGCGCCACTTGCAAGACTCCAGAGGTTTTTTCTGGTTCATGGCAGGTCCTACTGCAGGGGCGCATTCTACTTGGCCCTATAATTTAAGATTAGCCCATCAAACGCCTAATCACTGGGTACATTTTACAAATCCATTTACCTTTAACCGTGAATTAGCTCGAACTAGCGGAGTGAGGTTTTGTTCGCTTCCTGAACGTGCCACGATTGAAGCCAAAGTTCGTTTGATTAGCACAGGCGCACGTTCTAGTGGAAGTGGCGAAAAGAGCGAACGTTCTGGACAAAAATTCAAGCGCAATCAAAAAGACCCGAAATCTAAAAAACTTAAAGATAAAAGACGTCGAAGTGGTTTTATTGGAAGGGGACCTGTTACTCATTCCCATATAGTTGAATCACTAGTTAGGGAGTGGAAAGGTTTGGATGATGAAGCAAAGGAATCATTGATTGACCGTGCGGATATGAGGGACTGGTTGGCTCCCGCGATTCGAATCTTAGAAACTAAAATCTTAAATCAAAGTATTCCTTATTTATTGAATGAAGAAACAGATGCTGCCTTGCTTTCGGTTGTTAATTTTTTCAACGAAATTAGGGGGACTGGAAAAAGTTTTTTTAAGATGGTGATCCCTTTTGAAGGAGGGATGCCAACAGAAGATAATTTTATGGCAGCTTTTTCACATGAAGATAAAGAGGGTGTTTATATTGGTATCAATGTTTCGTTTATTCGATATTTAAAATACCTTGTCCCTTTTGAGAATGATGGGAGTGAAAAATGGAATTCGGATGAGCTTGTTGCCGAAGTTTTTTTGCACGAAATTTTACATCTTATTTTGGAAAAAAAGAAATTGGAAAGTATGGACAGTTTCTTGGGGCGTTCGTTTACTCACTTTTTAGAAAAAGTTCATAGTTTTTCTGGATTGAATAATGATCCGGGTGAGCTTGCTGATTTTTTTGAAAACTTAGTTCATCGTTCTCGAGCACTGCTCTTTGGAGTGAGTGAGGCTGATATGCGTCAATTAGTCGAGTATGAAGATAGTGATAATGATGATGGCGTGACTCTTTTTATAGAAGAGATCATTGATCTTTTTGAATCAGAACTGTTTACTTATTATGACGCTTCTATTCGGTCTGAGCATGAGCCTGAAGATGTTGATTCTTTTCTTCAAGATTTAGAACAGCTAAAACCTCTGCTTGTTGAATACATAAAAGATGTTGTGCATCATGCTTATCGGCATTCTTACTTAGGTACAGAGTACGAGATTCATCAAAAAGCACGTTATTATCAATCGATTCTATTTGATTCTCATTTAATTGAAGCATTGATAAAGATAGGAGACCGAAGATTATTACAGCCTGCAGAAGAAAGAAGATTAAGAAAAACTCGAATGACTCGATTTCAACAGCAGATTTTGCCAGAGATCATTAAAGAGGTTTTAGATAAAAAGAGTGGGAAATTAAACCGTGCCATTTTGGCTTTTTTGGAAGCTCAGACTGCTGATCTAAAAAAAGTGCTTTCGACTCAATCGCTGTCATTGAATGGTCATTCTGGGCAGGTGGGCCTTGTTCAGTCCCTTCTTCGTAGAGATCGTCTTTACCAGTTAGATGCGCCTCAAATAGTTCGTTTCGAAACTTCTCTATAGTAGTTATTTACAGAATAAACCAAAAAAGTTGACATTTCGCGTCATTTGTAGATAATTAATAGTCTTATATCTCATCAAGAGTGGTGGAGGGAGAGGCCCTTTGAAGCCACGGCAACCGGGAGATTGCTTTGCAATATCCGCCAGGTGCTAATTCCAACCCTGAAAAGGGATAGATGAGAAGAGACAGCAGATTTATAAACCTCTTCTCATCAAACTTTGGTGGGTAGAGGTTTTTTTTATTGTCTCAAAAGAGGAGTCGGGAACATGAGTGAACAGTGTGTAAAAGGACTTAAGTGCCGGGAGTGTGGAAAAGCATATCCTAAAGAAGCACTTCATGTGTGCGAATACTGTTTTGGTCCACTTGAAGTTGATTATGACTATGAAGTGATTGCCAAAGTTCTGACCAAGGAAAAAATTTTAGAACGTCCTCAAAACATGTGGCGTTATAAAGAGTTGCTTCCTATTGATAATGATCCGACTGTTGGAAAACAGGTCGGTTTTACTCCTTTAGTGAAAGCAGATCGTTTGGCTGAAGCTTTAGGTGTGAAAGAACTTTATATTAAAAATGATGCAGTCAGTTTTCCAACGCTTTCTTTTAAAGACCGTGTGGTTTCAGTTGCTTTATCTAAAGCGGTTGAATTTGGTTTTAAAGTTGTGGCTTGCGCCTCAACCGGTAATTTAGCCAATTCCGTCGCTGCTAATGCTTCTGCAGCTGGTTTAGAAAACTATGTTTTTATTCCAGATGATTTAGAGCAAACTAAAATTTTAGGGACCCAGGTTTATGGAAGTCATGTGGTTGGGATTAAAGGGACCTATGATGAAGTGAATCGTTTGTGTAGTGAAATTGCAGGAAAGTATGGTTGGGCATTTGTGAATATTAATATTCGTCCTTATTATGCTGAAGGATCCAAATCATTTGGCTTTGAAATTTTAGAGCAACTTGGTTGGAAAGCCCCAAAACATATTGTGGTTCCAATGGCAGGGGGTTCGCTCATTTGTAAGATTCAAAAAGCGATTTCAGAATTTAAAAAATTAGGTTTTATTGATAAAGATGACACCACAGCCATTTATGGTGCTCAAGCAACCGGTTGTTCGCCGATCACCACAGCTGTTAAAGCTAAACAAGAATTGTTTAAACCTGTAAAGCCAGATACGATTGCTAAATCATTGGCTATTGGAAATCCTGCGGATGGATATTATGCGGGGCAGGTGATGCGTGATAGCGGAGGCTGGGGTGAAGATGTCACCGATGAAGAGATTGTCGCTTCCATGAAGTTAATGGCTGAAACCGAAGGAATTTTCCCTGAAACAGCCGGTGGAGTTACTTTAGGTGTGACCAAGAAGTTAATTGAGCAAGGACGTATTCCAAGAGATGAGTCGATTGTGATTTCTGTGACGGGAAATGGACTTAAAACAATGGACGCTTTAGTAGAACAACTAGGTAAGCCTGTGAGCATTGACGCAAAGCTAGCTGCATTTGATGAAATTGTAGATAAATCTAAGGCGATAGTATAAAATCGACCGCTATTTATAAGGAGGCCAATCATGGCAACTGTTCGTATACCAACTCCATTACGGAAATTAACTAATGGCGAAGCTGAAGTGGCAGCCAATGGAAGCAACATCCAAGAGATTCTCGACAACTTAGAACAAAATTTTGGCGGACTAAAAGAACGTATTTGTGATGAAGCTGGCAATGTGCGCCGCTTTGTGAATGTTTACTTAAATGATGAAGACATTCGTTTTTTAAGCAACTTAGAAACTGCTGTTAAAGAAGAAGATTCTATTTCTATTGTTCCGGCAATTGCAGGCGGAATGGAATACAAAAAAAAAGTTTACCTTACCTTTGAAAGAGGGAAGATAAAAGAACCTGTTATTTGGGAGATGGGCAATCAGTTTAAAGTCATCACCAATGTGCGCCAAGCGAGCATCTCTGATGAAATTGGATTGGTTGCTTTAGAATTAGATGGAGATGAGGAAGAAATTGAACGCGCCATTGAACATGCCCGAACACGTGGAATTAAAGTTGAGCCCATCGACCAAAACATTGTCGAAGGCTAAGATGGGTGCTTCTATTTTGGATCAAGTAGGGAATACCCCTCTGATTCAGATTAAAAATTTAACGAAGCATTTAAAGAACGTAGAGATTTACGCTAAAGCGGAATGGTTTAATCCAGGCGGCTCGATTAAAGATCGAGCAGCAACACGGATGATCAAAGAATCGATTGCTTCAGGAAAGTTGACGCAAGACAAAACGATTCTAGATTCCTCTTCAGGAAACACAGCCATTGCGTATGCCATGATTGGGGCTGCCTCAGGTTATAAAGTAACCATGGTTGTTCCTGAGAATGTGAGCGAGGAGCGTAAAAAGATTTTAAAGGCGTATGGTGCTGAGATTGTTTACACCAATCCTTTAGAAGGTTCGGATGGAGCGATTCGAGAAGCACATCGGTTAGCCGAAGCAGAACCTGAAAAATATTTCATGCCAGATCAGTATAACAATGCGCTCAATGCACAAGCGCATTACGACACCACGGGTGTTGAGATTTGGAATCAGACAGATGGGAAAGTCACTCATTTTTTAGCCACAATCGGAACAAGTGGCACGGTGATGGGAACATCAAAGCGATTAAAAGAATACAGTTCTAAAGTTCAATGTTTTGCCATTGAGCCAGAACATGCGTTTCATGGTTTAGAAGGTATGAAGCATATGGAGAGCTCGATTCAACCTGGTATTTACGATAAGAATACTTTAGATGGTGTGCTTCCGGTGAATACTGAAGCAGCCTATGAAATGACGCGGCGTTTGTCGCACGAAGAAGGTGTTTTTGTGGGGCAGTCTTCAGGTGCTGCTATGGTGAAAGCACTTGAGTTGGCTGAAACTTTAGATGAAGGTTTGATTGTGACGGTCTTTTGCGATGGCGGTGACAAATATTTAACCACACAAGTTTGGGAATAAAAATGTCAGTTAAGATTAAAAAAGAAGTGATGGATCAAATTTTAGATCATGTTAAAGCTTCTTATCCGCATGAGTGTTGTGGCTTGATGGTGGGTGAAAGTTACGATAATAAAGAAGTGATTGATTATCGTATCATTCCAAACATCAATAAAGAACGGGCTCATGATCGGTATGTGATGGATCCAAAAGTATGGAACCAAGTTGATCAAGATTTAAGAGAAAAAAAATTAGAAATTTTAGGGATTGTTCATTCGCATCCAGATCATCCATCAGTACCTTCTGAGTTTGATCGCGAACATGCTGCAGCGATTTTTGCCCACGAAGTTTATTCTTATGTGGTGGTGGCCTGCGAAAAGGGTGAGAAAACAAAAGCACAGAGTTGGATATTAAAAGAAACAACAGAGAAGTTTGAAGAAGAAGAAATCGTCATCATATAAAGGAGTTATAAAATGAGTGATAAGTCTGAAAAAGGTTTTGTGATTTGGTTTACTGGTCTTTCAGGGTCAGGTAAAACCACTATTTCTCACATCTTAATCGAGAAATTAAAAGCAGCAGGGAAAAAAGTAGAGGCTTTAGATGGGGACGTGGTTCGAACCAACTTGAGTAAAGGTTTGGGATTTAGCAAAGAAGACCGTGACACCAATGTGCGTCGTATCGGTTTTGTGGCACATTTGCTTCAACGTAATGGAGTTGTTGCCATTACTGCAGCGATTTCTCCTTATGCAGAGATTCGTGATGAAAGTCGTGAAGTATGTGAGGACTTCGTGGAGGTTTTTACAAAGTGTGATTTGGACACTTTAGTCGGTCGTGACACTAAAGGGCTCTACAAAAAAGCCATTGCTGGAGAAATCAAAGGGTTTACAGGTGTGAATGATCCGTATGAAGATCCAAAAAATCCTGAAGTGGTTTGTGATACCAACAAAGAAACTCCAGAAGAATCTGCAGAAAAGATTTTAAAGAAGCTTGAAGAACTCGGATACATTAAAACGGCTCAAGTTTAATGGAGCGAAAGTTTATCGATCTTCATTCTCATAGTACGGTCTCAGATGGTTCCGAATCACCGACAACGGTGGTTCGGACCGCAGCCGTTGATAAAAACTTAAAAGCTTTAGCTTTAAGTGATCATGATACGGTTGAAGGTTTAGACGAAGCGTATGCTGAAGCTGAAAAGCATGAAGGCTTTGAATTGATTCCAGCTATTGAAATCAGTGCCGAGTATGGTGATGGCACCATTCATATCTTGGGTTATTTTTTAGATCGCCACAGCCCTGAGTTGTTGGCAAAATTAAAAGTATTGCAAGATGCGCGCGAAGAACGTAATCCTCAAATCATTGCTAAGTTAAACGAGCTGGGTATGGAGATTACTGAAGAAGAAGTGGCTGAAATTGCTGGCAAGGGTGTGATTGGTCGGCCGCATATTGCACGTGCGTTAATTAATCGGGGCCATGTTAAAAATACCGAAGAAGCCTTTGATAAGTATTTGGCAAAAAATGGTCCTGCTTACATTAATAAAGAACGTTTTTCTCAAGCTGATTCCATTAAGATGATTCACGATGCCGGTGGAGTGGCTGTTTTAGCTCATCCTAAATATGTGCATGGTGGCGATCTTAAAGGGGTTGAAGAGTTGATTGCTTCAATGGCAGAGCAAGGGCTTGATGGTTTAGAAGTTTTTTACAGCTCACACAATAAAAAAGAAGTGAAGTGGTTTAAAGAGCTTGCAGATAAGTATGGTTTGATTGCCACGGGTGGTAGTGATTTTCACGGTGTCACCAAACCAGATATAGAAATTGGAACGGGAATGGGAAACTTAAAAGTTTCTTATGAAGAGATCATTCCTAAATTAAGAGAAAAAGCAAAAAGTTATCAATAAGACAAGGAGTTATAAAATGAGTGAACAAATCGCCCCGCATGGTGGCAAGTTAATCAACCGAGTGGCTGAAGGCAAAGATAAAGAAATTCTTTTAGAAAAAGTGCCTACACTACATAAAGTAAAAATTAACGCACGTGAGATTTCTGATTTAGACATGATTGCTTCAGGTGCTTTAAGTCCATTAGAAGGTTTTATGGGACTTAAAGACTACGAAAACGTTGTCGATAACATGCGTTTGGCTAATGGAACTCCATGGAGTTTGCCAATCACTTTAGCTGTGACAGATGAAGAAGCAGATCCATTAAAAATTGGTGAAGATGTTGCTTTAACAGATGAGAGTGGACAAACTTTAGCTATTCTTCATCTCGAAGAAAAATATCTTTTTGATAAACGTAAAGAAGCCCTACACGTTTATAAAACTGAAGATGCTGAGCACCCTGGTGTGGCTTATACTCTTGCGTTGGGCAATGTGTTGCTCGGTGGAAAAGTAACCGTATTAGAACGTGTGAAGCACAATAAGTTTAATGACTATCGTTTGGATCCTGCTCAAACACGTGAACTCTTTGAGCAAAAAGGATGGAAAACAATTGTTGGTTTTCAAACACGTAATCCTGTTCACAGAGCGCATGAATACTTGCATAAATGTGCTATGGAAACTGTCGATGGATTGTTTTTAAACCCATTAGTGGGTGAAACCAAATCAGATGATATTTCTGCAGACATCCGTATGAAATGTTATGAAGTGATTTTGGAAAATTACTATCCAGCCGATCGAGTGGCTTTAGGTGTGTTTCCAGCAGCCATGCGTTATGCGGGTCCACGCGAAGCCATTTTTCACGCCATTGTACGTAAAAACTATGGTTGCACACACTTTATTGTGGGCCGTGACCATGCAGGTGTGGGTAAATATTATGGAACCTATGATGCTCAACTTCTTTTTGATGAATTCACTGCAGAAGAAATGGGAATCATTCCAATGAAGTTTGAACACTCCTTCTTTTGTAAGGTCTGTGACAGCATGGTTTCTTCAAGAACATGTCCTCATGATAAAGAAAATTACATTTTCTTATCAGGTACTAAGGTACGTGACATGCTTCGTGCGGGTGAAATTCCTCCTAAGGAATTTAGCCGTCCTGAAGTGGCTAAGGTCTTGATCGAAGCAATGAAAGAACAACCTGCTAACGCTTAAGTAAGTCTAAGTATCGGTTGTTTTGCTAGTTAAAGCTATTCTGGGCCTTTTGAGCCCAGAATAGCTTTTTTTGTCTTCCTCTCCGACATTGACAGCGACATTGACATATGGTATAAATAATTAGAGGTTAAAGAGATGCGTATTTATCCTAGAAATTTTATTTTAGTTTTTGGATTTATGATGTTCTCTTTTTTTATCTCTCCATTCAGTTCCACATCTCAAGCCGCACAATTTTATTGGACTGTAGAAGTTGTCGATACTGTTGGCAATGTAGGAAAGCATACTGCTATGGGTTTTGATGGCGCCACTCCTCATATTGCTTATTATGATGAATCAACTCCAGGTTTAAAACATGCATTCAAATCAGGCGGGGTTTGGACGCTTGAAACAGTGGATACAAGTGGTAATTCAGGAACAGAAACCTCTTTATCTTTTAATGGTGGTGATGTTGGTATTAGTTATAAAGGGAATTCTCATGATTTGAAATATGCAACCAAATCAGGCGGGGTTTGGTCTGTTGATACTGTTGATGCCGTTGAATTGATTGTGGGTGAGGATTCTTCTCTTGCCTATGATAGTGGAAACCCGGTGATCACTTATTCAAGTTATAATGGAACAACTTTTGAAAGAAGTTTAAAGTTTGCAAAAAAATCAGGTGGTGTTTGGAGCACCGAATTTGCCGATTCAAGTTCCGCAGTTGTTGGTTGGGCGAGTGCTGTAGCGATTGATGGCAATGGTGATCCTGGAGTTGTTTACTCAGACCAAACCAATTCTGATTTAAAGTATGGAATACGATCAGATACTCCATCATGGAATCTAGAAGTCCTTGATGGTAATGGTGGAACATTCACGTCTCTTGACTACTTTTCTAACGGTGACCCTGCAGTGGCTTATCGAAGGCAGAGCGATGGTCATTTAGTCTATGCGACAAAATCAGGCGGGGTTTGGTCTTATGAATCCGTTCAAACAGAAACCCCTTCATATATGAAGATAATGGTAGATAGTTCAGGTGATCCAAATATTGTTTACCATTCTGGTTTCAGTAGTATTATAAAAGTTGCAACAAAGTCGGGGGGAGTTTGGTCTATACAAAATGTGACAAGTCCAGGGAGTTTTCTTAGTGCTGACATTGATTCCAATGGGGGTATTGGTATCAGCTATTGGAGTTATCTTGCAAATGATTTGTATTACGCATCTGCCGAACAGGGAAACCTTCTTAATGGAGCTAATTCAGATGTGGATGTTCGGTTTGATGTAGGTGTATTTACTGGATCAGGTGAGTCTGGCGGAATTACAGCTGATAGCATCACTGTTACGGGTGATGGGCGTTTACGTAAAGATATCTCTGGTACAAGTGAAGCAACCTGGAAAGCAGAATCATTTATTGGGGATGTTTTTGGCAACTTTGATTTAGCCCTAGATAATGCAACCTTAGTTGGTACGGCCACCTTAACATTTAACTATACAGATATTTTAACGGCTCTCTTAAGTGCAGGTTATACAGAAGAGGGGATCCGTATTTTTCACAATCATCCTACCAATGGAATCGAGCAGTTACCTGTTTTAAGCCAAGATTTAGGGGCCAACACCATTACGGTTCAAACAACCAGTTTTTCTGATTTCGGGGTGGGGGTCAATCCAGAACCTTCATCTTTGATCTTGCTCAGTTTAGGGCTTTTAGGCTTTTTTAAAAGAAGAAAGAAGTGAGTCTAATCAGGTCTTTTCCATCCATAATCCTCATATTTATCTAGCCAGTCCTTCTCAATGGATCAAGCGTTGACTTTTTGACTCAAATTTAGTTAACTTTAATGAAATTTTTCTAAAATAAGAACTTTCAAAAGGAATGTTTCATGTCTGTAGAAGATCATAACGAACTCGGTTTTTGGCGGAAATATATCTTTTCTACTGATCATAAGGTGATTGGTGTTCAGTATGCTTTAACTAGCTTTTTCTTCCTTTTAGTTGGATTTAGCTTAGTGCTGATGATGCGTTGGCAGTTAGCTTATCCTGGGCAACCTATGCCGTTTGAATTTCTGAGTAAAATCTTTCCAGCAGGTCTACCTGGTGGGGTGATGGTCCCTGAATTTTATAATTCATTAGGGGCGATGCATGGAACGATCATGGTCTTTTTAGGGATTGTGCCTCTAGCTTTTGGTGCGTTTGGAAACTTTGTGGTGCCGCTTCAGATTGGCGCCCCTGATATGGCCTTTCCAAAACTGAATGCCGCGAGTTACTGGGCCTTCTTTCTAGGGGGCATTGTGATGTTAATCAGTTTTTGGGTGCCTGGTGGAGCCGCTAATTCGGGTTGGACTTCCTATCCTCCTCTTGCAAACATTGCCACAACCGGTCAAACGTGGTGGTTGTGCGGAATGGTCTTGTTGATTACGTCTTCTTTATTAGGCTCCGTTAACTTTATTGCCACTATTATCCAGCTTCGTGCTAAAGGGATGACTTATATGCGTCTTCCATTTTTTGTGTGGGCGCAGCTGGTAACTGCTTTCTTGTTGTTGCTTGCATTTCCTCCATTAGAAGCAGCTGGAGTCATGCAGTTGATGGACCGTTTATTTGACACTAGCTTTTTTATGCCTTCTGGTTTGATTGTGAGTGGGGAAGCTGTTGATGTGAGTGGCGGAGGATCGCCTCTTTTATGGCAGCATTTATTTTGGTTTTTAGCTCATCCTGAAGTCTATGTGCTGATTTTACCTGGAATGGGGATTGTGGCTGAAGTGATTGCTAATAATACACGTAAGCCACTTTGGGGTTATAAGTCTTTAGTTTATTCTGTGTTGTTTCTTGGTTTTCTTTCCTTCTTTGTGTGGGCGCACCACATGTATATGACAGGAATGGGAACCGTTATCAGTGCGTTCTTCCAAACCACAACCATGATTATTTCAGTTCCATCTGTCATTATTTTAACCTGTCTCTTTATTTCATTATGGGGGGGCTCGATTCGGTTTAACACGCCAATGCTTTTTGCGCTTGGTTTTCTTCCGATGTTTGGGATTGGAGGATTAACTGGCTTGCCATTAGGTTTTAATGCGACTGATCTCTATTTGCATGATACTTATTATGTGATTGGTCACTTCCACTATGTGGTGGCGCCCGGGACGATCTTTGCGCTTTTTGCTGGGGTCTATTATTGGTTTCCAAAAGTAACGGGAAAAATGATGAATGAAATGCTCGGTAAAATTCACTTTTGGGCTTCAATGATTTTTATGAACGGTGTGTTTATGCCGATGTTTATCCAAGGATTGGGTGGAGTGAATCGTCGTTTGTATGATGGTGGTTTGCAATATGCACAAAATGAACCAGTACTTCATTGGAATGTTTTTATGACCACCAGTGCCATCTGCTTGGGTTTTGCTCAAATCCCATTTTTAATTAATTTGATTGCCACTCTGTGTAAAAAGAAACGAGTCGAATCAGACAATCCATGGGAAGCAACCACTTTAGAGTGGGCCACTCCAACGCCCCCTCCACATGGAAACTTTTTGACTGAGCCGGTTATTTATCGTGGACCTTATGAATACAGCGTGCCTGGAGCAAAAAAAGATTTCACCCCTCAATTTGAGCCAGATGAGGAGTCTAAATAATGGATATTCCGTATACAGTACAACCAAGACCTGACACCGGACTTTACAATGCTAAAGTAGGTATTTGGCTTTTTTTAGCCTCCGAAGTAATGCTTTTTGGAGCATTGTTCTCAACTTATATTCTCTTACGTGTCG
The DNA here is from genome assembly GCA_029263055.1 of Actinomycetes bacterium. Lineage (GTDB taxonomy): Bacteria > Auribacterota > JAJCYG01 > JAJCYG01 > JAJCYG01 > JAJCYG01. The sequence goes on from JAJCYG010000036.1 coordinate 130,603, forward strand.
GTGCCATTGATTGGCCTGAAGGGGTCGATGTATTAAACGTGCCGTTAGGAACCTTAAACACACTTGTGTTGATCACTTCGAGTATTACTATGGTGATGGCTTGGGCGGGATGCGTGATGAAAGATTTCAAGCGCTTTCGTTTTTTTATGGGGTTAACCATTCTTTTAGCGTGTGTCTTTTTGGTTGTGAAGTCATTTGAATATGGCTCTAAATTTTCTCACCACATTTATCCTAAAGAGGGTGCTTTTTACGCCATCTACTTTACAATGACCGGTCTTCATGCGTTTCACGTGATTTGTGGAATCGTAGTGAATGCTTATCTGTGGGGTCCGGGAGCAAAGTTATGGAAGAAAAACCCGGCGCAATTTACCAACCGAGTTGAAGTTGCGGGTCTGTTCTGGCACTTTGTTGATTTGGTTTGGATTTTCTTATTCCCAGTATTGTATTTGTTATAAATATTTTAATACGGAGTCTGTCATGAGTGACATGCATATAGATGATTTTAAACATGAAGCGTTAGACCATATTCACCATCATTTAAAAACGTACGTGTCTGTTTTTGTGGCATTGATGGCATTAACTGTGGTAACCGTGTTAGCTAGTTATTTAAAACTGAGCTTAACTGCCACGATTATTTTAGCTTTGATTATTGCTTCAATTAAGGGCACTTTGGTTGCCTGTTATTTTATGCACTTAATTTCTGAAAAAAAGACCATTTATTTAGTTTTAATTTTATCTGTGTTGTTTATCGCTGGCTTGCCACTTTTAACATTGTTGGCAAAATATGATGTGCCTGTAAACTAAGGAGAACGCATGAAATTTTTTCATATTGTCTTTATTACGGTTTCATCAATCATCTCTTTTTTTGTCGGAGTGTTAGGGATTCATCATCATAATACCCATGATGATAAATTCTTTTTGTTGTTAGGCTTGTTATCTATTTTGTTTTCTCTAGGTTTGATTGTTTATGGGATCTTCTTTTTGCAAAAAATGAAGGGAATCAAGTGAACGTTGTTTTAGCTTGTTCCTCATGTTTTGGACGCTCTGATGAGCTCTTAGCTAAAGGAATGAATGCTGGGATTTATTTTCTTTTAGGAGTGCTTGTCTTTACGTTATTGATTTTTTTATGGTCTATTTTTTACTTAGCAAAAAAAGATAAGATAGGATTGTCATAAAGATGAATGAATTAATGTTGAAATGGTTGGCTATGTTGGCTCCTGCTGCTGAAGGGGCTGCTCAGTTAGATAAAATGATGTCACTTATTCATTGGCTGATGCTCGTGCTTGGAGTGGGGTGGTCCATCTTTTTTGTTTGGGCATTGATTCGTTTTCGACAAAAGAAAAACCCAAAAGCAAATTACTATGGTGTGCAGCATAAAGGATCTACCTATATTGAAATAGGCGTGATTGTTGCTGAGGCTATTTTATTAGTCGGTTTTGCTTTTCCTATATGGGCTAAAGTGGTTGATTCTTTTCCTCCTAAAGAGGGAGCTTTAAAGATTAACATCGTGGCAGAACAGTTTGCTTGGAACTTTCAATATCCAGGTGAAGATGGCATTTTTGGAAAGAAAGACGCTAAATTTATTGACCGAGAGAATCCTCTAGGACTTGACCCTGAAGACCCAAATGGTAAAGATGATATTATTACGTTGAATCAGATGACGATTCCTAATAATAAACCTGTTGTTTGTTATCTTTCCTCTAAAGATGTGATTCATAACTTTGGTGTGTATCAGTTTAGAGTGAAACAAGATGCCACTCCAGGCATGACGATTCCGCTTTGGTTTGAGCCAACTAAAGAGGGAAGCTACGAAGTAGTCTGTTCTCAGCTCTGTGGAATTGGTCACTACCGAATGCGCGGCTTTGTCAATGTGGTTTCAGACAAAAAATTCGAAGAGTGGAAGCAAGAACAACTCGAAGAAGCCAACAACGACGACGGCTGGTAGGCAATATTTCTGTGAAGCGTACCACTTTTATTACACTTTCTTTGATTCCAGTCGGGATCATTCTTTTGCTTAGTATTTTTCTTAAAGAGAGGGTACTTGGGGAAAAGTCCTTGCCTATCCTAGGTGAAGTGCCTGCATTTGAATTTACTGATACTGAGTTTCAAACCTTTAACAAAAAACAGCTTGATGGAAAAGTTTGGGTTGCTGATTTTATTTTTACCACCTGTGCCGGTCCTTGCCCTGTGATGACTGAAAACCTTGCCTGGATACATCGTTCTTATTTATTAGAGAAAGAGGTTGATCTTGTTACTTTAACCGTTAATCCTGCTTATGATTCTCCGCAAGTGCTTAAAGAATATGCAAATAAATATAAGGCAGACACCAGATCGTGGCACTTTTTAACCGGTTCTAAAGAATCAATTCTCGACTTGGCTTATAAAGGTTTTAAGCTAGGAGATGAAGAAGACCCTATTTATCATAGCCCTAAAATTGCTTTGATTGACAAGCAGGGTCGCATTCGTGGCTATTACATGGGAACTGAAGACGACGAAATCAAACGTCTCTTTAAAGATATTGCCAAATTACTTTAGACAAACTCGCCCCTTTCCGTTAACGTAAATCTATGCGTTATTATGCGGACCTACATATTCATTCCAAATATTCCCGTGCTACAAGTCCTCAGTGTGATCTAGAGAACTTAGCTTATTGGGGACGTAAAAAGGGGATTACAGTTATTGGGACCGGTGATTTTACTCATCCTGCCTGGATGAAGGAAATTAAAAAGAATTTAGTTCTGGCTGAACCTGGGTTGTATCAACTTAAGCCTGATTTAGAAAAAGAAGTTTTTAAGAAGGTTCCTCAAGCATGCCAAGGCCCTGTTCGGTTTATGCTCTCTGTGGAGATTTCGACCATTTACAAAAGAGGGGATAAGGTTCGAAAAATTCATCATCTTATCTATGCTCCGACCATTGAGCAGGCTGAAAAGATTAATAAGAAATTAGATTCGATTGGTAATATCAAATCAGATGGACGTCCTATTATTGGTTTAGATTCGCGCGACTTATTAGAGATCGTGTTGCAAGAAGGGGGCGAAGATTGTTTTCTTGTTCCAGCTCATATTTGGACTCCTTGGTTTGCGGTATTAGGATCAAAGTCTGGTTTTGATGCGGTTGAAGATTGTTATGTTGATTTAGCCGAACATGTGTTTGCTATAGAGACAGGTCTTTCTTCAGACCCTGAAATGAATTGGACGGTTTCAGGATTAGATAAATACCGTTTGATTTCAAATTCTGATGCCCATTCGCCTTCTAAATTAGGACGTGAGTCGAATCTCTTTGACACAGAATTAAACTATTATGCTTTGAGAAAAGCTTTAGAAACGGGCAAAGGATTTGAGGGAACGGTTGAGTTTTTTCCTGAAGAAGGAAAGTATCACATGGATGGCCATCGTAAATGCAATGTGCGACTCCATCCTAAGGACAGCAAAAAGAATAAAGATAAATGTCCTACTTGTGGAAAGCCTCTAACTTTAGGTGTGCTTTACCGTGTGAATGAATTAGCTGACCGCAAACAAGGAAAAGAAATCAAATCAAATGATCCCTTTAAAAGTTTGATTCCATTGCCTGAAGTAATTTCTGAAATTAACCAAGTGGGTGTGGCAAGCAAACGTGTCCAAAATGATTATGAAAAAGTGATTCATACACTTGGTTCTGAATTAGATATTTTAAATGACCTTCCTTTGGAAGAGATGAAGAAATTAAATTCGCCTTTATTAACTGAAGCGATTACCCGTATGAGAAAAGGGAATGTTATTCGCGAAGCTGGTTATGATGGTGAGTTTGGAGTGATTAAAGTTTTTAAACAAAGTGAACTTAAGAAAAAAACATCTATCAGCAATCTTTTTGATGTTAAATAGCTGTAGCAATCGATTTTTGAGCTCGAACCTCTGACAGCTTGGGTTTTGTAAAATTAAAACCTCCTGGAGGTGTGTGTCGAGTTCTATTGTAGCTTAATAAGAGGTCTTCGAGTGCTTCTCTCATTTCTGTGGCTGTTTGATAACGTTCTTCTGGATCAAAAGCCATTGCCTTTTTGATAAATTCATTGAATGTATATGGAAGTTCTGTGTTAACTAAAAAAACTGATTTGCGGCTATCATGCTTTTCTTTTGAAGAGAGCTTTGTTAATAATCCTAATATGGTTCTTTCTCTATATGCGGGTCTTCCTGTAGATAAATGGTAAAGAGTAGAACCTAAACTATAAATATCGACTCGATAGTCTTCCTCAATGCTATTGGCTTGTTCAGGAGACATGTAATTAGGGGTTCCTGCAACCTCATCATTTGGTGAAGGGCCTTCTCCATTGATTAAGCCAATACTAAAGTCTATCAAAACGACTCTCTCTGTTATTTCTTCTAAAATCAAATTTCCTGGTTTGATATCTCGGTGAGTGACCCCTTGTTCGTGAAGATATTCGAGTGCTCGAGCAGTTTGAATGCCTATGCTTAAAATAAGTTCATATGGAAGAGGTCCTAAATTATCAAAAAGTTTTTTCTCAAGGTCTTTACCTTTGATTTCTTCCATTGAATAATAGATTTTGTTTCCTTGATGGAGTTCATAAAAAGTGACAATATTTGGATGTTCTAAATGGGTTAGAATCTTTGCTTCTTGAAGAAACTTTTGTTCATCATGAACGGATTCTCTATTTTCAAGTATCTTCACTGCGACTTCTGCTTTTGTTCGTGTATCAATAGCACTATAGATTTTTCCCCAAGCTCCAAATCCGAGCAGACTTTTAATTTTGTAAGGACCAATAAAATCTCCACTTATTAACTTTGATCGAGTTGTTAGCCTGAGATCTCTAATTGTATCTCTTGGGCCTTTTGACATTTGAACTGTTTCAAATTGAGAAAAATCTCTGGAAAATAGACTGACTGGAGATAAGTTCTGTGGGCTGGATAAAGAAAAATTTGTTTTTGCAATCAAAAGGCCTAAGCTGATGATTGCTATTTGAATCCAAAAAAGCCTGTTTTTTCTTCTCGTCGTCCTCATAGTTTATAACTCTTATATGCAGGAACGATGCCACACTAAGTATTAAAATAAAAATTATAAGATCTTTATTCTAAGTTAGTTATGTGAATTTAATTAGTGACTAAGAGTCGTTCTCTTTGTACGTGTTCAAGAATGTGCGTGAACAAGGCTGTTCTCTTGGAATTGAATCGGCTACAATGTGACACTATGTCATATGAATCTTTACAACACTTTGTTGAGCTTTTAGAGAAAAAGGGAGAGTTGATACGTATTTCAACTCCAGTAGACCCTGAGTTAGAGATCACTGAAATCACTGATCGTGTCTCTAAATCTGAAGGGCCTGCATTGCTATTTGAAAACGTAAAAGGTTCCAACATTTCGCTTTTGATTAATACTTATGGGACGTATAAGCGTATGAGTTTGGCTTTAGGTGTGGATGATTTAGAAGAAGTGGCACGTGAAATTGGTTCGATGTTAATTACAGCTCCGCCTGAAGGATTGATGGAAAAAGCAAAGCTCGCAGGGAAGTTTGCCAAGCTAGCTTTATACACGCCTAAAAAAGTAAAGACTGGGCTATGTAAAGAAGTGATTGAAAAAGAGCCTGATCTTTTAAAGTTTCCACTTTTAAAATGTTGGCCTGAAGATGGGGGAAAGTACATTACTTTTCCGCTTGTGATTACTAAAGATGCAGAGGATGGAAGTCGCAATGTTGGGCTCTATCGAATGCAAGTCTATGACAAGCAAACAACAGGCATGCACTGGCAAATTCACAAAACAGGGGCCAAACATTATCGAAAATATGAAGAGTTAAACAAGCGCATGGAAGTGGCTGTGGTGATTGGTGCAGACCCTGCTTTGCCCTATGCTGCGTCAGCTCCTCTTCCTGATAAAATAGATGAATTTATTTTAGCTGGCTTTTTAAGAAAAAAATCAGTGGAATTGGTTCAATGTGAAACCGTTGATTTAGAAGTACCAGCAAATGCTGAGATTGTGATTGAAGGCTATGTTGATCCTAAAGAACGTCGGCGTGAAGGCCCATTTGGCGATCATACTGGTTACTATTCTTTGGCTGATGATTACCCTGTCTTTCATGTGACTTGTATCACGCATCGTAAGAATCCACTTTATTTGACAACTGTAGTTGGGCCTCCTCCTCAAGAGGATAAATATTTAGGTTTGGCAACGGTTCGACTTTTTCTGCCGATGTTAAAGATGACCTTTCCTGAAATTGTGGACATGAATTTACCCTGCGAAGGAATTTTTCACAACCTCGTGATTGTCTCTATTAAGAAACAGTTTCCATTTCATGCCAAGCGTTTGATGAATAGTTTGTGGGGAATGGGGCAGATGATGTTTTCTAAAATCATTGTGGTGGTTGATGAAGATGTGGATGTGCAAAACCCGGCTGAGGTGGTGTGGCGTGCAACAAACAATATGGATCCGAAGCGAGATATTTTATTTACTGAAGGTCCGGTTGATGTGTTGGACCATGCTTCGCCCATGCCTGCCTTTGGAAGTAAGATGGGAATCGATGCAACTAAGAAATGGCCAGAAGAGGGATTTCAGCGAGAATGGCCTGATGTGTTGAAGATGCCAGAAGATGTGAAACAGCGAGTCGACCAATTGTGGAAAAACTTGGGCTTAAATGGCCAAAAATAAGTTTGGGGGAAGAATGAAAAAATTAATGTTGATTGTGCTTTTTGTTTTATTTGCACAGCCTAGTTTTGCTCAATCAGACAAATGGCAGCGAGATGTGTTACAGATACTCGTTGAAATTGAAGACAGACAAAAAGAAATTCTTAAACGGATTGATCGTTTAGAAGAGGCTCAAGCAGGTATTGATGAAGGGCTTAAAGCTTTGAAAAAAGGTCAACGAAGTTATGTGAACCCGAAGTGGGCACCGTAAAAAATGAAAATAGTTGTGGCTGTAACAGGAGCAAGTGGGGCAATCTACGCCAAACGTTTGATAGATCAACTTCACCAACAAAAAGTTGATCTTTCCATTGTGGCAAGTACCAACGCGCGACAGATTATGCAGGAAGAGTGTGGTGTTGATCTAAATAAATGCCCCGGCACTTTATTTGATGATAAGAAATTTGTGGCTCCCTTTTTAAGTGGTTCTAATATTTTTGATGCCATGGTTGTGGTGCCTTGTAGTATGGGGACGTTAGGTCGGATTGCGCATGGTATTTCTGACTCGGTGATTACGCGTGGAGCCGATGTGTTTCTTAAAGAAAAGCGAAAACTTATTTTAGTGCCACGAGAAACCCCTATGCATTTAATTCATTTTGAAAATATGGCAAAGTTAGCTCAAGCAGGTGCAGACATTATTCCTGCAATGCCTTCTTTTTATAGCAAGCCCGCATCGATTGAAGAATTGGTGGATACGGTTCTGGCTCGTATTCTAGATCACCTTAAATTAAATGGAATTGAACAGCGCAGATGGAAACCGTAATTAAAAAAATTAAACTCTATTTAGAGTTTGTTCGGTTTTCACACACTCTGTTTGCCATGCCGTTTGCTTTGGCTTCAATGCTTTTAGCTGCAAATGGATTTCCTTCTTTTAAAATAGTGGCTTTGATTGTGTTAGCCATGATCACAGCGCGTAACAGTGCCATGGCATTCAATCGTTTAATTGATCAAGAGTTTGATGCTCAAAATCCTCGTACTCAAGATCGACACTTGCCTCAAAAATTAATCACAAATAAAGAGAGTTTTATCTTTATAGTGACTAATGCCGTCTTGTTTATCTCGGTTTGTTACTTCATTAATAAATTGGCCTTTATTTTGTCCCCAGTTGCGCTCATGATTATCTTCTTTTATTCGTTGAGCAAACGTTGGACTTGGCTCTGCCATTTTGTGTTGGGGATTGCTTTAGCTATCGCCCCTGTTGGAGCATGGATTGCTGTGACGGGCTCGTTTGCTTGGCCGCCAATCATTATTAGCTTAGCCCTTCTTTTTTGGGTGAGTGGATTTGACATGATCTACTCAACATTAGATGCTGAGTTTGATAAGAAGATAGGGCTTTTTTCTGTGCCATCAAAATATGGAATCAAGACAACATTGAATATTGCTTTTGCTTTGCATTTGATGATGGTGGCTACTTTGTATAGTCTTCATTTTTTTATGGTGCTAGGCTCAGTTTATTTTATTGGAGTGATGATGATGGGAGCAATGGTGTTGCTAGAACATTTACAGGCAAGAGAAGGAAATGTTGAAAATTTTAATAAAGCTTTTTTTCAAGCCAATGCTATAATAAGCCTCATCTTTTTAGGAACCGTTGTCATTGATACTTTTTGGATATAAAAATGAATGAATTTAATTTTGTCAGACAGATGGATGTAAAAGCAGAGTCCACACTGGGTGCCCCTCCTTTTTTAAATTGTCGTCCGCTCATTTATGGAATTGAAAAAGAGGTGAAGCTAGCTGTGCCAAGTCGGTTAACCGCTTTGTTTCAAAAACGGCAACTTGAAGTGGTCTTGATGCCTGTTGTGGAGTTTTTTCGCAATCCGCGTGCATTGCTTTTACCTGAAATGGCGATTGCCTCAAATGGCCCGGTTCACAGCGTTCGATTTTTTTATAAAAATAAACCTGAAGAAGTTAAAAAAGTTGCTTTAGATAGCGCGTCAAAAACATCAGAGATGTTACTCCGCTTGATTTTAAAAGAAAAGTATGGTCTGACTCCAGATTTTAGCCCTACATCTGTTAAAATTGATTTTCTTAATTCCGTTTATGATGGGATTTTAGTGATTGGAGACCCTGCTCTTGAAATGGTGGACCAATTTCCTTCCTTAGATTTAGGGGGTGTTTGGAAAGAGATGACAGGGTTGCCCTTTGTCTATGCGTGTTGGATGATGGATAAAGATCAAGATGGCCGCAAAGTATTTGAAAAACTGACTCGAGCCAAAGAACGAGGCCTTCAAAACTTGGCGCAAATAGCTGAAGAAAACGAACTGCTCTCTGCAGCAGATGCCCAAAATTACCTTAGCCAATACATCCGTTTTGACCTAGGTGAAAAAGAACGGGAAGGCATTGAAACCTTTCAAAAGCTACTGGTAAAGAATGGTTTAATGGAAACTCATCGAGAACTCCATTTCGCCAATGTTTAGTTGAATCTTATTGCCATATAACAAGCTCTTCGTTACCATATCTTCTATGACTACCGACCTGTTAACACAAAAAGCATTGAAGGATAAAGTTTATTCTGGGCAACGGATTAGCTCTGAAGAAGCGCTTGAGCTTTTGCAGAATTGGTCGTTAACAGATTTAGGTTTGGCTGCAGACCATTTAAGACGCAAGCGAACCGATCCTTCTATGGTGACCTATATTGTTGATCGCAATATCAATTATTCCAATGTCTGTTATGTTGATTGTTCGTTTTGTGGTTTTTACCGCCATGAAAAAGATAAAGATGCTTATGTGCTTTCTAATGAAGAGATTGGACAGAAGATTCAAGAGACAATTGATTTGGGTGGAACGCAGGTTTTGATGCAGGGGGGATTGCATCCTAATCTACCTTTTTCACATTACACAGATTTGCTTCGATATATAAAGAAGAACTATTCGATTCATATCCACGCCTTTTCTCCTCCAGAGATTTTGTTTTTTGCCGATACCTATAAAATGAGTTTGGAAGAGGTGATTGGCCAATTAAAAGAAGCTGGACTCGGTTCGATTCCTGGTGGTGGGGCTGAAATTTTAGTTGACCGTGTCCGAGATAAAGTGAGTCCGCTTAAATGTAAGAGTGATGCGTGGCTTTCAGTGATGAGTACGGCTCATAAGCTAGGATTAAAAACAACTGCAACCATGATGTTTGGTCATGTTGAAACGTTAGAAGAACGTATTGAACATCTGAAACGGTTTCGTGATCTTCAAGATGAGACTAATGGGTTTATTGCTTTTATTCCATGGACCTTTCAACCTTCTTCTCAAGTTAATCCAGAGGGGCGTCAACCTGTTGGAGCCGATGATTATTTAAAAACTTTAGCAGTTAGTCGGATTTATTTGGATAACTTTGATAACATTCAAGCATCATGGCTCACACAAGGTCATAAGATTGGTCAGATTGCTCTAGGATTTGGAGCCAATGACATGGGCTCAATCATGATTGAAGAAAATGTGGTCTCTTCTGTCGGTGCTTTTTTTACTGTGACCACAAAAGAACTGCGGCGTTTAATCTCGGAAGCAGGCTATAGCCCAAAGCAACGGGAAGTTTTTTACAATTTAGTGTAGTTCTTATTTTTTTTATTCATTAAAGGGGGAAGCATGGCTGAAGTACGATTGAATTATAATTTTCTCGCCACTCTATTTCTGGTGGTGGTGTTAGGGATTTGGCTTGTATCAGGTGGGCCTTATTATATTGTCGGTCCTGATGAAGAAGGGGTGGTTAAGACCTTTGGAAAATATACCAAATCCTCTGGCCCTGGTTTTCATTTAAAGTTTCCTTGGCCCATTCAATCTGTTGAAACACCTAAAGTAACAGAGGTGAAACGGATTGAAGTTGGATTAAGAACCCTTCCTTCAGGAATGGTCTTGGACTTTAGAAACTCTCGTGAAATGCTTCAAGAAGCACAAATGCTGACCGGAGATGAGAACATTGTTAATTCGGATATGATTATCCAATACAAAATTAAAGATGCTAAAGATTATCTTTTTAATTTGCGTAATCCTGAATCAACCTTGCGTAATATTGGTCAAGCATGTGAACGACTTGTTATTGGTGATCACTCGATTGATGATGCGTTGATCAATCGTCGAATTGAAGTTCAAGTTGAAATTAAAGATAAGATTCAAGAAATTGCAGACCTTTATAAGATGGGAATTCAAGTGGTTCAAGTGCAATTACAAGATGTGTATCCGCCTCAGCAAGTGGAGCGAGCCTTTAAAGATGTGGCCACAGCCCGTGAAGACAAAGAGCGGTTAATTAATGAAGCACGTGGTTATTCTAATGAAAAGATTCCTAGAGCAGAAGGGGAAGCGGCTCGAATTATGCGTCAAGCAGAAGGGTATGCCAAAGAGCGAACGACTCGAGCAGAAGGGGATGTCTCTCGTTTTTTATCGATTGCTAAAGAATATGCCAAGTCACCTGATGTGACAAGAGAACGACTCTATCAAGAGACCATGCAAAGTGTGTTGGGTCGTGCTCAAAAGGTGATTGTTGATAAAGATGTCGGTTTGATTGGCCATACTGACTTGGGAAGAGTCCTCAAGGAGGGGAGTTAATGAGAAATTTTGCTGCTATTTTAATTGCGATATTAATATTTATTCCTTTTATTGGCCGTTCGTTCATGTTTATTGTCGATGAAACAGAGCAAGCTGTGGTGATTCAGTTTGGGAAGCCGTTGACATTAATTGTCGGTCATAACTCAGATCAAAATCTAGAGGACTTAGAGTTTTTTGTTCAAGATTATAATAAGTCTGTGGAACAGCCGGTTCTTATTGAGCAAGGAGCAGGGCTTTACTTTAAAGTCCCGTTTATTCAAAACGTTCGTTATTTTGAAGATCGACTTTTAGAATATGATGCCGCTCCTACAGCAGTGGTGACACAAGACAAAAAGAACTTGTTGATTGATAACTATGCGCGTTGGCGTATTGTCAATCCACTTCTCTTTTTGCAATCGGTCCGTACCGAAGGTGGTGCACAAGCTCGATTAGAAGATATTATTTATTCGGTGCTTCGAGGACAGCTTGCTCGAAACAAGCTTATTGAAATTGTCCGTAATACGAATCGCCCTTTAACAACCATTGAAGGAGATAAGTTGGTTGTTGAAAAAATTAACTCAGGTCGCGAAGCCATTATGAAAGATGTGACAGACCGTTCAAATGAAATTGCGGCACAATATGGAATTGAAATTCTTGATGTCCGTATTAAGCGTGCTGACTTGCCTGAAGAAAACGCCAAAGCGGTTTTTGGACGCATGGATGCAGAGCGAAATCGTATTTCAACAAAGTATCGTTCTGAAGGAATGGCTGAGTCTGAAAAAATAAAAGCTGAAACAGATCGTGATGTTAAAGTCCTCTTAGCTGAAGCATATAAAAAGTCACAGACCGTTAAAGGGGATGCGGATGGAGAAGCAGCGGCCATTTATGCTGAGGCGTATAACAGTTATAAGAACTTTTATAGCTTTCTTAAATCTCTTGAGACATTAGAGAAAACAGTGGATAAAAACACGAAAATGGTCTTAGGAACCGAAGAAAATGTCTATAAAGCCCTCCAAAAGAAGGCTCAATAAGAGGTCTTAAAGTAACTAATAGTGCCACTATATTACATTGTAGTGGCACTATTCTACTCTATTTACCATTCAAGGTCTTCATGAAGCAAGTGATTGAAATCTTGCAACTTCCTCCAACATCGTGTATTATAACCCTCGAGATAATTAGTACTGTTTAGAAACAATCGAAAGGGGCATTTTGTTATGAGTAAACATTGGGGTTGGGCATTGATAATTGCAGCGTTGATCTGCGTACCGCTAACTGGTTTTGCGGCAATTGAAGATTCGGAATATGATTTTGGTGATCACACTTCAATCACATTAACCACTAAAGCTTGGGAAGCACTTGCTAAGAAAGATTACAATGGTGTGGCTGCGTACTCAAAAAAATGTATTGAGCTTTATGGTCAAAAGGCTTCAGAACAGCAAGCCTCTTTAAAAGATTTCGCTCCCAAGGAACAAGCTTTTGATTATTGGGCATTAAATGATGTAGCAACTTGTTACTTTATTCTAGGAAAATCCTATAAAGAACAAGGAAAGCCAGCAAAAGCTAAAGAAGCGTATAAAAAGATTATTTCTGATTATAGTTACGCACAATGCTGGGATGGCGGAAGTAAAGCTCACTGGCAAGTTGCCGCCGCTGCTGAAGATCAAATTGGGACTTTAGAAAGTCCATATGACTTTGGCGACTACACTTCAGAATATCTCACCACTCAAGCTTGGAAAATGCTTTCTAAGAAAGATTTTGGAGGAGTTAAAGTTTTAACTCAAAAGTGCATTGACCTTTATGTTAAAGAAGCTGAAAAAATGCAAGGGACTTTAGAAGAGTATCCTGCTAAAAACAAAGCCTTTAACTTTTGGGCATTGAATGATGTAGGAACATGTTATTTCATCTTAGGTGAATCTTTAGAGCAGCAAGGTAATTTTCAAGAAGCGATTGAAGTCTTTCAAGTGCTTGTGAGTGATTACAATTTTGCTCAATGTTGGGATACACAAGGTTGGTTCTGGAAACCAGCTGTTGTGGCTAGAGGTAGAATCAACAAAATTAGAGCTGAACAAGACCTATAGAAAAGAATTGCTCTAGCCCCTTAAATTACCCGAGACGTGTTAACGCCTCGGGTAATTTTTTGCTTAAAAACTTTCTGTTTCCTTAGATTTGCAAATCGTCTCTATTATTATATAATAATGAACTTATGAAAAAACGTACTTGGTTTAGTTTGCTCTGTTTGATCTCTTTTTTAGGCCTTGTTTGGGGCTCTGGTTCTTTGGCTCAAGAAGAAGTCAGTCCCAAGCGGGTTGAAATTAAGGGAGACTGGTTTTATGTAGATGGGGATCGTTATTTGGTTAAAGGGGTGGGGTATTCTCCTTGGCGGCCAAATGAACTTCCATGGAAAAACCCTGTTCCTTTAGACCGAATGGAAGCTGATTTTAAAAAGATTAAAGCAGCTGGTTTTAATACGCTTCGCACTTGGACTCCTCTTTCACCTGAAGCACTTCAGTTAGCTAATGAATATTCCTTAATGGTGATTCAAGGGATTTACCTGAATCAAAGCACCGATTATAAATCAGAAAATTATCTTCAATACTGTATTGATAAGGTGAAAAAAGAGATTCGCTTTTTTAAAGATCAACCAAATGTATTAATGGTTTTAGTGGCAAACGAACCTCCGATAGAAAAAGTAGTGAAATCAGGCTTAAAAGTAACAGAACAATTTTTAGAAGAAATTGTTGAAGCTGCTAAAAAAGAAGCCCCACATATTCCTATTTCTTTTTCAAATTGGACTCAACTCTCTTTCTTAGACACTTCTTATGCTGATTGTGCGGCCTTTAATGTTTATATGTCAAAACCAGTCACCATTCGTTCCGCAACAGGTTATCTCCCTTTCTTAAGATGGCTCAAAAGCAATCATGCTGAAAAAAAACCAATGGTGGTGACGGAGTTTGGATTAGCTGTGAATCCTTCTGGTGACGGTGGTTTTTCAGAATTTGGAAATAGTTTGTCAGAGCAATCTAGAGGACTTATTTATATGTGGCGCCAGGTGCTAGCCAGTGGAGCTGCTGGAGGGTGTGTCTTTGAATGGAATGATGAATGGTGGAAAAATTATGAAGTGCCTGGAGATGAAAACAAGCATGACGATGATTCTGAAGAATGGTATGGACTGATTAATATTGATAATGATCCATTAGGTGAGCCGCGCCCTTCTTATTATGCTTTAAAAGAATTTAATCAAGCGATTGTGGTTTCACCTAATCGGTTTGAAGATTATGTGGGTAAAGTTCCTTTTTCTATTAATACCGTTGAATCTGTTAAAAAAGTACAAATCAAAATTGGTGATTTGGATTGGAAAGATTTGCTGTCGAAAGAAAAAAAATGGTGGGAAGGGCGTTGGAATGGAGGCGCTAATCCATCTGAAAAAATAAGTTATAAGATTAGAGCTTTTGACGAAAATAACAACATTGTTTCAGAAAAAGAAGACTTTTTCTTTATTGTTAAAGAAGCTGTTGAAAAAGAAGAGCTCAAATTATCCATTGCATTTGATCCTCCTAGTGAGCAAATTAAAATTAAAAAAGGGGAGACACTTACTTTAGATGTGACGTTTCAATTGCTTAACTCTAAAGGCGAACCTGTTCCTGGTCAGCGCATCTTTTTTTCATTTTATGAAGTTCTTTACGATGAAACCTTAAAAGGAAAGCGCAAGACAGATGCTGAGGGCAAAGTCCATATTAAATATATTGTGCAGCAGCCTGGTTTTTTACTTGTGGCAGCTGGAAGTGGTTTTTTCTCTGGAGAGAGAGTGGCGCGTGTGGCTGATCTAAAAGGAATTGAAATCCTTCGAACAAAAGAGAGTGCCGTTGCTGTAAAACTTCCAACACCTGATTTCACTTTAGCTAATCAAGGGACTCAGTTTCCTGTCAATTATGAAGATTTTGGACGGTTTGAAGGGGTTGGGACAAAAGATTTTGAATACATTATTCGTGATTTTGACGGCTTAGCTGCGGCTGTCGGAGTCGGTATCTATCCTGATGAATTTACTATTTATAAAGAGCCGCTTTACCGAAGCTATAAAAAAAGTGGAAAGTTGGATGGTTTGCATTGGGATTTTGTGGCTGAACAAGATAAAGCTGCTAGTTTTTTAAAGTGGTGTATTGCTCCTGAAGATCCTTTTGTTAAACAGTTTTACGCCGCTGCTGCCTTAATGCAGGGCAATGTGTTGCAGCATGCAATCAAATCTTTTTATGCCATTGTCGTGCATCAACCAGGTGGAATGGGTTGGACTTATTTTGGAACGCCTTGGTCTTTAGGAAAAACAGCTTTAGATCGAATTGATTGGATGACACGCAAATATCCTGAACTTGGAATTCGACTAGACGGAGCCTCAATCAAAATTAAAAATGGATTTGATAATGATGTCACCAATGATGAGGTGAGTTGTAATCCAGGGCAATTTGTGAAGGTTGATCCAAGTGAAGTGATTCCTCCTAAAAGAAATTTTAAAGAAACGCCTATCATTAAAGCATTGGGTGGAGAGCGCACAACATTGAATCAACACGAAACCGGAGATTGGGAACTTCTTGTAGATGGTGAGCCTTATATGATTAAAGGGATCACCTATGTGCCTGTTAAAGTGGGGAACAGTCCGCACGAAGGCACCATGGAAGATTGGATGCTACTCGACACCAACAACAATGGTAAAGCAGATGGCCCATATGATGCCTGGGTTGATAAAAACTTGAATAACAAACAAGACGCAGACGAACCTGTTGTGGGTGACTTTCAACTCATGAAAGAGATGGGGGTTAACACGGTTCGAATGTATCACCATGCTTCAGATAAAGAAGTGCTTAAAGACCTTTATGAAAACTACGGGATTCGAGTGATGATTGGGGATTTTATTGGAATGTACAATGTCGGTTCAGGAGCTAAGTGGGAAGATGGAACCGACTACCGTGATCCACAACAGCAAGAAAATATGCTTGAGTCTGTTCGTCAGATGGTGCTGAAACATAAAGATGAAGACTATGTGGTCTTTTGGGTTTTAGGAAATGAAAATAACTATGGTGGGGTTGAAGGAGATGTAGGGGGCAAAGGAAACGCGGCGCTTTATCCTGATGCCTATTATACATTTGTGAATCGTGCCGCTAAATTGATTAAAGAATTAGATCCGACTCGCCCAGTTGCTTTATGTAATGGCGATGTCTACTTGCTTGATGTGGTGGCTAAGTATGCACCTGAAGTGGATATTTATGGAATGAATACTTATCGTGGCCCTTATGGTTTTGGAAGATCTTTGTGGTTGGATATTAAACAAACATTTGATCGACCTGTGTTAGTGACTGAATACGGATGCCCTGCTTTTCATCCAGGTAAAAGTTTGAAAGAGGCTGAACTAGAGCAGACTGAATCCAATCGAGAGTCTTGGTTGGATATGGAATACAACAGCGCTGGAACAGGGATTGGAAATTCGATTGGTGGAATTCTCTTTCAGTTTACAGATGGTTGGTGGAAGTCAGGCCAACCTCCAACATTTTCCCCTTTTATTCATGAAACCTTAGGCCAGTTTCCTGGTCCTTTTCCTGCAGGCTGGTTTTACGAAGAATGGTTTGGTATCACCGGCCAAGGCAATGGCCAACACTCACCTTTTATGCGCCAGTTGCGCGATTCCTACTTCATGTTCCAAGAACTCTGGACTAAAGACGCGCGATAAAGGCTAATCTGCGGCGTTGCAAATAAATTTAGTTTAGTGAAGTTAATTTGCGGACGATGAAGCAGTTTTCTAGTTCGGTTTGGGACTCGATTTGATCTGACTTTAAAGTCCAGACTTGGCCGCGGCGGTTAGAGTTCCAACCTCCTAGTAGAAGCTGGTCTGTGGATAGAGGGAGAATTGAGTAGACTGAAATGCAGTTTTCAATGGGCATGCCTTCATTCCACGAGCCATTGATTTTCTTCCATAAGTGAAGTGGTTTTCCTTTTCCAGCTCCTCCAGCAATTAAAGTATTATTAGTATCAATAGCTAATGTGTAAATGCCACGTGCGCCTGGAATTTCTTCATGTGTTTCCCAATCCGTTCCATTAAAAGACCAAACCATTCCTGCTTCAGCGCTACTGCCACCGATAAATAATTTACCCTCTTGGTTCTGAACAATGGAAAAAACTTCTTTAGCATTTGGAAGGTCGGTTCCTTGGTCCCATCGATTCCCATTGAATTTCCAAACACGGCCGCGTGATTGAAAACTTAAACCGCATGTCCATGCTGTTTCGTCTGATTCAACAGTGATGTCATATAGAATGGAGCAGCGGGGGATAGCGGTTCCTTGATCCCAATCAGTTCCATTAAATCGCCAGATACCACCCGATGAAAAGTTGTTTCCAGCAGCCCACACTTTATTGTCAGGTCCTTCGGCTAAGGTGTAAATAATGGTGCAGTTACTTAGAGGTGTGCCATCATCCCAACCTTCTGGGCCGCGCCGCCAAACAGTTCCTTCACTTCCATAGGTTCCGCCTGCCCAAAGAGTCCCATCTTTGGTTTTTAAAAGAGCAAAAATTTCAACACCTTCAGCTAGTTGTTTTTCTTCGATCCATTTATCTTGTTCAAACTTCCAAATTTTTCCATTTGGCAGTCCTCGACCCACAGCAACAAACTGGTCAGATTGAACAGCGGCTGAACCGAAAAAAACATAAAGACCTAATCCTAAAAGTAAAAAGGGAAAAAGTTTTAATAGCTTCATGTGTTTAGATTTCTTCTCTTCTCAACAGTTTATCTGCTTCAGGTTTGATGTTGGCAATCGCTTCTTCAGGTGAAAGCTGACCATTGAACATTAAGTCAAACTCAGGGCCGATCATGCTGTCATTAATACGGCGCCAGTTTTCATGAAAAGGAAAGTACCGTACATGGTCCATTGCTTTGTTGAGCATTTTTTTGTTTAAAGGTGCTCTTTCGCTCATGGCCCAAAAAGGTCCTTCAGAAATCTTTGTGTTAGCAGGTTGGGCTAATCCTTCTTCCGCCATAATTTTTTGTCCTAATCCGCCGCTCAAGCACTTGACCACTTCCCAAGCGAGTTCAGGGTGTTTGCTTGTTTTTAGAATGCAGTAACCAGAGCCACCAGTTCCAAAGGCACGCTTTCCTTTAGGACCTTTAGGGAACATAGCCACATCCCAATCAAAGCTGGTGATTTTTCTAAACACAGGAGTTTCCCAAATACCTGATCCATACATCGCTAATTTACCGGTCATGAAAAGTTGTTGTGTTCCCATGCCTAAATTACGCAACGCACTTTGACTTGGAGAGACTTTGTATTTACTGCTTAAGTCGACAATAAATTGAAGCGCATCAATGGCTTCAGGTTTGTCGAGTGAAAGGGAAGTGGGGTTTCTAACATTATTAACTAATTTCCCACCGTTTGAATAAACAAAGTTCATCCAAGCCCAAGTGTAAAAACCGTATTGAGTAATACGCCCTGATTCATCTGTCTGAGTTAGTTGCTGAGCTGTTTTGAGCATTTCAGCCCAATCCCAACTATCTTTTGGATAAGGAATTTCTGATGCCTCAAAGAGATCTTTATTGTAGTAGACACAGGCAAAGGGAGCCACATCACGAGGAATACAATAGATTCCATCTTTCACAGAAAAACGATTCACAATTGAAGGGAAGAAATCATTGATTGAAAAATCAGGATCTTTTTCAATGAATGGTTTTAAGTTTAAAAACGCATCTTTAGTATAAAAGTCAACAAAGGTGTCTACTGTAGCGAAAACAATGTCAGGTGCCGCGCCTCCTGCAATGCGTGTTAAGATTTTGCTGATGTAAGAAGAGTAGGCTGTGTGCTCGAGTTTGACTTTGATATTTTGGTGAGTCGGTTGCCATTCTTTAATCACCTTGTTAAGAATATCAATTTCTTCTGGGGTTCCCCAAATGGACACTTTGATGGTGGTTTTTCCTGCTTCATCTCCTCTTTTACTCGAACATCCTGCTCCGAAAAGTAAAAGTGAACTTAATATAAAAGCTAAACACCGCTTAATCATGCTTGTTTTCCTCCGTGAGTTTGGTCTTCAAAATATTTTTTCATTGAGTTATTGTCTTCTCCAGTTCCCCAATAAAGAGTGCGATGAGGGAATGGGATTTCAATACCGAGTTCATCAAACTTATTTTTAAGTCTTCGATTAAATTCTCGAGTTATTTCCCATTGTTTAATAGGAATGGTGCGCATCATAAACTTAATTGTGACTTGAGAATCGTCAAAACTGTCAACACCTAGCATTTCCATGTCTTTTAAAATAAGTTTTCCAAAATATTTATCCTTGCGAATTTCTGCGCCCAGTTCTTTAATTACTTCCATAACGTGATCAACATTTTCTTTGTAGGCGACTCCGATACTAAAGAGTGCGCGTGACCATTCTTTGGTGTAGTTAATGACTGTTTTAATTTCTCCGTTTGGCACAAAAATAACTCGGCCTTGTAAATCGCGAAGTACGGTTACACGTAATGTTATTTTTTCAACTAGGCCAGCGACATCGTTGAGTTTGACCACATGATTAATATGATACTGGTCTTCAAATAAAATAAAGATACCTGTAATAATATCGCGAATAAGGTATTGTCCGCCAAATCCAAAAGCCAATCCTAAGATTCCCATTCCAGCAAGTATGGGAGCCACATCAATGCCGCATTCTTTAAGAATCATATAAAGAGTGCCGACAATCAATCCTACTGTTCCGAGCCAATAGCCGAGTTGAGAAAGAGTTCGCATGCGTAATGTGCGGTCACTTTCGCGGATCACATCCTCTTTGGTAATCACTTTATTGAATCTTCTGTATGCAAAACCAATGAGAAGGTAGGCTATTAAGGCGATAAGCAGAATTAGTAAAACCGTCCCTGATGTGGTGAGAAACGACTCTGTTGACCATTGAAAATTTGAGGCTTTAGCTGAAATTTTGTCTGCTGTTGCTTTAACAGAGGCGATTTTCTCTTTAGCTGTCTGGGGTGGGTTTTCTTGTGAAAAGAGAAAAGAGGTTGAGCTAAAAAATATAAATACTGATATTGTAAAGGTTAATGAAAAGTGTATGAGTCTTGATTTCATTCTGATTTCCTTTAGTTGATAAAGTCCTAACAGAGTACTAAAAGTGGGGCTTTGAATCAAAGCCTTTTGCATCTAATTTATTGGTGCTCTTGATCTTCTGTCGATTTAATGATAAATTTATTACGATGATACGTTTACCTTTCAAGTTCAGGAAAGGGGCCTTTTTTTTAGGTCTTTTTTTCTTTATTCTGATCTCGCTCTATATAGGGTTGAGGTGGCAATCTCAACATTTAGAGCAAGAGCGGTTTAATCTGCTCAAACAAAAAACCGAACAACTCAATCAATCCTTTCAATCTTACAATCAGGCTGGTTTGGCCCTTATGAGAGAAATCTCTATTGGGGAGCAAGTGATTAATCTGTTTCAAGAAAAAACCTCCCCAAAATTTGGAGAGATTCGTTTTCTTTTACAAGCGATTCAGAGTAAAAGTTCTCTTCCTGATGTCAAAATTTCTATTTTAGATACTTCTGGAAAAGTTCTTTGGGGAACGGCGAGTAAAAAGAGTATTGATCCTTCTTTAATTCGATTAGGCCTTTTTGGAGAAAAGCATCTCTTTGCCCATTCAGGGGGGTCGTTTTTTCATCAACTCTATTTAGAGGGAATTGCCCCTATCATGAAAAAGGGGAAGGTCTCAGGTTTGATTCACCTTGAGTTACCACTTGGGAAAAACTTTTTAAACTACCTTCAAGAATCTACAGATGAAGAAATTTTTATCTTTGATAAAGATCAGCTTCAAAATTCAAGCCTTTCTTCAAATCGGAATCCTGAGTATCGAAAAGATTACTTTGCTTTACTTGATCAGACTCAGGTTCAATCTAAAATCAAAACTTCTTTTTTAGAGCTTTCTGCTGATCGAACTAAAAAAGATCTGCTTGGATTAACGCCATATGCTTCGATGGGTGTTTTGCCAATGAGGGGGCTTGGAGCCGAAGTCGTGGCTATGTTGGTGTTGGCTATTCCTGAAAAAGGGCTGACCCCTTATTTAGAATGGATGGAAAAGGGGTTTCAATGGGGTTTGTTGGGAGTTGCTCTTTATTTTTTAATTCGTTTAATTGTTCTTTTTGCATTAAAGATCACGGTTCTTTCACCTCGAACAACGGTTTGGCTCTTTATGGGAATGGTGACTGGATTAATTGGTGTTTGGGTGGGAACCAAAGGATTGGAAGCTTATTTCGAAACGAGATTACAAAATAATAACAAAGAGATTGTGAAAGAGTTAGAAGTCGTTTTTGAAGAATACAACACGTACGTTTTAAATAGTATTGGAGATGAAAGAGAAGCGCTACAGCGGCAGACTATTCGGTTTTTACAAGGCGAGCCGATTGTAAAACCTTCTCAGTATGAGTTTGTGCAACTTCCATTAGGCCTGAAAAGAAAATCAGTCTCTCGAGTCACGGGTTCGCATGTGCCTGTCCGCTGGAGCGGCACAGGTGTTTTTTCAAAAAAAGCAGAAGATCCTTTTTCAACGAACTTGGGTGTTTATAAAGTTCCGGTTAATCGGTTTGCTCAAAAACTTTGGTTGGTCTATTCAAGTGCTTGGGGCTATCCCAACAAGTTTGGTTCAGCCTATGGGACCAAAATCGGTTCTGTCGAGATTTATTTTGAAAACGAATCATCGATTCAGATCGATTTAGAAAACGGAGTGAATATTCATGACCGATTCTTTCCTTTAGAGAGAAAAGAGCGGCGGCTTGGGGAATCTAAAAAGGCGTTTGAGTTTATTTCAGAAGATGATCCTTTGACTCGTTTGCAATATGTTGAAGAGCTAGAATTTGAGATCCCTTCAATTTATGCTGATTTTAAAATTGACTATATTCTTTTTAGAGATGAGAAAACCCCTGACGTTCCTATTTTTTATTCTATTTCCTTAGGTGTTAAAAAGGTTCCAGCTTTTCCTGCGCAGAAGAGTGCTATTCAAGAAAACGAAAAAACAATTCAGCTTAAAGAACCTTATCTATCACAGTTTAAAGATGCTTCTTGGGTTTATTACCATAATGGAAAAATTGCTGAATATTATTTTCAAGATATTAATCAATATGCTTTTGGGGGAACGCGTCCTCCTGAATATATTTTTCAAGAGGTTTTGAGAAAAGGAAAATCGTTTTTAGAGAGAACAAATGATTTTGGTTTTCCTGGGGTGGTTACTTATTGGCCTGTAAAAGAAAAAGAGTTTGATCGACCTTGGGGAATGATGGCTGTGGTTACGTCTGCTCAATCCTTAGTTCGTTTAAATCAAGTGAGTAACATTGTTCAGAGTATTCTTTTTATCTTTTTACTTTTGCTTGGAGTGGTGGCGCTTGCCAACTTTATTGTCTCATGGCGTAAGCTTCGTTTAAAATTAATTTTTTACTCTTTTCTTGTTTCATTTATTCCGCTCATGATGGTGGTTTCTTTATTGGGGTATTTGCTTTGGCAACAAGAAGAGGAAGGGGCGCAAACTCGAGTGGCTGCTTCATTAGATCAGTCTCGCACCTTTTTGTCTGATGTTAAAAAGCGTGCTGAAGATGTGGCTCTCTTTTTGAGTGATCGCCAAGATTTGCTTGATTCTGTTGAAGCTGGACAGAGTGAGAAAGTGAGTCTTCTCTTAAATGAAATTAAACTCAGCAGCTTTGCAAATTTCCCAGGTAGTTTTATTGTGGTCAAATACAGTAAAGGGGTTAAAGAGACATTGCAGTGGAGCACAGCTAATTATGCCGCTCTTCCTTATAGCTCCAAGCGGCTTTTAGAAAACTCTAAGAGTGGGCTCTTTTTTAACCAGGTGGCTGCAGTTGTTCTTGGTTTTTCTCAAATTGGTCTTTCTGATCTTCAAGAGCAAGAAAATCAAGGGCAAATATCTGTTTATACAGGTATTCCGATTGATCAAATGTTTTTGTCTGAGATGAAACGTCGAATTGGAACCGATCTAGCTTTTTATAGTGCTGATAACTTAAGGGCAACCACCATAAAGTTTTTTGATCAAAAGTCAAAGCAACAGTTGAATCAGGTAGCAAGAAAACATTTTTCATCTTTGATGAAAGAAGGAAAAGACCAGTTTGATTCCATTCGATTTGATGATCCAGAGACTGATTCAGTGTTTAAAAAGACAGCCATTGGAATTATGCCGATTAAGGATGATCAGAATAGACTTGTCGGTGTGTTATCTGCTTTTTCTGATTCTAATCAAGCTTTTATGTCTGCTTTTTCTTCGAGAAAAGTAATTTTATTTGCGATTGTGTTTTTATTGGCTTTGGCTGGGTTGATGAGTTATATCATTTCCCGCAGTATTACAAAGCCGATTTCAATGTTATCGAATAGAGCAAAATTGATTGCTCAAGGTAGTTTGGGAACGCAGATTGATTCTTTTTCAAAAGATGAGATCGGGAATTTGACTCATTCTTTTAATGATATGAGTTTGAGTTTAAAAGAAAATCATGATCGTCTTGAACAAAAGATTGCTGATCTCATTACAATGCAAAAACTCTCTTCTAAAGTGAGTTCTGTTTTAGAAAAAGAAGAGTTAATGCATTTAATTGTGAAACTTTTTTGCGAACTTTCTCATTTTAGCAAGGGGATGTTGTTGGTGCGTGATCCTGAAACAGATCATTTTATGATTGAGAGTGGAATTGGTGTGCGCCGTACAGATATTGGGAAGGTGAAGTACCTTCCTGAAGAGACATTAGCTGGTTTGGCTGTGCGGGAAAAGGGGATGGTTTTTATTGAAAATCATTTGGATGATCCGAGAATTCCTTCGCAAAGTATGCACCGTAAGAGCCATGAAAAATCAATGATGGTTCTGGCTCTCCCTCTTTTGGCTAAAGGTAAGGAGTTGGGAGCTGTTGTATTAGAGCGACCCGCAGATCAAAAAGAGGGTACCCGTGTTGATGAAGTGTTGTTGATGACTTTGGCTAACCATGCTGCGATTGCATTAGAAAACGCGCACTTATATGAGATGGCGGTTGAAGATGGTTTGACAAAAGTTTTTGTGAATCGTTATTTTCAGTTTCGGTTAAAAGAAGAAGTTGAGCATGCGAAGCGTTACAAAACAAATCTCTCTTTAGTTTTTATTGATTTAGATAGTTTTAAGCCTATTAACGATAATTACGGTCATCAAGTAGGCGATCAAATATTAGTTAAGGCAGCTCAGTTAATGAAAGAGGTTTTTCGTTCCACAGATGTGGTCTGTCGTTATGGTGGCGATGAGTTTGCTGTGATCTTGCCTAAGACACGTAGCGAAGAAGCTGTTCTAATTTGTGAGCGTTTAAGAGAGCGGATTGAAAAATTAGATACAGCAGTGGACCCAAATATTATTTTACGTGTCACTCTTTCTATTGGTGTGGCAACTTGGTCTTCTTCTATGGATCAAGAGGCGTTGATTAAAGCAGCAGATACGGCTCTTTATGCTTCCAAAACCGCAGGACGCAATCGCGTTTCTCTCCATGAGCAAACCGGATAGTGTGCCAAAAAAGGCGCATACATTGACCGTTTCTTTTAAATATGATATTTTCTACTCAAGCGTTATTTAAGAATAATTCTGTTCCCAACGTTTGAGTGAGGTTGTTATTAAAAGGGCGTGCTTTGTATTTATTTTTATTTTTCTGTTTGTTCAAATTCATCTCTCAGTAAAAGGTCCAGGCATGTTTCTTTCGCCTGTTTCCGTACTCAATCTTGCTCAACCTGAATTTAATAGAGAGGCAACATCTCAGCTGATTGCTTTTGAAGCGTTGATTATTTTTTTGCAAGATTACAGATCTTTAAATGCCTATAATTCAGGTCGTATTCAAAAGATCGATCGAATGAAATATAGGCAAAGAGCTATTAAGGCAAGAGAAATGCTTGTAAAAGAAAACCCTTTAATTGTTGCTCGAGTTGTTTTTTTGCTAATTCGTTATTTAGAAGGTGTCTATGTTGAAAAGAAAAACGAATTTGAAGAGACAGAGCAAGCACTCCGTTTTAATGAGGGTAATATTGGGGTTGAGGGTGTAGAGAAAGTAAATCCTTGGGCCGTTGAAATTCCTTCAAAGTATAAAGATGATATTGAAGGTTTGTTTGAGGATATAAAGGTTTTAGATGATCGATCGATTGTTTCGTTATGGGATGAAGAGGATTGGGCAGAGGAATATGACAAGTTTGAAGAGGTGTTAGATCGAGTAGAAGAATATCAATCTTTACTGATAAAAACAGTGGGTCGATTAGGTTTCCTCTTTATTGAAAACTTTATTCGAGTCTGTGAAGGGGAGCAAATCGATCGACTTTCTAAAAATAGTCCACAAGCAAGAATGATGGTAGAAGATATTGCCCAAAGAGTAGAAGCTGATAGCCAAGAATGGATAGGGCTGATTTATGAAGGCAATTTACATAAAGACCCTTTAATTGGATTCAGTACGTTTGGTTCTAAGCTCATTGAAAGAGAGTCTGATGAGTTGTTTAATTCTTTAAACCTTCAAGGGGTTGTTTCAGTCTCTGATCTATGGCCTCAATTTGAAAAAGAGGCCTCTCTGCAGCAGCGTTACCTCCAAATGCTCCTTTTGCGTTATCTGCTTGAACGGGGTGGGGTTCGGTCTGGACTGAAAAGAGAGTCAATACAGCTAAATTCTATTAAAAAAGTGAGCTTACTCCAGCAAAAGAAGATTATTCGTTATTTGGAAGGGGTTCTTGAGATTTCAGATGATGTTTTTTTGATTCATGAGACTCTTTTAATTTATTCAAAGATAGATGAGATTCCTCCAGAAATAAGAAATAAAAAAATTATTGGATATATGCGTAAATCACTTAAGAGTGTTGAAAATATTAAATTGCGCGCTTTTGTTGCGCTACGCTTTATTCCTTATTTGTCTATTCGTGATGCGGTTTTGATAAAAAGAGGCGTCCAGATTGTTTTTCAAGAAGAAGTTGTTGAGGCAAGCAATGTTTTGTCTTTATTGCAAAGTAGAAGACAAACTATTTACTCGCCTTCTCAAGTAGAAATTATAAAATTGATTTGTGATTCTCCTTATAAGTTTAAAACAAAAATGAGAACTGCTTTTAGAAAAGAAATTTTAAATTCTCTTTAATTTTATTTGACTCAAAGGTTTTGTTTTAGTATTTCATTTTAATGCATCAACACCTGGGGGCTTTTCTACTTCTACTCATCTTGTCTTTTAATTCTTCTGTTTGGGCCATTTCACCGCAAAGCCAAATCCAATCAAATTGGTTTCAGATTGAAAACAGGTTAAATCAGTTTGCTCGCCAATCGCCAAGAGTGGGAGAGATTGATCTTAAATGGGTTGACTGGGATCATCCGTTGATGTTTCAGAGAAATAGAGGGCTTTTAGGCCAAGTGATTGAACGGTTTGATTTGCCCCATGATTGGTGTTTTTTTTATGTGATTCGATCTCGTTCAGATGATGAATTGAGCCTTGTTATTTATAAGGATTATTCTTATTTGCCTCAACAAGACGGTTCATTACTCCTTTCAGAGGATCCTGTAGATCGTGATGAGTCTTTATTCTCAAAAATTGATTTTATGGCGTGGAAAGTTCCTATTTTAAAGAAAGGTGTGGTGCGTCATCCTAAATTGAAAGGGTTTCGTTACCTTGTTTTTCCTTCTATTAATGAAATGATTGTGTTTGAAAAACGAAAAAATCCTCAGTATCCTGCCTTGGTTCGGCTTGCTACTTCATTAGGTTTAAAGAAAGGCCTGATTCCTGTGGACCTTAGGGTTGAGTGGCTTCTGCCTGAAGAGCATGTTTCTTTCAGTAGATCTTTTAGAAAAGAAGGAAGTCAGTTATTTATAAATGTGCTTAAGCCACATTCTTTGCCTGATCTCTTTAATCAATTGTTTGAGCAGTCGCTTTAAGGTTGGATAAGGGAATTAACTTCTTCGCAAAGTTTATCTAGCATGGTGTCTATCTCTTCTTCTGAGTCAATTGCATCTAAAATATTTTTTTCAAGTGTGGTCATGATTCTTTCGATTTGAGGGATGGCTGAAAATGTTTTTACATCTTGAAGTTGATTCTCAAATATTTTTATATAAATAGGGTTAGTAAAGGCAGTTGGTTTTTCCCATGCCGCTTTTACTGCTGGCAAAGCTGACACAGCTTGAAACCAAGATGCTTGATTTTCTGGGCGGGATAAAAATTCTAGAAATCGCCATGCTCCTTCTTTATTTTTACAGGAATTAAACATGACAAAGTTGGAGCCTCCGAAATAAGAGGTGCCGTATACTTTTTTAGGTAGAGTCGCCATTCCCCATAAATAACTCTTTTCAGAAAGTTCTTTTCTTAGGATGGTGACATACCAGGGACCTGCAATGGTCATGGCGCATCGACCATTTAAAAAAGAATCAATGGCATCGCTCTCTTTAGGTAGAACATAGCCATCACGAAAAAGATTGATATAAAATCTTAAGGCTTCTCTTTCACGTTTTCCGCACAGAGTGGTGGCGGTTAAGGTTGAGTTAAAAAGGCTTCCTCCGTTTTGCCAAACAAAAGGGGCAATTGTTTTGGCGTCAAAAGAAGAGAGGGAAAGGCCGTAAGTATCGGTTTGGCCATCTTCGTCTTGATCTTCGGTTAAGAGTTGTGCTGTTTCTCTAAGTTCTTCCCATGTTTGAGGAGGTTTTACAATCCCTTTTGCTTTTAAGAGGTCTTTTCTATAAAAGAGGAGTCGTGTTTCAAAGTACCACGGAATGCCGTAAAGTTTTCCATCAATGACATTGGTTTGCCATGGGCCATTAAAAAAGTTTTCTTTAGAGAGTTCTGAAGACATAAAAACAAAGTTGTCTAAGGGCGCAAGGGTTTCGGTTGCGGCAAATTCAGCTGTCCAGGTGGTTCCTATTTGGCAGAGGTCAGGTGTGCCTCCATCATTGATGGCTGAAAGGATTCGGTCTCGCGCTACTTCCCAATCCATTTTAACAATGTCGAGTGTGATGTCTGGATTGGCTCGTTCAAAGTCTTGAGCGATTAATGATATTTTGTTTCCCTCACTCCCAACGGTCCATATGGTTAATCGAATTGTTTCAGGGGAGAGAACCTTTCCTTTACAGGAGAGGGGGGCAAATGCCAGGAAAAAGAGCAAAACAGGGTATAAAAGGCGAAATAGGGTCTGTCTCATCATATAAGTAAAGATAACAGTTTGGAGTTCATTTGTCATTCTGATAAAATTGTTAACCAATAGTACTAAATAGGTTGACAATAGGTGGAGCTAGGGTGAAAAAAGTTTTGATAGTGGGGTCAAGTGGAGGGATTGGATCTAAATTATCCATTAAGTTCGATTCAAGTGGATGGAAGTCTGCTTCTTTATCTAGAAAAATAGATGAAAGTGGGGGACGCCTCCTTGCTCTAGAGGTCGATCTTTCAGATAGTGCCCAGGTGGAAAAAGCAATCAAGCGCTTAAAGCAGGAGGGCATTGTCTTAGATGCCCTAATTTTTGCTGCGGGGCAGGTTCAAGATAAGCTTTTGCTAAAAATGAGTGAAGCAGAATGGGACGAAGTGGTGGCGGTTAATTTAAAGGCTGTTTGGGCGCTCATGTGTGGAGTGGCTCCTTTGCTTTCAGGGGGTGGCCACATTGTTCTGCTGGGATCTGGAGCGGGTGTGACTGGAAAAGAGGGACAAGTCAATTATTCCGCGGCTAAAGCAGGGCTGATTGGTTTGAGTAAGTCTGCAGCTAAAGAATGGGGAGAGCAGAACATTCGATGCAATGTGGTGTTGCCTGGTTTTTTGCGCACAAACATGACTGCTCATCTTTCAGAAAAACAAGTTTCAGAATATGAGGCAAACAACGTGTTAAAGCGTTTAGGGAGTGTGGATGAAGTTGCGGAATTTATTTATTTTTTGTGCAGCACTAAAAATATTTCAGGCCAAGTGTTTAATTTAGACTCACGGATTTTACCTACTTTTTAATGATGAAAAAACGTGTGGTGGTTTCGGGTATTGGTTTGGTCTCCCCTTTAGGTTCTGACAACACTCTTTTTTGGAAAAAGGTTGTTGAAGGAGACTCGGGAATCAAACCTGTTTGCGATCCTGATTTAGACTCTCTTCAATTAGCAGGGTTGGCTCGTGTCCAAGATTTTTCTCCAAAGCCAAAATGGATTGAGTATGACCGCCAAATTCAGTTTGCGCTTCAAGCGGCTGAGCTTGCTTATTGCGATGCAAAGTTAAGTAAAGAGAACAATCCTTATCAACGAAGTGTGTATCTTTCTTCCAGCAAAGGAGGGGTACTTTCTTTAGATCAGTCAAACGCTAAAAATTTTATGTTTAATTTTTTGAATTGTACCCCTTCATCAAAAGTCGCAGAAGCATTGGAATGTAAAGGTGAGGTGTTGAATTTTGTCTCTGCCTGTGCATCTGGGGCACATGCCATTACCATGGCTGCTCGTCGGGTAGAAGCCTCTCCAGATTCGATTGTTTTAGCAGGAAGTACAGAGGCCTCGCTCAGTAAATTGATTTTAGCCGGCTTTAAAAATATGGGGGTCTTAGCGGATAATGAAAAATATTCCCCTGTTGAAGCCTTTAAACCTTTTGATCAAAAGCGTTCTGGTTTTGTTGCGGGTGAAGGAGCGGCTTTGTTGGTGATTGAAAGTTTAGAGTCTGCGCAAAAAAGAGGCGCGCCTATTTACGCTGAAATAAGTGGGGGTGCGTTTGGTGGAGACAGCAGTCATCTCACTCGATTTGACAGCACAGGAGAATCAGTGAGCCGAACAGTGCAGCAAGCTTTAAGCCATTCCAATCTTTCTCTTTCTGATGTTGATGTGATTAATTTGCATGGAACCGCGACCAAAGAAAATGATCGGATGGAGACTCAAGCCATTAAAAATACGTGGAAAAAAAACAGACTTCCTTATTTAAATGCAACCAAACCAATCACAGGTCATTTGTTGGGTGCCTCAGGTGCGATTGAAGCAGTCATTTCTGTTTTATCTCTGTTTCATCAATCGATTCCTCCTACTTTAAATTGGGAAGATCCTGATCCACTTTGTGACTTGCCAATGAGTATAGAGCGGGGGAGAAAAGAAGCGATTCAAACAGCAATGAGTCTCTCCTATGGGTTTGGAGGCCACATTGGTGCTTTGGTCTTTAAACAGCTATAATAAAGTAGGACAAAAAGGAACCCCTTATGGAATTTTTAAGTGAAGAGCTTGCTGAGTTAGAAAAGAATGGGTTGTACCGCCGATTACGTATGATTACAAGCAGCCAAGAAGCACAAGTTTCAATTGCAGGTAAAAAATATCTCTCTTTTTGTTCCAATAATTATCTTGGTTTGGCCAACCATCCTCAAGTGGTTGAAGCAGCTGTGAGAGCCACGCAAGAGTATGGGTGTGGAGCCGGTGCTTCAAGATTGATTTCAGGAACCATGCAACTGCACACTGAACTTGAAGATCGCTTGGCTCAGTTTGAAGAAAAATCATCTGCCATTGTTTTTACAACAGGCTATTGTGCTAACGTTGGTTCGATTACATCGCTGATGAATGAAGAAGACACGATTATTTTAGACAAACTCAATCATGCCTCTATTGTGGATGCGGCGCGACTTTGTCGAGCAAAACTTCAAGTTTATCCTCATAAAGATATGAATCGATTGGAAGAAATTTTAAAGCGGAGTAAACAATTTCGTCGCCGTTTGATTGTGACAGATGGAGTCTTTAGTATGGATGGTGACATGGCTCCTCTGCCAGAGATTGTTGATCTTGCTCGAAAATATGAAGCCTACACAATGGTTGATGAAGCGCATTCAACTGGAGTGATCGGTGAAAAGGGAAGAGGGGTTGCCGAGTTTTATAATGTAGAAGATAAAGTCGACATTATAATGGGAACTTTGAGCAAAGCATTAGGCTCTTTAGGTGGGTTTGTAGTTGGGGACACCTCTTTAGTTGAATTCTTAAAAAACAAAGCCCGCAGTTTTATTTATACAACAGCTCTTCCTCCAGGAGTCTGTATGGCTGCGATTGCTGCTCTTGATATTGTGCAAGGAGATGTGAGTTATCGTAAGCAATATTTGGATAAAGTTGCTTACTTGAAACAGAACTTAGAAAAATTAGATTTTGATTTAATGGGATCTGAAACGCAAATTATACCGGTTTTGATTAAAGATGCAGTTAAAACAATGGAAATTTCAAAGTTTCTTTATGAAAAAGGAGTCTTAATTCCTGGTATTCGAATTCCTACCGTTCCAAAAGATACGAATCGCCTTCGAATCTCTTTGATGGCATCCCACACAAAAGATGATATTGATCATCTTTTAAATTTAATGACTGAGATCAGAAAAAAATTCTTCTAATGAAATCAAAAACTAAGAAATTGATTCAAAAAGACAAGAAATATGTGTGGCATCCTTTTACTCAAATGCAGTCTTGGGAAAAAGAACCGATCTTAGTGATTGAAGAGGGAAAAGGTTCTTATTTAAAGGATACCGAGGGAAATTGGTATTTGGATGGGGTCTCTTCCTTATGGGTAAATGTGCATGGGCACCGAAAAAAAGAAATTGATAAAGCGCTTAACAAGCAGATCAAAAAACTAGCTCATTCAACATTGCTTGGACTTGGAAGTGAAAGCTCCATTGAATTGGCTGAGAAAATTATTGAAGTGGCACCCAAAGGATTGTCGCGTGTGTTTTATTCTGATTCAGGTTCTACGGCTGTTGAAATTGCGTTAAAAATCGCCTTTCAATATTGGCAGCAAAAAGATTCAGGGCAGTATAAGAAAAAGAAAAAATTTCTCAACTTAACCAATGCCTATCATGGCGATACCCTTGGTGCTGTGAGTGTCGGGGGGATGGATCTTTTTCATCAAGTCTATTCCTCGTTATTATTTGAATCCTTTCAAGCTCCTTCTCCACATTGTTATCGATGCAAGCTGACTCCTTTAAAAGCAAACAATTCAAGTCTTCGCGTTTCAGGTAATTTAGCCAGTCAAAATCCACCGGCTAAAAAAGTCTGTGCGTGGCAATGTGCTGATAAAATGGAGCAACTGATTAAAAAGCATCATCGTGAGTTAGCTGCTGTGATTGTGGAGCCTTTAATGCAAGGGGCTGCAGGGATGCATTTGGCACCTCCTGGTTTTCTTAAAAAAGTGCGTCAACTTTGCACCCGTTATAATGTGTTATTGATTGTGGATGAGGTGGCAACTGGTTTTGGCCGCACAGGTAAGATGTTTGCTTGTGAGCACGAGAATGTGAAGCCTGATTTAATGGCTGTGGCTAAAGGGCTGACAGGGGGCTACTTACCTCTTGCCGCCACCCTTGCGACTGAGCGCGTGTATAATGTATTTAAGGGAAAATATAGCGATTTAAAGACTTTTTTCCATGGGCATACCTATACAGGGAATGCTTTAGCAAGTGCTGCAGCTGTGAAGAATTTAGAGCTTTTTAAGAAAGAAAAAGTGCTTAAAAAGCTGCAGCCAAAAATTGAGCTCATGGAAAAAGAGCTTTTAGATTTTGAATCGTTAGATTCCGTAGGCGAAGTTCGCCAAGCAGGAATGATGGTGGGGATAGAGTTAATTAAAAACAAACAGAGAAAAGTCTCTTTTCCATGGGAAGAAAAAATGGGTATGCGCGTTTGTGAAGAAGCACGGCAGTTGGGTGCAATTTTAAGGCCTTTGGGTAATACAATTATTTTAATGCCTCCCTTATCTATTTCAAAAAAAGAATTGAGGAATTTACTGAAGATTACCTACCGATCTATTTTAAAGGTGTGTGATTCTTCAACTAAAGAAAATGGATTTCACACGTAATCAATTTTTACTTGTCGTGGTCATTTGTGTGATTGTATTAAAAATCATTTTCGCAGAGATTTATTTTAAAAAAGGAGCTGTTTATTTAAACGGCTATCAACCTCAAACAAGTCAAGTTGAGAAGCTAAAAAGAAACTTATTCTTATCTGAACTAAAATTAATGGAACGGCGGATTGAACGAGATATTTTATCTCGTGAGTTAAATAAGTTCATTGGTCAAAAAGAATTAGAAACATATGTTGGAGAGAATGGGTTTAACAGTTTTTTATCTGATGACGGGATAGCGGCTCTTTATCAGATTTACGTTGAAGAAGGGGGCGATTTAAGCGAAGAAGGGCTTCGCCGGTTCTTTGCTCTATTAAAGGAAAATAAAGGCTTATTGTTGCAATCAAAAAGACCTGTTTCAGCCTTGGTCTCAGAAGATGGTTCTCTTCCATTTGTGAACACTCTGGATCAAAAACGTCAAGCTAATACGCCATTATATATTTCAAAAGCAACCATTTCAGATGGGGCCTCTTTATTATCATTAATGGAAGAGCCTCTTGTTTCTGTGGTTGAGTTTAGGGGAGCGGATCCTTTTGGTGTGCAGGGTGGGTTGATTGCCACTTTTATAAAAGAAGCGATCAAGACAATCTTTGATATTATGGCGCTCATTTTAATGAACAAAGAGCTCTTTTTAATTCTTGGTATTTTTATGGCGCTTGTGATTGGTTTTATTGTGCTCTATTCAATGCATTTCCGATAAATCACTTCTTGGGTCGGTCTGACTAATTAGGTTAAAGTAGATAAATGAAATCTTCAGGCATTTTTATTACAGGGACTGATACAGGTGTGGGCAAAACAGTTGTTGCGGGTGCTTTAGCTGCCTATCTAAGGAAGGAAGGGGTTTCTGTCGGTGTGATGAAGCCGATGGCTTCTGGTACTGAAGACTCTCTGTTTTTAAAAAAATGCGCGGGTGTGGATGATCCTTTAGATTGGATCACCCCTGTTAGTTTTAAAACCCCTTTAGCCCCTTATGTTGCCAGTCAAATTGAAAAGAGAAAAGTCTCTTTTGCTTTGATTGAGAAGCGGTTTAAACAACTAAAAAAGAAATATGATTTTTTGATTGTTGAAGGAGTGGGAGGGTTGCTTGTGCCTCTTGCCCCTAGAAAAACATGTGTGGATTTGATTCAGTTAACTCGTTTTCCTGCTTTAGTTGTGAGCCGTCTTGGTTTGGGTACGATTAATCATACATTGTTAACCTTATCTGAAATGAAACGGAATCGACTACAAATTAAAGGGGTTCTGTTTAATGCTGAGAAAAACCAGAAAAAAGGATTAGCTGAAAAAACAAATCCGATTCAAGTACAAAAACAGACAGAGGTTCCTGTTTTAGGTGAACTTCCTTACATGAAATCAATTAGTACAGACAAGCTTAAAACCGACTTTAATTGGAGAAGTCTGAATCCGTTATTTAAGAAAGTGCTGAAATGAACCTTTTTGAAAATGCTGTTTATATTGGAGCGGTCTATGTGGGGCTGAGTTTGAGTCTAGGTCTGATTGCCTCTCTTTTTATTTACACTCAATTTGAAAAACTTAAAAAATCATTTTTTGTGACTCGCCCGAAAGAAGTTCCATGGACACTGATTGATGTGGCGCGTGTTTTTCTGGTCTATTTTGGTTTGCAGGTTGCTTTTTCTTTATTCGGCTTAGTCTTTGGTAAAGCAGGTCTTATTTCAGAGGGTGTTTTACATTACGTGGCACTTTTTTGGGCGACATTAGGGGTTAATGTTGTGATCTTAATTTACTTATTGGCCTTTTTTCAAAAAAAGTACCGTATTGATTGGGAAGACTTTGGTCTTTATAAAGAGCGGTTAAAAAACTACATTGGCTTGGGGGCGCTTGGTTATCTTGGGTTTATCCCTATCTTTTTTATCTTAGTTTTTTTGAGTGCAACGCTTTGTTCTATTTTTGGGTTTGAACCCAAGCCGCATGTGATTATTGATATTTTTAAAGAAGAAAAATCTATTTTTGTTTTAGCTTCTTTAGCGATTTTTGCTGCAATCATTGGACCGATTTTTGAAGAGATTTTATTTCGAGGCGTGCTTTATCCTGCATTAAGAAAAAAAATAGGGCGCAATAGAGCACTCGCCATCACATCAATTTTTTTTGCGGTGATCCATTTTAATGTGTTTCAGTTTATTCCTATTTTGGGATTGGGTTTTGTGCTGACACTATTATATGAAAAGACAAACAACTTGATCCCTTCAATTACATTGCATGCTTTGAATAACAGTGTGAGCGTGATTCTAACGTTTACTCTTCTGTACTGGGGTCAATAAGAAGCTTATTGAGAATAGACCGAATCTCTTCAACAGAGAAAGGTTTGGCAATCACACCTTGAACATGAGGGGCGATCTGTTTGCCAACAGGGGTTTGGGTGTAAGCACTCACGAGCACAATCTTAGGTTTTTCTGCATAATCTTTAAGCTCTTCAACCACTTGATCCCCTTCCATATCAGGCATTTTAATGTCTAAAAAGGCGAGGTCATACTTCTTTTCTTTGATCTTCTCGATCCCTTCTCTGCCATTATGGGCTTCTTCGATCTCAAGGTCTGGGTAGCCCTTAAGAATCATGCGCAAAGAAAATCGAACTGGGAGCTCATCATCTATGATTAGTATCTGGTGCATAGCGGAACAGTTTAATGGATTTTGACTGGTTTTCAAGGGAAAAATGAACTAAAATTTATTTTTAATCATTGAACGAGAAAACATTAGAGGTAAAGGACCGATTATGAGCACAGCCACAAAAGTAGCCACCATTGAATGGAAAGAGAATAAATGTATCTTAGTCGATCAGACACGACTTCCTTTGGATATTGTTTTTTTAGAATGTGAAACAGCTGAACAAGTGTGGGCTGCGATCAAACGCCTTTCAGTAAGAGGAGCTCCTGCGATTGGGATTGCCGGTGCGTATGGCCTTTACTTGGGAGTGGCGCAATCCAAAGTAACTGATTTTGATTCCTTCTTAAAAGAAGTAAACAAAGTGGGAGACTATTTGATTGATGCGCGGCCAACGGCTGTGAACTTGAGTTGGGCAGTGGAGCGGGTGATTGCCTTAGTCAAACAGAATGCCAATGAATCGGTTGAAGCAATCAAAGAAAAAATGCTTCAAGAAGCCCATGTGATTTTAGAAGAAGACCGACAAATGTGTCGCCAAATTGGTGAGCATGCTGCCGCTCTTTTTCAAGATGGGGATGGGGTGCTCACACATTGTAATGCAGGTGGCTTGGCTACTGCAGAATATGGAACCGCGCTTTCTGGGCTGTTCCGTGCTAAAGAACTAGGAAAAAATTTACATGTGTTTGCTGATGAGACCCGTCCGTTATTGCAG